>NZ_MDUX01000007.1 GCF_014736495.1 Candidatus Dactylopiibacterium carminicum
GCGCCTTCTTGCATCTCGCATGCGCCTATATCTGGCTACTGTGAACACGCCCTAGTAGAGGCGAGGTTCACCAGCCTCGACCACTGCACAAGAAAACGCCCCGCTTGCGGGGCGTTTTGCTGTCGGCCAATGCTGGGGCTTGTCTCGTTTCCAGGGAAAATTAGACTCCGATGAAACGCTCAGGGCGTCACGGTCACTGTCACGTAGGACGAATCCGTATCGCCACGCGCATCCGCCACCACGTAGTGGATGATCGCAGTACCGGTAAAACCGGGTGCCGGCGTGTATTTGATGACGAACTTGTCATCCATGTAGTCCTGCGCGACCTCTCCCTGCTTCTCATCAGCGATCGTCACATTGCGGAAAGAGAGCGGATCCCCCTCCTTGTCCGTATCGTTGGCTAGCGCATCGATGAAGACAGCCGTATTGATCCTGGTCGTCGCCACATCGGCTACTGCCACCGGAGGATTGTTGAGTTGCCCCACCGCACGCGGCAATCACAGTGACAGGGCCGGAACGTAGGTCACCAGCATCAGCACGGAGAACAGGATCGCGAAAAACGGCAGCATGGCCTTCACGACGGCCTCGATCTTCAGCCCCGACACCGCGCTGGCCACGAACAGCACCGAGCCCACCGGCGGCGTGATCAACCCCATCCCCAGATTCACCAGCATGATCATGCCGAAATGCACCGGGTGCACTCCCAGCTCGACCACCACAGGCAACAAGATGGGCGTAAGGATTAGGATCAACGGCGCCATGTCCATCAGCGTGCCCAACAGCAACAACAGCACGTTGATCGTCATCAGGATGGCGTACCGGTTGTCCGAGATGCTGGTGAAGAAGCTCGAGATCTGGCGTGGCAGATCCAGCATGGTCAGGATGTGGCCGAAAGCCCCGGCAAAACCGATCAGGATCATCACGATGGTCACGGTCTTCACCGTACGGTGTACCAGAATCGGCAATTGCCTCCACTTGTAGTCCCGGTAATAAAACATCGTGACCAGAAAGCAATACACGCAGGCAATGGCAGCCGACTCGGTGGCAGTGAACCAGCCGCTCAGGATGCCTCCCATGATGATGACCACCGTAAACAGCCCGGGCAACGCATCGGCCATGATCCACAAGGCCTTCTTGACTGGAATCGGCTCGCCCTTCGGATACCCTCGCCGCTTGGCGAACCAGATGCACAGCAGCCCCAGCACGAAACTGAGCGTCAGCCCTGGCAGTATCCCGGCGACGAACAGCGCACCGATGCTGACCGTCCCGCCGGCCGCCAGCGAATAGATCACCGAATTGTGGCTGGGCGGCGTCAGGATGGCCTGCACGGAACCTGACGCGGTCACGGCAGCAGCGTAGTCACGCGGATAGCCACGCTTTTCCATCTGCGGAATCATCACCGAGCCTACGGAAGCGGTATCCGCCACCGAGGACCCCGAAATGGCGCCGAACAACGTGGACGCCAGGATGTTGACCAGCGATAGCCCCCCGCGGATGAAACCTACGAAGATCGAAGCAAAATTGATCAGCCGCGTGGCGATACCGCCTTCCGCCATGATCGCACCGGCAAGCACGAAAAACGGGATGGCCAACAGAGTGAACTTGTTGACGCTGTCACCGATGCGCAGCATGACGGTGGTCATCAGAGACAGATCGCCCCCTGCCACGTAGATGCCGCCAACCATCGCGGTCAGCCCCAGCGAATACGCCACGGGAACGCCCACCACCAGCAGCGCGAAGAAGGTCACGAGAATAACGAATGCATCCATGATTGCTTGCTCCTGAGGCTTAGTGCTGGGCGTCGGGCTGTGGCTCCACGCCACCGCCATGGCTACCGATCATCACGATGGGCCGTCTGGCCTGGCTGCCAAACAACACCGCCTCGATGATGAACAACAGGGTCGCCGCCGACCCCAAGGGCAAGGGCAGATAGGTCCAGCTCACCTGAATGGAAGTGAAATCTGCCAGCGTCTGGCCTGTCTTCATGAAAAACAGCACGCGGTCCGTTCCGTACCAGATGACGAATACGACCAACAACGTCATCAGCATATCGACGGCACGGGCGCAGATGGACTGCAGCCTGGGCGGCAAACGGTCGGTGACCATGTTCACCGCAATGTGGGCTCCCGCACGGTACGCTGCGGCAGCACCGACAAAGGTGAAGATGATCATGCACATCAGCGCCAGCGGCTCCGGCCAGGACAGCCCGGTATGCAGAAACTTACGTGCGACGACCTGAATAGGAATGACCACGGTCATCGTGACCAGCGAAAGGCCGGCGATCCAGATGCAGGCCCAATAGACCCCATCCATCACCTTCAGATACGCGTTCTTCATCGTGTGCTTCCTTTCTTTCAGGCAAACAAGCCCCTGCACCGATCGCTGACGCGACAGCGCAGCCCAAAAAGGGGACATTCTTTGTCTTGGGGCTGTCCGGCGAAAAAAAAGCGGGCACGCGAACGCGCCCGCCAGTTTTTCTGGCAGTTACTTCACGTCCTGGATGCGTTTGATCAAGCCGGCATAGTCTTTGCCGTACTTGTCGCGAACAGGCTGTGTTGCCTTGAAGAAAGCTTCCTTGTCGACATCAGCGATCACCGTCACGCCATCCTTCTTCATCTGGGCGCGTGAATCGGCCACCTTCTTGTCCCACAAGGCACGCTGCTCGAGCTGCGCCTCACGCGACAGCTTCTTGATCAGATCCTGGTCTTCCTTGGATAGGCGATTCCACTTCACCTTCGAATACACGAAGATTTCAGGCAGGATCAGGTGACCGGTGAGGTCGTAGAACTTGGCCAACGTATGGTGGTTCTGCGTAACGTAGGTCGGCTCATTGTTCTCGGCGCCATCGACCACACCGGTCTGCAGTGCGCTGAACAGCTCACCGAAGCCTATCGAGATTCCAGAGCCGCCCATGGCGTTCATGGTTTCGATGAACAACGGATTGCCGATCATGCGGATCTTCTGGCCCGCCAGATCAGCCGGCCTGCGGATGGGTTTCTTGGTATAGAGGTTACGCGTGCCGCCATCCATCCAGCCGAGCCCCACCAGACCAGCGGAGCTGGCTGTGATCTTGTCCAAAAGCTCCTGACCGATCGGACCGTCGATGATCTTGCGCATATGCGCTTCATCGCGAAACACGAATGGCATATTAAAGACATTGACATCCGGAACCACCGGCCCTATCGGGCCAAGCGAAATACGGATGATGTCGATGCCGCCAGCCTGGGCCTGCTCAATGACGGACTTTTCGTCACCGAGTACAGCATTCGGGAACATCTTCAGCTTCATGCGCCCCTTGGTTGACGCCTCCAGCTTCTTGCCAAGGTTTTGCATGGCAACGACATTCGGATACCCCTCGGGGTGAACATCGGCGGCTTTGAGTTCCTGCGCAACGACAGGGGTGGATGCGAACACTGCGGCTGCCAGGATTGCTGCCAGTTTTGATACTCGCATCATCGTGTGTCTCCTCGAGTGTAGCGAAAAAGCATACAAACCTGATCAAGGCCAGACGCAACGGGATCTACTGCCTGACAACGACCAGCACACATCCTGGAAGCCTTTCGGCCTCCAGGCAGCGAACAAGCATGCCGCGTTTACTTTTCATGCAGCCCGCTCGCCATCCAAAAGGGCAGCTGACGATTCAACCGCTCTTCTGACCGGGGCCCTCGAACAGACGACGCCGGGCGTTGCCCAGATGAAAGCGCATGCCTTCCGATGCATCCAGCCTTTCTCGATCGCCGTGAGGATTTCCTTGTGTTCGATCTGTACCATTTCGCGCCAGACGCGCTCACGCTCCAGCGATAAGTTCAGTGCCAACTTCATGCCCACACGCATCTGCTCGACGATCATGTCCAGCGCGGTCACGAAGAAAACATTCTGCGAGGCACGTGCCACCGCAAGGTGAAACTGCAGGTCGCCTTCCACGAAGCTTTCGTTGTCATCCTCGCAGCGGGCTCGCTCCATCTGCTCGAAACAACGCTGGATCTCATCTAGATCGCGCGGCGTACGCAGATCGGCGACCAACCCCGCACCGGTGGATTCGAGCGCGACACGAAAGGCAAAACAACGCTGTACGTCGGCAATGCTTTCGATGGGCGCAAAGCGTTTGATGTTGCGATCCGGGCGACGCAATACGAAGCTGCCGGATCCTCGCCGGGATGCAATCAGCCCATCCAGACGCAAGCGTGACAAGGCTTCGCGCACTGTCGGACGGGAAACACCATAACGTTCGGCCAGCTCGGTTTCGGTAGGCAGACGCCCACTCTCTGGGAACTCGCCACTGGACATCGCCTCGACGATCCCGTTGTAGACGGCATCAACCCGGTTGCCACTGCCATGCCTTACCTTGCGTTCAGCATCCGTCTGACTCATCTCCGCCTCATTCCAATCGATTGTTAGAACATTTTGCCTTACATGTCACCAATGTTGTCAAGCTGAGAGGCAGCCACACGGGAAATTTCCATTTAGTTTCTATTAATCAAAGAATTAGGGTAACCACCTACTTACAGAAACGGTATTCCGAAATTCTATAAGTCAGACAACAAACTCAGCTTATCTACAAAGCATTTTCAGCAGGAAGATAACGCGCCGCCAGTATCCCTACGATCAGGCATGACAGCTCGATCATCAGGAACGTAGTCTGCAATCCCCAGGCGTCCGCCATCCTGCCAAGCAGGATCGTGCCAATAGGGCCTGGCAGGATGGTCACGAAACGCATCGAAGTCACCATCCTCCCCAACAGACCATTAGGCGTCACGGCCAGGCGCAGACTCAGGTAATTGACAACATAAAGCGTACTGCCGATGCTGAACACGAACAGTGCGGCAGCAGCGGCAAGCGCCGCGTGAGGCCAATCTGCACGAGGCCACGCATAGAGCAGATAACCCAGTCCAGCCAGCATCACGCCCACCACCAGCGTGCTGCGCATGCCATGGCGTGCAGCCAACGTCCGTGCCAACGGAGCCCCAAGCAAGCCTCCCAGTGCTCCCAGGGTATTGATCAAGCCGATGCTTGCTTCACCCAGTCCGAGATTACGTGCTGCATGCAGGACATATAAAGCTTTGAAGCCATCCGACAGGATGATCCACATCGCGACCACTCCCACCAGCCCGCGCAACATCGGCGTATGCCACACCAGCAACAGCCCCTCGCGCACCTGCGCGAGCACGGAAGCCCCCGGATGCGACTCCACCCGTTCATGCAAACGGATGCTGCCTACAAGAAAACCTGCCAGCACGAAACTGAGGACATTCAGACTCACCGCCAGAGGGGCTCCCATGAGCGCGATTAGCAATGCCGCCAGCGCCGGGCCACACACTTGCGCCACCGAACTGGCCGCGGACAGGCGGGCATTCGCATCGACCAGACGTTCGCGTCCGACCAGCAAGGTCGTCATTACCTGCGTGGCCGAACCACCCACGGCCTCGGTGGTGGAAACCACGAACCCCACCAGATACAGCAGTCCCATCGACAGGAAACCCGCCTCATGCCCCAGCGGAACCAATGCCAGGCCGCCTGCCGCAACGAAATTGAACAGCACCGCCAGGCGCTGCTTGTTGGAGCGATCGATCCAGACACCGGCGGGCAGCCCGATGGTGATGAACGGCAATAGCTCGCAAGCGACCAGGATGCCCATCTCGGTTGCGCTGGCGTGCAGCAGATTGATCGCGGTGAGCGGCAAGGCCATCAGGGAGATGGCGGTACCGAAGGCTGAAAGCGTACTGGCGGCGAAAAGGCGCAGGAAACCAGGATCCCGCCACAAGGATTCGGCGGCGGGGTAGGAAAAGCGGGGATTCGGCATGGGGGCGCGAGTGTGACCGTGGGGTCTGGCCCGGTCAAGCGTGGCACAAAGCGACGGCGGGATGCTCTAATGCCGATCTCCCCATCTGACGTTTTTGTGTTCCCCCATGGACATCACTCATTACATGCAGGCGCTCGGGCAAGGGGCGCGCCAAGCCTCTCGCCAAATGGCCGCAGCCTCCACCGCAGCCAAGAATGACGCACTGAACGCCATCGCGACCAGGATTCGCTCCCGTGCGGAGGAACTGCTTGCAGCCAATGCCCGCGATCTCGACCAGGCCCGGGCCGACGGTCTGGAACCCGCCTTGCTTGATCGCCTGACCCTGACAGCCAAAGGCATAGAATCCATGGCGACCGGGCTTGAGCAGATCGCAGCCCTGCCCGACCCCGTCGGCGAAATCAGCGACGTCAAACGCCGCCCCTCGGGGATCCAGGTCGGCCACATGCGCGTGCCACTCGGCGTCGTTGGCATCATCTACGAAGCACGACCGAACGTGACGGCGGATGCGGCCGGTCTCTGCATCAAGAGCGGCAATGCGGCGATCCTGCGAGGCGGTAAGGAAGCACTGCACTGCAACCAGGCCATTGCCGCCTGTGTGCGTGAAGGCCTCGAGCATGCAGGCCTTCCTGCAGCCGGGGTGCAAGTTGTGGAAACCACGGACCGCGCAGCCGTTGGCGCTCTGATCACCATGCCGGAATTTGTGGACGTGATCGTGCCGCGCGGCGGCAAAGGCCTGATCGCACGTATCAGCCAGGAAGCCCGAGTGCCTGTGATCAAACACCTCGACGGTAACTGCCATGTTTATCTGGATGACGCGGCAGACATCCAGAAAGCGCTGCCAATCGTGGAGAACAGCAAGACCCAACGCTATGGCACCTGCAACACGGCGGAATCGCTACTGGTGGCACGCGCACGCGCAAACGAACTGCTGCCACAGGTAGGCGCCCTGCTGGCGGCCAAGGGGGTGGAACTGCGCTGCTGCCCGGAAAGCCTCGAAATCCTTGCCGCCGGCAACATCCCCGAAGAGCTGATCCGCATGGCAGACGAATCCGATTGGCGCGAGGAATACCTCGCACCGATCATCGCCATCAGGGTGGTCGCCGGGCTGGATGAAGCCATCGACCACATCAACCGCTACAGTTCCCAGCACACCGAAGCCATCGTCACCGAGAATCACAGCCATGCAATGCGCTTCCTGCGTGAGGTCGACTCATCTTCTGTGATGGTCAATGCCTCCACCCGCTTTGCCGATGGCTTCGAATACGGACTTGGCGCGGAAATAGGAATCTCCACCGACAAGATCCACGCTCGTGGCCCGGTCGGTCTGGAGGGGCTGACCTCGCAGAAATGGATTGTCTTCGGCAACGGAGAAGTCCGTCGTTGAAAGCCATAAGGCCCTTCTCAAGGCTTGAACAGCTGTAACCAAAGTCGTATAGTGCGTGCCGGGTCTGGGCGGGGGATCCCGTCCGAACCTGACAGCATCTTGGCCGCCGATTGCGCTATGTGACCGGCGGCCTTTTCATGCCAGTCACGACCCGCTCTATCATTCCGCATCATGCCTTCACGGAGCACCTATCCATGCGTGCCCGCCCTGCCGACGGATTCACTGCCATCGTCGCCCTGCCTACCTGCCGCCTTGGCATGCGGGAATCAATCGACGGAACGATGGCAAGAGAGATCGTTTTCCTGCCACCCGAGCATCCCCTGGTGATGACGGAATCCGCCCTGGCGAAATGCTTCGCACAGGAAATACAGCACTGGCTGAAAAACGCTCGCCATACGCCCACCATCCCCCTGGAAATTCATGGCACGCAATTCCAGCGTCGTGTATGGCAGCTCATAGATGCAATCCCCGCGGGCCAGACACGACGCTATGGTGAGCTGGCGCAAACACTAAACAGCGCAGCTCGTGCGGTCGGACAAGCTTGCGGCTCCAATCCGTTCCCCATCCTGACGCCATGCCATCGCGTAGTCGGTCAGCGCGATGTCGGCGGCTTCGCCCACAGTCGTGAAGACTGGCTGCTGAGCACCAAACATTGGCTGCTCACACGCGAAGCCACGCTGCCATGAATATCAGCGAATCACACCTGATCGAGATCGACAGCTTCATCGAAGAAATCTGGCTACGGGATGGCCTTGCCCGGAATTCGCTCGAAGCCTATCGCAGCGATCTGCAACAATTCTCCCGATGGCTGATCGATCGTTCGGCCACACACCCAATTTACCAGAGCAGCCAGGAAACACTGACCGATTATCTAGCCAGTATTTCCAGAATCAACAAACCTTCCAGTCAGCGTCGCCTGCTATCCAGCCTGAGGCGCTTTTTCCGCTACCACCTTCAGAACGACAACATCAAACAGGATCCCATGCTCCACATGGGGAATCCCGGAAACCTCGAGCGTTTTCCGAAAACGCTCAGCGAGACGCAGGTGGAAGCCCTGCTGGAAGCGCCGGATTGCGCCGACACATTCGGTCTACGTGATCGCGCCATGCTGGAAACCATTTACGCCAGCGGACTCCGGGTCTCAGAGCTGGTATCCCTGCAGATGCATGAAATGGATTTACATGCCGGCCTGCTCCGCATCACTGGCAAGGGTAGCAAGGAGCGCTTGGTCCCCCTTGGCGAATGGGCACTTGAATGGATTCAACGCTATCTTCAGGAAAGTCGCCCGCAGCTTCTCCGATTACCGGCCGATGCCGTTTTTATTACCCGATTTGGCTCCAGCATGACCCGACAGATGTTTTGGCACATCATTAAACGCCACGCTGCCAGTGCGGGAATTTCCAGCAATGCAATTTCGCCGCACACGCTGCGCCATGCCTTTGCCACCCATCTGCTCAATCACGGCGCTGATCTGCGCGCACTGCAGCTGCTACTGGGGCATGCAGATATTTCCACTACCCAGATATATACCCACGTGGCGCAGGAACGCCTGAAGCAGATTCATTCCACACACCATCCACGTGCCTGAAGAGAGACATCGACAACGTGCGCCGGAAATCGTTCTTTTCACATTCCTTGGCAAATCGAATTTGCCATTCTTAAATTAGTGGGGCAGAATCCACAGGCCAAAGGGCATGGCCTCCTTGTATATCCGTTGGCCGGCTGCCATAAAACAACCTGGATCACCCCTAGTATCTCCCGTTCGATTCGGAAAATAAAGGAACATCAAATGCTGCTGACCAAATCCCAGCTCGCCAAAGCCAACGAAAAGGAACTCAACCAGGCCGCAGAAGCCATCAAGGCTGAAATCACCAAGCGTGCCAGCAATGCCAAGGAGAAAGTTCTGAAGGAACTCAAGGCTGTTGCCGCCAAGCATGGCGTATCTCTCGAATCCCTGATCGGAAAGGCCCCGCGTACCGCAGCAAAACCGGTCCGTGGCGCAAAGAAGGCTGGCGGCAAGACTGGCGCTAAGGTGGCAGCGAAATATGCGAACCCGTCCAATCCCGCACAAACCTGGACCGGTCGCGGCCGTCAGCCGCTGTGGGTCGGCGAACAGCTGACTGCCGGCAAGAATCTCGAAGATCTCTTGATTGCCAAGTAATCGAGCCTCTCGGGAATACAAAAAAGCGGCCTTCCGGCCGCTTTTTTTCATCCTCGCACCATCCAAACACGGAAGATTCAGTTGCGCAGCATCCCCATGGGGATCGGCAATCCCGAAAGGCTCTCGCCATTTCTTCCTCGCTCGATATACACCCCGACACGACGCACATCCTTCATCACGCCAGGCTTTGAAATCGAAACCCGTACCCAGGGCGCCTTGAACTCCTCGAACATCAGCGCCACCACGAATTCTCCCAGCGTTTCAAGCAGGTTGAACTGGCGCTGCGCCAACACCTCCCGCACCCGCTCGACCACCTGGTCATAACCGATCGTATCCGCGATATCATCGCGCAGCGCTGCCGTGTCCGGCACGCCGAAAGTCATGTTGATCTCCAGCGGCTGAGGAGCACTACGCTCACGCGGAAATATTCCAACGTTGGCGTCGACCAGCATGCCTTCAATGAATATGAAGTCCATCCCATCCATTCATGAAGCCGCAAGGCTCTGTCAATAATGCTGCCGATTCTACTCCTGCTGCTTGCCTACCTCATTGGCTCGATTCCATTCGCTCTCATTGTTTCCCGTGCCATGGGACTGGCAGATCCGAGGAGTTTCGGCTCGGGGAATCCGGGGGCAACCAATGTGCTACGTAGCGGCAACAAGACAGCCGCCGCACTGACCTTGCTCGGTGACGCTGCGAAAGGTTGGCTGGTCGTCTGGCTGGTGCGCCATCATGGCGCGGACTGGGGGCTGGATGTCTGGACCCAGGCCGGCGCAGCTGTGGCGGTCTTTCTGGGGCATGTGTTTTCGTTTTTTCTGCGTGGCAAGGGCGGCAAGGGCGTGGCAACCGCCGCCGGCGTGCTTTTCGGCCTGAGCCCTGCCCTGGGAGGCCTAGTGCTCGCAGTCTGGCTCGCCACGGCAATCATCACGCGTTACTCATCACTCGCAGCCATTCTCGCAGCCGTTTCTGCGCCAGCCCTGACCCACTGGCAAATGGGCGCGGAACACTGGACCACGGCAGTCGCTGCGATGGTGGCTGTCCTCATCTGGCGTCATCAGGCCAATATCCAGCGCCTGCTACGCGGCGAGGAAAGCCGTATAGGCCGCAAGAAAAAAACCTGAGCATCAGCCGATCTCAGCCAATGGCCAGCGCGGGCGAACGGCAAAAGCGCCTTCGCCTCGCTCCACCTGATGACTTGCGCGCAAACGCATGGCACAGGCAAAGGCGATCATTGCACCATTATCCGAACAGTATTCCAGCTCAGGGAAATAGACCTTGCCGCCGCGCCGTCCAACTTCTTGATGCAGACGCTCACGCAGACGCGCATTGGCCCCCACGCCCCCCGCAACTACCAGTTGTTTCAGCCCGGTTTGCTTCAGCGCTTCGCGCGCCTTAACGCATAGCACCTCGACCACGACCTCCTGGAATTCCGCGGCCAGATCCGCCATTTGTTCCGGCCTGAAATCCGCCCTGCGGGTTGCCGTCAGCACGGCAGTCTTGAGTCCGCTAAAACTGAACATCAAATCACCGGAATGCTTCATCGGGCGCGGCAACCGGAATTTCCCCGGTACCCCCTGCGTCGCCAGACGAGATAACGCCGGCCCGCCTGGATAGGGCAGCCCCAGCAGTTTTGCCGTCTTGTCGAACGCCTCGCCGGCGGCATCATCCACACTCTCGCCCAGCAATGCATACTCGCCGACGCCACTGACACGCATCAGTTGAGTATGCCCACCAGACACCAGCAAGGCCACAAAAGGAAAGACGGGCGCATCGCTGGAGAGCATCGGGGAAAGCAGATGACCTTCCAGATGGTGGATGGGGACAGCTGGAATCTGCAATGCAAACCCCAGCGACTCCGCTACCGCGGCGCCAACCAGCAGAGCGCCTGCAAGCCCTGGCCCCGTTGTGTATCCGATGGCATCCAGTGCGGTCAGTTCGCACTCGCCTGCCGCCAGAGTCTCACGGATCAGTGGAACGATGCGACGCACATGGTCGCGCGAAGCCAGTTCGGGCACCACACCACCGTAGGCCGCATGCAGGTCGATCTGGGAAAATACGCGGTGTGCCAGCAGGCCCCGCTCGGTATCGACCAGACCGATACCGGTCTCGTCGCAGGAGGATTCGATGCCGAGAACGAGTAGGGACTTCTTCATGACTGCAATTCTACGCTGGGTGTTGACAAAGGGCTTGGAATTTCAAGCCGGAACGGATAGACTAGCGAGTTTTCCCATAGTCTGTCCAGCAAGGAATACAGAATGCCTGGTGTACGCGTCAAGGAAAACGAGCCGTTTGAAGTCGCCATCCGCCGCTTCAAGCGCACCATTGAGAAGGCCGGCACGCTGACCGAACTGCGTGCTCGCGAGTTCTACGAAAAGCCCACGGCCGAGCGCAAGCGCAAGAAGGCCGCCGCAGTGAAGCGCCTGCACAAGCGCCTGCGCAGCCAGACCCTGCCGCCGAAGCTGTACTGATCGGCCGGGGCCGCCCGTCGGCCCTCAGCACGATTTGCTGGATGCAAGACCCGGAGCCTAACCAGGCGGCCGGGTTTTTGTGTTTTGCCCTACCGGAGAAATCATGAGTCTCAAGGAACGCATCTCGGAAGACATAAAGGCCGCCATGCGCGCCAAGGAAAGCGCGAAACTCGGCACCATCCGCCTGTTGCTGGCCGCCATCAAGCAACGGGAAGTCGACGAAAGGATCACGTTGGATGATGCTGCAATCCAGGTCGTCATCGACAAGCTAATCAAACAGCGCCGCGATTCCGTAAGCCAGTATGAAGCTGCCGCCCGCCTAGGTCTGGCCGACGCAGAGCGCGCCGAGATCGAAGTGCTCAAAGCCTACATGCCTGCCGCACTTTCCGATGCGGAGATCGACGCCGAGATTGCCGCAGCCATTACAGCGACTGGTGCCGCCAGCCCGGCCGACATGGGCAAGCTGATGGGCGTGCTCAAACCGAAGCTTGCAGGCCGCGCGGACATGACTGCCGTATCGGCCAAGGTGAAGGTGGCGCTAGCAAAATAAACGCAGCGGTACATACAACAAGTGGATGGCGAGACCCCTTCGGCCTCACATACCGCTGGCTGTGCAGCCCGCATCACTCGCCGTCATGATCCCCGAATCCTTCATTCAGGAAGTTCTGGCCAGAACCGACATCGTCGGCCTGATCGAACGTTACGTGCCTCTCAAGAAAGGCGGAGCCAATTACATGGCCTGCTGCCCTTTCCACAACGAGAAGAGCCCGTCGTTCACGGTCAGCCCGACGAAGCAGTTCTACCACTGCTTCGGCTGCGGCGCGCACGGCACAGCCGTCGGCTTCCTGATGGAGTATTGCGGCATGTCCTTCCGCGATGCCATTACGGATCTCGCCCAGCAGGCCGGCCTGCAGCTGCCCGCAGAAAATGCGCCGCAGGTCGGCCGCAGCCAGCTGTCCTCGCTACACGAGGCCACGGAGCGCGCCACGCGCTATTTCCGTGACCAGCTGCGCCACGCACCGCAGGCCATCGAATACCTGCGCCAGCGCGGCCTGACCGGAGAGATCGCCAAACGCTTTGCCATCGGTTACGCACCGGACGACTGGAACGCCTTGCGCCAGACCTTCGGCAGCGATTACGACAGCCCCGCACTGCTCGAAGCCGGCCTGGTGATCCAGAACGACACAGGTCGCCGCTACGACCGTTTCCGCGACCGCATCATGTTCCCCATCCAGGATCAGCGCGGCAACATCATCGGCTTCGGTGGGCGCGTGCTCGGCCAAGGCGAGCCGAAGTACCTGAACTCTCCCGAAACTCCACTCTTCGACAAGGGCCGCGAGCTTTACGGCCTGTTCGGCGCACGTCAGGCCATTCGCGAAAGTGGCGTGGTCGTGGTGGTGGAAGGCTACATGGACGTCGTAGCGCTGGCGCAATACGGTTTTGGATCCGCAGTGGCTACACTCGGCACGGCCACTACGGCGACGCACATCCAGAAACTGTTCCGCCAGTCAGAAAAGGTGGTGTTCTGCTTCGATGGTGACAACGCTGGCCGCAAAGCCGCCCGTCGAGCACTGGAGAACAGCCTCGACCAACTCGCGGATGACCGCGAAGTGCGCTTCCTGTTTCTGCCACCCGAACACGATCCGGACAGCTACATCCGCGCGGAAGGGCTGGAAGCATTCCAACGCGCGGTACACGACGCCATGCCGCTGTCTGAATTCCTGCTGCGCGAGCTGCGCGGCGATCTGAATCTCAGCATCCCCGAGGATCGGGCCAAACTGGTTCACGAAGCCAAGGCCCTGATCCCGCGCATCAGCGCACCAATACTGCAACTGCAGACACTGCGCCTACTGGCCGACGACGCACAGATGGACCAGACAGAAGTCGCTCGCGCCCTGGGGTTACGCGCACCAGCCCGCGAGGGAGGCAAGAAACGCACGGCGCCACGCCCTAGCGGGCCCCGCAAGCCTCCCACCAGCCCGCAGCGCGGGCTGCTTCGCCTGCTCGCCAGCCGGCCACGACTGATGGACAGACTGCCTGGCGACATCGCCGAGCTCGTCGGCGAAGGCCTCGAAGGCGGCTTGCTGCAAGCGATGCGCGACATCCACGACCACCACGATCTCGACGGTGCTGCGCTGGCTGCGCTCTATCAATCCAGCGAAGACGAAAACCGACGCACGCTGCTTGCCGAGTTGCTGAGTGGCGAGGATCTGCTTCCTGAGCAAGAAGCAGACCCCCAACTGGAAGAGCAGGAACTACTTGGTTTCGTCACTAGTTTGCGTGTCGCAAGCCTGGATCAGCGCTTCGCCGCGCTGCAGCAGCGCCTGGCCGCCGGAGAGCGCCTGAGCACCGAGGAAATGCGCGATTACGCAACGCTTCCCGCGCAAAAACAGAAGCTTAGAGCTGGACAAAAACCCGTCTGAGAACCTAGAATTTACGGTTTTCCCGAATTAACGCCCTTGAACCGAGGAACAGATGGCCAAGGAAAAAGCAACAGAAGCGCGTAAAGACAGCCCCAAAGCCAAGGCGGCGCGGAGCAAGGAAAAAACCCGGGAATTGCCCATCGTTCTCTCCCCGGCTGACAACAGCAAGGATGCCGAAGTCCGCCGCACCCGCCTGAAAAACCTGATTGCCCTGGGCAAGGAGCGTGGCTACCTCACCTACGCCGAGATCAACGACCACCTGCCGGACGACCTCGTCGATGCGGAGCAGATCGAGTCGATCATCTCGACCTTCAATGACATGGGTATCCGTGTCTTTGACCAGGCTCCTGCGGCCGAGGAGCTGCTGCTGTCCGACAGCGTGCCGTCCGCTTCGGTCGACGAAGCGGCCGAGGAAGAAGCCGAACAGGCACTGTCCACCGTCGACTCCGAATTCGGCCGCACCACCGACCCCGTACGCATGTACATGCGCGAGATGGGCACCGTAGAGCTGCTCACGCGTGAAGGCGAAATCGAGATCGCCAAGCGTATCGAGGAAGGCCTGAAGCACATGGTGATCGCCATTTCGGCCTGCCCCTCGACCATGGCGGACATCCTTGCCATGGTCGACAAGGTTGGCAAGGACGAGATGCGTATCGACGAGCTCATCGATGGCCTGGTCGACCCGAACGCCGAAGAGGCCGCCGAAGCCGCCAGTGCCGATGCTGACGCGGATGGCGACGACGCGGACGGCGACGGTGGCGGCGATGACGACGAAGAAGAGGATGAAGACGACGATGGCAGCGGCAGCTCTGCCGCCGCCGCCTCGCTCGCCCAGCTCAAGGCCGAGGCCATGGAGCGGTTCGAAGCGATCCGTGCGCTCTACGACAAGATGATGCCCATCCTTGTCAAGAAAGGTCCGCACGACAAGGCCAGCCAGAAGCTGCACGAACAGATCAGCGCCGAGCTGATGAACATCCGTTTCACCGCCCGCCAGATCGAAAGCCTGTGCGACAACGTGCGCCACATGGTGGAAAACGTGCGCAAGCACGAACGCCAGATCCTCGACATGTGCGTCGAGCGCGCCGGCATGTCGCGCCAACACTTCATCAAGGTGTTCCCGGGCAACGAAACCAATCTCGACTGGCTGAAGGGCGAGATCGCCAGCGGCGCGAATTACGCGACCACGCTGATGCGCCTGCAGCCGGCCATCCTTGAAGAGCAGCAGAAACTCATCGCGCTGCAGGATCACATCCAAATCCCGCTCAAGGATCTCAAGGAGATCAACAAGCAGATGAGCACCGGCGAGGCCAAGATGCGCCGCGCCAAGCGCGAGATGACCGAAGCGAACCTGCGTCTCGTGATCTCGATCGCCAAGAAGTACACCAACCGCGGTCTGCAGTTCCTCGACCTCATCCAGGAAGGCAACATCGGCCTGATGAAGGCGGTGGACAAGTTCGAATATCGTCGCGGCTACAAGTTCTCGACCTACGCCACCTGGTGGATCCGCCAAGCCATCACCCGCTCCATTGCGGACCAGGCTCGCACCATCCGTATCCCGGTGCACATGATCGAGACGATCAACAAGATGAACCGCATCTCGCGCCAGATCCTGCAGGAAACGGGGGCAGAACCCGATCCCGCCACGCTGGCCGAGAAGATGGAGATGCCGGAAGACAAGATCCGCAAGATCATGAAGATCGCCAAAGAGCCGATCTCCATGGAAACGCCGATCGGTGACGACGACGACTCCCACCTGGGCGACTTCATCGAGAATACCGCCACGCTGGCTCCGGCCGAAGCGGCGCTGTACTCCTCGCGGAAAGACACCACCAAGAAAATTCTCGATTCGCTCACGCCACGGGAAGCCAAGGTGCTGCGCATGCGCTTCGGCATCGAAATGAACACCGACCACACGCTGGAAGAGGTTGGCAAGCAGTTCGACGTCACGCGCGAACGCATCCGTCAGATCGAAGCCAAGGCACTGCGCAAGCTGCGCCACCCCAGCCGCTCCGAGAAGCTGCGCAGCTTCCTCGACGGCGAAGGTTAAACCGTTCCACCGCCCGCGCCTGTGCGCGGGCGTCGGGCCTCTAGCTCATGCCTGGTTAGAGCAGCGGACTCATAAAATTTGTGCCGTACGTGTGGAAACTGCGTACGGGATGGCGTCAAATTCGGCGAAACCTAAGTGCGGCAACGCATACGGCAACACCGAGCCAAGCTTCGATGCGCAAGCATCGTTGAAGGTGTAGAGACTAGACGGCGCCCACCTACAGCGAAAGCCATGGTGAAGGCATAGTCCAGGGAGTGGCGAAAGCCACACAAACCGGAATCCGTTGGTGCCGAGTTCGACTCTCGGGGGGCCCACCAAAAACAAGTAGCAGAACGTATCAAAACCTCTCAAAAGCCTGCACAATGCGGGCTTTTTCTTTGTCAGCCACCGATAACGACCCACGCTCAGACCCTGCCCAGCTGCGTCGACGCACGCACAAGTAGGCGCGGCTCCAGGTATTCGACCGTCGGGCTGTAGTCCCCACTCTGGATGGCACGATGCAGGCGCTCCAGCGAATGGCCGCCCAGATCTTCGCTGCGCATGTCCACAGTAGTCAGCGATGGCGTGACGTAGCGCGACACCGGAATGTTGTCGAAGCCGGCGAGCAGGATGTCGTCAGGCACCCGTACGCCCAGCGCGCACAAACCGTGCAGCAGGCCGATGGCGATCATGTCGTTGTAGCAGACGATGGCGTCGGTCTTGTAGTCGTCGTAGACGAGGCTCGCAGCAATCGCCTCGCCGGCCTCCATTGTCTGCGTATCGACGCTGAGCTCGCGCACCTCCGCACCGTTCGCCAGCTCACGCAACGCATTGACACGGTCGGCATTCCAGATCGACTTGCCGTAACCCACATAGGTGATGCGCTGACGCCCTGCTTCCAGGACGTGGCGACCTAACAGCAACGCTGCTTCCCAGCCACGAATCTGGATCGAAGGCGAAGGCGGTGGCGCCCCCGGCTCGTGCAGGGTCTGGCCGAACAGCACCGCTGGTTTGCCCAGCTGCAGCGGCAGGTCGCGTGCTGCTTCCGGCAAACGCAGGCTGAGGATCAGCCCATCGACACGCCGGGCCAGATCATCGATGGTCTGCTGTGCGTGCGACACATCCTCCTTCAGATCCACCACGATCAGGTTGTAACCATGCGCCTGTGCCCTGATGCTGGCGCCGTGGACGATATTGGTGAAGTGCGGGTTGCGGATATCCAGCACCACCAGACCGATGGAGCCGAACAGGCCTGTGGCCATGCTGCGCGCCCCTGGATTCTGACGATAGTTCAGGGCCACGATGGCCTCGCGCACACGCGCCTCGACCTCCGGCTTGAACTGGTAGCGGCGGTTGAGAATCATCGAGACGGTGGCAGTCGACACGCCGGCAGCGGCAGCAACATCCTTCAAGGTAGCGGGTCGTTTTGACATGACGGATCCGTGGGTAAACCAAAGCCGAGAGGGTTACTGCACGGCTGACGAAGTTCGTACCGCATTTTGCCAGTCACCGATCCAAAACGGCGGACAGAAGGACGATTCACGGCAGGAAACTCTTGCTCCAAAAGATCGATTATTGATGGCCTTAAATAAATCAGGCGACACACTCTCCAGCCCCCTAAAAAGACAACCAGGGCTCTGGAAAAACATCACTACATGCAGCGAAACACTCATCTAACCAGATGATTTATATGACAGTACAGATACATAAAGCAAGTAAACACGCTTCACACAAACAGACCTAACGATGCCAAACACATTCGTTGATTCACATCAAGCAGGCTGAATCTTGTTGGTAAACCCTAGCTTTATCTCTGGAAATTGAAGCTCTTTAATTGCTCTCGACCAAGCTTCCAGATGCCCGGTATCGGCGAGGCGTGGCCATCCACCAAAAAGGAGAGCAGACATGAAGACGAAACAAGTGGCCGTCGTTGCGACGCTGTGCGCGACGATCTTCGCGGGCGCAGCCCAGGCACGCGATTTCCGTTCGGCGGACGTGCACCCGCGCGACTATCCGACCGTCCAGGCGGTCGAATACATGGGCAAGATCCTGCAGGAGAAGACCAAGGGCAAATACGGCGTGAAGGTCTTCGTCAACAGCACGCTGGGCTCGGAGAAAGATGTGGTCGAGCAGGTGAAGATCGGCACGCTGGATATGTCGCGCCTGAGCATCAGCACCTTCCATGGCATCGTGCCGGAAACGCAGGTCCCTTCCTTCCCGTTCATCTTCCGCGACAACGCGCACTTCCAGAAAGTGATCCGTGGCCCGGTCGGCGACGAACTGCTGGCCAGCTTCGAGAAGGCCGGCTTCATCGGCCTGGCGCTGTATGACGCCGGCGCCCGCTCGGTGTACGCGAAGAAACCCGTACGCACGCCCGCCGACATGAAGGGGCTGAAGATCCGCGTGATCTCGTCCGACCTCTTCGTGAGCATGATCCAGGCACTGGGTGGCTCGCCCATCCCCATCCCGACCGCCGAGGTCTACACCGCGCTGCGCACCGGTCTGGTCGAGGCCGCCGAAAACAACTATCCAACCTTCGAAACCGCACGCCACTACGAAGTGGCCACCTTCTTCAGCGAAATCCAGCACACCCGCATTCCGGAAGTGGTGGTGTTCTCCAAGAAGGTGTAGGACACGCTGCCCGCCGAGGAGCAGAAAATCATCCGTGAAGCCGCCAAGGCCTCGGTGGATTACTACCAGAAGCTGTGGGACGCCAAGATGGAAGCGTCCAAGAAGATCCTCACCGATGCCAAGGTCACCTTCGTCAATGACGTGGACCACAACGCCTTCGTGGCGCTCGAAAAGCCGGTGTGGGACAAGTTCTCCACCACTCCCCAGGCAAAGGAACTCGTGAAGAAGATCGTCGAGGTCAAGTAACGCGTCTTTGTGGGCCTCACGGCCCGGATGAAAGGGAGGTGCTCCGGCACCTCCCGGGGAGAAACGGATGAACTGGTTGACCCGCCTGAATGCAAGGTTGTCACGCTGGGCGATGTACGTCGCCGTGGCCGCCCTGCTCGGCATCACCGCCCTCGTGCTGTGGGGTGTGGTGATGCGCTACGTGTTTCACAACGCACCGCCCTACGTGGAGCAGCTTGCGCTGATCCTCGTGATCTCCGTGGCGATGTTCGCCGCTTCCGCCGGTGTGCGCGAGGCCGGGCACATCGGCATGGATTCGCTGGTGGTGATCCTGCCGAAGAAAGTGCAATTCATCATCGGCGTCATCGTCGGTCTGCTCAGCATCGCCTTTGGCGTCGTGCTGTTCGCCGGCAGTCTTCAGATGGCCCTCGCGGTCTATAGCAACATGATCCCGACACTCGATATCTCTGAAGCCGTGCGCTACGCGCCCTGCGTGATCGCCGGCGTGCTCATCGTGCTGTTCTCGATAGAGCATCTCATTGCCATGTTCACCGGCAAGGAAGTGGAGCCGTCATGGTACTGACCGTCCTTTCGCTGAGCTTCCTGCTCTTCCTGATGCTCGGCCTGCCGGTCGCCTTTGCGATCGCGCTGTCGTGCATCCTGGCCTTCCTCGTCGAGGGCCTGCCGCTGGCCACCGCCTTCCAGTCGATGGTCTCGGGCATGAACGTGTTCTCGTTCCTGGCCATTCCTTTCTTCATCTTCTCCGGCGAGATCATGCTGCACGGCGGCATCGCCGAGAAGATCGTCACCTTCGCGCGCAACATGGTCGGCCACTGGCGCGGCGGCCTGGGCATGGCCAACGTCATGGCCTGCACGCTGTTCGGCGGCGTCTCCGGTTCGCCGGGCGCCGACGTATCGGCGATGGGCGGGGTGATGATCCCGATGATGAAGAAGGAGGGCTACAGCGCCGACTACGCAGTCAACGTCACCACCCATGCGGCGCTGTGCGGCGCGCTGATGCCCACCTCGCACAACCTGATCATCTATGCCTTCGCTGCCCAGGGCGCGAGCGGCCTCGTGAATGGTCAGATGGTGCGCGGCGTGTCCATCGGCGATCTGATGTTCGCCGGCTTGCTGCCGGTGGTCTGCCTGATGATCTGCATGCTCTTCGCAGCCTACTGGGTCGCCGTCAAGAACGGTTTTCCCAAGCGTGCCGACGGCAGCACGGTGCTCGACCGCTTCCCGGGCTGGAATGCAGTGCTGCTGTCCTTCGTGGCCGCGGGCTCTTCGTGGTGGCCATCATCCTCGGCTGCATCATCGGCGGTGTGACCACTGCGACCGAGGCGGCAGGCATCGCGGTGTGCTACTCGCTGGCGCTGACCTTCCTGGTCTATCGCACGATGAACTGGAAGAAGCTGATGATGGCCTGCTCGAAGGCAGCCAAGACTACCGGCATCGTGCTGCTGCTGATCGGGGTGTCCAACATCCTGCAGTGGCAGATGGCCTACCTGGAGCTGCCGGACCTGACGGCCAAGCTGCTGCTGAGCGCAACGGACAACCCGCTGATCATGTTCGCGCTGATCAACATCATCCTGTTCGCGCTCGGCACCTTCATGGACATGGCCGCCACCATCCTGATCTGCACGCCGCTGTTCCTGCCGCTGGCGATGCAGATGGGCATGGGCCCGGTGCAGTTCGGCATGGTGCTGCTGCTCAACTGCGCGCTGGGGCTGAACACGCCGCCAGTGGGCACCGTGCAGTTCATCGGTTGCGCCATCGGTGGCGTATCGGTGGGGCAGGTCATGCGCACCATCCTGCCCTTCTACATGGCGTTGTTCGTGGCCATGGCGGTGGTCACCTATGTGCCCGGCTTCTCCACCTGGCTGCCCAGCCTGATCACGGGGCACCCCGTGATGTAACACAGGCCCGGCCCGCGCAGCGGCAGCGCGACGGGCCGGCGCCTTTCCACCTTTCATGAAGGAATACACCATGACCAGCCCGAGCCAGGCGACGCCCACGCTCGTCACGACGGGTGCGAACGCCAACGATCAGCTCCTGTATTTCACCAGCTCCAGCCTGTCCGGCAGCGACGACTGTCTGGTCTTCATCAGCGACCGCAGCGGCCACCCGAATCTTTACCTGAAGCGCCTGCCCGATGGCGAAGAGGTGCAACTGAGCGCCAACACCGAGGGCACGCTGAAGTCCTACGTCTATTTCAACGGCAATCCGCGGCGCGGCTTCGGCAAGGCCAGCGTCAGCTTCGATGCCGCCGGCCGCAAACTCTATTACTTGCAGGGCGATGACATCGTGTGCTGCGACCTGCAAGGCAATCGCCGCGTGCTCGGCCGGATTCCGGCCGACCAGGTCACCGCCTTCACCCATGTTTCGACCGACGGCCAGCGCCTGTGCATCCCCACCACCGATGCGCGTGCGCTGGAAGCGGAAAGCTTCGTCAACGATGCGCCGAACTACAGCGTGGGTGACGGCGAGAAAAAGAATGAAGTCATCGCGGACAAGCCCGATTACGACATCGATGCGCGCGTACAGGCGGAAAACCTCAACTCCTACCTCAACGTGTATGACACGGAAAGCGGCGGGCTGCTCAAGCGCGAACGGGTCAGCCGTGCGTGGATCACCCATGTTCAGTTCAGCCCGGTCGATGCAGATGTAATCCTCTATAACCACGAATGGCCTGGCGATTGCGGCATCCGCCGGATGTGGATCTGGAACGGGCGCGAACACATCCGCCTGCGTCAGGAGGGTGACGGCCGCTCCCGCGCCGATTGGACCTGCCACGAAATGTGGGAGGCCGACGGCAGCCACATCATCTATCACGGCAAGTACGCCAACGGCCTGGCTTACGTTGGCCGCGTCGATCCGCAAGGGCACGCCCCGGTGGAGATCGCCCTGCCGGCCGCCTACCACCGCTACGGCCACTTCACCGCTGGCAATCGGCATGGCAACTGGCTGGTGTCCGACGGCTACTACCACCCCGAGGGCGCGCCCGAAAACGAGAACTGGGGCGGAGAATGGATCTGCCTGCAGCAGGTCGACTGGGCCCGCCGCCAGATCGAATGGCGCCCGCTGTGCCAGCACCGATCGATCTGGGACTGCCAGGACAGCCACCCGCACCCGATCTTCAACCACGCCGACGGCGCCGTCTTCTTCACCTCCAACGCCAGCGGCCGGCGTGCCGTCTATCGCGTGGCGGTGCCTGACTGACTCCGCCCGGACAACCACCTCATTCCGAAAGAAAGACCCGCATCATGAAGCGCATCACGCAGTTCGACGCCCTGCCCGCCAGCGTCGCCCGGCCTGGCTATGACCGCCAGGCCCTCAAGACCCGCATCGTGCACATCGGCTTCGGCGCATTCCACCGCGCCCATCAGGCGGTGTTCGCAGAGCAGCTCGCGCAGTCGCACGGTAGCGATTGGGGCTATTGCGAGGTAAATCTCGTCGGTGGCGAACAGCAGATCGCCGATATCCGCGCCCAGGACCACCTCTTCACCGTCGCCGAGATGGCGCAAGACCACTGGCATTGCCGCGTCGTCGGCGTGGTCCGCCAGGCGCTGCACGCCGCCGTCGACGGACTGGCACCAGTGCTCGAAGCCCTGTGCGACCCTGCGGTCGCCATCGTCTCGATCACCGTCACCGAAAAAGGCTACTGCCACCATCCCGCCACCGGCGCGCTGAACGCCGATCACCCGATGATCCAGCACGATCTCGCTCACCCGGATACACCGCAATCGACGCCCGGTGTGATCGTTGCCGCACTACGACAACGCCGTGACCGGGGGCTGCCGGCGTTCAGCGTCATGTCTTGCGACAACATGCCGGAAAACGGCCACGTCACGCGTAACGTCGTGCTGGGCCTCGCCCGCGCGCAGGAACCCGCGCTGGCCGACTGGATCGAAACCCATGCGAGCTTCCCCTCCACCATGGTCGACCGCATCGTGCCGGCAGTGACCCCCGAAACGCTGGCCAAGGTGCGCGAACTGCTCGGCGGCATCGACGATCCGGCTGCGGTTGCCGGCGAGCCCTTCCGCCAGTGGGTCATCGAGGACAACTTCGTCGCCGGCCGGCCAGCCTGGGAAAAGGTCGGCGCCGAACTGGTCGCCGACGTGCTGCCCTACGAAGAAATGAAGCTGCGCATGCTCAACGGCAGCCACAGTTTCCTCGCTTATCTGGGCTATCTCGGCGGCTACGCGCACATCTGCGACTGCATGGAAGACCCCGATTACGCCACGGCCGCGCACGCGCTGATGCTTCAGGAACAGGCGCCCACGCTGCGAGTGACCGGTGTCGACCTGGCGGCCTATGCCGGCTCGCTGATCGACCGCTACCGCAACAAGGCCCTCAAGCACCGCACCTGGCAGATCGCCATGGATGGCAGCCAGAAGCTGCCGCAGCGCCTGCTCGACCCGATCCGCTGGCTGCTCGCCCACGGCAAGCGCTTCGACCACCTCGCGCTCGGCGTGGCGGCGTGGATGCGCTACGTCGGCGGCATGGACGAACAGGGTCATCCCATCGAGATCAGCGATCCGCAGCGCGAGGCCATCGCCGCCAAGGTCGCCGCCAGCGCCGAGGGCGATGCGCGCGTACGCGCCCTCCTCTCACTGGAAAGCATTTTCGGGCGCGACCTGATCGACAGCGAAACCTTCGTGCGGGCCGTAAGCACCGCCTACGCGGGTCTGCTGGCCGGTGGCGCTCGCGAAGCGGTCCGACAGCTCAACCGCCAATCCTGGAGCCAGCAGGCTTCCTTG
Source organism: Candidatus Dactylopiibacterium carminicum (assembly GCF_014736495.1). Taxonomy (GTDB): domain Bacteria; phylum Pseudomonadota; class Gammaproteobacteria; order Burkholderiales; family Rhodocyclaceae; genus Uliginosibacterium; species Uliginosibacterium carminicum. The sequence goes on from NZ_MDUX01000007.1 coordinate 23,882, forward strand.
AACCAGAACTGAAGGCAACGACCATGAAGATCCAGAAAGCCGAAGTATTCGTCAGCTGCCCGGGGCGCAATTTCGTGACCCTGAAGATCACCACCGAGAGCGGCCTCACCGGCCTGGGGGATGCCACCCTCAACGGCCGCGAGCTGCCAGTGGCCTCCTATCTGCGCGACCACCTGTGCCCGCAGTTGATCGGGCGTGACGCCCACCGGATCGAGGACATCTGGCAGTTCTTCTACAAGGGCGCCTACTGGCGCCGCGGCCCGGTCACCATGTCGGCGATATCGGCCATTGACCAGGCGCTGTGGGACATCAAGGGCAAGGCCGCCAACCTGCCGGTCTACCAGTTGCTCGGCGGTGCCTCGCGCAGCGGCGTGATGGTGTACTGCCACACCACCGGCCACACCATCGACGAGGTGCTCGACGACTACGCCAGGCACAAGGAGCAGGGCTTCAAGGCGATCCGTGTGCAATGCGGCGTCCCCGGCATGAAGACCACCTACGGCATGGCCAAGGGCAAAGGCCTGGCCTATGAACCGGCCACCAAGGGCCACTGGCCCGAAGAGCAGATCTGGTCCACCGAGAAATACCTGGATTTCACACCGAAGCTTTTCGAAGCGGTACGTGCGCGTTTCGGTTTCGATGAGCATCTGCTGCACGACATGCACCACCGCTGCACGCCGATCGAGGCCGCGCGCTTCGGCAAGGCCGTGGAAGATCACCGCCTGTTCTGGTTGGAAGACCCAACGCCAGCCGAAAACCAGGAATGCTTCCGCCTGATCCGCCAGCACACCGTCACGCCCATCGCGGTCGGTGAGGTGTTCAACAGTATCTGGGATTGCAAGCAGCTCATCGAGGAACAGCTCATCGACTACATCCGCACCACCATAACGCATGCCGGCGGCATCAGCGGCATGCGCCGCATCGCGGATTTCGCCTCGCTCTACCAGGTGCGCACCGGCTCGCACGGGCCGTCAGACCTGTCTCCCGTCTGCATGGCTGCGGCGCTGCACTTCGACCTGTGGGTACCCAACTTCGGCGTGCAGGAATACATGGGCTACTCCGAGCAGATGCTGGAAGTCTTCCCGCACAACTGGAGCTTCGAGGATGGCTACATGCACCCGGGCGACAAGCCGGGCCTGGGCATCGAATTCGACGAGAAGCTGGCGGCGAAATACCCCTATGAGCCCGCCTACCTGCCGGTGGCACGCCTGGAGGACGGTACGCTCTGGAAGTGGTGAGTCACCAACGGCACTGATTCCGGCGAAAGCCGGAATCCGGGACATCCAGATTTCCAGGGATCCCGGATGGCTTTTCATGCCCACGACCCGCGTGGCTGCGCTATCGTTGCAGGCCAGCCGCCCCAGAGGACACCTGCGCATGAACGCCGTCGCCATCCGCCATCTCGCCTTCGAAGATCTCGGCAGCCTCGCAGGTGTGCTGTCCGAACGCGGCATCGCGCATGAATACCGCGATGCCGGCGTCGATGATCTCGCCACGCTGGACCCGCTCGCGCCGGACCTTCTCGTGGTTCTGGGTGGCCCCATCGGGGCCAATGATGAAACCGACTATCCCTTCCTGCGGGATGAGCTCGACCTGCTGCGTGCTCGCCTGGCGGCAGACCTTCCCACGCTGGGCATCTGTCTCGGCGCCCAGTTGATGGCCAGGGCGCTCGGGGCACGCGTATTTCCCGGCCCAGCCAAGGAAATCGGCTGGGCGCCTCTGACGCTCACCGAAGCCGGACAACAATCGTCATTGAGCCACCTGGGTGAAGAACACACCAGCATGCTGCACTGGCATGGAGATACATTCGAATTGCCAGAGGGCGCACGCCTGCTGGCTTCCACGCCGCTCTGCGCACATCAGGCCTTCACTTGGGGACGGCATGCGCTGGCCTTCCAGTGCCATCCGGAAGGCAGCCAGCCTGCGCTGGAGCGCTGGCTCATCGGCCACGCAGGGGAGATCAGTGCGGCAGGCCTGTCGGTGACGCAACTGCGCACGGACAATCTGCGTTTCGCCCCAGTCCTGCAGCAACAGGCCCGTCAGGCCTTCAGCGCATGGCTGGACAGCGTCGGCCTGCGCACGCATCGGGCAGCCTGAAACCCCACCATGCGCCGCGCATTGATCGCCCTCGCCTGGCGCTGCCTTGCATTGCTGAGCCTGGCACTGGGCATCGTCGGCATCTTCCTGCCCGGCCTGCCGACCGTCCCATTCGTGCTGCTCGCAGCCTGGGCCGCCGGCCGGGGCTGGCCGCGGCTGGAGGCCTGGCTGCTGGACCATCCCCGCTGGGGGCCGGATATCCGGCGCTGGCGCGAGCGCAGGGCCATCCCGCGCAAGGCGAAATGGCTCGCCTGCGCCATGATGAGCGTGAGCCTTGCCTGGATGTGGCTGGCGCCAATGCCTCTATCCGCACAGATCGGCGTCAGCATCGTGCTGGCAGGTGTGGCCATCTGGATGTGGCAGCGGCCGGATGCCTGAGAATGGCTGTTTGTGATCTCTTGCCGTGCTTCGGACCCTTAGCCGGTACGCGTAGCGCACCCTACTGCCAAAATTCATGCCGATCGCACAGGGTGTGCCACGCGCATCGCGGGCCTGTATCTGACCGGTGGGATCATTTCTTCAGGCTCAAGCCATAGTCGTACAACGCGTTCTTCGCCGCCCCTGTGATCTCCGCCGCGAGCTTTGCCGCGGTCTTCAGCGGCAACTCGGCCAGCAGCAGTTCGAGCACCCTGCGCGCCTGCGCATCCAGTCCTTCGCCGGGCACGGGAGGCCCCACCAGCAACACGAATTCGCCGCGCTGGCGGTTGGCATCCGCCGCCAGCCATGAAGAAGCCTCGGTCAGCGGCATGCGCACGATCTGCTCGAAGAGTTTGGTCAACTCGCGTGCGAACACGATCTCGCGCGCGGGCTCCAGGACGGCCGCCAGATCCGCCACGGTTTCGGTCACGCGGTGAGGTGCCTCATAGAACACCAGCGTGGCTGGAATAGCCTTCAATGCCTCCAGCGCCGCGCGCCGCGCCGCCGTCTTCGGCGGCAGGAAACCATGAAAATGGAAATGCGGCGCCATCAAACCCGAAGCGCTGAGTGCAGCCACCGCCGCACAGGCACCCGGCACCGGCACCACGACATGCCCGGCCTCCTGCACGCGTGCCACCAGCCGTGCGCCGGGGTCCGACACCGCTGGCGTGCCGGCATCGGTGATCAACGCCACATGTTCGCCGGCATCCAGCCGTTCGATGATCCGTGTGGCGGCCTCCTGCTCGTTGTGCTCATGCACGGCCAGCATCCGCGTATCGACACCGTGCGCATCGAGCAGACGCTGCGAGTGGCGGGTGTCTTCGGCAGCGATCAGGTTCACCGCGCGCAGCACGGCAAGCGCGCGCAGACTGATGTCCTGCCGGTTACCCAGTGGCGTGGCCACCACATACAATGCCGGCGCGGCATGGAGCGGGCTTTCTTCTGACAACAGGATGGCCATGGCAAGCTGGACCGAAAGATTCAGGAAAGCGCTGGATTGTCTGCTGCGGCGCCCTGCGCTGCAAGCCGGCAACGCGGGGGCCAGGGCCGAGCGCCTGGCCGAAGCGCATCTGCACGCGCAAGGGTTGCGCATCCTGGCGCGTAATGCCCGCAGCAAAGGCGGCGAGATCGACCTCATCGCACTGGATGGCGCCGCATTGGTCTTCGTCGAGGTCCGTCTGCGTGCCGGGAGTCGCCATGGCGGAGCCGCCGCCAGCATCACACCGGCCAAGCAACGACGCATCCGGCGCGCAGCCGCTTACTGGCTGCAGACGGAGGGACGTACATGGCAAGGCCGGCCCTGCCGTTTCGATGCCGTACTGCTGGACAGCCACACGGCAGAAAACATCACCTGGCTGCGTGGGGCATTCACGAACTAAATATGTGCCGGAAACCAGAAAACACGCTCGCTTGATCCTGCGCAAATGGCTGGAACAACAAGTCCCACGCGTCCGACCGGTTGGATGCGAGGGGCGCGGGATTGGGGTAAACTCGTGCGGCTTGAAGCCCGAGCAGGCGCCAGCCGCGCACTGCGGGTTCGGTAGCCCCGCCTTCGCTGACGGTGGTACCGGAGTGACAGCCCTCATAGGCCTTTCCCCCTCGGACGGGCTTTTCGTTCAACAACGGGAGTAAAACAGAATGAGCAATCCTTTCGACCTGAGCGGCAAAGTTGCCCTCATCACCGGTGGAGCCCAGGGCATTGGCGCGGCCATCGCCGCCAAGGTGGCCGAAGCTGGCGCCAACGTGATCTGTGCCGACTTCACCCCGATGGCCGCTGAATCGACCGCCGCCATGGACGCTGCCGTTGCCAAGACCGGCGGCAAGTGGTGGTATCTGCAAGCCAACCTGACCGAGAAGGGTGCCCCCCAGAAGGTCATCGACCAAGCCGTGGAACTGGCTGGCAAGGTTGACCTCCTCGGCAACGTCGCCGGCACCATCCGCCGCGCCCCGTTCCTGGAGCACTCCGAAGCCGACTTCGACTTCGTCATGCAGATCAACCTGTATGCACCGATGTACCTGTCGCAAGCCTTCTGCCGCCACGTGGTTGGCCGCAACGGCACCGGCAAGATCATCAACATCTGCTCCATGCTGTCCTACCAAGGCGGCATCCTGGTCCCGGGCTACACCGCTTCCAAGCACGGCATCGCCGGCATCACCAAGCTGATCGCCAACGAAATGGGCACCAAGGGCATCAACTGCAACGGTATCGCCCCGGGCTACATCGCCACCGCGAACACCGCCCCGATCCGCGCTGATGCCGAACGCAACAAGGCCATCCTGGACCGCATCCCCGCGGGTCGCTGGGGCGAGCCGGAAGATCTGGCGGGCACCGCCGTGTTCCTGTTCGCACCGGCTTCGGACTACCTCAACGGCACCATCGTGAACGTCGACGGCGGCTGGCAAGCCCGCTAAGCCTGGCTTAGTTCCCGGCTTGACACAGGCCCTCGCCGGTAACCCGGCGGGGGCCTGTTCTCTTTTGTCGTCAGGCCCTGACAGCGTGCGCCTTCGGCAGGCTGCGTCACCACATCAGGGGCACGCGTCGTTCTTGGTCAGAACCAGAGGCTTTCCCGTGCCCGGCATGGCCGCCCGTCACCGGTTTGCGCAGCATCGGCGAACCCCTGACAGATTCGCCTGTCAGCATCCACACCGCCTGCAACCAATCCTTAGCATCGCGTGCCTTACAATCCGCACGCTCAAATTCCGACCGAGAGAATCATGACTTTCAAGGTATTCATCGATGGCCGTCACGGCACCACTGGCCTGAAAATCGACGAGCGGCTGGCCGCGCGCAAGGATGTGGAGATCCTCGCCATCCCCGAGGACAAACGCAAGGACCCCGCCGTCAAGGCCGAATACATCAATGCCGCCGACATCGTCTTCCTGTGCCTGCCCGATGCCGCCTCGAAGGAATCCGTCTCCCTGCTGGCGGCGGGCAACACGCGCACCCGTTTCCTGGATGCCAGTACTGCACACCGTACCAACCCCGACTGGGTCTATGGCCTGCCCGAACTGCACGGCCAGCGCGAAAAGATCCGCCACTCGCAACGCATTGCCGTGCCGGGCTGCCACGCCACTGGTTTCATCCTGCAGGTCACCCCGCTGGTGGCGGATGGCACGCTGCCGGCCGACCATCCGCTGACCTGCACCTCGCTGACCGGCTACAGTGGTGGTGGCAAGGAAATGATCGCGGATTACGAAACGCACGGCAGCCTGGGCCAGGACATGCTCAGCCCACGGATCTACGCATTGGGCCTGGGCCACAAGCATCTGCCGGAAATGGCCGCCATCAGCGGCCTTACCCACCGGCCGCTTTTCTCTCCGGTTGTCGGCCCCTTCGCGCAGGGCATGCTGGTTTCGGTCCCTCTGCTACCGCGTCTGCTGCCCGGCAAACCAAGCCCTCAGGACATCCACACCCGCCTTGCCGCCTACTATGCGAACGAAGCCTGCGTAAAGGTGATGCCACTGGGCGAAGTGCCGGCGGGCGGCTTCCTGCCGGCCACGGCCTGCAATGACACCAACCGCGCGGAGCTGTTCGTCTTTGGTCATGAGGAACAGATCCTGCTGGTCGCCCGGTTCGACAACCTGGGCAAGGGCGCTTCGGGCGCGGCGATCCAGTGCATGAACATCGCCCTGGGCTGCGACGAGCTCACGGGGCTGCAGGCCTGATCGACGATGGACCTTGCCTCCCGCATGGCTCAGTCCTTCCAGGACGCCGCCGACAACATCCTCACCGCCACCGAAGCGCTGGCAGTGCCGCTGGCGAACGCCACCGAACTGATGGTGGGCAGCCTGCTCTCCGGCAACAAGCTGCTGGCCTGCGGCAACGGCGGCTCGGCGGCCGACGCACAGCATTTCGCCTCGGAACTGATGGGCCGCTTCGACCGCGAACGCCCCGAACTGGCGGCTCTGGCGCTGAGTGCCGACAGTGCGGTACTCAGCGCCATCGCCAACGACTACGCCTGGGAAGAGGTATTTGCCAAACAGATCCGCGCACTGGGCCAGCCCGGTGACGTGCTGCTGGCGATATCCACCAGTGGCAACTCGGCCAACGTGGTGGCTGCGGTCGCCGCAGCCCACGAACGCGAAATGCGTGTAGTGGCGCTGGCTGGCCATGACGGCGGCCAGCTCGCCAGTGCGCTGCAGGAGCACGACATCTGCATCTGCGTACCGCACACACGCACCGCGCGCATCCAGGAATTGCACATCCTCGCCATCCACTGCCTGTGCGATGGCATTGACTGTTCCTTGCTGGGAGAAGAAGCATGAACAAATCCTTCCGTTTGTCCCTCCTCCTTGCCCTGTGCGTCGCGGGGCTTTTGCAGGCTTGCATTCCGCTGGTCGCCGTCGGCGTCGGCGGAGGTGTGGCAGCCACGATCGATCGCCGTACTTACGGCGAACAAGTCATGGATACCGAGATCCAGCATCGCTTCAACCGCCAGTTCCCATCCGCACTGGAAGCCAAGACCAACGCCTCGGCCACGGTCTTCAACCGCTGGGTGCTGCTCACCGGACAGGCCATGGACGAGCAATCGCGCGCCGAAGTAGAGGCCTTGGCGCGCAGCATTCCCAACGTGCGCGAGGTGTTCAACGAACTATCCATCGCCTACCCGGCCTCGTTCACCAGCCGATCCGGTGACACGCTGCTGACTTCCAAGGTCAAAGCCAGACTGTTCGACTCGCCACTGGTCGCAGGAACACAGGTCAAGGTCTCCAGCGAATCGGGCATCGTCTATCTGATGGGGCTCCTCACAGAGGCCGAGGCCAATGCCGCCGTTGATATCGCGCGCACCACTGCGGGCGCACGCAAGGTGGTCAACATGATCGAAATCATCACCCCGGAACAAGCGCAGGCCAGAACCGTCGCACAGCCCCCAGCTGCCGAGCAGAGCGCCGAATAAGCACGCGCCCCGGAATGAAAGGCCCGCCCGAGCGCGGGCCTTTTGCATTTCACTTTACGGAACAAAGGCGTATCTTTTTCCCCTCGGTATTGGCGCCCGTGCCCTCAATGGCACGAGGCAATCACGCCCATTGAGGAAATCAATTCCTGACGAAACGATAATCCCCAGGACGCTCTGATCGGTTGAACGGAGGTTGCTGCATGGCAAGTGAACTCACCTGGCCTTCATCACAGTCTGTTGACGACATCAGCGGAGGGCGCGCAGCGCAAACCCTCCTGGACCAAGCAAACATCAGGATCAATGGCTCCCGCCCATGGGATCTGCAGATCCGCCACCCCAGCGCCCTGAGACGGATCCTCGCGCAAGGCAGCATCGGCCTCGGCGAAAGCTACATGGATGGCTGGTGGGAATGCGAACAGATCGACGAACTCATCTCCCGCGTATTGCGTGCCCGGCTTGATGAACAAATTGCCCGCCCAGGGCTCTGGCTGGCGGCGTTGCGCGCCCGCCTGTTCAATCTGCAGTCGGTGGCGCGCGCCTGGCAGGTCGGCCGTGCGCACTACGATCTCGGCAATGACCTGTACGAAGCCATGCTCGATCCCTACATGGCCTATAGCTGTGGCTACTGGGCCAATGCTCAGACGCTAGAGCAGGCGCAGGAAGCGAAGCTGGATCTTGCCTGCCGCAAGCTCGGCCTACGACCCGGCATGCGCCTGCTGGATATCGGCTGTGGCTGGGGCAGCCTGATGCGCTTTGCCGCTGAACGTTACGGTGCGGAATGCGTGGGCCTCACGATCTCACGCGAACAGGCTCGCTGGGGCGCACAGAAGGCGGAGGGCTTGCCGGTACGCTTCGAGTTCGCGGACTACCGCCAGTTCAACGCAGACGGAGCCCGCAAGTTCGATCGCATTGCCTCGATCGGCATGTTCGAACACGTCGGCCACAAGAACTATCGCGCCTATTTCGCCATGGCCCGGCGCAGCCTGGCAGCGGACGGACTGTTCCTGCTGCACACCATCGGCAAGAACACCTCCACACTGGGCATCGACCCATGGATCGAGAAGTACATCTTCCCCAACGGTGCGTTGCCTTCGGTGGCCGAAATTGCCACCACCAGCGAGACGGATTTCGTGGTGGAGGACTGGCACAACTTCGGCCCCGACTATGACCGCACGCTGATGGCCTGGTACGCACGCTTCGAAGCCGCCTGGCCCCGCCTGAAGGCGCATTACGACGAGCGCTTCCGCCGCATGTGGCGTTACTACCTGCAGTGCTGCGCAGGCACCTTCCGGGCACGCAGCAACCAGTTGTGGCAGATCGTGCTGTCTCCGGCAGGCATCATGGGTGGCTATCGCCGGCCATTGGTGTAAGCCGGAAAAACAAAAGCCGCTGACAGGATCAGCGGCTCTGCGTTCTTCCGGTGGTGGTGATGGGCGGGATCGAACCGCCGACCTGCGGGTTATGAATCCGCCGCTCTAACCATCTGAGCTACATCACCCCGTAAAGAGCCCGGAATTATAGAAAGCCGCCACAACTCCGTCAATGATCTTCCGCTGCTTTTCTCATCCGCCGCCCGCGCGCCGGCAGATTGACTAGGCCCGGTGAATCGCGGACCATGCGGCCTTCCCGCCACCCTCCTGCTGCCCTGGAAGAGTCATGAAGATCCTGTCCTGCCTCGCACTGTGCCTGGGGATGCTGTGCTCGCTGCCGCTGGCGGCCCAGACCCTGTCTCTGCGCACCATTCCCGCCGATGCACCGCGCGCCGAGATGAGGCCGGTCAGCGAGCGCCAGATCAAGCTCAACACCCGGGTCTTCGCGTTGTCAGCCGGCGCCCAGATCCGCAGCGCGCTGAACACCCTGGTACTGACCTCGCAGCTGGGCAGTGGCCCCTTCATCGTCCGCGTGCAGTTCAACCAGCAAGGCCAGGTGCACCGCGTGTGGATACTCACCGAAGCTGAACAGAAGGTTAATGCGCCGAGGCTTTCGGACGATTCGATCTGGCGGCAACTGTTCCCCTGGCTGTACGACGATACAGCCTCTTCGCCCGCGGGCTCGTCGTCATCCTCGTCGTCCGCATCCAGCTCGGCCAACTGATCGCCCCTGAAACAAGAAGTGAATAGATGAAGAAGCTGTATATCCGCACCTTCGGGTGCCAGATGAACGAATACGATTCGGACAAGATGGCCGACGTACTCGGTGCCCACGAAGGTCTGGAAAAGACTGATCGCCCCGAAGACGCCGACGTGATCCTGTTCAACACCTGCTCGGTGCGCGAGAAAACGCAGGAGAAGGTGTTCCACGACCTGGGTCGGGTCAAGCATCTCAAGCAGGCCAAGCCTGGACTGATCATCGGCGTGGGCGGCTGCGTGGCCTCGCAGGAAGGCGAAGCGATCATCGCACGCGCCCCCTATGTAGACGTAGTGTTCGGCCCGCAGACCCTGCATCGCCTGCCAGAACTGATCGAAGCCAAGCGCGAAACCGGCAAATCACAGGTAGACATCAGCTTCCCCGAAAACGAGAAGTTCGATGCGCTGCCACCCGCGCGCGTCGAAGGCGCCACAGCCTTCGTTTCCATCATGGAAGGCTGCTCGAAGTTCTGTACCTACTGCATCATTCCCTACACCCGTGGCGACGAGCTTTACCGCCCGCTGGCCGACGTGCTCGCCGAGGTGGCCGAGCTCGCCGCCCAAGGCGTCACCGAGGTCACTCTGCTGGGGCAAAACGTGAACGCCTGGCGTGCGCCGATGGCGCTCGACTCCGACGAGATGGCGGACTTCGCCTTCCTGATCGAATGCGTGCATGATGTGCCCGGCATCGAGCGCATCCGCTATACCACCTCACACCCGCGCGAGATGACGGCCAGCGTGTTTGACGCCTACGCGCGCCTGCCGAAACTCGTTTCACACTTGCACCTGCCCGTGCAGTCTGGCTCGGATCGAGTACTGGCCGCCATGAAGCGCGGCTACACCGTGCTGGAATACAAATCCGTGGTGCGCAAGCTGCGCGCGGCACGCCCGGATCTATCCATTTCCACCGACTTCATCGTGGGATTCCCCGGTGAAACGGAAGCCGATTTCGAAGCCACGATGAAACTCATCGAGGATGTGAGATTCGATGCATCTTTCAGTTTCATTTTCAGCCCTCGCCCCGGCACGCCTGCCGCGGAGCTCAAGGATGAGACCCCGCCGGGGGTGAAGACCGCACGCTTGATGCGCCTGCAGAAACGCATCGAGGAACTGGCCGCGGAAGTCAGCCAGAGTATGGTGGGCAGCACCCAGCGCGTACTTGTCGAAGGATTTTCGAAGAAGGATCCGGGGGAGCTGGCAGGCCGCACCGACAACAACCGCATCGTGAATTTCAAGGGCAATCCGCGCCAAATCGGCCACTTCATCAATGTGAAGATCACCTCGGCCCTGCCTCACTCGCTGCGCGGCGAAGTCGCCATCGCGGAGTAAGCCCCGGCAAACGGAGGGCGCGCCATGCACCCTCTGCCCACCTCACCCGGCGCGCCCCACCATCCCAGCGCCGGCTTGCGTCAACTTCCGGCAAACCGATGCTTGCCGCCTGCTCGGGCGAAGTCCACAATTCGCCCCTTCAGCGGCGGCCCTAGCATGCTGCCCGCTCACCAGCCTTTCCACCCGCTCTCATTGATCGCCATGAACAAGCTCTCCGCTCTCATCGCCGCACCTTTGCTCGCCGGCCTGCTCCTGTCCGCCTGTGGCAAGAAGGAAGAAGCCCCCGTAGCAGCCGAGGCACCGGCTCCCGCCGCCAGCAAGATCGTCGTCGGTCTCGACGATCACTTTCCCCCCATGGGTTTCCGTGACGAAAGCAACCAGCTCGTCGGTTTCGACATCGACATGGCCCGCGAAGCAGCCAAGCGCCTGGGCGTGGAAGTCGAATTCAAGCCCATCGACTGGAGCGCCAAGGAGGCCGAACTCAATGGCAAGCGTATCGACGTGCTGTGGAACGGCCTGACCATCACCGAAGAGCGTAAGCAGAACATCGGTTTCACCGCACCCTATCTGGAAAACCACCAGATCGTGATCGTCGCCACCAATTCGCCGATCAAGACCAAGGCCGAACTGGCCGGCAAGATCGTGGGTGTGCAGGAAGGCTCGTCCGCTGTCGACGCCGTGAAAAAGGATCCGGCCGGCAACACGCTGAAGGAGCTCAAGCAGTTCGGTGACAATGTGACCGCGCTGATGGACCTTTCCGCCGGCCGCCTGGATGCCATCGTGGTCGACGAGGTCGTCGGCCGTTACTACGCAGCCAAGAAGCCGGGGGAGTACACCGTGCTCGAAGAGAACTTCGGCACCGAGGAGTACGGTGTGGGCGTGCGCCGCGACGACACCGAATTGCTGGCGAAGATCGACCGTGCCATGGCCGACATGAAGGCCGACGGCGCTGCAGCGAAGATCTCCGAACAATGGTTCGGTGCCAATATCGTCAAGTAATCCCATTCCCGGACCAGGTCTGCCTTTGTCGCCTGCGACTTCGTGGCAGCCTTGATTCGTCAATGGAAGAAGAACCTGTTCAAAGTCTGTAACGAGAAGCCGTCAGCGGAGTGAAGAGCAGCGCAGGAACCGGCGTGTATGGAGATACATGAGGATTCCGAGTCGCGCATGAACCCCGATCACGGCATCGCAGCAAGGCTATGAACGGATTCCAAGAAACACGGAACGCCAAAGCACCGGCACACGGCCGGCCCCACAGGGCCGGCCGTGTCTTGAAGGCCTCGCATGGATTACATCCTCAAGATTCTCCCCCAGCTCGTCGAAGGCGCAGGCGTCACGCTGCAGGTCTTCCTGATCACCATCGTGCTTTCCATGCCGCTGGGGCTGGCCCTGGCGCTGGGGCGCATCTCGCACTGGCGCCCACTGTCTACGGCCGTCAATGGCTACATCTGGCTGATGCGCGGCACGCCGCTGATGCTGCAGATGCTGTTCATCTATTTCGCGCTGCCCTTCGTGCCGGTGATCGGCATCCGGCTGCCTGACTTTCCGGCCGCCATCCTCGCCTTCGTGCTCAACTACGCAGCCTATTTCGCCGAGATTTTCCGCGCCGGCATCCAGTCCATCGATCGCGGTCAGTACGAAGGAGCCAAGGTGCTGGGCATGAACTACTCCCAGACCATGCGCCGCATCGTGCTGCCGCAGATGATCCGGCGCATCCTGCCCCCGGTCTCCAACGAGACGATCACACTGGTCAAGGACACCTCGCTGATCTATGTGCTGGCGATGAACGATCTGCTGCGCGCCGCGCGCGGCATCGTGCAGCGCGATTTCACCACCTCGCCCTTCGTCGTCGCGGCAGCCTTCTACCTGATCATGACGCTGCTGCTCACCTGGGGCTTCCAGTACCTCGAAAAACGTCAAGCCGTCTGCGATGAATGACAAGATGATCAAGGCCCACGCGCTGCACAAACGCTTTGGCCAACACGAAGTGCTCAAGAGTGTCTCGCTCGAGATGGGCAAGGGTGAGGTCATCGCCGTAATCGGCCCTTCGGGCTCCGGCAAGAGCACCTTCCTGCGTTGCCTCAACCATCTGGAAACCATCGATGCCGGACGCATCGAGATCGAGGGGGAAGTGCTGGCCGACACCGATGCCGCCGGCCACTGCCGCTATGCGCCCGACCCGGAACTGCGCCGCATCTGCCGGCGCATGGGCATGGTGTTCCAGCACTTCAACCTGTTCCCGCACATGACGGTGTTGCAGAACATCATCGAAGCGCCGATCACCGTGAAAGGCATGCGCCGCGAGGAGGTCATCCCGAAAGCCGAGGCCCTGCTCGCCAAGGTCGGCCTTTCCGCCAAGCGCGACGCCTATCCCGGCCGACTCTCTGGCGGCCAGAAACAGCGCGTGGCGATCGCCCGCGCACTGGCGATGGAGCCGGACATCATGCTCTTCGATGAGCCCACCTCGGCACTCGATCCGGAACTCACCGGCGAAGTGCTGCGCACCATGCGCGAGCTGGCCGAGGAACACATGACCATGCTGGTCGTCACGCACGAAATGGGTTTCGCGCGCGAAGTCGCCAACCGCGTGATCTTCATGGATCAGGGGCAGATCGTCGAAGAGCGTCCTGCTGCCGAATTCTTCGCATCCCCGGCGCATCCCCGCGCACGAGCGTTTCTCGATAACATGCTGTAGCACCGTCCTCTCCAGGCCAGACAATGATCGATCACACCGGTATCAACGTCAGCAGTTTCGTCATCAGCAAGGCGTTCTACGAAACGGTTCTGGCAATGCTGGGCTATACGCTCCGGCTGGGGCTCAAGAAAGCAGCGGGTTTCGGTGATGGCAACGGAGCCGACCCCGGCGGCGACTTCTGGATTTCGGAAGGCACGCCCTTCACTCCCAGAAGTCACATTGCGTTTCATGCCCGCAACGAAGCGGAAGTGAATGCCTTCTTTGAAGCCGCACTGGCTGCCGGCGGCAAGAGCAATGGGGCACCGGGGATTCGCCCCCATTACCATGCCAGCTACTACGCCACTTTCGTCCATGACCCGGATGGCTACAACATTGAAGCCGTCTTCCATGGGAACGGCGCACCCTCACATCCTCCCGAGATCTGATCCAGCCTTCCTACCGTGCCGATCGAACCCCAGAAACCCGCAGCCGCGCCCCGTACCCGCCGCCTCGAAGTCCAGCTCGCGCCACCCGACAACGCCCGCCTGGCGAACCTGTGCGGTGCGCTGGACGAAAATCTGCGCCAGATCGAAGCCGCCTACGACGTGGCGATCGCGCGGCGTGGCGAACAACTCACGCTGCACGGAGAGCCTGGCAAGCTGCATTCGGCACGTGCCGCGCTGCAAGAGTTCTACCGCCGCGCCGAGCAGCATCTGACGGTGGAAGACATCCAGCTCGGCCTGATCGAGCTCGCCAAACGGGACGACACCAGTCCGGCTGCACCTACGCTACTCACACGCCGCACGGATCTCCACGGCCGCACCCCACGGCAGAACGAATATCTGCGCAACATCCAGAGCCACGACATCACCTTCGGCCTCGGCCCGGCCGGGACAGGCAAGACCTACCTTGCCGTGGCCTGCGCCGTGGATGCCTTCGAGCGCGAGCAGGTACAGCGCATCATTCTCACCCGGCCGGCAGTGGAAGCCGGCGAGCGCCTGGGCTTCCTGCCCGGCGATCTCACGCAGAAGGTCGACCCCTATCTGCGTCCGCTGTATGACGCGCTCTACGATCTGATGGGCTTCGACCGCGTGGCCAAGATGTTCGAACGCCAGTGCATCGAGATCGCACCGCTGGCCTTCATGCGCGGCCGCACACTGTCCAACGCCTTCATCATCCTCGATGAGGCACAGAACACCACGCCGGAACAGATAAAGATGTTCCTCACACGCATCGGCATCGGCTCGCGTGCGGTGGTCACCGGCGACCTCACGCAGATTGACCTGCCTCGTGGCCACAAGAGCGGGCTACGCGACGCGGTCGGCACGCTTGCCGATGTGCGGGGCATCGCCATGACCCGTTTCAACCGTGAGGACGTGGTGCGCCATCCGCTGGTCGCCCGCATCGTCGAAGCCTATGAACGTGCGGCAGCGCAACGGGAAGCCGCCGAGGATGGGCGCACGGCTCCTGGCGAAGCAACGACGGGCGCCGCCAAATGACATATCCCCGGGGCTTGCCACGCACCGTGCATCCGTTATCGCGTCTCACGTAACGCCATGAAAGCCATGATCCTCGCCGCCGGTCGCGGTGAACGCATGCGACCGCTGACCGACCACTGCCCGAAGCCCATGCTTTTCGCCGGAGGCAAGCCTCTGATCGTCTGGCATATCGAACGACTGGTACGCGCGGGTTTCCGCGAACTGGTGATCAATCATGCCTACCTGGGTCACATGCTGGTCGAACGCCTGGGCAATGGCGAGGAATGGGGTGTGCATATCGACTACTCGCAGGAAGCAGAAGCACTGGAGACTGCCGGCGGCATCGCCAAGGCCCTGCCCTTGCTGGGCGATGCACCTTTCCTGGTCGTGAATGGCGATGTGTACTGCGAGTTCGATTTCGCCACCTTCAGTGCGCGGGCGCTAGCACGCATCACCCAGGGCAAGCAGGCGCACATCGCACTGGTGGGCAACCCCCCGCATCATCCGGCCGGAGATTTCGTGCTCGATGCCAGTGGTCAGGTCCGCTCCGAAGGTGGCAGCACCCTGACATTCAGCGGAATCGGCGTATATCGTCCGACGCTGTTTGCCGGCGTCGAGCGAGGCAGTAAGGCACGCCTTGCGCCCTTGTTGCGTGGCGCCATCCAGACAGGCCAACTATCCGGTGAACATTTCCGTGGCCGCTGGGAAGATGTCGGGACTCCGGAACGGCTGGCCGAGCTGGATACCGAACTGCGTCAGTTTTTCTGAACAGGCAATCACCATGAAACGAGCCCTTGTCACCGGCGCCAGCGGCGCCATCGGTGGAGCCATCGCACGCCGCCTGGCTGCCGCTGGCCACGAAGTCATCGTCCATGCCAATCGCCAGCTGGTTGCCGCCGAAGCCCTGGCGATGGAACTCGTCGCCGCAGGCTACAAGGCCCGTGCAGTGCAGTTCGACGTCACGGATGCTGCAACCTGCCAGACAGCGCTGGAAGCACTGCTTGCCGAAGGCCCCATCCAGATCCTGGTGAACAACGCCGGCATCCACGATGACGCCGTATTCCCCGGCATGAGTGCCACACAATGGCAACGCGTGATCGACGTCTCGCTCAATGGCTTCTTCCACGTCGCCCAGCCGCTCACGATGCCCATGATCCGCACACGCTGGGGTCGCATCATCACCATCAGCTCGGTGGCCGCCATCACTGGCAACCGGGGGCAGGTGAACTATGCCGCGGCCAAGGGCGCGTTGCATTCGGCCAGCAAATCATTGGCGCTTGAGCTGGCCAGCCGGGGCATCACAGTGAACGCAGTGGCACCTGGCATCATCCAGTCGGACATGACCAAGGATGTGTTCGACGCCGAGACGGTCAAGCAGATGGTACCGATGAAGCGCGCGGGCCAGCCGGACGAGGTGGCGGCGCTGGTCGCCTTCCTCGCCTCGGATGAGGCCGCGTACATCACCGGCCAGGTCATCTCCATCAACGGCGGCATGATCTAGGGGCTACTGACATTAATTCCAATGCTATTCATCTGTTGATCGGCTACGCCCCAGCCCACTCTTAACACCTGCAAAACGCGTTAAAGAGAACGCTGGAAACCCTTCCTCCACGCTAAGCTGCGAATGTGGTGGGGACTGTCGACCCCGTCCGTGGGCAGGGAGTTTGCATGAGGTTCGAAGGGGTGTGCATGAACGGCAGAACTGTCTGGTTGAGCGGCCTCGCCGCCTTCTGGCTGGGCGGCTGCATCATCACACCCAGTCCGGAACTCGTGGCCTTGCAACTGGCCGGCACCGCCGTGACCACCGTCGCCTCGGTGGCGCCGGACTCCCCGGACACTCCGATCGTCCACACCTACGAAAGGCCCAGGATGGTGTGCATCGAATACAACCCGGTGGTCAGCGTGGAAGACTTCGTACCCTCGCTGCAGGCCGAATTCAGCCGGTTCGGCGTGGAAACGCGCGTGTATGAGGGCGGAATGCCGGAGAGTTGCCGCTACACCCTGCACTACGTCGCCCAGCGAGAATGGAATCGGAGCACATTCGGTAGCGATTACAGCAGTTACATGAGCTCGGCGCGCCTGGAACTGCGCCTACGCGGCAGCATGTTGGCTGCGGCCAGCTACAGACCGGGCATGCTCGGCTATGACAAGTGGGCCAGCACCCGCAGCAAACTATCACCGTCGGTACGCGTGCTGGTGTACGGCAACGCGGAAGGGAAACCACCAGTGACCAGCAGCAGTACCCCTTGAATCCAAACCCCATCAGGAGTCTAGAACATGAGCAGCATACGTCCAGTCAATCATCCCGCCCTATCGAGGAGCTACGTTCAGGAGTTTGCCAATGGCACCGAAAACCGGATAAAGCAGTTCGGCAATGCGTTGGGCAACGCCATAGGGAGTGGCGCATCAGCCGTAGTCGGCACCGTCAGTGACGGAGTCGGTATTGGCGTGCGCGCAGCGGGGAAGATCATCGACATCTGGGTGTGAGACATCACCAGAGCGTCAGCGAATCTGTAAGCATGCGCTGCAGCCAGCTGCGGTCGGTGGTATCCGTGATCAAACCCACACCAACCTGCTCCAGCCGCGCATCCATCACATCACCCGAAGCCACGATTCGCCCGGACTTTATGTCGATAGGATCGACCACACCCGAAAAGCGCAGGGTGTTGACCGAACCGTTGAAGGCAATGCTCTTTTCACCGGCTACGACCAGATTTCCGTTGGGCAGCACATTGATCACCGAGGCCGCCAGCTTGCCCGAAAGCTTGTTGGTGGTTTCGGTCGTGCCGGAACCATCGAAGGAATCGCTGCCACTGGCCGAATAATCCGCATTGATGATCCGGTTGATCAGGCTGCTCATGGTATCGGCGCCGCCCGGCCCCTTGGTGGCCACCTGATTGTCGCGCGAGGTATTCGTCTTGACCTTCTGACTGGCGGTCAGGCTCTCGGAGATCTCGATCTTCAGCGAATCTCCGACATAGCGCGGCTTGGTATCCCCCTGCAGCATCTGCATGCCGCCAGGGCTGGCTGCCTGAAAGATCGCACCTGGATTCGTCTGACGTTCGACACTGGCACGCGACATCACGGGACGATTGTCGGTAGGTAGTTGCACCAGGCTGGGCTTTCCGGCGCACGCTTGCAGACAGGCCAGCAGCACCAGCCCTGCTCCCTGCCGCACACCCCGGTATTCCCCCTTGCGCAACATCACACCTGCCCCCGCAAGCCATGTCAGACGGAGCTTATTATCCCGAGACAGGTGCAAAACGACCTTTATGGCAGATTAACTCTCCTCAAGATGCGCAAAACTTTAACAAGAACACACCCGACCATCGACCTAGAAGGCAAGCACGACATGCCGGGACACCGCACATGCCGACACACGGCGGTCACCCTGCCGCGAAGCAGGACTCAAGACCCGGGGCGGAATGCCTTGCACACGGCGGGATCGGTCTCCAGGCGGGCACCTTCGATGAGATCGATGCAATAGGGCACCGCTGGGAATACCGCGTCCAGGCAGTCCGCGATCGCCGAGGGCTTCCCCGGCAGATTGATGATCAGGCAACGGCTGCGAATGCCAGCAGTCTGCCGTGACAGAATTGCGGTGGGCACCACTTTCAGGGATGCCGCGCGCATCAGCTCGCCAAAACCCGGCAGCATCTTGTCGCACACAGCTTCGGTGGCTTCGGGGGTCACATCGCGCGGTGCGGGGCCAGTATCGCCGGTGGTCACGATGAGACAGCAACCCGCCTCATCGACAAGCTCGCGCAGGGCAGCCTCGATCCCCGCACGGTCATCCGGGATCAGGCGCGGCACGCCCTCCCAGGGAGAGCTCAGCGCACGTGCCAGCCAGGCCTGGATCGCCGGGCCGCCCTTGTCTTCGTAGATCCCGGTGCTGGCGCGATCGGAAACGGTCAGAATGCCGATGCGGGCGCTCATGTGTGCTCTCCAAAAGTATCCGCAACCCGGAAGACAGCCTGATCCAGCAGATGGACCCGGACCTCGTCGCCTGCCGCAAGCCCGCCGGCCCCGACAGGCGCCCGCAGCAGACCATCGGCCAGCATCATCGATTGCAACAGGGCACTGCCCTGTGCGCCGGTCGGCCGCGCGAGCCATCGGCCCTCGTCATCCCGGGTCAGCCGCACGCGCACGAACTCGGTCCGCTGTGGATGGGTACGTATGGGCTCCAGCAGACGTGCACGTACCTCCGTACGGCATACACGACGATGCCCCATCAGCCTGCGCAACGCAGGCAGTACGAACAGTTCGAAACACACCATGCTGGAGACGGGATTGCCGGGCAGACCGAAGACATGTCCGCCGGCATGGCTGCCGAACATCAGCGGATGACCGGGTCGCATCGCGATGCGACCAAAATGCTGCTTCACACCCAGCGCCTGCAGGGTCTGCTGCACATAATCATGTTCGCCGACCGAAAAGCCTCCGGAAACCAGCAGCACATCCGCGATCTCCAGTCCGCGCGCCAGCGCAGCCTGCAGCGCCACCGGCTCGTCCGGTGCGATACCCAGCAAGTCCGGCTCGATGCCCAGTGCCTGCACCTGCGCCATCAGCGCGTAGCTGTTGGCATCCGGAATCTTCAGAGGATCCACGGGGGCATCCAGCGCTTCCAGTTCATCGCCGGTCGACAGGATGGCCACACGCGGCAGCCGGTGCACACGAACCTGCACCACCTTGAGCGTGGCGAGCACGCCAATGGCGCCCGGCACCAGTTCGCAGCCGGCCTGCATCACCACGTCACCAGCACGCATGCTGTCCCCCTGGGGACGCACGTGATGCCCGATCGATGCACTCTCCAGCAATTCGACCTGATCACCGGACAGACGCCGCGAGCCTTCCACGCGCACCACCCCGTCTGCGCCGGCAGGCAGGGGCGCGCCGGTCATGATGCGGGCGCATTGCCCGGCCGCCAGTGCAAACCGGGGCTGCCGGCCGGCGCAGATCTCTTCCGTCACCGCGAGCCCGACCGGCACCGTCGCCACATCGGTACTGCGCACGGCATAGCCATCCATCATCGACACTGCGCTCGGTGGCAGGTCACGGCTGGCACACAGATCCTCCGCCAGCACCCGTCCCCGGGCCCGCGTGAGCGGCACCCGTTCGATGCCCAGAGGGCTCACCGTCTCCAGCACGCAGCGCAGCGCAGCATCCACCGGCCAGCCGTGTTCGTCGAAAACCATCGTTTCAATCCCTCAGAGGCCGTTCACGATCTCGAAAAATGTAGTTCGGGCGCCCATTCATGCTTCGATACCTCAGCACGAACGGGGTTTAGACACGGGCTAGGTTCATGGAAACCGTTCGCCCCCGGATCGGGTCCAGGGCTGGCTCTGAGCTTGTCGAAGGGCGAATAAATGACAAAAAAATGACCATGAACAGCTTCTCAGGGTCTGGGGCTCACCCAGTACTTACCGCCCGGCGTGCTTTCCTTCTTCCAGATCGGCACCCGTTCCTTGAGCGCATCGATCAGCCATTGGCAAGCTTGCAGCGCAGGCGCACGATGCTCCGCACCGGTGACGATCAGCACGATGTTTTCGCCCGCCAGGATGCGTCCCACGCGATGCACGATACGCGCGCCAAGCAGGCCGTATTGCACGCGGGCCTCGTCGCACAGGACCCGCATCTCGGCGAGCGCCATGCGCTCGTAGGCCTCGAAATTCAGTTCGCTGACCACTTGCCCCTGCGAAAAATCCTCCGTCTGCAGCCGTATCGCATCAGCCATGCTCAGCCTCCGGAAAACATCGCCATGAAGACCAGCTCGCAATCTGCTGGCAGCTCGCAACCGGCTTGTGCCGCAGGTGTCATGCGTTCGCCATCCAGCGCCACCACGGTGACCAGTCGCCTCGCCTCGGGCTGGCGCTCGGCCATCAGCGCCAGCACGTCCGCCACCCTCAGCCCGGGCCGGTGTTCCAGCGTGAAGCCTCGCAGGCCGGCGGCATCCGCCACCGGGCCGAAGAGCAGCACGTTGATCATGCATTACCCCCGGATCGCCGCCACACGCCGTGCTTGCCACCGTGTTTCTCGTCGAGCTGGATACCCTCGACGCGCATTTCCGGGTCGAT
Organism: Candidatus Dactylopiibacterium carminicum; assembly: GCF_014736495.1. GTDB lineage: Bacteria > Pseudomonadota > Gammaproteobacteria > Burkholderiales > Rhodocyclaceae > Uliginosibacterium > Uliginosibacterium carminicum. The sequence continues at coordinate 44,975 of NZ_MDUX01000007.1, forward strand.
CGCCTTGCACATGTCGTAGATCGTCAGCAGCGCCGCGCTGACAGCGCACAGCGCCTCCATTTCCACGCCCGTGGGGCCGAAGCAGTTCACCGCCACGCATGCTCGCACGCCCGGCTGACCATCCGCATCGGCGGGCACGTCCGTGAATGCCACCTCCACACCGGTCAGTGGCAGGCTGTGGCACATCGGAATGGTCTCCGGTGTGCGCTTGGCCGCCATCACGGCGGCCACATCCGCCACGGCCAGCACATTACCCTTGACCACGCGGCCTTCATGGATGCGCGCCAGCGTGGCCGCCTGCATGCGCAACACGCCGCTGGCGATGGCCATGCGCGCGGTGGCCGGCTTGGCGGAAACATCCACCATGCGTGCCCGGCCCTCGGCGGAAAAATGGGTGAGATCTTCGCTCAAGCTCAGCCTCCGATGTAGGACATCTCGATCTTGCGCCCCGGCTGCCGGCGCTGGATGTGGCGCAACTCGGAATACTGGTCGTCGCGCAGCTGCCAGCATGACGCGATGCGGGCCGCCAGTGCGGCATCCACCTCACCGGCACGCAAGGGGGCACGCAGATCCAGCCCCTGACGTGCGAACAGGCAGGTATAGAGCTTCCCGTCGGTGGCCAGCCGCAGCCGGTTGCAGTCGCCGCAGAAGGGCTGGCTTACCGAGGCGACCACGCCGATCTCGGCACTGCCGTCGACCAGCGCCCAGCGCTGCGAGACTTCTCCCGGATAGGCCGCTTCCAGCGGCCGCAAGGGGTATTCGGCGCCGATCCGGTCGAGGATCTCGCGGGCGCTGATCACATCCTGCGGCCGCCATTCATTGCAGCCGCCCACGTCCATGTATTCGATGAAACGCAGCACCACGCCGGAATGCCGGAAATGGCGCAGCAGCGGCAGGATTTCGTCTTCGTTGACCTGTCGGCGCACCACGCAATTGACCTTCATCGGCCCGAGGCCGACCGCTTGCGCCCGGGCGATGCCTTCGAGCACACGGGCGGGGGAAAAGCGAGAATCGCTCATGCGACGGAAACCCTGCTCGCTGAGCGCGTCCAGACTCACGGTGACGCGATCGAGCCCGGCCTCGCGCAACGCACGGGCCTTGTCGGCCAGCAGCACGCCATTGGTGGTCAGTGCCAGTTCGAGGTCGGAGCCATCCAGACAGCGCAGGCGGGCCAGGCGCTCCACCAGCCGCTCGATGTTCCGCCGCAGCAGCGGCTCGCCCCCGCTCAGCCGGATCTTGCGAACTCCCAGATTCACGAAGATGCCGGCCAGACGGACGATCTCCTCGAAGCTCAGGATTTCGGCGCGAGCCAGGAACTGGTGATCGTCGAAGGTTTCGCGCGGCATGCAGTAAGGGCAGCGCAGATTGCAGCGATCGGTCACCGAAATGCGCAGATCGCGCAGCGGACGATGCAAGGCGTCGCGCAGGGTCGGCGCCTTGTCCATGCTGAAAGGAAGATCAAATTTGTCTGAAAACACGCACCAATCTAGCGAAAACCCGGCATGCAGGAAAGCGCCGGATCACGCATGGCCGCTATCACGGTCTGCAACATCGCCCATGGGGCGGTGCACGCAGGAGACGTAGAGGTGCGCCATGCGCACCACGCTCAAAACGCAGCAGAGAGCAGAAAAGGCTCAGGACGCTCGCCGGGCAGGCGTTCGTCGCTGTCGTCCTTAAGGTCGACGCCCGTGCGGCCCAGCTGGCGGGCCCCCGCAATCAGGAAGGCAAGCTTGCGCGCGGCCTCCGCATACGGCAGCCCCTCGGGGCGCACGTTGGAGATGCAGTTGCGCGCGGCGTCCGTGAGGCCGACACGGGGCTGGCCAGTGAGATAGATCCCCAGGCTGTCCGGCGAGGAAAGCCCCGGCCGTTCGCCGATCAGCACCACCACCATGTCGGCGCCCAGCAACTGCCCCACCTCATCGCCCAATGCCACCCGCGCCTGGGTGGCGATCACCACCGGGCACGCATGCAGATCCGGGAAATACGCGGCCAGCGCCTCCAGCAGAGGCAGGCTGTGACGCTGCGTGGCCAGTGAAGACAGCCCATCGCCGATCACGAAGACGAGCCGGCCCGGCGGCGCAGGCCAGGTCTGGAGCTGCTGTGCCGAGGCTTCGGCCAAGCGCCGGCCCCAATCCGGCCGGCGCAGATAGACGCCGCGATCTGCCGCCTGGCTCGTCACCGTGCGGGTGAGGTAGCCCGCCGCATGGAATCCGCACGCCAGCGCGGCAACATCCAGCGGTTGATGGACCGCGTCACGTGCCTGCGCATGCGAGAGGCCGAAGGCCAGCACTTCGCGCGTGGGCAGACTGGCGCCTCTGCGCCCGAGTGCGATGCGCGCCCGGGTGAGCGACTGCAGGCGCGTCCAGGGGTCCGGCGTGATCAGGCCTGCGCCACGCGCGAGGGGTTTCTCAGCCACGCCTCGTATCCTCCAGCCCCGCCAGCGCCAGCAAGGGCTGCTGCTCGGTCTGCGCGATCAGCTCGCCGCGATAGTCGGCAATCCCCATGCGCTCCAGCCACTCCTCGAACTCAGGCGCACGCCGGCGGTTCAGCACCCGGCGCAGATAAAGCGCGTCATGAAAGGAGGTGCTCTGGTAGTTGAGCATGATGTCGTCCGCCCCCGGCACGCCGATGATGAAATTGATGCCGGCCACGCCCAGCAGCGTGAGCAGCGTATCCATGTCGTCCTGATCGGCCTCGGCATGGTTGGTGTAGCAGATGTCGCAGCCCATCGGCAGGCCCAGCAGCTTGCCGCAGAAATGGTCCTCCAGGCCGGCGCGGATGATCTGCTTGCCGTCGTAGAGATATTCCGGGCCGATGAAGCCGACCACGGTATTCACCAACAGGGGCTGGTAACGCCGGGCCAGCCCGTAGGCACGGGCTTCCAGCGTCTGCTGGTCGGCACCGTGATGGCCGTTGGCGGAAAGGGCGCTGCCCTGCCCGGTCTCGAAATACATCACGTTGTCCCCCACCGTGCCGCGCGCCAGGCCGCGCGCGGCCTGCATGGCTTCCTCCAGAATCGCGGCAGTGACGCCGAAACTGGCATTCACGGCTTCGGTGCCGCCGATGGACTGGAACACCAGATCCACCGGAGCGCCCTTCTCGATGGCCCGCAGCGTGTTGGTCACATGCGTGAGCACGCAACTCTGCGTGGGCACTTCGTATTGCTGACGGAAGCCGTCGATGAGCTGCAGCAGCGCGGTGATGGCGGGCAGGCTGTCGCTGGCCGGGTTGATGCCGATCACTGCGTCACCCGCGCCATACAGCAGGCCGTCGAGCATGGAGCGCGATGCCCTGCGGATCGTCGGTGGGGTGGTTGGGCTGCAGACGCAACGCGAGCCGTCCGTGCAGCCCGAGCGTGTTGCGGAAGCGGGTCACCACCTCGCACTTGGCGGCCACCAGGATCAGATCCTGGTTGCGCATCAGCTTGCTCACCGCCGCCACCATCTCCGGCGTCAGCCCCGGCGCCAGATCAGCCAGCGTGAAGCGCGAAGCGGCATCCGAGAGCAGCCAGTCGCGGAACTCGCCGACGGTGAGGCCAGCCACCGGTGCGAAGGCGGTGGCATCGTGGTGATCGATGATCAGCCGCGTCACCTCGTCCGTTTCGTAGGGCACCACCATTTCCTGCAGGAAACGCGCCAGCGGCACCTCCGCCAGCGCGATCCGCGCAGCCATGCGTTCCTCTTCCGAGGCGGCGGCGACCCCGGCCAGCATGTCGCCCGAGCGCGCCGGGCTGGCCTTGGCCAGCAGCGTCTTCAGGTCGGCAAAGACATGCCGCCGCATACCGATGGAAGCTGCATAGGGCATCGACCGGCCCTGACTCAACGGGTTTCCACGGCCGCGCCGACCAGCTCGGCCATGGGCCGCGCGCTGCGCTTGGCATGGGTGGCGCGGAAGTAGGCATAACCGGCAGCCAGGATGCCCACGAAGACCCCGGCCAGCAGCGGGTTGAACCACACCACGGTGACCAGGCAGACCACCGCGCCCGTCAATGCAATGGCTGGAAACACGGGGAAGAAGGGGGCCCTGTAACTGCGTGGCAGGTCCGGCTGGCTGCGGCGCAGCTTGAACAGCGAGGCCATGCTCAGGATGTACATCAGCAGCGCACCGAACACCGACATCGTCACGATGTTGGCCGTCAGCGTCTGGCCGCCGAAGGACAGCACCTCATCCGAGAAGATCGCCGCGATGCCGACCACGCCACCGGCCAGGATGGCGCGGTGCGGCGTCTTGAACTTCGGATGCACGGCGCCGAGCCAGCCCGGCAGGTAGCCCGCACGCGCCTGGGCGAAGATCTGGCGCGAGTAACCCAGGATGATGCCGTGGAAGGAGGCGACCAGGCCGAACAGCCCCAGCCACACCAGCATGTGCAGCCAGCCACTGGATTCGCCCACGATCATCTTCATGGCCTGCGGCAACGGATCGTTGATGTTGGCAAGCTTGGTCCAGTCACCCGCGCCACCGGCGAACAGCATCACGCCGAGCGCCAGCACCACCAGCGTGAGGATGCCGCAGGTGTAGGCGATCGGGATGGAGCGCTTCGGGTCACGCGCCTCTTCCGCAGCCATGGCCACGCCTTCGATGGCGAGGAAGAACCAGATCGCGAACGGGATCGCCGCGAAGATGCCGGACAGTGACGCCAGCGAGAAGCTATCCGCTCCGGCCCAGCCGCCCTTGGCGAAATTGGCGAAGGAGAAACCGGGAGCGACCACGCCCATGAACACCAGCAGCTCGAAGATCGCCAGCAGGGTCACGCAGAGCTCGAAAGTGGCCGCGATCGTCACCCCCAGAATGTTCAGCCCCATGAACACGCCATAGGCCGCCACGGCGGCGAGCTTGGGGTCCAGCGCGGGAAACTGCACGTTCAGATACGCGCCGATGGCCAGCGAGATGGCTGGCGGCGCGAACACGAATTCGATCAGCGTGGCCATGCCGGCCAGATAGCCGCCCGTGGGGCCGAAGGCGTGGTAGCTGTAGGCGAACGGACCGCCGGCATGGGGAATGCTGGTGGTCAGCTCGGTGAAGCTGAAGATGAAGGTGCCGTACATCAACGCCACCGCCACGGTGGTGACAAGAAAACCCAGGGTGCCTGCGGAAGCCCAGCCGAAACTCCAGCCGAAATACTCCCCCGAGATCACGAGGCCGACGGCGATGCCCCACAGCTGCTAGGTTCCCAGCGTGGCGGCAAGCTTGCCACCGGACGATTCAGACATGCCCATGATCGATGCTCCAGAATGAGATGGTGGCATCGTCGCGTGAAGCGCCCGCCACGATCTATCGGCTTTCGGCACGCCGATATCAGGAATCGGCACGAATGGCACCACCGCCACATGAAGGCTGTCCGTTGCCCGCGCGGCATGCCCCTCATCTCCCCGGCAATACCGTCATTCGGGCGCATGCCGGGATAACGCGGATTTGAAAGAGGCGGGCTCAAGTAAACGGAATACCCCTCTCCCCCGCCCTCTCCCACGATGAGAGAGAAAACCCCACGCCACGCGCAGCGACGCGCCTCTCCCCTTGCGGGAGAGAGACTGGGGGAGAAGGGTCCAGTCGAGCTGGAAACCTCGCCACAACATCCACGCGACCAATCAGGGACAAGGCTGGCACAAGACCCGCGCGCCGCCACTGTGCATGCCGACGCCAGACGCACCGATGCAGGGCCGATCGGTGGGCGACGGAAGAAGCAGGCACGGAACGAAAGTGCCGGCGCCGCGCGCATCAGCGCCATCACATCCCTTCGCCGCACAGGGAATGATGCTTGCTTGGAGTCAAGCATCGACATCCAGCCCATGATGCGCAATGAACGCCACGCCCTCCCCTGCGGCCTTCTCGCCCGGCATGCTGCGGCGGCGGACGCGCGCATCCGATGCGGATGAACACGCGCACAACCTCTCGCAGTGGGATCAGCGCTACGACCAGCTTTCCGCCGGCAGTTTCGAGGGCTGTGTGACCGAGCTCTGGCTGCCCTGCACGCAGGTATTCGTCGAGCGCGCCAACCGGCGCCTGCGCCAGACCTGTGCGGCGTGGAAGGACTCCGTATGGTTCGGCATCCCGGCCGCCGAGGAAGGCAGCATGATGCTGGGCCACAAGCGGATCCCCGAGGCCGCCGTGTGCATCCGTGACGGCGGCGCCGAGTTCGATCTGATCACCGCGCCGGATTTCGATCTGTACGGCGTGGTGGTGGATCGCGCCACCTTCGCCAGCTACCTCGAAACGCACCACCGCACAGCGCTCGATCAGGCGATCCAGCAACGCGACGTGATCGTACTGCCGCCTCTACAGAAGGCCGGCCTGTGTGCCGCCCTGGCCACCATTCTCGATGACGCCCGCGATCTGAGCCAGGACAGCCCGGCCGGCCTGCAGGAACGCATCTTCGCGCAGCTCGCGCGCCTATTGCAGCAGGGGCAAGGCAGCCAGCCCGCACGGCGCAGCCAGCTCACGCATCAGCAGGTGGTCAGCCGCCTGCACGCCCAGGTACTGCAGGATCCCGCCTGCGTACCCACCATCCCCGAACTGTGCGAGCGCCTGCATCTGAGCCGGCGGGCCCTGCAGAACTGCGTGGAAGAAATCACCGGACTGTCGCCGCTGGCCTACATGCGCAACATCCGGCTCAACGCCGTGCGCCGCGAGCTGCGCCGGGGCGACCCCTGCACGCCGATTTCCAGCATCGCCTATGCCTGGGGCTTCGGCCACCTCAGCCAGTTCGCGCAGGATTATCGACAGCAGTTCGGCGAGCTGCCATCCGCCACGCGCCGGAGCGCCTGATCAAAAGCTGCTCAGAGGCGGAAACCGCCGATCAGCTCGCGCAGGCGCCGCGACATATCGCCCAGCATGCCCAGCGTTTCGCGCACGGTCTGCAGATCCTGATCGTTTTCCTGCATGCGTGTGGTCACCTGCTCGGCCGCCTGCGCCATCTGCGTGGTGGCCAGCTGCTGTTCGCCAGTGGATGCAGCGATATCCTCCAGGCGCTGCAGCGCCTCGCCCATCCGCGTCTGGATCTCCTGCATCTGGCGCGCGGCTTCCTCGCTGGCGCGCGCCCCCTGGTTCACGCATTCGATGCTGTTTTCCATGCTGGCATAGGCGCTGCCGGTGTCTTGGGTCATGCCCTGGATCATCACACCGATCTCCACCGTCGCACGCGCGGTGCGCTCGGCAAGCTTGCGCACCTCATCGGCCACCACGGCGAAGCCGCGCCCCTGTTCGCCAGCGCGTGCCGCCTCGATGGCCGCATTCAGCGCCAGCAGATTGGTCTGGTCGGCGATCTCCTTGATCACGTTCACGATGCCGCTGATCTCGCCGGCGCGGTTGTTCAGCGTCTGCATCGTGCCGGCCAGTTGCTGCACGGAATCAGCTGAGCGGCCGAATTCGCGCGAGACTTCGGCAATCGCCACGGCACCGGTTTCCGACATGCGCCCGGTCTCCCGCATCAGCGCATTGGCTTCGTCCGCGTTCTCGGCGATATGAGCGATAGATACGGTGATCTGCTCGATGGGGGCGGCATTGGCCGCCGCCGTGTCGGAAAGCTGTGCGGAATGCTCGGCCAGCACGCGCACGCGTTCGCCCATGGATTCGACGCCGTCCGAAAGCTTGCCGGAATCGCCCCGCACCTCGAGCATCATGCTGCGCAGCCCGTCCAGAAAGCGGTTGAAGGCCGAGGAGGTCTGCGCGATTTCGTCATGCCCATGCACCGTAAGCTTGCGTGTCAGATCGCCACCGCCCCCCGAGATGTCCTGCATCAAGTCACGCAGCACGCCCAGACGGCCAAGCAATCGGGCAAACAGCAACGCCATCAGTGGCAAGGCGATGCCGAGCGCCAGCACGGTCACGCCCAGCGCCGTCCACAGCAGGCGATCCAGCGGAGCCAGCGCGCTCTGGCGATCGATCACCACCCCCAGCCGCAATTCGGTGCCCGGCACCTCGAACAAACCCGCATAGCTGCGCTTGCCACGCACCCGCGTATCGCCGAGCCCACCGACGAAGGCCCCGCCACCGGCCAGATCCGGGCTCAGCTCGGTGAGCGGCTTGCCCAGCAATGCACTGTCCGGATGCACGGGGATCTCGCCCTTGCCGGAGGCCAGGAAGGCATAGCCCTCAGCCGAGAACTTCACACCCAGCACCTGCTCGACGATGTGCTTGAGCGTGACATCGGCGGCCACCACACCCTTCACCTCGCCCCCCTCGCGATGGGCCTGGGCAAAGGAGACCACCAGCGCCTTGCTGGAAGCATCGATGTAGGGCGACGTCATGATCGGCCCCTGGCTGGCGGTAGCCGAGAGATACCAGGGGCGTTGCGTCGGATCGTAGCCTGCGGGCAGCGCCTGAGCATCGGTGAAAAGCGTGCGCTTGTCCGCATAGCCCACATACACCAGATCGAATCCCCCGGAGCGCTTGGCCTGCTGGAGCACATCGTCCGGCGACTCCAGCGCAGCCGCCTGCTGGGCCGCCTGCACCACGTTCAGGCTGGTCTTCACCCAGTCTCCCGTAGCCGCAGCGGTGACGCGCGCCACCTCATGGATCTCGCTGCCCAGGCGCTCGACCAGCGCGCTGCGCGTACTCAGATAGACCCCCAGTGAGACGGACAACAGAGAGATCAACATCAACAGCGCCGTGACGACGATCAGGCGCGTGCGTATGGATTGCATGCAAAAAACCTCGAATGAAGGGCGGAATCCGCCCGGATGCTCCCCGCCGCACCCATTGCCGGATACGGGTTTATAGGGATTGTTTTCAGATAGTGGGTATACGGCTGGCCGAGCGCCACGCTGAAGCCCCGGCACACGACCAACGCACAAATTTCCTTCAGCTTCAGCAGCATCCAGGTAATGCCCAGAACGTATGGATGACGGGTACTCAGCCCGCGCGGGCAGGCCGGAAACCCTTTGCAGGCAAGGTCTTGATGTCAGGCAAGCCATGCTGACGGCAAAACCGGTAGGCTGCTTCGGTCTGCTGCGTCAGTCGGGCAAGAGGGTGTGCAATCGGGCACACCCTTTGTTCTTTTCGCCCGGCTCGAAAGTAGCGAGACGAACGGGATATGAAAGTGAGGGTTTTCAAAGCGGATGTGGTCATCGTCGGCGCAGGTAGCGCCGGGCTGCGCGCAGCGATCGCGGCAGCCGAAACAGATGCCACGCAGACAGTGGCCTTGGTCTCCAAGGTCTATCCGATGCGCAGCCACACCTGCGCGGCAGAAGGCGGCGCCGCAGGAGTGGTCGACGCCAAGGACAGCCTGGACGCGCATTTCTACGACACGGTGGCCGGGGGCGACTGGCTGTGCGAGCAGGACGTGGGCGAGCTCACGCGCATCGAGCACTGGGGCTGCCCCTGGAGCCGCCGCGATGATGGCCGTGTGAACGTGCGCCCCTTCGGTGGCATGAAGAACGAGCGCACCTGGTTCGCCGCCGACCGCACCGGCATGCACCTGCTGCACACCCTGTTCCAGACTTCGCTCAAGTACCCGGCGATCCGCCGTTTCGACGAATATTTCCTGATCGACCTGGTCGTGGTCGATGGGCACGCGCGCGGCGTGCTGGTGGTGGAGATCGCCAGCGGCGAATACACGCTGATCGAGGCTGGCGCAGTGATCCTGGCCACCGGCGGCGCGACGCGGGTGTTCCGCGAGAACACCAACGGCGGCATCGTCACCGGCGACGGCATGGCCGTGGCCTATCGCCACGGCGTGGCGCTGCGCGATATGGAATTCGTGCAATACCACCCGACCTGCATGCCTGGCACGGGCCTGCTGTTCACCGAAGCCTGTCGCGGCGAAGGCGGCCTGCTCACGAACCGCGACGGCTACCGCTATCTGCAGGACTACGGCCTCGGCCCGGTGCAGGACGCACCGCGCAACAAGTTCATGGAACTCGGCCCGCGCGACCGCCTCTCTCAGGCCTTCTGGCACGAGATGCAGAAAGGCCGCACCCTCGATGGCCCCTACGGCCCCGTCGTACACCTCGATCTGCGTCACCTCGGCGCCGCTCGGCTGGCCGAGCGCCTGCCGCAGATCTGCGAACTGGCGCGTGAGTTCATGGGCATCGATCCGGTGACTGCACCGATTCCAGTACGCCCGGCCGTGCATTACACGATGGGCGGCATCAACGCCGACGCCGATGGCGCCACAACCCTGCCCGGCCTCTTCGCCATCGGCGAATGCTCCAGCGTGGGCATCCATGGCGCCAACCGCCTGGGGTCGAATTCGCTCTCCGAGCTGCTGGTGTTCGGCCGCCGTGCCGGCGAAGCGGCCACCCGACTTGCGCGTGAAGCCACGCCGGCCTCGGCCGAAGCCCTGCTCGCACAGGCGGAAGCCGCCGCGCACCCTTCACGGGCACTGCTGCGCGAGGATGACCGCGAACGCATCGCCGATCTGCGCCGCGCCATGGCGCAGACCATGGAAGACGGCTGCGGCATCTACCGCACGGAAGCCAGCATGCAGGCCACCTGCGACACGCTCGCCGAATTGCGCGAGCGCTTCCGGCGGGTGACAGTCACGGATCGCTCCTCGGTGTGGAACAGCGAATGGTTCACCGCCATCGAGCTGGGCTACCAGCTGGAAGTGGCCGAGGCCATGGCGCATTCGGCGCTCAACCGGCGCGAATCCCGCGGTGCTCACCAGCGCCTCGATTTCGAGGCCCGAGACGATGCGCAGTTCCTGCGCCATTCGCTGGCGTACCGCCAGGCCGACGGCGCACCGCAGATCCGCTACCAGGATGTGAACATCACCCGCCTGCCGCCTGCCGTACGCGCCTATGGCGCCGCCGGGCTGGCCGCGGAAGCAGGAGAGAAGGCATGAAGCCGCAGACCAAGACAGTGGCAGTACTGCGCTACCGCCCGGAGCAGGACAAGGAGCCTTTCTGGCAGGACTACGAGGTGCCTTTCGCCGAGGACACCTCGGTACTCGCCGCGCTGAATTACATCAAGGACGAGCTGGACGGCACGCTGAGCTTCCGCTGGTCCTGCCGGCAGGCCATCTGCGGCAGCTGCGGCCTGATGATCGGTGGCAAGCCGCGCCTGGCCTGCAAGACATTCCTGCGCGACTTCGAGGGCAAGGTGACAGTGGAGGCCCTGGCGCACTTCCCCATCGAACGCGATCTGGTGGTGGTGATGGATGACTTCATCGCCAAGCTCGAACGCGTGAAGCCCTGGCTGATGCCCAGGGAGGAGCGTGCCCCGGAAGACGGCGAATACCGTCAGACGCCGCAGGAGATGTCGCTCTACGAGCAGTTCGCCGGCTGCATCAACTGCGGGCTGTGCTACGCGGCCTGCCCGCAGGTGGGGCTCAACCCAAACTTCCTCGGCCCGGGTGCGATTGCCCTGCTGCATCGTTACAACCTCGACAGCCGCGACGGCGGCAGCGAGGAGCGCATGAAGCTGATCAGCGCCGAGCTGGGCGTCTTCAACTGCACCGCGGTGGGCTACTGCTCGGCGGTGTGTCCGAAGATAGTCGATCCGGCCAATGCGGTGAACGTCAACAAGATGAACAGCGCGCGTGACTACTTCTTCCGCTTCCTGCCGCGCCCCGCGCCGAAGGGAGGCTGCCAATGAGCGCACGCCGCCCCTACATCCGCCCGATGGCGCGCTGGTACCTGCGGGATCCGTTCTTCATCGAATACATGGCGCACGAAGGCACGGCCGTGTTCGTGTGGCTGTTCGCGCTCGAACTGCTCGCCGGCCTGGTCTGCCTGGCACTCGGCGAGGCCGCCTGGAACGGTTTTCTCGCCTGGCTGGACTGGCTTCCGGCGCAAATTGCCAACGGACTGGTCCTGCTGATGTTGCTCTACCACGGCATCACCTGGTTCCTGATCCTGCCGCGCACCATCCCGCCAGTACGCATCGGCCACGCCCGCCTGCCAGGCTGGGTGCTGAGTGCCGCGGGCATGATGGCGATGATCGCCGCCAGCGCGGTGCTGGCCACCGGCGCCTGGCTGCTTGCACGAGGAGGTCTGTGATGAATGATCCGCTCAAGCGCAGCCACGAACCGATCTTCTGGCTGTTGTTCGGTGCCGGCGGCATGCTTGCCGCAATGCTCGGCGCGATGCTGGTATTCCTGCTGGCATTCGGTGTGCCCAGCGGACTGCTGCCCGCGGAAGCGCTTTCGTACACAACGATGCGTGACTTCGCCGGCAACGTCTTCGGCAAGGGCTTCCTCTTCGCGGTGGTGGCGCTGTTCTTCTGGCATGCAGTGCACCGCATCTTCCACAGCCTGCACGACATCGGCATTCACGCCGGTCTGCCCGCCCGCGTCCTGGTGTACGGCACGGCCGCCATCGGAACCTTGATCGCGGCCGCGGCCCTGCTGGCAATCGGCTTCTGACCGGCCCGCGCACGCAGACCGGGCCCCGCGCAGCGGGGCCATGCCATTCAGGTGAGCTCACGCCGTCATTCCGGTGCAAGCCGGAATGACGGGCCTCTGCTTCTGGGCTGCCGCCCGCCCCCGTTCAAGCCTGGATAGCGTGCTCGAAAAAGGGGTGTGGCAAGGGGCCGTATCTGCACCGAAATCCCTTCGTACCGAAGTATCGAAGTGCGGCGGATTTCGCGAGCGGCCAGGAATCGCTCACCGGCAAAACAGAAAAAGCCCCACGGCATCGCTGCCGTGGGGCTTTTTCATTCCGGCTGGATTCAATGTCCCGCCAGGCGGCGCTTACGTGCCGAATACCACAGGCTGGCGAACACGGAGATCGCAAGAATCACGGCTACCACGGCCAGCGACACCAGCACCGGGATCTTGAACCAGTCGACGATCAGCATCTTGGTGCCGATGAAGATCAGGATCGCAGCCAGACCATATTTCAGCAGCTCAAAGCGGTCACCCAGGTTGGCCAGCAGGAAGTACATCGCACGCAGGCCCAGGATCGCGAAGAGGTTGGAAGTAAGCACGATGAAAGGGTCGGTGGTGATCGCAAAGATCGCCGGGATGCTGTCGACCGCGAAAATCACGTCCGAAATCTCTACCAGCACCAGTGCCAGGAACAGCGGCGTGATCATGCGCACACCGTCACGCACGATGAAGAAGCGCTCGCCTTCGAGCTTCTCGGTCACCGGATAGTGGTTGCGGATCCAGCGCACGAACGGGTTCTTCGAAAGATCGCTGTCATGCTCGGCAAACCAGGCCATCTTGATCCCGGTAATGACCAGGAAGGCACCGAAGAGATACAGCAGCCAGTGGAATTCGGAGATCAGCCAGCTGCCAGCGAAGATCATCACCGTGCGCAGGATGATCGCGCCGACGATGCCGTACAGCAGCACGCGGCGCTGCAATTCCAGCGGCACCGCGAAGAAGCTGAAGATCATCATCCAGACGAAGACGTTGTCGACGGCCAGCGACTTCTCGACCAGATACCCGGTCAGGAAGGCCAGCGCCTGCTCGTTGGCGATCTCGCGCCCCAGGCTGCCATCCAGATACCACCACAGGCCGGCGGAGAAGAGCAGCGCCACGCCAACCCAGACGCAGGACCAGACACCTGCTTCCTTCAACGACACCTTGTGCTGCTTGCCCCCGCCAAAGACGAGAAGATCCAGCAACAGCATGCCGACCACGATGGCAGCAAACACTGCCCACATCCACCAGGTTCCTATCGATTCCACAAAACGCTCCGTCAAAAGACAAAAAAGGCCTGCTCCCTAAAGACACAGGCCTGCGCTCGTTTTTAATCGCGGACCTCGCCCTTTGGGCAAGGTCTCGCTTGCAACGGAATCGTTGCCCACAGCACCGGGGGACAGAAAATCTGACTACCGGGATGACGATGCTGTGGCGGAAAAGCTACTCCCCTTGAAGTGCGTAACTCTAGGCCATGGCCGCGCAAAGTCAAGAGTGCCCGTCCAAAGAAAAACCCGCATTTCATGCGGGTTTCCGGGGGTTCCTGCGAGTAAGCACCTGCTCATGCATGCCCGTGCGTGGCTGCTGTGGCCGGTGAAAAGCGCTCCAAGATGTGGCCGGTCATGCCCTTGGCGAGCTCCTCTTCGCCGTAGAACACGGTACCCAGCCCGTCCTTGCGCAGCATCGCGGACTCTTCCTCGCTGTGCGTGCGCAACACGATCTCGATCTCCGGATTCAGCGTGCGCGCGGTTTCCACCATCTGGCGCACCCGCAGTGGATCATAGGCCGCCACCACCAGCATCGCGGCCTTGGCGATATGCGCCTGTACCAGCACGATGGGATCGGCCGCATTGCCCGAAACGGCCTTGATGTCCTTTTCGCGCAGCCCTTCCACCTGTTCGCGGATCTGCTCCACCAGCACGTACGGAATTCCCTGCGCTTCCAGCGCCTTGACGATGCGCTTGCCGACGCGGCCATAGCCCACCACCACGACCTGGCCTTCCAGATACTTGCGCTCGGTGCTCATGGGCAACTCGGCATAGGGGTCGCTGCGTTGCTCCAGGCGGCGCGCCAGATCGGAGCGACGCAGGATCCAGGCCCGGACGGGCTCGATGGCGGCGAACAGCACCGGATTGAGCGCGATGGAAATCAGCGCACCGGCCAGCACCAGGTTCATGCCCTCGGTAGGCAGCAGGCCGAGGGAAAGCCCGAGGCCCGCCAGGATGAAGGAGAATTCGCCGATCTGTGCAAGGCTGGCGGAAACCGTCAGCGCGGTGTTCAGCGGATAGCGGAAGGCCAGCACCAGCGCCAGCGCGGCAATCGATTTGCCGAACATGATGATGAGCACCACGCCCAGCAAATGCACCGGCTGCTCGATCAGAATGCTGGGCTCGAACAGCATGCCGACGGACACGAAAAACAGCACCGAGAAGGCATCGCGCAGCGGCAGTGATTCCTCGGCCGCACGGTGGCTGAATTGCGATTCACGCATCACCATGCCGGCGAAGAACGCCCCCAGCGCGAATGACACGCTGAACAGCAGGGCCGCGCCGTAGGCAATACCGATGGCCGCGGCGATCACGGACAGCGTGAACAGCTCGCGCGAACCGGTACGCGAGATCTGCCACAGCAACCACGGCAACACACGGCGTCCGGCGATCAACATCAATGCGATGAAGGCCGAAACCTGCAGCAGGGTCCAGCCGATGGTGGCCCACAGGGATCCGCCCTCGGTGGCCGCTGCAGCAGCTTCGGTAGCCGCCTCGCCATTGCCCAGGACTCCCGCCAGCGGTGGCAGCAGCACCAGGAACAACACAGTGGCCAGATCCTCAACCACCAGCCAGCCCACGGCAATGCGGCCGTTCATCGTATCGAGCACCCCGCGCGCTTCCAGTGCCTTGAGCAGCACCACGGTGCTGGCGCAGGACAGCGTCAGGCCGAAGATCAGCGCGCTGCCCCAGTGCCAGCCCCACCACATGGAAACACCCATGCCCAGAATGGTGGCCAGCCCCATCTGCGCCACCGCGCCCGGGATGGCGATGCGTTTGACGGCCAGCAGATCGCCCAGCGAAAAGTGCAGACCCACACCGAACATCAGCAGCATGACACCGATCTCCGATAACTGGGAGGCCAGGTGCACATCGGCGACGAAGCCCGGCGTGGAAGGGCCGATGATGATGCCCGCGAGAAGGTAACCCACCAGGGCCGGCACCTTGATGCGCTCGGCGATGAAACCGAGGATCAGAGCGATGCCGAAGCCGGCGGCAAGCGTGGTGATCAGAGGGATGTTGTGATCCATTTGGAGGTCGACGGCAGATGAGGTTGAAGGAGTGGAGTCAAAAGCCAGCAGGCTAGAGAGCACAAGGCATGCCAAAGTTCCGAAAGCCTCGGAATCACTTGGCAAACCCATATGCAGAAACGCCCGCGCGAGCCGACAACAGGCCGACGTTCACACGAAACAGGATTCCTGCAAGGACACAGCGCCTTGCCATCCGCGCCAACACGAATGCAAACCGCATCATGCCCCGCCTTGCATGCGGACCTCAGCGGCGGCCAAGGTCCCGGAACCTGCTCGACGAACAGGTACTCACTGCGAGGGGGTCACCGCCGCATTATATAAGCTGACCGGCCGTAAGCCCCGGATAAAGCCCAAAAACCCGGGATCTCCATCGAATCAGCCGCCATCCTTCCAGCATGTGGCGGCGCTCCGGGGCGTGCGGAAACGCCTTCGGTCCGGCGCCGGTGCTACCATCCACCGCCTGCCAAGCCAGCCCTTCCCCATGAAGTTCGCCCTGCCCCGGATCCCGCGCGTCGTCCTGATCCCGATGATCGTTGCCTGTGCCCTGTTCATGGAAAACATGGACTCGACGGTGATCGCGACCTCGCTGCCGGACATCGCGCGGGATCTGGGCGAAGACCCGATCTCGCTGAAGCTGGCCCTTACCTCCTATCTGCTGAGTCTGGCCGTCTTCATTCCCATCAGTGACTGGATGGCGGATCGCTTCGGCGCACGCACGGTGTTTCGCGGCTCGATGATCGTGTTCATGCTGGGCTCGGTGCTGTGCGCGTTTTCCGATTCTCTGGCCGGTTTCGTCGCTGCACGCTTCCTGCAGGACATCGGTGGCGCCATGATGGTGCCGGTGGGCCGTCTGGTGGTGCTGCGCTCCACCACCAAGGCGGAGATGGTGCGAGCCATGAGCTACCTGACCATTCCCGCGCTGCTCGGCCCTGTGATCGGACCACCCCTCGGGGGCTTCATCAGCACCTGGTTCCACTGGCGCTGGATCTTCTTCATCAACGTGCCGATCTGCATCGTGGGCTTGATCCTGGCGGGCATCTACATCGAAAACACCAAGGCCGAGGAATCGCCCGCGCTGGATGTACCGGGCTTTCTGCTCTCCGCCATCAGCCTTTCGCTGCTGATGATGGGCCTGGCCACCTATGGCCGTGGCCTGCTGCCGGTCTCCGTATCGCTGGGCGCGATGCTGATCGGCGCGATGCTGCTGGCCCTGCACATCCGCCATGCCCTGCACCGCGAGCACCCCATCCTCAACCTTCGCCTGTTCTGTCTGCCCACCTTCCGCGCGGGCGCGTGGCCGGCGGCTACTTCTTCCGCATCGGCATCGGCGCCATTCCCTTCCTGCTGCCCCTGCTGATGCAGCTGGGCTTCGGCATGAACGCCTTCGAATCCGGCCTGCTCACCTGCGCCTCGGCGGTCGGCGCCCTGTTCATGAAGACGCTGGCAGCGCGCATCCTGCAGCGCTTCGGTTTCCGCCGCGTACTGACCGTGAACGCCGCACTGGTCGCCATCACCCTGGCCGGCATCGGCAGCTTCACAGCCACCACGCCGCACCTGTGGATCATCGGCTTTCTGCTGTTTACCGGCTGCCTGCGCTCACTGCAGTTCACCAGCCTGAACACGCTTTCCTACGCCGAGGTGGACAAACCCGCGATGAGCCAGGCCACCAGCCTCGCCAGCGTGGTGCAGCAACTGGCCGCCGGCACCGGCATCACCGTCGGTGCGCTGGCGCTGGAAGCCGCCACGCATCTGCAAGGCCAGGGCGGCATCACGGCAGCGGCCTTCACACCCGCCTTCATCTTCGTCGGGCTGGTCTCGGCCAGCTCCCTGTTCTGGCTGTGGCGCCTGCCGCGCGACGCCGGTGCATAAATCTCCGGCCACCGAGAATGAACCGCCTGCCCGCCTCACTGCAACATAGACTGGAACAGCTCGCCCGCGAAGCGCTGGGCAACGGTTTCAGGCTTGCCGACGCCCGGCCGGTTGCCGGCGGCGACATCAACACCGCCCTGCAACTACAGGGCGCCGGGCGTGAGCGCCTATTCCTGAAATTGCGCAAGGCGGCCGATGCAGCCATGTTCGCCGCCGAGGCCGACGGCCTCACAGCTCTGGCTCGCTGCGACGCAATCCGCGTGCCGGCCGTGCTGGGGCATGGCGACGAAGGAGAACACGCCTGGCTGCTGCTCGAATGGCTAGATCTCTCGCCGCTGCGCGACACGGCCCACGCCTGCCGGGCCGGCGAAGCGCTGGCCGCGATGCACCGTCAGGAAGGGGCACATTTCGGCTGGACGCGCGACAACTTCATCGGCGCCACACCGCAAGCCAATCCCGCCTACGAAGCCTGGCCACGATTCTTCGTCGAACAGCGTCTACGCCCGCAACTCGCCCTGGCCGCCCGCCGGGGCTTCGGCGGCGAGTTGCAGCGTCATGGCGAGCAACTGTGCAAGAACACCGCAGCGCTGTTCCTCGGCGAGCAGCCCCGCCCCAGCCTGCTGCATGGCGACCTATGGGGCGGCAACATCGCGGTGCTGGCCGACGGCACGCCGGTGCTGTACGACCCGGCCTGCTATTTTGGCGACCGCGAGGCCGATCTGGCGATGACCGAACTCTTTGGCGGATTCCCGCTCGCCTTCTACGCGGCCTATCGCGCAGCCTGGCCGCTGGCCCCCGGTTTCGAGACGCGAAAGCCCCTTTACAACCTCTACCACGTGCTCAACCACCTGAACCTTTTCGGCCAGGGCTATCTCTCCCAGGCCGAACGGATGGCCCGCCAACTGGCACGCACGCTGCTGCGCTGATCGACAGACAGGGTTTTGACTGCTTTTGCGCAAACGCAAAAATCCGCCCTTGTTGCGGGGAAGTTGCCTTCCTATGCTTCAGGGCATGCCGTTGCGGAGAACCCTTATCATGAAACGTCCCCCATTCTTCCTGATGCTGCTGTTGGCCACAGCGCTGCCTTGTGCCCACGGCTCGGGAGGAAGCCACAGCGCCACACCTTCACCGGCCAAAACAGAGCCCACCGACCAGAACGGCTCCGAAGATCTCATCGCGGAGCGCAACCAGTCGGTACGCCCGGCCGCCTGAAACAAAGGCTCAGGCGCGCAAGCCCTCCCAAGCCCCGCGCATCATCGCAATGCCATGCGCGCCATGCGCGCGCGCAATCTCCATATCCGCCGGTGTAACGCCTCCGATGGCAAACACCGGCAACGACAGGCCTGCCACCCGTTCGGCAAACCCCGCCCAACCCAATGGTGGCTGCCCCACGTGACTCGGCGTAGGCAGCACATGGCCGAGTACCGCGTAATCCAGCCCCAGCGCCGCCGCCTGCTCCAGTTCGGCCCGGTTGTGGCATGAAGCGCCTACCCATTCGCCCTCGGGCCGCTCGCGCAGGCGCATCAGCACACGCGCCGGCAGGTGGCGCTCGGCCACGCCCGGCGTGAGCGCGTCGCCCTCGTTGCAGACGCCGATGGCTCCCGCAGCCTCGCACTGCGCCCGCGCCGCCGTCAGGAATACCGTACGCTCGGCAGCCGGCAGGCCAGGTTCACGCAACTGGACCAGGCGCAGCCCGTCGGCCAGCGCACGATCCAGCATTTCCAGCTGAGCCGAGATTCCATACGTGGCCGCCTGGGTAATCGCCATCACGCGGGGCAGACGCAAGGCCTTGAGGATCGGGCCGTTGGCCGGCAGCATCGGCCCCACGGCAAGCGCATCAGCCTGCTGCCAGGCCAGGGCACTGTGCACGTGGCCCTGCGGCTCGCCTTCCCAGCCCGAAACCTCGAAGAAATGCAGGCTCACATGTGCATGTTTGTACACATGCTCACGACGGATCCATGGCCAGGCCTGGGTGACGGTGATGCCAAGCTCTTCCTGCAATTCGCGCACCAGGGCCTGATACGGCGTTTCACCAGGCTCGACCTTGCCCCCGGGGAATTCCCAGAAATTTGGGTAAAAGGTTTCGGCCGCACGCTGGCCGAGCAGGAAGCTGCCATCCTGCCGGGTGATCACGGCGGCGGCGACGTGGACGATCTTTTTCATGGAGGGGTCGGGGGCAAGAATGACGTTCAAAGGGGCGTTCAGGCCAGCGTGGCGGGGGCTCCCACCAGACAGACCTGGCGGGCATGGATGCTGTCGATGCGCTCCAGCAGCAGGGCCTGGCCATCGATGGGCTCCGTCAGCAGGGCTTCGCGGATCAGTGCCGGGGTCAGCGCTGCCAGCGCAGGCACCGAAACCGGTGCATAGGAAAGGTGCCAGGGCTCCACATGCAGGCCACCGCGCTCGCAGTCGTAGGGGCGGAAGAAGCCGAAACGCGCCATGTTGCGATCCAGCCAGGCATTCAGATAGGCAAATACGCCCTCCGGCGCGTATTCGGCGGGCAGCAGTTGCAGACGGTAATCGGCAGGCATCGCGGCCAGGTCGAAGACATCGAATTCGCTGCCCCAGTGATGGCGGCTGGCACCCGGCAATGCGGACCATTCGAGGATCGCATCGATCAGCTCAGCCTCGCTCAGGCTGGCGTGGTCCATGGGCTGGCCGTCGGCATCGTAGAGCGGACGCAGGCCCTGCCACTTCGCCCGCCAGATGCGCAGCTGGCCGTCGAAACTGCGGAAGACGCTGGCCGGGCGCAGGTCGATGCGCTCGGCGGCGGCAGCTTCGCGCAGGCGCAGGAAGGCCAACGCGGCCTCCGGGTGGGCGAAGAAACCGCTGTCGTCACTGAACTGGAATTCGCGCACGTGGCTGTCGCTGCGCCCCGTGAGCTGGGCGGCATCAAGCACGATCGGCCTCCGCCGCGACACGGCCGGCATAGTCTCGCGCGAACTGCCAGGCCACGCGGCCAGTGCGCGAAGCACGCAATTGAGACCATTGCAGCGCCTCACGGCGAATCGTTTCGTCCCAATCCGCCAGGTCGACGCCGAACTCGGCAAGCCAGTGGCGCACGACATCCAGATACTCGTCCTGGTTGAAACTGTAGAAGCTCACCCAAAGACCGAAACGCTCGGAGAGCGACACCTTCTCCTCCACCGCCTCGCCCGGATGCAGCTCTTCATCGCCATGGCGGGTCTGCAGGTTTTCCGAGAAGTATTCGGGCATCAGGTGGCGGCGGTTGCTGGTCGCGTAGATCAGCACATTCTCGGGGACCGCCGCGAAGCTGCCGTCGAGCACGCTCTTGAGCGCCTTGTAGGCCGGATCGCCATCCTCGAAGGAAAGATCGTCGCAGAAGAGGATGAAACGCTCGGGCCGGGCGGCCACCAATTCCACGATACGCGGCAGATCGATCAGATCGTTACGGTCGATCTCCACCACACGCAAGCCACGCGGCGCGTATTCGGTGAGCAGCGCACGCACCAGCGTGCTCTTGCCGGTGCCGCGCGCACCGGTGAGCAGCACGTTGTTGGCACGGCCGCCGGCCACGAACTGGCGGGTATTGGCCTCCACACGCGCCTTCTGCGTATCGATGTCGCACAGATCCGACAGACGCACCGGCTGCAGGCGATGCAAGGCCTCCAGCCAGCCCCGGCCTTGACGGCTACGCCAGCGGTAGGCGTGCGCAGTCCAGTCCGGCGCCGGCAAGGCGGGCGGCAGGATGCCTTCCAAGCGGTCAAACAGATGTTCAGCACGGGTGAGCAGGCGTTCGAGGTCGGCGGGGGTCATTGCGGCAATTTTCTCGGGCTACAGCGAAGCGCCAGTATACTTTCGCGCTTGAGCGGCGCGAGGACGACTTATGAAACACTGGCTTGGCTGTCTGACGATTCTGGGCCTGATGGCCGGCTGTACGCAGGTTCCGGTGGAGCCCGCCGGGCCTTCCGTGGCGCAGTGCCCCGCCCCCCCAGCCTCGTCGCCTGCACCGCGGACGCCGATTGCCATGAGCTGCCCGGCCTGCCCCGTCTGCGCCGGAGAAATCCCTCCCACTCCCGTGCCGCCGCCTGCCGAAGCGTTCCAGGCTGCGCAATGGGCAGATCTGCCCGAATGGCAGCGCGACGATCTGGCTGCCGCCTGGCCCGGCCTGCTCGCATCCTGCCGTGCGATCCGCGCGGCCAGCGTGAAGGCCGCCTGGGTAGAGCCCTGCGAAGCCGCACGCGCACTGGGCGAGAAACCCACGCGCGAAGCCATTCGCGGCTTCCTCGAAAACCATCTTCAGCCCTGGGCCGTTACCAATGCCGATGGCAGCCGTGAAGGCCTGATCACCGGCTACTACGAGCCGCTGATCCAGGGCAGCCGCTGGAAGAGCGCGAAGAATGCCGTGCCGGTGTACGCGGTGCCGAGCGACATGCTGCAGCTGGATCTCGGCGAGGTGTATCCGGAAACCAAATCCCTGCGCCTGCGCGGCCGGCTGGAGGAACGCAAGGTGCTGCCCTACTGGTCGCGCGCCCAGATCGACGCGCAGGGCGAAGGCTTCCCGGCCAAGGTGCTGCTATGGGCGGCCGATCCGATCGAATTCTTCTTCCTGCAGATCCAGGGCTCCGGCCAGGTGGCGCTGGCGGATGGCTCTCGCGTGCGGATCGCCTATGCCGACCAGAATGGCCATCCCTACCGCTCCATCGGCCGCTGGCTGATCGACCAGGGCGAGCTTACGCTGGCCCAGGCCTCGATGCAGGGCATCCAGAAGTGGGCGGGTGCCAACCCGCAGCGCCTGCACGAACTGCTCAACGTGAATCCCAGCTACGTGTTCTTCCGCGAAGAAGCCGTTCCCGTTATCGATGGCAAGCCCGCCGGCCCCAAAGGCTCGCTCGGCGTGCCGCTGGAAGCCACCCGGGCGATTGCCATCGACCCGCGCAGCATCCCGCTGGGTGCGCCGGTGTTCATCGCCTTCCAGATGCCGGACGGCACGCCGATGCAACGCCTGGTGATGGCGCAGGACACCGGTGGCGCCATTCGCGGCCGCGTGCGCGCGGATTTCTTCTGGGGCTTCGGCAAGGAAGCTGGCGCCCAGGCCGGCAAGATGCGCCAGCAGGGCAAGCTGTGGCTGCTGTGGCCCAGGAACGCCGCGTTGCCGGCGGTGGCCCAATAAACAATGATTGTGACGTACCGCGCTCAGCCGATCTCGGCGTAGCGCGCTTCCAGCTCCCGGCGCAGCTTGCGGCGCAGTTCGGCAGCCTTGAAGGGCCGCTTCTCGTCCGCAGAGGCCGGCGTCAATGACGGCACCGTGATCGGTTTAAAGTCCTCGCCCACGGCCACCATGGTGAAGAAGCAGCTGTTGGCATGACGCACGGCCTTGCTGCGGATGTTTTCGGTGATCACCTTGATGCCGATCTCCATCGAGGTCGATCCGGTGTAATTCACCGAAGCAAGGAAGGTCACCAGCTCGCCCACGTGGATGGGCTGGCGGAAGATCACCTGATCCACCGACAGGGTCACCACGTAGCTACCCGCATAGCGGGCCGCACAGGCGTAGGCCACCTGATCCAGCAGCTTGAGGACGGCGCCGCCGTGCACGTTGCCGGAAAAATTGGCCATGTCCGGCGTCATCAGCACGGTCATGCTGGTCTGGTGGCTGGGCAGTTCGATCATCTGTCGGTTCTCTGGGGGGCAGCCGCGCGGCTGCGTGTGGCCGCGCAGGGATAACGAGAATATACGCCGCGGATACCCGCGGGCTAGGCTGCTGCAAACTATAAGCAGCCATCCATGAAGCTTCCTGTCCCCACTGTTTTCCTGGTCGCCGCGCTGTTCAGCCTGGCGGCCTGCGGTCCGAGCGACGGCTTCAAGCCGGGCGTCGCGACCTTGCCGCAGGTGGTGAACAAGCTGGGCCAGCCGAGCATGATCTGGTCGGACAGCAACGGCAATCTGGTGGTGGAATTCTCCCGGCTGCCCAAACATCCCGAAACCTTCATGGCGCACTTCTCGCGCGATGGCGTACTCCTCCGCCTGGAGCAGGTGCTCACCGAGTCACGCGTGGTGAATCTGCAGGAGGGCATGAACCGCGAAGAGGTACGCCGCCTGATGGGCAAACCCGGCAGCGTCGAGCAGGCCACCCCCACGCGCGGCGAGCGCTGGCACTGGCCGCTGGATTCGCAGCAACCCGCGCATCTTCAGCTCAGCGTGGAATTCAACACCCAGGGGCAGCTGCAGCACATGGTGCACGAGCGCATCCGCAAGGAAATGCTGCCACCGGCCGGCTGACAAGGCCCACGCCGCGCCCGTATAATCGACCACCTTCCGAGGAGCGCTGCGAGTTCGCCAGATTCAGGCGGCACCCAGGCTCGGAACTCCCGGCGCCCCGCCCGGAGCCAGATTCAACGGCGCTCACCGCTTCGTGCAGAACTCGTGCGGAATGCCGGTGAGCCAGCCCACCCCCATCCGCCCGGCCTGCCCGAAGCACCGAACGCTTTGGAGCCCCCATGCAAGCCGACCGCACCACAGAAATCGAAGCCCTCCTGCGTGACCGCATCCTGATCCTGGATGGCGGCATGGGCACCATGATCCAGCAGTACCGGCTGGGTGAAGCCGACTATCGTGGCAGCCGCTTCGCCGACCATCCGCGCGACCTCAAGGGCAACAACGACCTGCTGGTGCTGACCCGCCCCGCCGTGATCACGGAAGTGCACCGCGCCTACCTGGAGGCCGGTGCGGACATCATCGAGACAAACACCTTCAACGGCACGCGCGTCTCGCAGGCCGAATACGGCCTGGAAGACGTGGCATACGAACTGAATGTCGAAGGTGCGCGCCTGGTGCGCACACTCTGCGACGAATACACGGCGAAGAACCCGGCCAAGCCGCGTTACTGCGCCGGCGTGCTGGGCCCGACCTCGCGCACGCTCTCCATCTCGCCGGACGTAAACGACCCGGGCTTCCGCAACATCAGCTTCGACGCGCTGGTCGATGATTACTACGCTTCGGCCAAGGGGCTGATGGAAGGCGGCGCGGATCTGCTGCTGATCGAGACGGTGTTCGACACGGCCAACGCCAAGGCTGCCATCTTCGCCGTGCTGAAGCTCTTCAATGATCTGGCGCGCCGCCTGCCGATCATGATCTCCGGCACCATCACCGACGCCTCGGGCCGCACGTTATCGGGCCAGACCGCCACCGCCTTCTGGCATTCGCTCAAGCATGCCCGGCCGATCAGCTTCGGCCTCAACTGCGCGCTCGGCGCCAAGGAACTGCGCCAGTACGTCGCCGAGCTCTCCGGCGTGTGCAACACCCATATTTCCGCCCACCCCAACGCCGGCCTGCCGAACCCGCTGGCACCCACGGGATACGACGAAACGCCCGAACAGCTCGCCGGCGATATCCGGGAATGGGCCGAATCCGGCTTCCTCAACATCGTCGGAGGCTGCTGCGGCACCACACCGGCGCACATCAAGGCCGTGGCCGACGCGGTGGCCGGCATCAAGCCGCGCGCAATCCCCACGCTGGAAGTGCGGCAGGATCTTTCCGGTCTGGAACCCTTCAGCATCGGCCAGGGCAGCCTGTTCGTGAACGTCGGCGAACGCAACAACGTCACCGGCTCGCGGGCCTTTGCCAAGATGATCATCGAAGGCCGCTTCGAGGATGCGCTGACCGTCGCCCGTCAGCAGGTGGAGAACGGCGCGCAGGTCATCGACATCAACATGGACGAGGCCATGCTCGACTCGAAAGCCTCGATGGAGCGCTTCCTCAAGCTCATCGCATCCGAGCCGGACATCGCCCGCGTGCCGATCATGATC
Organism: Candidatus Dactylopiibacterium carminicum; assembly: GCF_014736495.1. Taxonomy (GTDB): domain Bacteria; phylum Pseudomonadota; class Gammaproteobacteria; order Burkholderiales; family Rhodocyclaceae; genus Uliginosibacterium; species Uliginosibacterium carminicum. The sequence continues at coordinate 70,215 of NZ_MDUX01000007.1, forward strand.
GACTCCTCGAAGTGGGAAGTCATCGAGGCCGGCCTCAAATGCATCCAGGGCAAGGGCATCGTCAACTCGATCTCCATGAAGGAAGGCATCGAGCCCTTCCTGCATCACGCCAGGCTGTGCATGCGCTATGGCGCGGCCGCCGTGGTGATGGCCTTCGACGAAAAAGGTCAGGCCGACACCTATCAGCGCAAGACCGAGATCTGCCAGCGCGCCTACGAGCTGCTGATGTCCATCGGCTTTCCGCCCGAAGACATCATCTTCGACGCCAACATCTTCGCCATCGCCACCGGCATCGAAGAGCACAACAACTACGCCGTCGACTTCATCGAGGCCGTGCGCTGGATCCACACGCACCTACCCTACGCCAAGACCAGCGGCGGCGTGTCGAACGTGAGCTTCAGCTTCCGCGGCAATGACCCGGTGCGCGAAGCGATCCACACCGTCTTCCTCTACCACGCCATCAAGGCCGGCCTCACCATGGGCATCGTCAACGCCGGCCAGCTCGGCGTGTATGACGATCTGGACCCGGCACTGCGCGAAAAGGTCGAGGACGTGGTGCTCAACCGCCACCCGGATACCGGCGAAAAACTCGTCGAATTCGCACAGACCGTGAAGGCCCAGGCCAAGGAACAGACGCAGGATCTCGCCTGGCGGGAATGGCCCGTCGAGCAGCGCCTCTCGCATGCCTTGGTGCGCGGCATCACACAGTTCGTCGTCGAAGACACCGAGGAAGTCCGCGCCAAGCTCGAAGCGATGGGCCGCCCGCCACTGGCCGTGATCGAAGGCCCGCTGATGGACGGCATGAGCGTGGTCGGCGACCTCTTCGGCGCGGGCAAGATGTTCCTGCCGCAGGTGGTGAAATCCGCGCGCGTCATGAAGCAGGCCGTCGCGCACCTGATCCCCTTCATCGAGGAAGAAAAGAAACGCAGCGGCGCAGCCGCCAAGGGACGGATCATCCTCGCCACGGTGAAGGACGACGTGCACGACATCGGCAAGAACATCGTCGGCGTGGTGCTCGGCTGCAACGGCTACGAAATCATCGACCTCGGCGTGATGGTGCCGACCGAAAAGATCCTCAATGCCGCCAGAGAGCATGGCGCGCAGGCCATCGGCCTCTCCGGCCTGATCACGCCATCGCTGGAGGAAATGAGCTTCGTCGCCAGCGAAATGCAGCGTCAGGGCTTCGATGTGCCCCTGCTGATCGGGGGCGCCACCACCAGCCGCGCGCATACCGCCATCAAGATCGCACCGCACTACCAGCATCCGGTCGTCTATGTGCCGGATGCCTCGCGCGCCGTCGGCGTGGTCACCAGCCTGCTCTCCGTCGAACAGCGCGCCGGCTACGCGGCCGAGGTCGCCGCCGACTACGAAAAGGTGCGCGCCCAGCATGCCGCCAAGGGCGGCGTGAAGCTGGTGACGCTGGCTGCAGCCCGCGAGAATCGTTTCAAGTGGAATGCCGATGCAGGCTATGTGCCGGCCAAACCCGCGCGCCCCGGTATCCAGCGCCTGCGCAACATCGACGTTGCCGCCCTGGCTGAATACATCGACTGGGGTCCCTTCTTCCAGACCTGGGATCTGGCCGGCCGCTACCCGCAGATCCTGGAAGACGAAATCGTCGGCGAAACCGCGCGCAACGTCTTCAATGACGCACAGAAGATGTTGAAGACCGCCATCGATCAGCGCTGGATCGAGGTGCACGCCGTGTTCGGCCTGTTCCCGGCCGCCGCGCAGAACGACGACGTACTGATCTACAAGGACGAATCGCGCACGGCAATCGTCGCCAAGTGGCACGGCCTGCGCCAGCAGCACGAACGCCCGGCCGGCAAGCCGAACTACTGCCTCAGCGACTTCATCGCCGACGCGGACAGCGGCGTGCCCGACTGGATCGGCTGCTTCGCCGTCAGCGCCGGCCGCAACCTGGAAAAGCGCATCGCCGCATACGAAGCGCAGCACGACGACTACCACGCCATCATGCTCAAGGCCATCGCCGACCGCTTCGCCGAAGCCGCCGCCGAATGGCTGCACCAGCGTGTGCGCAAGGAATACTGGGCTTACGTGCCGGACGAAACCCTTGGCAACGCCGAACTGATCGCAGAGCAATACAAAGGCATCCGCCCCGCCCCCGGCTACCCTGCCTGCCCGGACCACACTGCCAAGGGCGAGATCTTCCGTCTGATCAACCCGAAGGAAGCCATCGGCCTCGAACTCACCGAAACCTTCGCCATGAACCCGGCCGCCGCCGTCTCCGGCTTCTACCTCGCCCACCCCGAAGCGCACTACTTCGCGGTCAGCAAGATCGGCGAAGACCAGATGAAGGACTGGGCGCAGCGGGCAGGGTTCAGCGAGGCTGAGGCGAAACGATGGCTGGCGCCGCTGCTTTGAAGCCTTGCGCTGTTGGGATGACAAAGGGGCCAAATGGCCCCTTTGTTGTGGCTGTAGGGTGGGCTTAACTAAATCTTTCCCACAATTTCAAACGTCTTGCTGCCAGCAAACACACCATCGACATAAACCTCCACGCGGGCCTTGCCAATACCCAGCGCGGTTCCGTAGGTCGTGAACCAGACATAGTGCGGTGGTCTGCCGAAATCAAACGAGTTGCTTGGCGCTGAAACCAGCCTGTCGCCACTGAACCACTTCACCTCCACTTTCTGTGAGCCTCCGCGAGCATTAGTGTCGTCCCACCCGAACGTCATGTAGGCGACAATTTTGCCTTCCAGCGGAAAGGTATCCGCTATCCCGGATGGTCCTTCACCCTTCTTGGCATCTTTGGCCAGGACAATTGAGGTGTTGCGCTCCGATATTTTGATCGTCGAGCATCCCGAAATCAGCAAACTTGCTGCGCAGCATGCTGCGAGCAGATTTCTCAGCATCTTTTTCTCCCGTGAAATGTAAAACGTAGCAAACCCGGCAAATGCAGATGACGCCTCCGCTTTGCCGCAGCGGCTTCCTGGAAGCTGACGCCCCTTGAAGAAGCTTTGCCGATCAGCTTCCGCAGACATGCGAACTTCCATCCAGAACACCTGACGCCTCCCTCGGCGCACAGTTTGTACCATATATGCGGGTGCGTAAAGTCACCCGCGACTGGAGATTCGCAACATGCGATCCAGTCAGAACACTGCATTGATAGAAGCCTTCGCCAACGAGTTGAAGGCGCGAAGGAATATCCTGGGAATCTCTCAGGAAGAGCTTGCCTTTCGCAGTCAGGTCAATCGAACGTTCATTGCCAAGCTGGAGTTGGCAAAGAATCAACCTTCACTCAGCGTGCTCCTGAACATCGCGTCAGGCTTGGGCGTGGAACTGCCAGAGCTGCTTGGCAGTACCTTGCTGCGCTACAAAACGAGCATCAGGCTGTCGTCGTCCGGGGAGAAGGAGGACGAGTAAATTCGATAACGCAAACAGCCAAGTGTCGTCGAGGTACGCACATGCCGCGTGGGTTCGCCGAGCCCACCCTACGAACAGAATGGTGCGCGAAGCGCACCCTACATTCGCGCAAGCAGCCGATCCAGCTGGTTGGCGAACGCCTGCCGATCCGCCTGGCTGAAGGCAGTGGGGCCGCCGGTCTGGATGCCGGCCGAGCGCAGCTCTTCCATGAAGTTGCGCATCGCCAGGCTCTCGCGCACGTTCGCCGCCGTGTAGAGCTCGCCACGCGGATTGAGCGCCACGCCGCCGCGTTCGATGACCTGTGCGGCAAGCGGGATATCCGCCGTCACCACCAGATCTCCGGGTTGTATCTGTGACGCGATGTGATTGTCCGCCACATCAAAGCCGGCGGGCACCTGTACGGCGCGGATGAAGGGTGAAGGCGGTACGCGCAGCATCTGGTTGGCGACCAGAATGGTCTCCAGTTGCTTGCGGGTGGCGGCGCGGAAGATGATTTCCTTGATCACCACCGGGCAAGCGTCGGCATCCACCCACAGACGGGGTTTTGCGGGCGTATTCATTTTCCGGGCAGGCGCCTAGGCTGTTCTGAGAACCTGTTCAAAGTCTGTAGCGAGAGGCCGTCAGCGGGGGCGTAGGCTGCAAAAAGCAGAGCACAGCTCTGCGCTGCCGCAGCCGGTTTGCTGTGCAAAGCAAACCGTGGAAAAGAGCAGCACAGGAACCGGAGTGTATATGGATACATGAGGGCGCAGACGGGGTTTCGCGCAGCATGCTGCGCGCCGCCGTAGCCGGCTGGCTGTGCAAAGCCAGCCGTGGGTAGCCGAGCAGCGCATGAGCCCCGATCAGGGCCTCGCAGTAAGACATTGGATGGATCTCGCAGCCTCAATACGCACCACGCGCTCACCCAGCTCAGCCATGACATGCAACAGCGTTGGCTGGCTGACTTCTGTTTTCCAAATGAGTTGACTGGCAATCAAAGGGCCTGATGCGAGCGGACCAAGAATACGCTCTGCGGAAGAAGGCATGGCATGAACTGATTTAGACATTCCAGACAAAAAAACCATGACAGCTCCTTCCAGGATCCGCGACACCAAAAGCTCGCCCTGAGACAGGTGGAGGCCGGATAAAGACATCACGAATTATTATTTTTGCGAAGGCGGCGTCTTCCCTAAATTAGCGTCCGCTGTCATTCCAGCGCGGACAACGCCCTCTGGATATCCTCAGGCGTATTTGTGCGTGCCCCGTCCTGGATGCACGCTTGGAGATCCATGGAGCCACGCCTCCGCCTCTGGCGCAAACAAGAACGATGACAGCGGAAGCCCGGCCGACACCAAAGATCGTCCCTTTCGAAACAACGCCCCTTTCACTGCATCCCTCAGGAATGCGGCATGGAGATTCATGTGCAACAGCAGTCTCACTTCAAGCCGGGAAAAACACCCCGCCTTGCTGGCCTCATCACGCTTCTTCTCTTCGCAATGCTTTCCTTCGCCACGGCTTGTGGCGGTGGCGCCAGCAACAGTAGCGCCAGCACATCCAGCACCGGCAGCAATTCAAGCGATGCCGGCAGCTCGGCCAACAGCTCGAGTGCAGGCAGCACGAACGGCAAATATGTGGAAAAACTCGATCGCGGCGTAGTGGCGATCAACACGACCGACGGGGTGTTCGTAAGCTGACGTCTGCTGGCTACCGACGCTCAGTCCATCGCATTCAACGTCTATCGCGATTCAGTCAGGCTCAACGAAACCCCGCTGACCAGCGTCACCAACTACACCGACGTGGCCGGAACCACCGAAGCCATCTATGCGATACGCGCCGTGATCAATGGCGTGGAACAGGCAGCGGAAGGGTCGGTCAGAGCGTGGAGCACGCCGTACAAGAGCATTCCGATCTCCCGCCCGGCCGGTGGCACGACGCCGGATGGCGTGGCCTATGTCTATGAGGCCAACGATGGCAGCGTAGGCGATCTGGATGGCGACGGCGAATACGAGATCGTGCTCAAGTGGCAGCCGACCAATGCACAGGACAACGCCAATTCCGGCTATACCGGCAACACCCTCATCGATGCCTACAAACTGGATGGCGACGGCAAGGCCGAGGTCATGCTCAAGACCGCTGATGGCACCGTCGACGGGGCCGGTATCGTGATCGGTTCTGCTGCTGCGGACTATCGCAACAGCTCGGGCTACATCCTCTCCGGCCCGGAATATCTGACGGTGTTCGACGGCAAGAGCGGCGCGGCACTGGCCACCACGGACTACGTGCCGGCGCGCGGTACCGTACCCGACTGGGGAGATGCCTACGGCAATCGCGTGGATCGCTTCCTCGCCGGCGTGGCCTATCTGGACGGTTCCCGCCCCTCGGCGGTATTCACCCGGGGCTACTACACCCGCGCAGTGCTGGCAGCCTGGGATTGGCGTGACGGCAAGCTCACCCAGCGCTGGGTCCATGACAGCCCGACCGCCGGCAGCGGCGCCTATGGCGAAGGCGCCCACTGGCTCGGCGTGGCCGACGTTGATGAAGACGGGTGGGACGACATCATCTATGGCGCGGCCACCATCAAGAGTGACGGCACGCTGCTCTACCGCACCGGTCTGGGCCACGGCGACGCGCTGCACGTAGGCGTGCACAACCCGCAGCGCAGCGGCAAGCAGATCTTCATGGTGCATGAGAACCCCACGGTCTATGGCACCGGGCGCGGCATGGAAATGCATGACGCCGCCACCAGCGAAATCCTGTGGGGGTATGGCTCCGGAGCCGATATCGGCCGTGGGGTGTGCTTCGACATCGACCCGGCTTACCCGGGCAATGAATGCTGGAGCTCTGCCGGCAGCTTCCTGATCAGTGCCGCGGGCGAGATCATTTCGGATTCGGCGCGCCCGCAGTTCTACAACTTCGGCATCTGGTGGGATGGCGATCTGTCGCGCGAACTACTCGATGACACCAAGATCGAGAAGTGGGTCCCCAGCACGCTGAGCAGCACGCGTCTGCTGTCGGCGGCGACTCATGGAGCGAGTTCGAACAATGGCACCAAGAAGAATCCGGTCTTGACGGCAGATCTTTTCGGCGACTGGCGCGAGGAAGTAGTGTGGCGCAACAGCACCAACACGGCCCTACTGGTGTTTTCGACCACGACCGCGTCCAGCTACCGCTTTCCGACCCTGATGCACGATCCGCAGTACCGCGTGCAGGTGGCAGCACAGAACGCCGGTTACAACCAGCCGCCGCATCCGAGCTTCTTCCTGGGGAACGACATGGCGCCGGTTACCTGGCCCGCCGTGCAGATCCCCTGATCCCTGCGGAGAATTCTGAGCAAGGGCGGCAACCCCTTGCCCTCGCCGGCCCCGAAAGCGTGCATCTTCCGTTGTGCGCCGCTTTCGGGCACACTGCACGTCCTGCGGCAAGTGTTCCAGTCCCCCGCCGCTGTCTGCAGACCGTCTGCCTAAGCATCCGCCCCCTGCAACACCTCCAGGAAACCGCCTTGTCTACTCCGACTGGAGCCGTCCCTCAGACGGCGGGTCGACCGGCGTTCATCAGAAAGAAACATGTCCTTCGCATCCCTCGGGCTCATCGAGCCCCTCGTCCGCGCCGTTGCCGAGCGCGGCTATACCACGCCCACCCCTATCCAGGCCCAGGCCATCCCGGCGGTACTCGCCGGCGGTGATCTGATGGCCGCAGCCCAGACTGGCACCGGCAAGACTGCCGGCTTCACGCTGCCGCTGCTTCAACGCCTGACCGAAACCCCCGCGCGCAAGCGCGGCGCCATCCGCGCCCTGGTGCTCACCCCCACGCGGGAGCTCGCCGCACAGGTGCAGGAATCCGTCCGTGATTACGGCACACACCTGCCGATCAAGTCCTACGTGATGTTCGGTGGCGTCAACATCAATCCGCAGATCGACGCCCTGCGCCGTGGAGTGGATCTGCTCGTCGCCACGCCTGGCCGCCTGCTTGATTATGCCCAGCAGAAGACCGTGGATCTCTCGCAGATCGAGATCCTGGTGCTGGACGAAGCTGACCGCATGCTGGACATGGGCTTCATCCACGACATCAAGAAGGTACTCGCGCTGCTGCCGAAGCAACGCCAGAACCTGCTTTTCTCGGCGACTTTCTCCGACGAGATCAAGGCACTGGCGGACCGCCTGCTCAATCAGCCGCAGATGATCGAGGTCGCACGCCGCAACACCACAACGGAAATGGTCACGCAGCACGTGATGAAGGTCGATCAGAAGACCAAGCGCCATCTGCTCGCCCATCTGATCCGCGAGCAGCAGTGGTTCCAGGTGCTGGTGTTCACACGTACCAAGCATGGCGCCAACCGCCTGGCAGAACAGCTCGCCAAGGGGGGCATCAGCGCGCTGGCGATCCACGGCAACAAGAGCCAGAACGCCCGGACGCGCGCGCTCTCCGAATTCAAGTCCGGCAAGCTGCAGGTGCTGGTCGCCACCGACATCGCCGCGCGCGGACTGGATATCGTCGAACTGCCGCACGTGGTGAACTTCGAGCTGCCCAATGTGCCCGAAGACTATGTGCACCGCATTGGCCGCACCGGGCGTGCCGGTGCCAGCGGCGAAGCCCTGTCGCTGGTGTCGCCTGATGAAGACAAGCTGCTGCGCGACATCGAGAAGTTCACCAAACGCAGCATCGAACGCGTGACGCCGCCGGCCTTCGAAATTCCGGCCACGGCAGCCGCCGAAGACGCACAGCCCCGACCGCCACGCCAACCGCGCGGGCGCGGTCAGTCCAGCCAGAAACAGGCAGCGCCGACAAACGGCGAACGCCGTCCAGCAACTCCCCGTCCGCGCGGCAACGCAGGCGATGCAGCGCAGCAGGAGCCTCGCCGCAAGCCTGCCAACGGCTCGCAGCAGCAGGCGCGACCTGAAGGTCGTGGCCAGCAGCAGGCACGCCGGCCGCGCCCGCGTGGTGAAGCCAATGGCAACGTGGCGGCCAGACCTTCCCGCGAAGTGAACGGCAATGTGGTGGAGAAGCCCCGCCGTGACGTGGACGGCAATCGCGCCGAGCCGGCCAGCCGCGAAGCCAAGGGCCTGCGCGGCGTGTTCTCGCGCAGCGTGGATGCACTGCGCCGCCTCGGCGAACGCTGAGAACCCTGTTCCTCGTCTTACGGCGAAGCGCTGATCAGGGCTCATGCGCTGCTGAACGCCTCCCGCGACAGACCTGGAACAGATCCTGAGCCAAAAACAGGCCGAATCGGTGTCATTCCGGCGCAAGCCGGCGTGACGCCGTCCGCAGAGCAGGCCGGCAATACCCGACGGGGCATGTGGCAACACTGCCCCGCTGGCCCCCTTCAAGTCCGTTCCGTGACTGCCGTTAGTCTGCTGTCGCGGGCATGCGCCCGTCCTGTTCAACCGCAGGCCCTGACCGGGCCAGACCGGGAGATCGGCCATGTCCAGCCCCGTACAGTTGCAACGCGGCGTCACCATCAGTGCCTTGCTCCTGGCCCTGAGCCTGGCAGCGATCCTCTCTCTCGTCTTTACGGCACTGGTCGGCCAGATCAACGTCGCCCGCATGGAATCCAGCAACGCGGCGGTGCTCGAAACCGGCCGTCTGGCGCGCGTGCAAGGCGACGTGGACATGATGCACGACGCAATCCGTGCCGATGTCTACAAGGCGCTGCTGGCCGCTCAGCGACAGGAATCAGACCTCGCCAGCGCGCGCGATGACTTCGCAAAGCATGCACAGCAATTGCGCAAGAATTTCGCTGACAACCTGAACGCCCTGCCAGCCGAAGCCCGCAATCTGGCAAGCACGGTGCAACCCGTGCTGGAGCGTTACGTCACGACGGCCGGCAACATCGTCGCCCAACCCACGGCAAATGCAGATGCCCAGCTGGAAGCCTTCAATGCCGATTTCTCCGCATTGGAAACCCAGCTTGAAAAACTGACCGATGCCATCGAAGCCGATGCCCTGGCGCAGACGGAGACGGCCAGCGCCGCCATACGGCACAGCCGCCTGATCGATCTGCTCGTCGCTGGCACGGCAATCCTGATTTTGCTCGGAGCCACCCTGTGGGCGTGGCGGGGCAGTGTGCTAGCCTTGCAAGCACTTGCCCGTGACGCGGAAGACATCGCCCACAGCGGTGACCTTTCCCGCACCTTGCGCGCACAGGGCTGCGCGGAAGTGAAACGCCTGGCCGAAGCCATCGGCAAAATGCTGCTACGGCAACGCGAAGTCGTCAGCCAGGTACATCGGAGTGCTGATCTCGTGCAACACAACATGGGCCAGCTGGGCGGTCTGGCCGGACGCGTTCGCCAACAGGCCGGCACGCAGGACGACATGGTGCAGCGCGCGCTGAGGGGCTTCGAGGAGGCTGCCGAAGGCATCGAAATGGTCGCTGGCAATGCCCAGCGCGCGGTGGAAGCCGCACAGTCGGCGGGCACGATTTCACAGCAGGGCTCGCAGGTGGTACGAGCCGCCACCGATGAATTGGGCAACCTTACGCAGGCCGTGCATGAAGTCTCGAGCATCATCGCATCCCTCGCACGTGAGGCGGGTGAAATCTCGGGTGTGGTCAGCGCGATCCGCGAGATTGCCGACCAGACCAACCTGCTGGCGCTGAATGCCGCCATCGAGGCCGCGCGTGCCGGCGAACAGGGGCGCGGTTTCGCCGTGGTGGCTGACGAAGTCCGCAAGCTGGCCGAGCGAAGCAGTCAGGCGACCGATCAGGTCTTCCACCTGATAGAACGCATCGACGAAGCCAGCAGGACCGCCGTGACCAAGGTCGAACACAGCGTGGAGGCAGTGACCGGTGGCATCACGCGCGCCACGCCAGACCCATCACGAGATCGCTCAGGTGATCGAGCAGGTGAGCCAGACCGCACGCAGCGCCAGTGAAGACGCCCAGACGCTGGATCGCCTGATCCGCGACACGCAGGACAACATGGCGGCGCTGGACGCCTCGGTACGCATCTTCAAGGTTTGATCCCAGCCAATTGGGGCAAGATCAGAGCAGCCCGGCGCGCCCGCCTGCGGTACGCTTGCGATCCCGATATTTCATTGTCTGGAGAAACGCATGCCCAGCTTCACCAAAGTCGTTCTGTACACCGATACCGACGGCCGCGCGAAATTCCGCGACGAAGAAGTTCCGCTGAATGAAGGCACGCCCGCCGTAGCCCTCTCCGCCCTGCTGCCGGCCACTGCCGCACAACTGCGTGAAAGCCCGGTCGGCTTCCGCAGCCAGGTGCACTGCACGGGCGCCCCACAATGGCTGTTCGTACTCAGCGGCGCGATGGAAATCGGCCTGCTGGACGGCACGTCTCGTGTATTCGCGGCAGGGGAGCACTTCTACTCGGCCGATACCTTGCCCGCAGGCGTCACCTTCGATCCGACCGTGCACGGCCACTGGAGCCGCCAGATCGGCAACCAGCCGCTGGTAACGCTCTTCGTCAAAGGCTGATCAACGCTTGATTTCGCCGGGCAGACCCCGGCGATATTGCACGGCTTCGGCCACATGCGCGGCGCCGATGACCTCTGCTCCCGCCAGATCCGCTACGCTGCGCGCCACCTTGAGCACCCGGTGATAGGCGCGGGCGGACAGGCCCATACGCTCTATCGCGGTGCGCAACAGGCTGCGCGCCGCATCCTCCAGCGGACAGAATCTCTCCATTTCACTCGCATTCAGGTGCGCATTCGGCTTGCACTGGCGTGTTTGCTGATGCCGGTGTGCACGCGCCACCCGTTCACGCACCACTTCTGTGCATTCCCCGGAAGGTGCTGCCTGTAACTCTGCCGCGCCCAGGCTGCCGACCTCCAGCGAAAGGTCGATGCGATCCAGCAGAGGCCCGGACAGCTTGCCGCGATAACGTGCCACCTGATCAGGCGTGCAACGGCAGGCACGTGTGGGATGCCCCAGATAACCACACGGGCAAGGATTCATGGCCGCGACGAACTGGAAACGGGCGGGAAAGTCTGCCCGGCTGGCCGCACGGGAAACCGTAATGTGCCCGGTTTCCAGTGGCTCGCGCAGCGCTTCGAGCACACGTCGATCAAATTCGGGCAACTCATCGAGGAACAACACGCCGTGGTGCGCCAGACTGATTTCGCCCGGACGCGGCACCATGCCTCCGCCCACGAGGGCTGGCGCCGAGGAAGAGTGGTGAGGCGCACGAAAGGGGCGTTGCCGGAATCGTGCGGGATCGAACCGCCCTTCGAGAGACTGCACGGCAGCGGACTCCAGCGCCTCGGCCTCCGACAGAGGTGGCAGCAGGCCCGGCAGACGACTGGCCAGCATGGATTTCCCCGTTCCGGGAGGCCCGTAGAGCAAGACTGAATGCAGCCCGCAGGCGGCGACTTCCAGCATGCGCCGCGCCTGCACCTGTCCTTTGACGTCTGCCAGATCCGGATAGTCCGGCGCCCGGCTCATGGGCTCGCCAGCAAACACGGACAGTTCCGAGTGGCCGTTGAAGTGCGCGGCGACCTCCAGCAGATTGCGGGCAGGCAGGATGGCGAGCCCCGTGACCAGCGCCGCTTCAGCGGCATTCTCGAAGGGCAGGATCAGCTTGCGTCCGGCTTGCGCGGCGCGCCAGGCCATGGCCAGCGCCCCTCGTACCGGGCGCAGCTCGCCCGACAGGGAGAGTTCTCCCACCATTTCGTATCCGGCCAACCCGCCAGCCTTGATCTGGTCGGAGGCAGCCAGGATGCCAACGGCAATGGGCAGATCGAAACGGCCGGTTTCCTTGGGTAGATCGGCCGGCGCCAGATTCACCGTGACCCGGCGGTTGGGAAACTCGAATTGCGCCGTCAGCAAGGCGGCACGCACACGATCCCGAGCCTCCTTGACTTCGGTGTCCGGCAGCCCCACCAGAGAGATGGCAGGCAGACCATTGGAGAGGTGCACCTCGACAGCAACTTCGGGCGCATCCATGCCGGCCAGAGCACGGCTCGTAATCAGGGCGAGAGACATGCCAAGAGTCTATCTCCTGAGCATGTTCGTGCAGCCCGCCCACACGGACGGGGATCTCAGGGCTCTGGTGTTTCCTGCGAGGCGGGCGTCCGTGCCTGGCTCTCCAGCGCTTCGATGCGTGCCAGAGCTTCCTGCAGCAAGGCCTTCTGTACCTCGAACTCCTCGCGGGTGACCAGATCGAGGCGGGAGAACCCGCTGCTCAGCAAAGCCTTGACATTCTTTTCCATATCGCGGGCCGGCGTACTTTCGAGCAGGCCCGAAATCTTGTCGCCCAGCTCTTCAAGCAGGCGGGCCGGCGTGACCGGACTGACCATGATGGATTCCTCACTGAACACAACCGTGCGGAGCAGTCTAGCACAGCGTTTTGGCCCGCCCCGCCGGCCGGTCTGGTGCAATGCACCAGATTGATGCATTACATTGCCACTATGTCTCTCCGCATGCGCTGCCGATGTGCCACTGCAGATAACCGGCCCCGGACAGCTATTTGCCATCCCGACGTAAAACGCGATTTTCATGAGGGTTTCACCTAGCTGGCACGCTTCCCGCTAATAGCAGCCTGCCTTTCAACCCCACACTCATTCCGGGAGTCAAAAAAATGCGCAAGACCGCTCTCTCTGCCGCACTGCTTTCCGTGTTTGTTGCTGCGCCGGCTTTTGCCGAAGAGGCAAGCCCCATTGCCGCGAACTTCACCATCACCAACAACTATTTCTTCCGCGGCATCACCCAGACGGAGGACAAACCAGCCATCCAGGGCGGTTTCGATTACGTCCACGACAGTGGTTTCTACGTGGGCACCTGGGGCTCCAACGTGAGCTGGCTGGATGACTCCGGCAAGAGCAGCGTGAAGCTGGATGTCTACGGCGGCTACCGCTTCGAGGCCGGTCCGCTGGCCTTCGACGTCGGCGCGTTGCAGTACACCTATCCGGGCAGCAAGGTTGACGGTGTGACCAAGGCCGATACCCTCGAACTCTACGCATCGAGCGGCTGGAAATGGTTCACCGCCAAGATCTCCTATTCGGCCACGGACCTCTTCGGCGTCGATGACTCCAAGGGCAGCCTGTATCCCGAGCTGGGCGCATCTGTCGAACTGGGCGCCGGCTTCACCGCAGTGGCGCACGTGGGACGTCAGATCATCAAGAACAACGATGGCGATTACAACGACTTCAAGCTCGGCGTGACCAAGGACTATGCCGGCCTGAACTTTGGCGCTTTCGTCATCGATACCGACATCACCAAGCCCCGCGCCTTGGTGACGGTGAGCAAGTCTTTCTGAAGCATTCCGTTTCCTAACCCGGCAAGGCCACCCAGGTGGCCTGTCTGCACCAAGGAGTGATCCATGAAATTCGTAACCGCCATCATCAAGCCGTTCAAGCTCGACGAAGTGCGTGAAGCCCTCTCCGCCATCGGCGTGCAGGGCATCACCGTCACCGAGGTCAAGGGCTTTGGCCGGCAGAAGGGCCACACAGAGCTGTATCGCGGCGCGGAATATGTTGTTGATTTCCTGCCCAAAGTGAAACTTGAGATCGCCATCGACGATGCCCTGCTCGACCAGGTCATCGAGGCCATCGAAAAGTCCGCCAACACCGGCAAGATCGGTGACGGCAAGATCTTCGTATTCGACCTTGAGCAAGCCATCCGCATCCGTACCGGCGAAACCGGCGCGGAAGCGCTCTGATTCCGCACAGGAGCACATGACATGAAAAAAACCCTAGCCCTTGCAGTGACGGCGCTGTCCGTCCTGTTCGCCGGTGCCGTCCTTGCCCAGGACGCCGCACCCGTTGAAGCTGTCTCCGAAGTCGTGACCACCGTCGTGGAAACCACGACTGCTGCTGTAGCGCCGGCCGCTGCCGCAGAGGAAGCTGCTCCGGCGATCGACTCCGGCGATGTGGCCTGGATGCTGACTTCCACGATGCTCGTGATCCTCATGACTATCCCGGGCCTGGCGCTGTTCTACGGTGGTCTGGCACGCAGCAAGAACATGCTGTCGGTGCTGATGCAGGTGTTCGTGATCTTCTCGGTCATCACCATCCTGTGGTGCATCTATGGCTATAGCCTGGCCTTCGCGGGCGAAGGCAAATTCGTCGGCGACCTATCGAAAATCTTCCTCGCAGGCATCACGCCGGATACCCCCTCGGCGATCCTCGCCACGATCCCCGAATATGTGTTCGTGGTCTTCCAGTCGACCTTCGCAGCCATCACCACAGCGCTGATCGTCGGCTCCTTCGCCGAGCGCATCAAGTTCTCCGCCGTGATCCTGTTCTCCGTGATCTGGTTCACCTTCTCCTATGTGCCGATGGCCCACATCGTCTGGGGTGGCGGCTTGCTGGGTGCTGATGGCCCGCTGGACTTCGCCGGCGGCACCGTGGTGCACATCAACGCCGGTATCGCTGGCCTGGTGGGTGCTTATGTGCTTGGCAAGCGTATTGGTTTCGGTCGTGAATCCTTCGCGCCGCACTCCCTGACGCTGACCATGGTTGGCGCCTCCCTGCTGTGGGTGGGCTGGTTCGGCTTCAATGCCGGCTCCGCCGGTGCCGCCAACGGTGTCGCAGGCCTGGCCTTCATCAACACCGTGGTTGCCACGGGTGCCGCTACGGTGGCCTGGATCGGTGGCGAAGCTCTGTTCAAGGGCAAGCCCTCGATGCTGGGTGCAGCTTCCGGTGCGGTTGCTGGTCTGGTTGCCATTACGCCGGCAGCCGGCTTCGTCGGCCCGATGGGCGCCATCGTGCTGGGCCTGATCTCCGGTCTGGTCTGCCTGTGGGGTGTTTCCGGCCTGAAGCGCATGCTGGGTGCTGACGATGCGTTCGACGTGTTCGGTGTGCACGGTGTCGGTGGCATCGTCGGTGCCATCCTGACCGGTGTGTTTGCCTCCCAGAGCCTGGGTGGTACGGGCGGCCTCACCCCCGACACCTTCTCGATCGGCAGCCAGGTGTGGATCCAAATCAAGAGCGTGCTCTTCACCATCGTGTGGTCGGGCGTGGTCTCCTTCATCGCCTACAAGCTGGTGGATATCTTCGTCGGCCTGCGTGTTCCCGAAGAAGAGGAGCGCGAAGGTCTGGACGTCACCAGCCACGGCGAACAGGCTTACCACTATTGATCCTGCGGACGGCATCTGTCGTCCTGTCGGCAACAACATTAACGGGCACCTTCGGGTGCCCGTTTTTCTTTCCTCACTCGAGGACTTCGTGCCCTGGAAAGACGCGCATTTTTTCTCGCGTTCCTGTCGCTGATCCAAGGCACAACGCCCGCTTTGTCGTAAGCTTCAGTCAAAGCACGCCCGGAAAGGCGTGCTACGGCAACACCCGAGGAAGACACTTCATGGAAAAAATGCTCGACTACATCCGCCAGTACGCTGACACCATCCTCACCCGATATCGCGATCCTTACAACGGCACCCCGCTGTTCTTCGACGGCATAAATACCTTTACCGGCGAACCGGTGAAGTGGCGCAACATGGATGGCACGGATTGGGAGCCTTCCAACATCGGCTCCCAGCAGAACCTGTTCCGTACCCTGGTCGGCCTGTCCGCACTGACAGGCGACTCAAAGTACAAGGATGCGGCCAAGGCGGCCATCCGCTGGCATTTCGATCACGCAGATCCCTCCGGCCTGCTGACCTGGGGCGGTCACTGCTTCCTGGATCTCAAGACGCTCGACACCGTCGGCCCCGAGGGCAAGAGCAAGGTGCACGAGATCAAGCATCACTACCCGTTCTACGAATTGATGTTCGAGGTTGATCCGCAGGCCACGGCCAAGCTCATCAAGGCCGAATGGAACTGCCACATCGACAACTGGGATACGCTGGAGCTCACGCGTCACGGCACTTACGGTCGTCCGCTGCAGGAAGAAGGCTTCTGGGAAAAACCGATGAACCAGGATCTGGAAATCCTGCGCGAAGCCAAAGGGCTTTCATTCGTGAACATCGGCAACGATCTGATCTATTCCGCCGGCCTGCTCGGCCAACGCGTACCGGGTGAGGAAAAGGCGCTCGACTGGGCCGAATTCCTTGCCTGGCAGTATGTACGCACACGCTACCCCGCCACCGGCCTTGGCTGTTACCAGTTCAATCGCCCGGTCAAACGCGAGGAAGCTCCCACCGACGAAAACCACCCGCAATTCACCTTCTCGTTCTACGGCGACCGCGCTCAGCGCCAGTTCGGCCCGGAATACGGCGATGTGGCCAAGGAAGCCTGGGTGCTGTTCAAGATGGACCCGGACGCACTCAATGGGCCGGAAGGCATCTATGGCGACTCCACGCTTGCCCAGCTGACCCTGGCCCGCCAACTCGGCGCCAAGGGCGAAAAACTCAAGCAATGGGCGGTCGACGGCCTGGATGCCTGGCTCAAGTATGCCTACGTGCCGGAAACCAACGAGATCAAACCGATGTTCGCCGATGGCCGCGACCTCACGGGCCAGGTGTTCCCGCGCCGTGGCTTCTACGGCCAGAAAGGCTGGGTCTTCGAGCGCAAACCGATCAACACCATCGTGTTCCTATCCACCGTCACTGCCTGGGCAATCTCCGGCCGCGACAGCCTGTGGCAACACGTGGTGGCGATGGCGCGCAATTTCGGCCTCGGCGAATGGAACGCTGCCGATCCGAAATCCCCCAAGGGGCCGCTGGTGGCGACCAAGGCGGATGCGATCCTGCTGTTCGCCGTGCTCGAAGTGGCCCGCAGCACCGGCACGTCCGCCTATCTGGAACTGGCGAAAAGCCTGGGGGAACGGATCATGGAGCAACACGCCCATCGTGGCATGTTCGTGCCCAGCGAAAAGCACATCCACTGCCGGTTCGACGATACCGATGCCCTCGCATTGCTGACCCTGATCGCCACCGAGCGCGGCTGCCCGGAAATCATCCCGGGGTTCCGTTCACAGGGCGGCTACATTCACGGCGACATCCAGCTGGAGAATGGCAGCAAGAAGAACATCATGGATATCAAGGACATCTTGAATCGCCCCCGGTTCACTAGACACTTCGAAGCCTTAAGCTGGCAACCAAGTGGAGGTGTCTATGAGTAGCAAGCGATACACGGAAGAGTTCAAGATTGAAGCGGTCAAGCAAGTGACCGATCGCGGACATAGCGTTGCGGACGTTGCCGGGCGACTGGATGTGAGCATCCACAGTCTGTACGCATGGATCAAGCGCTACAGCCTGACGCCGCAGGAGCGTCAAACGCAGGATAGCCAAGAGGACGAGTTACGTCGGCTACGAGCCGAGCTCAAGCGGGTAACCGAGGAGCGCGACATCCTAAAAAAGGCCACAGCGTACTTTGCCAAGCAGTCCGGGTAAGGTACGCCTTCATCGAAGCGCATCAGAACGTCTGGCCAATCCGACGCATGTGCAAGGTCATGCGGGTCCATCCGAGTGGGTACTACGCCTAGAT
>NZ_MDUX01000029.1 GCF_014736495.1 Candidatus Dactylopiibacterium carminicum
TGAAAAACAGTATTTCATGAAGCTCGGGGCTGTCTAGGAAACCCGGGGCGATTCACAGCTTCGTGCTGGCCGATGGCACGAAGAAGTCCGCAGGCGTGATCCTGCCTGCGCGTCTGACATTCACCACCGGCGCAGCCGAGATCATGGAGACCGTGGCGGGATCCTGCCGCGTGCTGCTCAAGGGCGAGAGCGAGTGGAAGACCTATGGCGAGGGGCAACGTTTCGACGTGCCGGGAAATTCCAGCTTCGAGATCGAAGTGACCGAGCCCTATCACTACATCTGTCACTACGCCTGAAATTCATTGGCGCTTCGCGTCGCGTGTCGCCTTTTCCGCGATCTGCATGCGATGCGCCTCAATGAATTTCGTGTCAGGAATCAGGAGAGTCTCAATGCCTTCATTTGATTTCACTTCAGAAGCCGACATGGTCGCGATCAAGAATGCGATCGATGTGGCCTCCCGTCAGATCGACAACCGCTACGACTTCAAGGGCACCAGCGCCAAGATCGAGTTCAACGAGAAGGACAAGCAGATCACGCTCTTCGGCGATTCGGATTTCCAGCTCGATCAGATCAAGGACATTCTTTTCCCCGCGATGGAAAAGAAGGAAGCCGAGAGCTCCAAGCGTTTGGATGCTGAAAAGGTCGAGTCGATCTCGGGCAACAAGGTCAAACAGCTCTTCAAGATCAAGAGCGGCATCGAGAGCGAATTGGCGAAGAAGATCGTCAAGCAGATCAAGGACGCCAAGCTCAAGGTGCAGGCCGCGATCCAGGGCGATGCAGTACGGGTGACCGGTGCCAAGCGTGATGACCTGCAGGAATGCATCGCGCTGATCCGCAAATCGGTTACGGATTTCCCGATCAAGGCGGGTAATTTCCGCGACTGATCCCCACGGAGTCTTTGTCGGACGTGGCCTGTACTGCCCGGGCGGAAAAGAAAAGGCGGAACGCTTTCGCGTTCCGCCTTTTTCATGTCTTCGAAGCAGTCTGGAATCAGTCAGCGTTGAGCGACTCGATACGCATGCCGTAGAAGCTGCGATACACGAACACCAGATTCAGCAGCAGGAAGATAGCGGCCAGCGTGTACTGAACACCGGTGCTGCCCTGGGTTTGCAGGCCGACGGCCATTTCTACGGCGAGCAGACCGAACAGGGTGGTGAACTTGATGATCGGGTTCATAGCCACCGAGGAGGTGTCCTTGAACGGATCACCCACGGTGTCACCCACCACGGCGGCGTCATGCAGAGGGGTGCCCTTCGCGCGCAGCTCGGTTTCCACAATCTTCTTGGCGTTGTCCCAGGCGCCACCGGCATTGGCCATGAATACTGCTTGATACAGGCCGATGATGGCGATCGAGATCAGGTAGCCGATGAAGAAGAAGGGTTCGATGAAGGCGCAGGCCAGCGTGCCGAAGAACACGGCGAGGAAGATGTTGAACATCCCCTTCTGTGCGTACTGCGTGCAGATCGCCACGACCTTCTTGCTGTCTTCGATAGAAGCCTTGGTGACGCCATCGAGCTTGATGTTGCGCTTGATGAACTCCACCGCACGGTAGGCACCGGTCGACACGGCCTGGGTGGATGCACCCGAGAACCAGAAGATGGTGGCACCACCGGCGATCAGGCCAAGCAGGAAGGGGGGGTAGAGCATCGACAGCTTCTGTACGGCAGCGACACTGTCGAGGCCATCGGTGAGCATGAAGATGATCGAGAACACCATGGTGGTCGCACCCACGACAGCGGTGCCGATCAGCACCGGCTTGGCGGTAGCCTTGAAGGTGTTACCGGCGCTGTCGTTTTCTTCGAGCAGATCCTTGGCCTTGTCGAAATTGGCGTCAAACCCGAAATCACGCTTCAGTTCGCCTTCGATGCCTTCGATCTGTTCGATGGTGGAGAGCTCATACACCGATTGAGCGTTGTCGGTCACCGGGCCATAGGAGTCGACCGCGATGGTGACCGGGCCCATGCCGAGGAAGCCGAATGCCACCAGGCCGAAGGAGAATACCGCGGCCATGATCTTGCTGTGTTCGGGGTTGTTATTGATCACGTGTGCCAGTTCGCCTTGCGAGACGAGGTAGGCGCCAGTCATCAGGCCGACGATGATCACGCCCATTCAGAAGGCGGAGAAGTTGCCTGCGGTGAGGCCGGCCAGGATGTTCAGGCTGGCGCCACCTTCGCGAGAGGCGGTGACGACTTCACGCACATGACCGGACTTGGTGGAGGTGAACACCTTCACGATCTCGGGGATGATCGCACCGGCCAGCGTGCCGAAGGTGATGATGATCGACAGCTGCCACCACAGGCTGGTATAGGCCACACCGTTGATGGAGATATTGCCGATCAGCGCCTTGGAGACGATGAAAGTGAGGATCAGGGAGACGATGGAAGTTACCCATACCAGCGAGGTCAGCGGGGCTTCGTAGTCGAATTTGTCGGCATTGCCGAAGCGGGCCTTGGCCACGGCTTCGTTGAGCAGGTACGACGCGCCGGAGGCGATGATCATCACCACGCGCATCACGAAGATCCAGACCAGCAGCTGAACCTGGGTGGACGCCTCGGGCACGGCAAGCATGATGAAGCTCACCAGGGCCACGCCGGTCACACCGTAGGTTTCGAAACCGTCGGCGGTCGGGCCAACCGAGTCGCCCGCGTTGTCGCCCACGCAGTCGGCAATCACGCCAGGGTTGCGGGCATCATCTTCCTTGATCTTGAAGACAATCTTTATCAGATCGGAACCGATGTCAGCGATCTTGGTGAAGATGCCGCCTGCGATTCGCAGTGCGGCAGCACCCAGCGATTCACCGATGGCGAAGCCGATGAAACACTTGCCGGCCAGCGAAGGATCGATGAAGAGCAGGATGCCCAGCATGATGATCAGCTCGGTGGAAATCAGCAGCATGCCGATCGAGATACCAGCCTTGAGCGGAATCGCGTAGCACGGGAAAGCCTTGCCATTGAGTGAAGCGAAAGCAGTACGGCTGTTGGCCAGCGTGTTGATGCGGATGCCGAACCAGGCCACGCCGTAGGAGCCGGCGATACCGATCAGCGAGAACACCAGGATCAGCAGCACTTCAGACGCCGGCAGGCCGGCGGTGCCATCGGCGCCATGGGCGACGAAGCCGAAGTAGGCCACGATGATCACAGCGATGAAGGCTTCGAGGATCAGCAGGAACTTGCCCTGCGTGAACATGTAGGTCTTGCAGGTCTCGTAGATCAGCTCAGAAACATCGGCCATGGATTTATGGACCGGGAGTTTCTTGACTTGCGTATAGATGATGGCGCCGAACACCAGACCCAGCGCGCAGATCAGCAGGCCCCAGGAGAGCAGGGAGCTACCGGTCATGCCGCCCAGGAAGGTGGCGAGTGACGGATCGTTCAGATTGGGTAGCACCAGGTTGGCTTCACTGGATGCGAGTGCGGGACAGGCTGCGCTGCCAAGCGCCAGGACTGCGAGTAACTGCAGATGACGCTTGATGGCTCCGCCGCTTTGCGCGATGAAGCGTGCGCCGACGGATCGGGCCGTTGTTACAAATGACATATATGCCTCCATGTATACTTCGATCAACAAAACAGTGGATCTGGTGTTGCTTCCGCAAGGCTCACGAAAAAGAAGTCAACGTTGCGGGCTATTGCATTGTTTGTACGCTAGCGGCTATTGGGGTTGACGGGGCTCAAACACCTTCGTTGCATCGGGAACAAAACAGGTGCGAGTTGCCACATCGGCAACAGATGGCAATGACCCCGGTGACAGAAGCTGTTTCCCGCGACAGCACGGGGGTAGCATGCGACCAGCGCGGCAGGGGCCGCGATGATTCCAGGCGTCCCGCACCATGAATACACCCATGATCCTTGGCCTGACCGAACCCGAATTCGCCGAGCTGTGCCTGAAATTCCTGCTCAGCGGGCTGATCGCCTACATGGTGTTCATCATCTGGCGTCTGGCGACCGAGTCGCGTGCCGGGCGCTACGGCGCCTTCTGGCTGTTCTTCGCGCTCGGCCTGGGCATGTTCGGCTTCATCGCCAAGGAGCTGGTCATCAAGATGCTGTCTTCGCAATGAGATCCGAGCTGCTGGAAAAACTGGTGTCGATGCACATGCCCTTCGGCAAGTACGAAGGGCGTCTGCTGGCGGATTTGCCGGGGCATTATCTGGGCTGGTTCGCACGTGAAGGTTTTCCGCGCGGAGAGCTCGGAACGCTGCTGGCCTTGATGTACGAGCTGGATCACAACAATCTGCGCGGTCTGCTCGATCCGCTGCGTCGCCCTTCCTGAGTGCTTCAGGCCGCTGCCTCGATGAGGCGTCGGGTGTAGGGCTCGCGTGGCTGTGCCAGCACTGTTTCTACAGGGCCGCTCTCGATCACCCGGCTGTCCTTCATCACCAGCACGCGATGGGCCATGGCACGGATCACGTCGATGTCGTGGGTGACCAGCACGTAGGCGATGCGGTAGCGGCGCTGCAGTTCCGCGAGCAGCGCCAGCACCTGCTGCTGGATGGTCACGTCCAGCGCGCTGGTGGGTTCGTCCAGGATCAATACCTGCGGACGCAGGATCAGCGCCCTTGCGATGGCGATGCGCTGGCGCTGGCCGCCGGAAAATTCGTGCGGGTAGCGCGCGAGCAGGGATTGGTCATCCAGACCGACATCGGCCAGCGCGGCGAGAATGCGTTCGCGCCGTTCGGCGGCGTTCAGGCGCGGCTCATGGATTTCCAGCCCTTCGCCGACGATCTGCTCGATGGTGAGTCGTGGCGAGAGGGAGGAGAGCGGGTCCTGGAATACCACCTGAATGCGTTTGCGCAGGCTGCGTTCCGTTTCCCGGCCGCCCTGGCGCCATTGCTGTTGCCCCAGCGCCACACGGCCTGTCGACGGAATCAGATCGAGCAGGGCGAGCGCCAGCGAGGTCTTGCCCGAGCCGGATTCACCGATCACGCCCAGGGTTTCGCCCGGGGCGAGATCGAAGCTGGTCGGGCTCACCGCGCAGAAGCGCCCCTTGCGGAACCAGCCGGCGATGCCGGGCAGGGTTTGCGGGTAGTGCACGCTCAGATCCGTCGCGCGCAGCAGGCAACCGTTGGCCGCGGCGGCAAGCTGGCGTTGCGGGCGGCTGTCGATGAGGCGCCGGGTGTAGGGATGTTCCGGTGTGCTCATCACCTTGCTGGTGTCGCCCTGTTCGACGAGCCGGCCTTTTTCCATCACCGCCACGCGATCGGCGAAGCGGCGGACCAGGTTCAGGTCGTGCGTGATCATCAGTACCGCGAGGTCGCGCTCGCGGCGCAGCTCTTCGAGCAGATCGAGGATCTGCAGGCGCAGGGTGACGTCCAGCGCGGTGGTCGGTTCGTCAGCGATCAGGATCTTCGGATCGCAGGCCAGCGCCATGGCGATCATGGCGCGCTGGCGCTGCCCGCCCGAGAGTTGGTGCGGGTAGCTGTCGATGCGCCGTGCCGGCTCGGGGATGCCGACGCGCTCCAGCGCGGCGATGGCCTGTCTGCGCGCGGCACGGGCATCCAGGCCCTTGTGCAGTTGCAGGCTTTCCATGATCTGGCGGCCAATGCTCAGCACCGGATTCAGGGCTGTCATGGGCTCCTGGAAGATCACCGAGATCTCGCCGCCGCGGATCTGCCGCAACTCACGGGGGCTCATCGCCAGCACTTCCTTGCCGGCGAAACGGATACTGCCTTCGAGGCCGGCGGCTTCCAGCAGGCGCAGGCAACTCAGCGCGGTCACTGTCTTGCCTGAACCGGATTCTCCCACCAGGGCGAGTTTTTCACCGGCTTTCAGGCTGAAGCTGGCTTTGTGCACCACGGCGTGCTGGCCGAAGCGGATGTCTAGATCCTGGACTTCCAGAAGGCTCATTGCCCGTCTCCCACCAGTTTGCGCGGATCGAGCGCATCGCGCAGCGCGTCGCCGATCAGCACCAGCAGCATCAGCGTGCCGACCAGCACGGCAAACGTGGAGACCGAGATCCACCAGGCATCGAGATTGGCCTTGCCCTGGGCCAGCAGTTCGCCCAGGCTGGGTGAGCCGGGCGGCAGGCCGAGGCCGAGGAAATCCAGGCTGGTCAGCGCGCCGATGGCACCGGCCATGGTGAACGGCAGCAGGGTGATCACCGGCGTCAGGGCGTTGGGCAGGATGTGGCGGAAGATGATCCTGCGCCGGCTCTGCCCCAGGGCACGCGCGGCGCGCACGTAATCCAGACTGCGGTTCTTGAGGAATTCGGCGCGTACGTAGGCGGCCATGCCCAGCCAGCCGAAGGCGGAGATCAGGGTGACGAGCAGCCAGAAGCCCGGCGAGAACAGTGCCGAGAAGATGATCAGCATGTACAGCGTGGGCATCGCGGCCCAGATTTCCACTGCGCGTTCCATGGCGATGTCGGTCCAGCCGGCGAAGAAGCCCTGGATTGCGCCGTAGAGCACGCCGAGCACGGCGCTGACCAGCGTGACCACCAGTGCGAAGAAGACCGAGAGCCGGAAGCCGTAGAAAAGACGGGCGAGCAGGTCACGGCCGCGGTCATCAGTGCCGAGCAGGTTTTCGCGCGTGGGGCCGGAAGGCGCCGGCTCCTTGGCGAAGTAGTTGATGGTGCTGTAGTGGTTCGGATTGGGTGGGAACAGTGCGAAGTTGCCTGGCTGCTCGAATTGCTCACGGATGAAAGGGTCGTGATAATCGGTCGGGGTGTCGAAGTCGCCGCCGAAAGTCGTTTCGGGCAAGGTCTGCGCGATGGGGAAATACCACTGGCCGACGTAGCGGGCCACGATGGGGCGGTCGTTGGAGAGCAGTTCAGCGCCCAGGCTGAGGATGAACAGCAGACAGAACAGCCACAGGCTCCAGTAGCCGGGGCGGTTGCGGCGGAAGCGCAGCCAGGCGCGACGGGCGGGGCTTTGCGGGCGGGGCTCAGTCATATTTCACGCGCGGGTCTACCCACAGGTAGGCAAGATCGCGGATCAGGGTGGTGAGCAGCCCGATCAGCGTGAACAGGAAGAGGCTGCCCAGCACCACCGGATAATCACGCCGGATCACCGATTCGTAGGAGAGCAGGCCCAGACCGTCGAGCGAGAAAAGCGTTTCGATCAGCAGCGAGCCGGTGAAGAACGCTCCGACGAATGCGGCCGGAAAGCCGGTCATGATCGGAATCAGCGCATTGCGGAAGACATGGCGCCAGAGCACGGTGCGCTCATCCAGCCCCTTGGCGCGGGCGGTGAGTACGTACTGCTTGCGGATCTCTTCCAGCATGGAGTTCTTCGTCATCAAGGTGATGACGGCGAAGCTGCCGGCGGTCATGGCGATCACGGGCAGGGTGATGTGCCAGAAGTAGTCCAGCAGCTTGCCCCATAGGCTGAGTTCATCCCAGTTCGCCGAGGTGAGCCCACGCAGCGGGAA
This sequence comes from Candidatus Dactylopiibacterium carminicum, assembly GCF_014736495.1. GTDB lineage: Bacteria > Pseudomonadota > Gammaproteobacteria > Burkholderiales > Rhodocyclaceae > Uliginosibacterium > Uliginosibacterium carminicum. The sequence goes on from NZ_MDUX01000029.1 coordinate 7,363, forward strand.
CCATTGCAGCACGCTGCCGCCGGCGAACAGCAACATCAGCAGGACGCCCAGCACGAAACCGGGGATGGCGAAGCCGAGCAGCACCGCGAAGCTGCTGGCGAAATCGAAGCGGCTGCCGGCGCGTACGGCCTTGAGAATGCCCAGCGGCACCGAGATCAGATAGGAGAGCAGGAAGCTCCAGATGCCCAGCGAGATGGAGACCGGCAGTTTTTCGCGGATCAGCTCGCCCACGCCCTTGTTGTGGAAGAAACTTTGCCCGAGATCGAAGCGCGCGAACTGCCCCAGCATCTGCAGGTAACGCTCGTGCGCAGGTTTGTCGAAGCCGTAGAGTTTTTTGATCTCCTCGATGCGCGCCGCATCCACGCCCTGGCGGCCGCGATAGGCACTGCTGGCGGAGCTCGCCGCGCCTTCCCCGGCGGCGTTGCGTCCCTGCAATTGCGACACCATCTGCTCCACCGGCCCGCCAGGCACGAACTGGATCACCAGGAAGGTGATGGTCAGCACCCCGAGCAGCGTGGGGATCATCAGCAACAGGCGTTTGAGGATGTAGGACCACATGGGAGTCAGTCGGTCTCGCGTTGCAAATGACGCGTCAGGTCGTCAAATACGCCGGATAGATTCTGCAGCACGTCACCGTTGCGGTAACGCAGCACCCTCAACCCCTGGCCGGCCAGGAAGCGTGTGCGTGCGGCGTCATATTCCGCCTGTGCGGCATGGCTGTCGCCATCGACTTCCACGACCAGTCCAAGTTCGGCGCAATAGAAGTCGACAATGTAATGGCCGATCGGTTTCTGACGGTGAAATTTGTAATGCGCGAACTGGCGATGCCGCAACACCCGGCGCCAGAGCAGCGCTTCCGCTGGCGTGGGGTTGCGCCGGTTGGCACGGGCCAGGGCCGTCAGCGCTTGGGCGTACGGCAGGAAGCGGCGCTGAAACCCCTCCCCAGCCCTCCCCTTGTCAGGGGAGGGAGTATCGGGCGCGGTGCGTTCGGGGGAGTCCCCGATGAGGGCGGGCGTTGCGGCCAAGGCGTGTGCGGACTCCCCCCTGACAAGGGGGGCTGGGGGGGTTAGAGGGGGGCGCCGAGTGGACATCGCTCAGTTCCCCGCTGGCAGTGACCACCAGGTGCGCAGCACCCAGTCCTCGGCCTGGAAGTAGTCCGGTGCCGTGGCCGGTTGGGCGAAGCGCTTGCCGCGCCAGGCGATGCGGAAGCCGTCTGCATACCAGGCGGGGACGAAATGATGCTCGTGGCGCAGCACGCGATCCAGCGCACGCAGGCTGGCGATCAGCGCTGGCCGGGTGGTGGCGCTGATGGCTTTCTGAAGAAGCGCGTCCACTGCCGGACTGCGGATACCCATCAGGTTGCCCGAGCCCTCCGTGTCGGCTGCCTTGCTGCCAAAGCGGTCCAGCAGCTCGGCGCCCGGGGCCTCGGAGCCGAGCAGGCGGATGCTGGTGATGTCGAAGTCGAATACATCCAGCCGCTTTTGCAGCAGGGCGAAATCGACCTGGCGGTAATCGCACTGGATGCCGAGCTTGGCCAGCGCCTGCATGTAGGGGGTGACGACGCGCGATTGTCCCCCTTCGCTGTCCAGGAATTCGATCCGGAACACTTCTCCCCTGGCATTGCGCAATGCACCGTCGCGGTAGGTCCAGCCGGCCTCGGCGAGTAGATCGCGGGCACGGCGCAGATTGGCGCGCAGGCTGTCCGGTGGCTCGGTGGTCGGCGGCATGGGCACCGGTCTGGTGAACACCTCGGGGCGAAGCTGCTTGCGTAGCGGTTCGAGCAGCGCGAGTTCATCGGCGCCGGGCAGGCCCTTGGCCTCGAAATCGCTGCCGTTGAAGTAGCCGCGCACGCGTGTGTAGCTGTTGTAGAAGAACTGGCGGTTGAGCCATTCAAAGTCCATGGCCAGGCCGATGGCTTCACGCACCCGGGCGTCCGCCAGATGCGGGCGGCGGGCATTGATCAGATAACCCTGGAAATCGCCGGCATTGCGAGCCGGCAACTTGCTGCGCACGAGGTTGCCGTTGTCGAACTGGCGTCCGGTGAAGACGCGAGCCCATTCGCGCGCGGAGAAGACTTCCACATAATCGAACTCACCGGCCTTGAAGGCTTCGGTCTGGGCGGTATTGTCCTTGTAGATGCGGTAAGTGACGCGATCGAAGTTGAACTGGCCGCGCCGTACCGGAATATCCTTGGCCCAGTAGTCGGGATCTCGGTCGTAACTGATGTCGCGGCCGAAGCTCTGGCGGCCGATGCGATAGGGACCACTGGCGATCGGCGGCTCCATGACGATCTGGTCGAAGGGCTTGCCGGCACCCCAGTCCCGGCTGAACACCGGGAGACTGCCCACGATCAGCGGCAATTCGGCACTGGCGCGTACGAACTCGAAGCGGACGCGGCGTGAATCCAGCGCGCGTGCATCCTTTACGTCGGCGAACAGGTTGGCGTAGCCTGGATGCGCCTGCTTGCTGGTCAGCATGCGGAAGCTGTGCACCACGTCGGCAGCTTCCACGGGTTTGCCGTTATGAAAGCGCGCGGCCGGATTCAGGTGAAATGTGGCGGAGAGCTTGTCTCGTGCGACCTGGATATCGTCGGCGAGCAGGCCATAGGCGGTGGTGGGTTCATCCAGCGTGCCGGTGAGGAGGCTCTCGAAGAGCAGGCGGGAAAGGCCTGGTGGTGAAGTGCCCTTGAGCGTGAAAGGGTTGAATTTGTCGTACTGGGTGACGCGCGTGGGCGCCACCAGCCTGATCTCGCCCTCTTTGGGCGCTTCCGGATCAACCCAGTCGAAATGCCGGAAACCCGCCGGGTACTTGATGTCGCCGAATTGCGCATAGGCGTGTGCAGCCTGCACTGGGGCGGGGGCGCTCAACCCCGTCAGGAATACGAGGAACAGGTAGCAAAGCGGTCGCCACATGCCTTGCGTTCTCATGTTTCAGGTTGCCAGCTTGTATTCGATGGCATCCACCAGCGCACGCCAGGAGGCGTCGATCACGTCGGAGGATACGCCGATGGTGCTCCAGGAATTCTGTGCGTCGGCCGATTCAATCAGCACACGCACGCGGGCAGCGGAGGCTTTGTCGGAGTCGAGTACGCGAACCTTGTAATCGGTCAGGCGCATCTCGCGCAATTGCGGGTAGAAGCGCTCCAGCGCACGGTCCAGCGCATTGACCGGGCCGTCGCCCTCGGCGGCAGTGATCTCGTCTTCGCCGTCGACACGGATCTTGATCATGGCCGACGAGTTCACGCCATTGACGCTGGGCTCATTGACGATGACCTTGAATTCCTTGAGTTCGAACGAAGGTGTGAATTTGCCCAGCATCTTGCGCACCAGCAGTTCGAAGCTGCTTTCAGCGCTCTCGAACTGATAGCCCTCGTGTTCCAGTTCCTTGAGTCGTTCGATGATGGCGTGGGTTTCAGGCGAATCCTTGGTCAGTGCAGGGTCGATGTCGTTGATCTTGCCCAGGATGGTGGAACGGCCCGCCACCTCGCTCATCAATACTCTGCGTGCATTGCCCACGGATTCCGGCGGCACGTGTTCATAGCTGACAGGATTCTTCTTCACTGCATCGATGTGCATGCCGCCTTTGTGGGCAAAGGCGTCGGCACCGACGTAGGCTGCCTTGTCGTTATGTTCGACGTTGGCTACTTCGGAGACGAAGCGGGCCACTGGGGTAAGGTGTGGCATCGCCGCGGCGGGGATCACCGGGAACCCCAGCTTGAGCTGCAGATTGGGGATGATGGCGCAGAGATTGGCATTGCCGCAGCGCTCGCCGATGCCGTTGATGGTGCCTTGCACCTGGCTGGCGCCGGCCTGTACGGCGCGGACCGAGTTGGCCACCGCCAGCTCGCAGTCATTGTGGCAATGGATACCCACGGCAACGCCGGGGAAGCGTGAAACCACCGCGCGGGTGATTTCGAAGATCTCGTCGGGGAAACTGCCGCCATTGGTGTCGCAAAGCACAAGGCTGTCGGCGCCGCCTTCGGTTGCTGCGGCCAGCGCCTGCAGGGCGTAGTCCGGATTGGCCTTGTAACCGTCGAAGAAGTGTTCTGCATCGAACACCACTTCACGCCCCTGGGCCTTGAGCCAGGCAAGCGTGGCGCGGATTATGCGCAGATTCTCTTCCAGCGTGGTGCGCAGGATGGCGGTGACCTGGTAGTCCCAGGTCTTGCCGAAGATCGCCACGGCCGGCGTGCCGGCGGAAAGCAGGGATTCGAGTTGCCTGTCCTCGGCCGGCTCGGCGCCGACTTTGCAGGTGCTGCCGAAGGCGATGATGCGGGCATGGCGCAGCGTCAGCTCGCGCACGCGCTCGAAGAATTCCAGATCCTTCGGATTGGAGCCCGGGTTGCCGGCTTCAATATAGGTAATGCCCAGCTCGTCGAGCTTGCGCACGATCTTGAGCTTGTCGTCCACCGAAAAGGATATTCCCTGGGCCTGCGCGCCGTCGCGCAGGGTGGTGTCGTAGGCATAAACCGGGTGAGTCATGTTCTGGATCAAAACGGAGATGGGCTGCACAACGGGTATCCGCCAAAAACTTGGCGAAGTGCTCGAAAAGTACCACAGAACCCTCAGGAAGCTGAACCATCAGGTATTGGGGTGTTTGCCACGGGCTGGGAGTGGGCTGGGTGCCGCCAGCCTGTTGATGTGTTGCCCCCCTTTGGGATCGTTTGCCGCAGGTGTATCTTCTGTCAGCCGTCACACGATGAATTTGCAAGAATTTTTCTGACTTCGTGGCGGGACCAATCACATAAGAACAATTGCGGCGCTGGGGGCAGGCTTTGTTGCGAGGAGTTTTTTCGGCCAAGCGGAGGCGCGATGATGCGCGCGTCTGGCTTGGACTATCCGTGTTCGGCGCAATGCCCGCTCATGCAAGTGGCGCGGCAGAGGGCGGTGGCACGGCCCTGATCTCCGTCATGATCGGGGCCGCATTGCTGTTGCTGCTGACGGCAGCTTTAATGTATCGCCGTCAGTTGCAGCAGATTTCGCTGCGTACCCGTGAGCTGCAGCGCTCGGAAAAGCGCTTCCGGGTGCTGGTCGAAGGCACGAACGTGGTCGCCTGGGAGTACGACGCCGGCTCCGATGCCTTCACTTACGTCTCCGCGCCTGGCGAACACCTGTTGGGTTTCAGCCTGGATGACTGGCGACGTTCGGGGTTCTGGCGTTCCCGTCTGCATCCGGAAGATCGCGAACTGGCGCTGGCTTTCCTGCGCGACACCATGGCGTACGCGGATGCTCGCGAAGGCGAGTATCGCTTGTTGCTTGTTGCATGCGGATGGGCGCGAGATCCATGTGCGCGATCTGCGCAGTCCCATGGAAAGGCATCAGGGGCATCTCAGCGGGCTGCGTGGCATCTTTGTGGATATCACTGCACGCAAGGCCTCGGAAGCGGCATTGGAGGATAGCGAAGCGCGCTTCCGGGGTACTTTCGAGCAGGCCGCGATGGGGGTCTGTCTGTGCGCGGTCAATGGTCGTTACATGCGTGTCAATCAGCGCTACTGCGAGCTGACCGGCTATTCCGAGGTGGAGTTGCTGCTGCGGGATTTCCGCGAAATCACGCATGCCGACGATCTCGAAGCCAATGAACGCCTGCTTGATGCGCTGATCCTCGACAACACCGAGCGGCATTCGATCGAGAAACGCATCCTGCGGCGTGATGGCGAGCTGATCTGGGTGAATCTGACCATTTCACTGGTGCGTTCGCGGCGCGGCTCGGGGCAGTTCATGGAGGTGATCGAGGACATCACCGCCCGCAAGCATGCCGAGCGCGAGCTGCGGGAGAGCGAAGCACGCATGCGCAGCATCCTTTCCGCCATGCGTGAGGGCGTGATCATGCGTGATGCCGAAGGCGTGGTGATCATCGCGAATGCAGCGGCCCGGCGCCTGTACGGGCTCGCGCCGGAAGCGGTGTTCCCGCCGTTGCTGGAGCCCGAGGGCTATTCCTTCGTGCGCGAGGACGGCTCCGAATGCCCGGTACCTGAACTGCCTGGGGCGCGTGCCATGGTGGAAGGCTGTTCGGCCGCAGCCGTGGTGGGCATCGTGGCGGAAAACGGGCAATGCAGCTGGGTCATGGCACGGGCTGAGCCCTTGCAGCGGGATACACACACGGGCCTGTTCCCGGTGGTGCTGACGCTCAACGACCTGACGGCGCAGCGGCGCGCGGAAGAGGAGCTGCGTCTGGCCGCGACGGTATTCGACAACAGTGTCGAAGCAATCATGATCACCGATGCCGGCAGACAGATACTGTCGGTCAACAAGGCTTTCACCGTGCTGACCGGGCACGAGCCGATGAGCGTGAGTGGCCAGACGCCGGCCATCCTCAGTTCCGTACGCCAGGGACTGAACCAGTATGACCGCATCTGGCGCGAGGCCGCCATGCGTGGGGTCTGGCAAGGCGAGGTGTGGCAACGGCGGCGGGAAGGTGGTGAATTCCCTGTCTGGCTGTCGATCAGCGTGGTGCGGGATCGTGGCGGGGCGATTGCCAATTTCGTCGCGGTGTTTTCGGACATTACCGAGCGCAAGGCCAATGAAGCGCGTATCGCCTTTCTCGCGCATCACGATCCGCTCACGTCACTCCCCAACCGAACACTTTTCCAGGACCGTCTGGAGCAGGCGCTGGCGCGCTGCGAGCGTAACGGCGGGCGGCTGGCGTTGCTGTTTCTGGACCTCGACCGGTTCAAGACCATCAACGACTCGCTCGGCCATCTTGCCGGAGACCGTCTGCTGCAGGCCGTAGCCGAACGGCTGCGCCACTGCGTGCGTGACACCGACACCATCTGCCGTCAGGGCGGTGACGAATTCATCATCGTCCTGCCGGACGTGCTGGATTCCGAGGTCTCGGCGCGGGTGGCCGAAAAGATCCTGCGTCGTCTGGCCGAGCCTTTCGAGATCGATGGCAATGCGCTGGGCACCTCCTTCTCCATCGGCATTGCGGTGTACCCGAACGATGGTCGCCAGGCTTCCGTACTGATGAAGAATGCCGATACCGCGATGTATCACGCCAAGGAAAGCGGGCGGAATACCTATCGCTTCTTCACCGAAGCCATGAATGCCAACGCATTGGAACGCCTGCAGGTGGAGAATCAGTTACGTCAGGCGCTTGAGCGTAGCGAGCTGCTGCTGCACTTCCAGCCCCAGGTCGAGCTTTCCAGCGGGCGCATCGTCGGTGGCGAGGCCTTGTTGCGTTGGCAGTCGGAAGTGCTGGGCTTCGTGCCGCCCGGGCGTTTCATTCCCATCGCCGAAGAGTCCGGATTGATCGTGCCGATCGGGCGTTGGGTGCTCTGGGAAGCCTGTCGGCAGGCCAAGCGCTGGCTCGTCGAAGGGCAGGCCCGTGTGACGGTGGCCGTCAATATTTCTGCCTTGCAGTTCCGCCGCGAGGATATCGTCGAGCTGGTCAGCCAGGCCCTGGCCGAGACCGGATTGCCGCCTTCCTGCCTGGAGCTGGAGCTGACCGAATCCTTGCTCATGGAGCAGGCCGAGGATGTGCTGGATACCGTGCAGTGCCTGAAAAATCTGGGAGTCCGACTTTCTATCGATGACTTCGGCACCGGCTATTCCTCACTGTCCTACCTCAAGCGTTTTGCCGTCGATCGGCTGAAGATCGATCAGGGGTTCGTACGCGACATGGTCGAGGACCCGGACGATGCCGCCATCGTGCGCTCCATCATTCAGCTGGGGCGAAGCCTCAAGCTGGATGTCATCGCGGAGGGCGCTGAGTCCCGCACCCAGGTGGATTTCCTGATCAGCGAGGGATGTCGCGAGGCGCAAGGCTACTATTTCTGCCCGCCGGTGACGCCTGAGGTATTCGCACAGATGATCAGTTCCAGTCCCGACCCGTCCGAATGGCAGCGAGAAGCAAGAAGGGCTTGAGTTTCCGGGCTGCTGAGGCCAGAATCGCCCTGTCGTCGAGGCTGCAGCGGTGCGATGCAGCTTCAAGGCCCGTCCCGCAAGGCATAGGCCCGGCTTTTTGTGTGAGGTAAGCACTGGTTTTCCCTGATCGCCAAGGCGTTCTTCTGCACTGATATTGCACATCTTCAACGCCTGGGCTTGAAGTCCATTCCATCAACCGGAGATAACGCATGAACAAATCCGACCTGCTTGCAGCCATTGCAGCCAAGACCAATCAGTCCAAGGTTGCTACCGGCGAGTTTCTTGACGCCGCCATCGCCGTGATCGAGGAAGCTGTTGCCACTGGCGATTCCGTGACCCTGGTGGGCTTCGGCACTTTCAAGGCCGCCGCACGCGCCGCACGCGAAGGCAAGAACCCCAAGACCGGCGAAAAGATCAAGATCGCCGCGACCACGGTGCCGCGTTTCTCCGCCGGTGCTGGCTTCAAGGCCAAGGTTGCCGCAGGCAAGGTCAAGAAGGCCAAGAAGTAATTCTTTCCAGGGCCAAAAAAGAAAACGGCGTCCCGAGGGGCGCCGTTTTTCATATCCGGTATGTCTCAATCTGGATTGATGGCCCGATCTGTAGTGGAAAGTAGCTTGCGATAGGCCTGTTTGAGCCGATACAACTGGGCGGGCCGATTGGCTCGGCCGGTTTCGCGGGCGCCCTGTACAGGTTCGAGGATGTCGAGTTCATCCATCTTGCGGCGAAAACTCACCTTGTTGATCGATTCACCCAGCAAGGCTTCATAGACAGCCTGAAGCTGGGGCAACGTGAATTGCTCACCACAGAGGAAGACCGGCAGCGAGGAATAGCTGCTCTTGCTGCGGACCCGGGCGACTGCGGCCTGCACAATGTCGCGGTGGTCGAAGGGGAGCCCCTTGAGCGGGTCCACGGCAAGCAGCTGGATTTCCGGGTGATGCTCAAGTTCGAGCAGGCTGGCTGGCACCAGCGCGTAATAGGCCACCGAAATCGACCAGCCGCGTGGATCGCGCGCACGTCCGGAAAATGTCGCCAGCTGTTCCAGGTAAGGGCTGACGATGGCTGTTTTCTCAAACAGGATGCGTGCCGCGGCGCTTTCCGTATCTTCATCCTCGTCAGCGCGGACGTAGCCGCCCGGCAGGGCGAGCGCTCCGGCGAAAGGCTCGTGTTCGCGCCGTAACAGGGCCACGTGCAAGGCAGCATCCTTCAGGCTCAGCAGGACCACATCGACGGTGCAGATGATGGTTTCACGACTCACGTTCGGATTTCCTGTTGGTTGCATCTGGAAACAAACGGCAAGAGGCTTTCAACAAGCAGGCCAGAACTGTAACACCTGTTTTCCTCATGTGCCTATCTGGTGTTAGTTGAGAAATGAATCTAAGTGGCGTACAGTGCTCCGAGGCGCCACCAGCCGGATTTGCTCAGGATTGATCTCATGAACCGCGTCAAACACCATCTGCTCATCATCGATCCGCAGAATGATTTCTGCGATCTGCCCGCAACGCACCGGCCAGTGCTGGGCGGTGTGTGCCAGGCGCCCGCATTGCCCGTGCCGGGTGCGCATGCCGACATGTTGCGACTGGCGGTGCTGATCGATACCGCTCGGGAGGCGATCGATGCGATTACCGTGACGCTGGATTCGCATCAGCATCTGGACATCGCGCATCCGACCTTCTGGGCTGATGACCATGGCAATGCCGTGTTGCCATTCACCCAGATCCACGCGGAGGACGTGCGGGCAGGGCGTTACCGTCCGCGCCTGAGCGAGGCATTGCCGCGGGTCTTGGCCTATCTGGACGTATTGGAAGCCAGCGGGCGCTATACCCACATGATCTGGCCGGTGCACTGCGAAATCGGCACCTGGGGCCACAACATCCACCACGAACTGCGTCTGGCACTCAATCGATGGGAAGAGGCACATGCGGCGATCACCGCCAAGGTGATCAAGGGCACCAACCCCTGGACCGAGCATTACAGTGCGGTGATGGCGGAGGTGCCGGATCCCGCCGACGCGGAAACCCAGCTGAATTCAGCATTGATTGCCAGTCTGCGCGGCGCGGCACGGGTATTCATCGCAGGAGAGGCGGGAAGCCATTGCGTCAAGGCGACCGTTGAGCACATCGTTGCCAATCTGCCGACGGAGCAGCTAGACAGATTGGTACTGATCGAGGATTGCATCAGCCCGGTGAGCGGTTTCGAGGCGCATTACGCTGATTTTCTGACCCGGATGCGCGAGCTTGGTTTGCAGGTTCGGCATTCGACGGGGTTGATCGACGAACTGGCCGGTGGCTGATCGGAGAGATATTCAATGAGCCAGAATCAGGGACCGGTGGTGCATAGCCTGCTAGAAAACGATCTCTATAAATTCACCATGTGGCAGGCGCTGCTGCACAGCAACCCTGGTGCACAGGCGGAATATCGCTTCGTCTGCCGCAATCGGCCGGCGTTCCCGCTGACAGCGCTGAAGGTCGCGGTGGAGAAAGAGCTGGATCGCCTGTGCAGCCTGCATTTCACCCAGGATGAACTGGATTACCTTTCCAGCCTGCGCTTCATCAAGAGTGATTTCGTCGACTTTCTGTCGGTATTTCGCTTCCAGCGCCGCTTTGTCCAAGTCGGTATCGACGCCGACCAATTGACGGTGACCGCCCGGGGGCCGCTGGTGCACGTGATGGGGTTCGAGATCTTCGTGCTCTACATCGTCAATGAGCTGTATTTCCGCCGTCTGGCGCAAGAAGGGGTGATGGATATTGCCCGTGAGCGTTTGCAGGCCAAGCTGAGCTTGTTGCGTGAGGCGTTGGCGGATTCAGCCAACGATGGCGGGGCGCCTTTCATCTTCTTCGATTTCGGCCTGCGGCGGCGTTACAGCGGGGCCTGGCAGGAAGAGGTCGTGCGTACCCTCGCACAGGCTTTCCCGCAGAATTTCCGTGGTACCTCCAACGTCCATCTGGCGCGCACGCTGGGGCTGACACCGGTAGGCACGATGGCGCACGAATACCTGCAGGCCTATCAGGCCTTCGGCTTTCGTCTGCGTGACTTCCAGAAGGCCGCACTAGAAGGCTGGGTGCAGGAGTTTCGCGGTGATCTGGGTGTAGCGCTGACCGATGTGGTCGGCATGGATGCCTTCCTGCGGGACTTCGATCTCTACTTTGCCAAACTCTTCGATGGCCTGCGCCATGATTCCGGCGACCCGGTAGTCTGGGGGGAGAAGGCAATCGCGCATTACAAACAGCTGCGCATCGACCCTGCCAGCAAACGGCTGGTTTTCTCCGACGGGCTGGATCTACCGCGCGCCCTGGCCTTGTTCCAGCATTTCCGCGGCCGCATCCAGACCAGCTTCGGCATCGGTACCAATCTGACCAACGATACGCCGCACGAGGCACTCAACATCGTCATGAAGATCACGGCCTGCAATGGTCAGCCGGTGGCCAAGCTGTCCGACGCATCGGGCAAGACCCTGTGCGAGGATGAAACCTTCCTGGCCTATCTGCGTCAGGTGTTCAACCATCCGGCCTGACCGACATTCCGGGCGATGCGCATCACGGAGAACATGCTGCTTTTCTGGCGTAGCCATGAGATCTATTGCAACTGGTACCCGAGCGGGTTCGTGGTCGATGGACAGCACTTCAATTGCGGCGAGCAGTGGATCATGCATGCCAAGGCGAGCCTCTTCGGCGATAGGGAGATTGCTGCGAAAATCCTTGCCGAACCGCATGCACGTCGTCAGAAACTGCTCGGACGGCAAGTGCGTGGTTTCGATGCCGCGCACTGGAATGCCTGCTGCGAAAAGCTCGCCTTTGTCGGCCTGCTGGAAAAATTCCGGCAGAATCCGGCGCTGAAGGCCGAACTCCTGGCAAGTGGTGAGCGTCTGCTGGCCGAAGCCAGTCCTGATGACCGCATCTGGGGGATCGGGCTGGAAGAAGCAGATCCGCGCGCACTGGACTCGACGCAATGGCAGGGCGAAAACCGGCTGGGCAAGATCCTGATGCAGGTGCGCACCAATCTGAGAGCCTCATCATAGTCTTACCCTGAAACAACCCAACTCTGAATCTCCTCAATGAAGTCCGCATTCCGAATCACGCTCGCCCAGATCAACCCCACCATCGGTGACATCGACGGCAACATTGCCCTGATGCGTGCAGCCGCCGCCAAAGCCCAGGCAGAAGAGGCCCGCATGGTGGTGTTTCCCGAGCTGTCACTGACGGGCTATTACCCTGGCGACCTGCTCGATGAGCAGGCTTTCCTGGTCCGGGTGGCTGCTGGAGTGGAGGCCGTTCGTGAGGCCACGCGGGCCACTCCGGGCCTGCACTGGGTGCTTGGCGCACCACTGCCTCACGGCGGTCCCGGCAAGGCCCTGCAGAACTGTCTGCTGGTGGTTGTCGATGGCGAGATCCGTCTGCGCTACGCCAAGCAGTTGTTGCCCACTTACAACATCTTCGACGAGCATCGTCATTTCGAACCAGGGCCGGATGTCGCCTGTGTATTGCGCATTGACGGCATGCAGATCGGCTTCCTCATCTGCGAGGATGGCTGGAACGACGAAGGCCGCGCCTACACGGTCAATCCCTTTCAGCGTCTGGCTGATGCAGCGCCGGATCTGGTCGTGGCAATCAATGCCAGCCCGTCGAACGTGGGCAAGCGCGAGCAGCGTCATGCCCTGTTCGCGGCGGCCAGTGGCCGCCACCAACTGCCACTGGTATTCGTGAACCAGATCGGAGGGCATGACCAACTGGTGTTCGATGGTGCTTCATTTGTCGTTACGCCAGAGGAGGGGGTGGTCTTCGAGGCCAGGCGTTTCGAAGAAGATGTCGTCACGCTGAGCTTTGCTGACGGGCGCTTCGGGGCTGCCGATGGTGCTTCGCTGGCGACGCCTCCGATGGAAGGGTTGTCACGCATGGCGTTCTATCGCAGCCAGATCGTGCTCGGGCTGCGCGATTACGCCAGACGCAGCGGTTTTTCGCGTGCCCTGGTGGGTTCATCGGGTGGTATCGACAGTGCGCTGACGCTGGCGTTGGCGGTCGAAGCGCTGGGGGCGGAGAACGTCGTCGGCATCACCATGCCTTCGCGTTTTTCCAGCGCGGGAAGCGTGGATGACTCCGTCGACCTGTGCCGCAATCTGGGTATTCGCCTGATCGAACACTCCATCCGCGACATCGTGGTGCAGTACGAAGCCGGTTTTGCCGATGCCTGTGGTGAACCGCTGGCGGGGTTGGCGCGCGAAAACCTGCAGGCGCGGATACGCGGCACCATCCTGATGGAGTTCTCCAACGCCTTTGGCAATCTGCTGCTCACCACCGGAAACAAGAGCGAGATTTCGGTGGGGTACTGCACGCTGTATGGCGATACCAATGGTGGTCTGGGGCCCATCGGCGATCTCTACAAGACAGAGGTCTTCGACCTTTGCCGCCACATCAATACCGAGGCGGGGCGCGAGTTGATCCCGCAAGCCATCATCGACAAGGAGCCTTCGGCCGAACTCGCTTCCAATCAGCAGGACAGCGACAGCCTGCCGCCGTATCCGGTGCTGGACCTGATCCTCAAGCAACTGATCGAGGGCGAACGCCTGGGGGCCGAGGAGCGTGAAGCCACGCGTCAGGCCTACGCCGAGCTGCTGACCACGCCCGAGGGCCCCGCGCTGGTGGCGCGCGTCAAGCGGCTGATCTGGCGCAACGAGTACAAACGCCGTCAGGCGCCTCCTATCCTGCGCTTGCGTGCGCGGGCCTTCGGCAGCGGCCGGCAGATGCCCATCGCAGCCAAGTACGATTACTGAAAGCCCGGGAGTCTCCATCATGCAACATGACGTGGCCGTGCTCATCGGGCGTTTCCAGCCCTTCCACAATGCCCATGCGGCACTGCTTGCCCAGGCACTCGACGTTGCGCCACGCGTGATTGTGCTGCTGGGCTCGGCGCACGCGGCGCGCAATGCCAAGAATCCCTTCAACTGGGAGGAGCGCGCGGCGATGGTTCGCTGCACGCTGGACGAGGAGACGCGGGCGCGGGTGAGTTTCCTGCCGATGCGGGATCGCTGGGACGACGCTCGCTGGGCTGCGCAGGCGCTTGAGGCGGTGCAGCGGGAAGCTGGCGTGACGGCGCGCGTGGCGCTGGTCGGGCACATCAAGGATGCCTCCAGCCAGTACCTCAAGCGCTTTCCGAGCTGGGATTTCATCCCGGTTCCAGCCCAGGGCGAGATCGACGCCACCAGCCTGCGCCGCATCTGGTTTGAAGGTGAGGACGAGGCCGTGAACTACGCGTTGTTGTCGCCCTTGCTGCCACCGGCCGTACTGCGCTATCTGCAGGGGTGGGCGGTATTGCCGCACTTCGCCCGCCTGCGCGAGGAACATCTGACCATCGAGGAGAACAAGCGCATCTGGGGGACAGGGCCTTTCGTGACCGTGGACGCGCTGGTGAAAGCTTCAGGCAAGGTCTTGCTGATCCGTCGAGGTCGTGCCCCCGGCAAGGGGCTGTGGGCATTGCCGGGCGGCTTCCTGGACGGGCGTGAGCGCGTGCAGCAGGGCGCGATCCGCGAACTGCGCGAGGAAACCGGCCTTGCCTTGTCGGATGCCGCGCTGGAGGCAGCATTGGCCGGTGTGATCGTGTTCGATCATCCTGACCGCAGCCTGCGCGGGCGAACCATCACGCACGTGCATTTCTTCGATCTTGGCAACCTCGCGCCGCCTGAAGTCGCCGGTGGCGACGATGCTGCCGAGGCGCACTGGGTCCCACTGGAAGCATTGGCCGCGATGGAAGGCGAGTTCTTCGAGGATCATTTCAACATCCTTAACCACTTTCTCGCCATTACGCACTGACGCGGTTTTGCCGAAAGGCTTGTGTTTCCGATCAAGCAGGAACCTGCCGCCTTTTCAGGGATCTCTTCATAACGTGAAGGGAACGCTGGTGCCGTCAGGACACCAGCGTGGATCCTGCCCGCGTGATCACCAGGAGGATCGAAAAATGCGAAGAATGTTGGCAGGGCTCGTTGCCGGGCTGTTGTTCGTACCTGCTTTTGCGCAATACACCGGCCCTGGCTCACAACCGCTCGTGACCAGTCTGCAGGCTGTCCTGAGCAAGCCGGTCGATGATCAGCAGGTGACCTTGAGAGGGAGGATCCTGCGCCAAGTCTCTGGCGACAAGTACATCTTCTCGGATGGCAGGGATGAAATCCGGGTGGAGATTGACGACAAGCTGTTCGCAGGCAAACCTGTCTCTGCCAACACCCTGGTGGAGATCTCCGGGGAGGTGGAAAAGGATTTCATGGAGTCACCGGAGATCGATGTCGATGCCTTGCGTATCATCGAATGAGCGTGACGCCGGATCAGCGATGGCACGCTGATCCGGCGTCACGAGGTCTTCGCGGGGCTCCGTGGACGTTCAGCCGCCACTGCGTGCGGCAATGAAATCCTTTACGGCCTGCACGTCGATATCCATCACCTCGACCCGCTGCGGCAGGGCTTCGATGTTTTGCATGCTGGTCGGACGCCAGGGCTTCTCGCCCAGCGCTTCGATGATGGTCTCTTCGAATTTCGCCGGCAGCGCGGTTTCCAGCACGATGGTTGGGATGTCTGTGTCGCGGTGTTCGAGCGCCACCTTCAGGCCGTCGGCCGTGTGGGTATCGATCATCAGACCATGATCCTTATAGACGCGGCGGATCGTCGCGAGACGGTCAGCGTGCGAACTGGCGCCCGAGACAAAGCCGAAATCCTTGATCCGTGCCCAGAACTGCGTGCCTGCCAGATCGAACTGGCCGCCGCCATCCACTGCGCGCCACAGTTCGGCCACCACCTTGGGGTCGCGGCCGACGAGGTCATAGACGAAGCGTTCGAAGTTCGACGCCTTGGAGATATCCATCGACGGGCTGGAGGTGACTTTCACATCGACCGTCTTGCGTGGCTTGTAGGCGCCGGTGCGAAAGAATTCGTCTAGCACGTCGTTTTCGTTGGTTGCCAGAATCAGCTTGCGGATCGGCAAGCCCATCTGGCGTACGATATGCCCGGCGCAGATGTTGCCGAAGTTGCCCGAGGGCACCGCAAAACTGACTTCCTGATCGTTCCCGGTGGTGGCGGACAGCCAGCCCTTGAAGTAATAGATCACCTGCGCGGCCACCCGGCCCCAGTTGATCGAATTCACCGCACCGATCTTGTACTGCGCCTTGAAAGCGAGATCGTTGGAGACGGCCTTCACGATGTCCTGCGCATCGTCGAACATGCCGCGCACGGCAATGTTGAAGATGTTCGCATCCTGCAGTGAATACATCTGAGCGCGCTGGAAGGCGCTCATGTTTTCGCGCGGTGAAAGCATGAAGACGCGCACGCCGTGCTTGCCCCGCATGGCGTACTCGGCAGCCGAACCGGTATCGCCCGAGGTCGCGCCAAGAATGTTGATCTCCTCGCCACGTTTGGCCAGCACATACTCGAACAGGTTGCCGAGCAACTGCATCGCCATGTCCTTGAAGGCGAGTGTCGGTCCATTCGACAGCTCCTGCAGGAACAGATTGTTCTCCAGCTTGCGCAATGGCGTGATCTGGCTGGCATCCGAATCCGGGCGGCCGTTGCAATACACCTGTGCTGTGTAGGTCTTCGCCGTGAGGGCACGCAGATCTTCGACCGGGATGTCGGTAGCGAATTTCGACAGGATCGTGAAGGCCAGTTCCGCGTAGCTCATGGAGCGCATCGCGGTGAGTTCGGCGTCGGTGATCCGCGGATATTCGGCCGGCAGCGACAAACCGCCATCCTGCATCAAGCCACCCAGCAGGATGTCGGAAAAACCGAGTTGCGGGCTGTCGCCGCGAGTGGAGAGGTATTTCATGTGCTTTTCAGGGGGCGGGAAGGTGGCAGAGGGAAAGCATGCTCAGCGTGTCGGTTTCACCTTTTGTTCCTTCCTGCCTCTCCCTTCTCCTTCGTTCAGTTGAGTTCTTCCAGACGGATCTTCGTCACCTTGCCTACCACGGTCTTAAGCGCTTCGATATTGGCGATGGCGGCGTTGACCTGGCCCTCGATGGCCTGGTGAGTGAGCAGGATGATGTCGGTCTGAGATTCGCCTTCACCAGGCTCCTTCTGCAGCATGGCGTCGATGGAGATGCTGCCTTCGGCCAGGATGCGCGTGATGTCGGCGAGTACGCCAGCGCGGTCTTCCACGCGCATGCGCAGATAGTAGGCAGTCTGCACTTCCTCGATCGGCAGGATCGGCAGATCGACGAGCTGGTCGGCCTGGAAGGCGAGATGGGGCACGCGGTGACCAGGCTCGGCGGTGGCCAGACGGGTGACGTCCACCAGATCGGCGATCACGGCCGAGGCGGTGGGTTCGGCACCAGCGCCCTTGCCGTAGTAGAGCGTGGCACCGACGGCATCTCCCTGGACCAGCACGGCGTTCATGGCGCCCTCGACATTGGCGATCAGGCGGCTGGAAGGAATCAGCGTGGGATGCACGCGAAGCTCCACGCCAGTTTCCCGACGCTTGGCGATGCCCAGCAGCTTGATGCGATACCCCAACTGTTCGGCGTACTTGATGTCGACGGCTTCGAGCCGGGTGATGCCTTCGACGTAGGCTTTGTCGAACTGCACCGGGATGCCGAAGGCCAGCGCGCTCATCAGCGTGGCCTTATGGGCTGCGTCGATGCCTTCGATGTCGAAGGTGGGGTCGGCTTCCGCATAGCCCAGGCGCTGGGCTTCCTTGAGTACGTCGGCAAAGG
The DNA here is from genome assembly GCF_014736495.1 of Candidatus Dactylopiibacterium carminicum. Taxonomy (GTDB): domain Bacteria; phylum Pseudomonadota; class Gammaproteobacteria; order Burkholderiales; family Rhodocyclaceae; genus Uliginosibacterium; species Uliginosibacterium carminicum. The sequence continues at coordinate 24,904 of NZ_MDUX01000029.1, forward strand.
GCAGGCCCTTGTCGCGCATTTCGGAGAGGATGAAGTTTGTGGTGCCGTTGATGATGCCGGCGACCCACTGAATGCGGTTGGCGGCCAGGCCTTCGCGCAGCGCCTTGATGATGGGAATGCCGCCAGCCACGGCGGCTTCGAAGGCTACCGTGACGCCCTTGGCCTGTGCCGCGGCGAAGATCTCCTTGCCGTGCACGGCAAGCAGTGCCTTGTTGGCGGTGACCACGTGCTTGCCGTTCTCGATGGCGGCGAGCACCAGATCGCGAGCCACGGTATAGCCGCCGATCAGCTCGACGATGATGTCGATCTCGGGGTCTTTCACCAGCTCGAAGGCGTCGGCCGTCACGCGTGCCGCACCGCCCGTGACCTGCGTGGCCAGCTCGGTGTTGCGATCGGCCACGGCGGTGATGCGGATCGGGCTCCCAGCGCGACGGGTGATTTCCTCTGCGTTGCGGGAGAGTACGGTCCAGGTGCCACCGCCGACGGTGCCGATGCCGAGAAGGCCAACGTTGATAGGTTTCATACGAGCTGTTTCTTGAAGTTGTGGGAAAGGATAAAAAAGCCTTCTCGGAAGTAGAAGGCATGAGCCCGGAAGCGCTGCACGCCGGAGTCGAGATCGATGCGCGTGGCGCCCAGTGCGCGCGCCTTGTAGCCGAGCGCCTCGATCAGCGCATGGCCGGCTCCGCCGGAGCGACGGGTTTCGTCGGTGACAAGGTCATCGACGTAGAACTTGATGCCGTTGGCGGTATCTTCGAAGCTGCGCCAGACGGCCAGGCCAATGACGACGTCTCCCTGGACGGCGAGCGTCATGCGCCCGCCATCGCGGAAAATGCGTGTGAGCTTGCCGACGTAGTCCACATCGAGGTCCGGACGTAGCTGCCGATGGACAGGCTCCGCACGGGAGAGCCAGCCCGATTCGACGATCCGGCCCTCCGCGTCACAGACATCGACCAGGCGGTAATCAGCTGCCATGGCGTTTGCGGTAGCGATCGAGGAAGCGGGCAATACGCTCCATGACCTCGGTAAGGTCGTCGGAGTTGGGCAGGAAGACCACCCGCACATGATCCGGCGTCGCCCAGTTGAAGCCGGTGCCCTGTACCAGCAGCACACGCTCGGCTTCCAGAAGTTCGAGCACGAACTGCTGATCGTCGACGATGGGGTAGAGCTTCGGATCGAAGCGCGGGAACATGTACAGCGCGCCCTTGGGCTTCACGCAGGTAACGCCGGGCATGCTGCTCAGCGCGTCGTAGGCGATATCGCGCTGGCGGGCCAGGCGGCCCCCCGGTTTGACCAGATCATGGATCGATTGATAGCCGCCCAGTGCGGTCTGGATGCCGTATTGCGCCGGCACGTTGGCGCACAGACGCATGGTGGCAAGGATGTTCAGGCCTTCGATGTAGTCCTGGGCGATGCGCTTGTTGCCCGAGACGACCATCCAGCCAGCACGGTAGCCACAGGCGCGGTAGTTCTTGGAGAGCCCGTTGAAGGTGAGGAACAGCACATCGTTGGCCAGGGAGGCCATCGAGGTGTGCGTGGCGCCTTCATACAGGATCTTGTCGTAGATCTCGTCGGCACAGATGATCAGGTTGTGCTGGCGGGCGACTTCGACCAGCTCGCGCAGCACCTCGTCCGGATACACCGCGCCGGTGGGGTTGTTCGGATTGATGACGACGATGGCCTTGGTACGCTCGGTGATCTTCGAGCGGATGTCGTCCAGCGCGGGCAACCAGCCATTGTCCGGGTCACAGAGATAGTGGCGGGCGCGGCCGCCGGAAAGATTCACGGCGGCAGTCCATAGCGGATAGTCGGGCGAGGGAACCAGTACCTCGTCACCGTCATTGAGCAGGGCCTGCATGGCCATCACGATCAGTTCGGAGGCGCCATTGCCGATGTAGATGTCGTCCACGGTGACATCGGCGATCTTCTTCTCCTGCGTGTAATGCATGATTGCCTTGCGCGCAGGGAAAATCCCCTTGGAGTCTACGTAGGCCGCGGCGCTGGACATGTTGCGGATCATGTCCAGCGTGATCTCGTCGGGCGCTTCGAAGCCGAAAGCCTTGGGGTTGCCGGTATTCAGCTTGATGATGCGATGACCTTCTTCTTCCATCTGACGGGCCCGTTCGAGCACCGGGCCACGGATGTCGTAGCAGACGTTGGCCAGCTTTGCGGACTTGGCGAAACTGCGGGCCACCGGGGCTGCGGCGGCAGCTTCCGCCACACGTCTTTGCGTGGAAGAATTTGCGACATGCAGGGTGTGGCCTTGTTTCATGATCTTGCTCCAGAAGAATGGCGCGCGGCGCGCACCGCGAACCCCGTATGATAGCGAAACCGCGTACTACTCTGCTCAATTGCGCATGAAGCTGTCCCGAGAGATTTCGCAAGGCCTGCTGACCGTGACGGCGGTCAGCCCGGAAGCCGTCAGCGTCGATGGCGTGCCTTATCGGGCAAGCCTGCTCCTGGAACCACAGACACTCTCTGTCTGGCATGTCCGTCGCGCTGCCGATATCGATGCGCAGGCGATTGCAGACATCGCTGCACGCAAGCCCTCGCTGGTGCTGCTGGGGACAGGGCCGCGCCAGCATTTTCTGCCTGCCGCCGTGTTGCGCCCATTGATCGAGGCGGGCATCGGATACGAGTTCATGGATACGGCAGCAGCCTGCCGGACCTTCAACCTGCTGGCGTCCGAAGGGCGGCGCGTGTTGGCTGCATTGGTACTGGAGGATTTTTGAGCTGGTTTTTCCTCGCTTGCCGCCGGGCGTGAATGTCGATACGCTGATATCAAAAGCCCGCCCCCAAGAAGATAGAAAAATGAGCGACAGCCTTCCCGATCTCACGCTGGAGGCCACCAGCGGTCAACACATCAATCTGGCGGAACTTGGTGGTGGCAAGGTGGTGCTGTACTTCTACCCCAAGGACAACACGCCCGGTTGCACCACCGAAGGTATCGATTTTGCCCGTCTGCATGCTGAGTTTGCCGCAGCAGGGGCCAGGGTTTTCGGGGTTTCGCGTGACAGCGTGAAATCTCACGAGAACTTCAAGTGCAAGTTCGACTTCCCGTTCGAACTCCTCTCCGACGCCGACGAGAGCCTGTGCGATACCTTTGGCGTCATCAAGCTGAAGAACATGTATGGCAAGCAGGTGCGTGGCATCGAGCGCAGCACCTTTGTCTTCGCCGTGGGCGGCAAGCTCGCGCGTGAATGGCGCAAGGTGAAGGTCGATGGTCATGCCCTGGAAGTGCTGGAGTATGTAAAGAGCCTGTAACCGTCCGGGCAGACATTCTCCGATTCCCTCCGGTTTCTCCACCTCGCAGCGAGCTCACATGGCTACTCGAAAAAAAGCTGTCACGCCTCCGCCGACCAAGCTGTTCGTGCTCGATACCAATGTGCTGATGCACGACCCGACGAGCCTTTTCCGCTTCGAGGAGCATGATCTGTTCGTACCGATCATGACGCTTGAGGAGCTGGACAACAACAAGAAAGGCATGTCTGAGGTGGCGCGGAACGCGCGCCAGGCCAGCCGCAGCATGGACGAGGTCGTGTCTGCCTGCGAGGCGCACATCGAGGCGGGAATTCCGCTGTCCGAACCTTCGCGTGGGCTGGCCTCCGGGCGATTGTTCCTGCAGACCCAGGCCATCGATGTGGTGTTGCCGGCGTCGGTGCCGACAGCCAAGGCCGACAACCAGATCCTGGCCGTGGTGATGTTCCTCAAGGAGCAGCGCGCGGATCGCCATGTGATCCTGGTCTCCAAGGACATCAACATGCGCATCAAGGCCCGTGCCCTGGGGCTGGAAGCGCAGGATTACTTCAACGACAAGGTGCTGGAGGATACGGATCTCCTCTACACCGGCATGCGCGAATTGCCCGACGATTTCTGGGAGACGCATGGGCGGAACATGGAGTCCTGGAAGGAAGCGGGGCGCGCCTGTTATCGCGTGCGCGGGCCGCTTTCCAACGAGCTGTATCTGAATGAGCTGGTCTATCAGGAGGGTGAAAAGCCGCTCTATGCCATCGTCAAGAAGAAGGATGGTCCAGTTGCCCAGCTTGAGTCACTGATCGACTACACCCATCAGAAGAACAATGTATGGGGGATCGTGGCGCGTAACCGCGAACAGAACTTCGCGCTGAACCTGCTGATGAATCCGGACATCGATTTTGTTTCCCTGCTCGGGCAGGCCGGGACCGGCAAGACCTTGCTGACGCTGGCAGCTGGCTTGACGCAGGTGCTGGAGACCAAGCGCTACGCCGAAATCATCATGACCCGTGTGACCGTGCCGGTGGGTGAGGACATCGGCTTTCTGCCGGGGACCGAGGAAGAAAAGATGGCGCCCTGGATGGGGGCGCTGGAGGACAACCTCGATGTACTCAACGGCAGCCCCGAGGATGGCGGCGGCTATGGCGGCGAATGGGGCAGGGCGGCTACGCGCGATCTGATTCGCACCCGTATCAAGGTCAAGAGCCTCAATTTCATGCGTGGACGGACCTTCATCAACAAGTTCCTGATCATCGATGAAGCGCAGAACCTAACTTCGAAGCAGATGAAGACGCTGATCACGCGCGCAGGGCCGGGGACCAAGGTCGTCTGCCTTGGCAACATCGCGCAGATCGATACGCCCTATCTGACAGAAGGTAGTTCCGGTTTGACCTATGTAGTCGATCGTTTCAAGGGCTGGGAACACAGCGGCCACATTACCTTGCAGCGCGGTGAACGCTCGCGTCTGGCGGACTACGCAGCGGATGCTCTTTGAATGGTCGTGATGAATTTTGGGGTAAGGGCGGTAATGCATGGTTTACAGCAACTTAGGGCCAAAGTTATAGTCCGGCCCCATGCGCTTCCCGCCCTTCCGTTTCCTGCTGTGCCTCAGCTTGCTCCTGTCCGTGCTGCCAGCACGAGCTCAGGAGCTTCCGTCATCGGCCGATGCTGATCAGGGAAGTGTGGGTCAGCTGCTCGACAAGGGATTCGCCTATCTCGGCATCAAGTACCTTTTCGGCGGTGACAGTCCTGAGCGCGGTGGATTCGATTGTAGTGGGCTGGTGCGCAAGGTCTTCGGGGATGCGTTGGGGCTCAATCTGCCAAGAACGGCGGCCGAGATGGCGAAGATGGGCGACAAGGTCGGTGCGAAAGACCTCCAGCCTGGTGACTTGGTGTTCTTCAACACCATGCGCCGTGCCTTCTCTCATGTAGGGATTTATGTGGGCGACAACAAGTTTCTGCATGCACCCTCCCAGGGAAGTGTCGTTCGTGTCGAGGAAATGAACGGCAGCTACTGGATGAAACGCTTCAACGGCGCGCGGCGTCTGGTGTCGGAAGCCCAGGCGGCTGAAGCTCCATCAGGAGCTCCTGCAGGTTTGCCTTTGGAATGACTCGCTCAGCTTCAGGAAGAGGCCGCATCAGCGGCCTTTGTTTTTTCCAGGCGCAGCGATTTGAAAGAGCGGATGAATGGGCCGGCCGCACGTAGCCAGGCAGGGAGTTGCTGAACACCATTTTGTGCGCTGCGGCTATCCGGATATGCGCCGTAAATCACGCCGATCATCTGTTTAGGGTCGTTCTTGACCACGAAGAGCCTTAGTTGCGCAGGATCCAGCGCTCTGTCGGCACTGGCAAGAAAATCCTCTAGGCTGGAGGCGTTGCTGGCGGGTACCGAGCGAAGCTGAATGAACCAACGATCGTCTGGTATGCCTGCCATGTCCGCACGTGAGTCGAGAAGGCGGGCGTGGGCGAGTGGCCCCAGTGCCGTCGGGACTGGAGCCCAATCTTGTACAAGTTCAAGCTCAGATGCAGCAGCAATGACGGTGTTACTGGCCGTTGGTTCTGCTGCCTTTTCGTCGTGAGACGCCTTGCTTGCGAGAACTGAGGGTAGCCTGGGTGCCTCTGCGTTTTCAGCGATCGGCTGGGGGGCGGGAGGGGGCGCACGGAATTGTGTGACCAGAGTCACGCTCAGGCCGGTTATCAGCAACAACGCAACGGGCAGGCGCCATACGCCAGTGCGTGCTGCGTAGCGTGAATCGCGTATGGCAAGGTTCAGGTGTCGAGTGTCCAGACGCCGGGTATTGTCGGCGAATGCCGCCAGCAAGACCTTGTCGGCCAGAATGTTGACGCGTCGTGTCAGTCCTCTGGATACGCGTGCGAGGCGGGGCAGGATGTGCTCAGGGAACAGGTCCGGCCCTCTGTAGCCCGCAACATGCAGGCGGAAGCCGAGGTAGTCGCGGATCTGTTGTGCCGTTAGTGGCGCGATATGGAAATGCTGGGTGATGCGCTCATGCAGTGAGCGCATGTTGCGCTCCGCGAGAACTCCGTTGAGTTCCGGTTGGCCGAACAGAACAATCTGCAGCAGTTTTTGCGTGGAGATCTCCAGATTGGAGAGTCGTCGGATCTGCTCCAGTGAGTCACGAGGCATTGTGTGAGCCTCGTCAATGATCATGATGACCCGAAGGCTGGCGTTATGCAGCTCGATCAAGCGCCGCTCGATGCAGCGCAGTGGGTTTTTGTCTTCCTGGTTGGCGATGTCCAGACTGCGTGCGATGGCTACCAGCAATTCTTGTGGGTTCAGGCCCGGATTCGCCAGATGGATCACCCGAGTACCTTCAGGTAGGCGATTCGTCAGCATGTGGCAGAGCATCGTTTTGCCAGAGCCTACCTCCCCACTGACCATCAGGATGCCTTCGTCGTGGCTCAGTGCATGCAGCAGAGCCTCGAGTAGCTCGCCACGCTTTGCACCGGGGTAGAAATGCTCGGTTTGTGGCGTGATGCGGAACGGGGGCTAGCGCAGGCCGAAATAGTCCTGGTACATGGCAGCTCGCTCTAGCAAAAATGTGTGGAGGTAATGGATGCGCCGTATGTAGTGCCGCACCCTAGACGAGTGTTGTTGTTACAGGGGGAGGCATGGTCCGGAGCGGTGGGCGCCCGGTTCGAGGGCTTAAAGCGGCGGGAGATGCCGGGCGATTGCGGGTGCCGACTGAAAAGCGGCTCCATGCCCTTGGGGGATAGGGTGTTGTCGACGATCAGCAGTGGCGGGCGCAGGGCGGTCATGCAGATACGTACGGTCCGGGGAGCGAACGATGAAATAGTGTAGCGCATTCGTTCGAGGGGGCGGGCTGATGTCCTTTAAGGGGAGTTGTTTGCATCTATTGACCCTCGGAGCCATGTTTTTACTTACATACATCCAAGAATGTATGTATATTTGAGGTACTGCTGGCTTCAGGATGGGTTTTGTACCCTTCAGCGTGCCCAGATGGCTCTTGGGTGCGTGTTAGAATCCTGCCCCTGCTTTCCCCCGAGAGCCGATAAGAACTCAGATGAATGCAAGCGTTTCCCCTTCGCTGGTAGAGCTGCGCGATCTCCATTTCGCCTACGGTCAGCGTGATGTCTTGCATGGCGTGAATCTCACTGTGCCGCGCGGCAAGGTAGTTGCCATCATGGGAGGGTCGGGCAGCGGCAAGACAACCTTGATGCGCCTGATCGGAGGGCAGCTTCTGCCGAGAAGCGGCAGTCTCAGTGTTTGCGGTCAGGACGTGCCTGCATTGGGCCGCAAGGATCTGTATGCGCTGCGCCGGCGTATGAGCATGCTGTTCCAGTTCGGTGCTCTGTTTACCGATATGTCGGTGTTCGACAACGTAGCCTTTCCGATGCGCGAACACACCGAACTGTCCGAACCTGTGATTCACGACCTGGTACTCATGAAGCTCCATGCTGTCGGTCTGCGGGGGGCTGCGTCCCTGATGCCGCGCGAGCTGTCCGGTGGCATGGCACGCCGTGTTGCACTGGCACGTGCAGTCGCACTTGATCCTGAATTGATGATCTACGACGAACCGTTTACCGGTCTGGATCCCATCTCGCTGGGGGTTATCGGACAGTTGATTCGCAGGCTCAACGATGCGTTGGGCGCCAGCTCTATCGTCGTAACACACGATGTGCAGGAGTCCTTGCAGATGGTGGATTACATCTATTTCCTGTCGGCAGGCAAGGTGGTCGCCGAAGGGACTCCGGACGAAATCCGGACTTCCACTGATCCTTGGGTGCATCAGTTCGTCTGGGGCGAAGCGGATGGTCCCGTGCCGTTCCAGATCCCTGCCGAACCTTATGAGCAGGCCTTGCTAGGGGCTGGTGATGCTTGATGCGGTGAGCTGTTTTTTGCGCGCAATTGGCGCGCGCCTAATCAATGCCATATTGCGTCTGGGGTTTGCCGCGCGATTTTTCTGCATGGTCCTAGCCCTGTCTGGCACGAGTCTCAAGCGCTTCCGGCTGACGTTACGGGAAATCCATTTCGCTGGTGTGCTGTCCCTGGTGATCATCGTGGTGTCAGGGTTGTTCGTCGGTATGGTGTTGGGCCTGCAAGGTTACGAAACCCTGGTCCGATCCGGATCCGAGGAAGCGCTTGGCGTGCTGGTAGCGCTTTCCCTAGTCCGCGAGCTAGGGCCTGTGGTAGCAGGGCTGCTGTTCGCGAGTCGGGCAGGGTCTGCGATTACGGCCGAGATAGGTTTGATGAAGGCAACCGAGCAATTGGATGCGATGGACATGATGGCCGTGAACCCCATTGCCCGCGTGGTGGCGCCGCGCTTTTGGGGGGGCGTGCTTTCGATGCCCTTGCTGGCCGCGCTGTTCTCGGCAATGGGGATCTTTGGTGGCTATCTTGTCGGAGTGGTTCTGATCGGCGCGGACGAAGGGAGCTTCTGGAGCCAGATGCAGGCATCGGTGGATTTCCAGGAGGACATTCTCAACGGCGTGATCAAAAGCGTGGTGTTTGGTGTCGCCGTTTCGTGGATCGCGGTGTTCGAGGGGTATGACTGCGAACCCACTGCCGAGGGTGTTTCTCGGGCAACCACACGTACTGTGGTGACTTCTTCGCTGGCCATCCTTGGGCTGGATTTTGTGTTGACCTCTCTCATGTTCGGGAGCTGATTTATGAAGCGTGCAAGCATAGACATCTGGGTGGGAATCTTTGTGGTACTGGGTGTGCTCGCGCTGCTGTTCCTGTCCATGCGGGTCGGCAATTTGGGCGGAACAAAACTGCAGGACCCCTATTCGCTGCAGGCACATTTCGACAACATCGGGGGCTTGAAGGTGCGAACTCCGGTCAAGAGCGCTGGCGTGGTCGTGGGGCGTATCGAATCGATCGCGCTGGATCCCCAGAACTATCAGGCGGTGGTCAGTCTGAACATGGACGGGCGTTATCGTTTCCCGCGTGACACTTTTGCCACCATCAATACCTCGGGCCTTCTCGGTGAGCAGTATATCGGCCTGGAGCCTGGCGGCGACGAGGAAGTGCTGGCTCCCGGGGCTGAGATCCGCAAGACTCAATCCGCCGTGGTGCTGGAAAAGCTGATCAGTCAGTTCATGTTCAATACCGCTGAAGGCGGGAGTTCCAAATGAGAGGTTTGCGCCTGCTTCTGGCGCTGGTCTGTCTGGGATTGAGCGCGTGCGCGAGCGTGCCGGGAGAACGGCCGGACGTGGATCCTTGGGAGGGGATAAATCGCAAGGTCTTTGCGTTCAACGAAACGCTGGACAAGCACGCACTGCGGCCGGTGGCCCAGGGCTACGAAAAGGTCGTGCCCTTGCCAGCGCGTACGGGTGTCAGCAATTTTTTCGGCAACATCGAGGATCTGTGGACCGGGGTCAACAATCTGCTGCAAGGCAAGCCGGTGGACGGTGGGGTTGATTTTGGCCGTTTCGCCCTCAATTCCACTGTCGGTATCCTCGGATTCTTCGATGTCGCCAGCGAGATGGAACTCGATAAGCATGAGGAAGATTTCGGTCAGACCCTGGGGCGCTGGGGCGTGGGTTCCGGTCCCTATCTGATGCTGCCGTTCCTGGGGCCAAGCACCGTGCGTGACGGTTTCGGGAAAGGTGCGGATTTCCTGGCCAGCCCTACGCAACAAATTCCGGGCTGGCAGACGCGAACTGGTTTGACGGCGCTGGGTCTGATCAATACCCGTGCCCAGTTGCTGGGTGCCGATGCCGCGCTGGAGCAGGCCGCGCTGGACAAGTACGCCTATCTGCGTGACTTCTACCTGCAGCGGCGCCTCAGCCAGATATACGATGGTCGTCCCCCACGGGAGGATGACTTCTTCGACGAATAAGAAAAGGAGTTCCCCATGCTGAAAAAAATTGTTGCAGCCCTGCTGGCTTTCGTGGCTTTCGCCGCCTCGGCGCAGGAGGCTCCGGACGTGTTGGCGCGCCGTCTGATGACTGAAGTGATCGAGATCGTCAAGAACGACAAGGCGATCCAGGCAGGTGATCAACAGCGCATTCTCGATCTGGTCGAAACCAAGGTGCTTGAGCACTTCGACTTCGCCCGCATGACTGCCCTGGCCATGGGCCGTGAATGGCGCAGTGCCTCGGCTGATCAGCGCAAGGCCCTGACCAATGAATTCCGTACCTTGCTGGTCCGCAGCTATTCGAACGCGTTGAGCCAATACAAGAACCAGACCATCGACTTTAAACCTCTGCGTATGAAGCCGACGGATACGGACGTGATCGTGCGCACAGAGATTCGTCAGCCTGGTGCCAAGCCGGTATCCATCGATTATGAAATGATCAAGAGCGGTGATGCTTGGAAGGTCTATGACGTGATGGTGGCTGGCGTCAGCCTAGTGACCAACTATCGCGAAACCTTCGCGCAGGAAATCCGCAACGGCGGTATCGATGGTCTGATCCGCAGTCTCTCCGAACGGAACAAGCAACTGGCCGCGAGCAAGTCATGATCGTGTTGCCGGATGGGCGCCTGCAAGTGCAGGGTGCCGTCAATCAATTCACCGTGCCCGCATTGCAGCCGGCTGGTGAGGCCTTGGTGTGCGAGGCAGACAGAGTGGTGAATTTTTCCAACGTCACGACGGTCGACTCCTCCGCGCTTGCGCTGATCCTGGCCTGGAAGCGTGCCGCGCGTGCCGCGGGCCATACCTTGAGTGTGGAGGCGGCCCCGGTTGCCTTGCGCAGCCTGGCCAGCCTGTACGGCGTATCCGCCATCATTTTCCCGGAACAACAAGGCAGCGACGCTCGTGCCCAATCCTGATACGCCCGCGATCAGCGTGCGCGGTGCGGTCAAGCAATATGGCGCACTGCAGGCTCTGGCTGGCGTTGACCTCGACATTCATCAAGGGGAATTCTTCGGTCTGTTGGGCCCCAACGGAGCGGGCAAGACGACACTGATTTCTTCGCTCGCAGGGCTGGTGCGCCTGAGTGCCGGAGAAATCCGCGTGATGGGGCACGAGGTGGTGCGCGATTACCGCGAAGCACGACGCAAGCTTGGTGTGGTGCCACAGGAGCTGGTATTCGACCCTTTCTTTTCCGTGCGTGAGTTGCTGCGCATTCAATCCGGCTACTTCGGCATTCGCCGTAATGACGACTGGATCGATGAACTGCTGGCAAATCTCGATCTGAGTCACAAGGCAGACATCAACATGCGCGCGCTCTCCGGCGGTATGAAGCGCCGCGTGCTGGTCGCTCAGGCGTTGGTGCACAAACCGCCGGTGATTGTGCTCGATGAACCTACCGCGGGCGTGGATGTGGAGCTGCGGCAGACCTTGTGGCAGTTCATCCGTAAGCTCAACCGCGATGATCACACCATCGTGCTGACAACGCATTACCTGGAAGAGGCGGAGGAACTCTGCGGACGGATCGCCATGCTCAAGCAGGGGCGCATCGTGGCGCTGGATTCGACACCGAACATCCTGCGCCGTGTCAGCCAGCGGGCATTGCAGATCAGAGCCGCCGGCATGCCGGATGTTTTGCCGACGTTCCTCGCCGAGCATTTGCTGGCGCGAGAGAGCGGAGTGCTGCAACTGCGCTTCGATCGCCATGCCGAGATCGAAGGCTTGCTCGCTGCGGTGCGTGAAAGCGGAGCCCTGATCGAGGATATTGCGATCACCCAGCCAGATCTGGAGCAGGCTTTCGTCGAGATCATGCAGGAGAACTCCCGATGAGCTGTTTCTCCGCCTTGCTCTACAAGGAGCTACTGCGTTTCTGGAAGGTAGGCTTCCAGACCGTGGCCGCCCCTGTGATCACTTCCTTGCTCTATCTGATGATCTTCGGTCACGTGCTGGAAGGACGCCTGCAGCCCTTGGAGGGCGTGAGCTACACCGGTTTTCTGATCCCGGGGCTGGTGATGATGAGCGTACTGCAGAACGCATTTGCCAACAGTTCATCCTCGCTCATCCAGAGCAAGATCACCGGCAACATCATCTTCGTGTTGCTGCCGCCGATTTCATACCGTGAGTTCTTTGCGGCCTACGTGATCGCTTCGGTGGTGCGTGGCGTGGTTGTCGGATTCGGTGTCTGGCTGGCCTCGTTGTTCTTCGGCTGGACAGGCGTGGCCCACCCCTGGTGGGTACTCGGTTTCGTGCTGCTGGGCGGCGCTATCCTGGGCACGTTGGGGCTTATCGCCGGTATCTGGGCAGACAAGTTCGATCAGCTTGCCGCTTTCCAGAAGTTCCTCATCATGCCGCTGACCATGCTCTCCGGCGTGTTCTATTCGATCCGCTCCCTGCCCGAGTTCTGGCAGCAGGTGTCGCATCTGAATCCGTTTTTCTTCATGATTGACGGATTCCGCTACGGCGTGTTCGGTGCATCCGACGTTTCGCCCTGGCTGAGTTTCGTCATCGTCGGCACAGCCTTTGTGCTGCTTGCTGCCTTGACGCTCCAGCTGCTGCAGCGCGGCTACAAACTGAGAGGTTGAAGATGTTTCAAGCCAGTGAAATCCAGCGCCTGATCGAGGCCGGGTTGTCTTGTGAGTTCGTGGCCATCGAAGGGGACGATGGCGTGCATTTTTCCGGGATCGTCGTCAGTGCCGAATTCGAAGGCAAACCGCGGGTGCGCCAGCATCAGGCGGTATACGGCACGCTGTACGGCACGCTGGGCAGTCTGATGGGCAACGAAATCCATGCCCTGCAGTTGCAGACCTACACCCCTGCTCAGTGGGCCGAGTTTCAGAAATCCCTCTGATAGTCCCGGCCCGTGGCCGGGCGAGGGCAGGGCATGGCAAGGGCTATAATCTCCCGCTTTCGCGCCGGTACCTTCCGGCCTTTGCCTTTCACATGGCTGCGCCATGTGCTCACACGAATCGACAAAACTCCATGGACAAGCTCCTGATCAAGGGCGGTGCCCGTCTGGCTGGCGAGATCGCCATCTCCGGCGCCAAGAATGCCGCCCTGCCGTTGCTGTGCGCGGCACTGTTGACCGATGAAGCGGTCACTTTCACCAATGTTCCCCAGCTCAAGGACATCGCTACGCTGCTAAGGCTGCTCGCCGACATGGGGGTGCAAGTCTCGCGCGAAGGGGATACCGTCACCCTGCAGGCGCGCGAAATCAGCAATCCGGTGGCCAGCTACGAGCTGGTGAAGACCATGCGTGCAGCCATTCTGGTGCTTTGCCCGCTGGTGGCCCGTTGTGGCGAAGCCCGGGTGAGTCTGCCTGGCGGATGCGCTATCGGTGCGCGGCCGGTGGACCAGCACATCAAGGGGCTGCAAGCCATGGGCGCCGAGGTCAATGTCGACCATGGCTATGTGTTGGCGAAGTCACCGCGCCTGAAGGGCGCGCGCATTTTCACCGACATGGTCACCGTGACCGGTACCGAGAATCTGATGATGGCCGCGGCATTGGCCGATGGCGTGACGGTGATCGAGAATGCTGCACGCGAGCCGGAAGTGGTCGATCTGGCCAACTGCCTGGTCGCCATGGGCGCGCAGATATCCGGCGCCGGCACGGACGTGATCCGCGTCCAGGGTGTCGCACGTCTGCATGGCTGCACGCATCGCATCATGCCGGACCGCATCGAGACCGGCACTTACCTCTGTGCCGCTGCGGTGACCGGTGGCGAAGTGCGGCTCAACAACACATCCTCGGCCTATCTGGATGCCGTGATCGACAAACTGATGGATGCTGGGTGCGAGGTGCAGGCTGAGCGGCACGCCATCCATCTGAAGGCTCCGGCACGTCTCAAGGCCGTGAGTTTGCGCACGTCTCCTTATCCGGCATTTCCTACCGACATGCAGGCGCAGTTCATGGCCTTGAACAGCGTTGCGGAAGGCTCCGCGATGATCCGCGAGACGATCTTCGAGAACCGTTTCATGCATGCAGTGGAGCTGCAGCGCCTGGGCGCCGACATCAAGATCGACGGCAATTCGGCGTTGGTCACCGGTGTGGAAAAGTTGCAGGGGGCTGCGGTGATGGCCACCGATTTGCGCGCTTCGGCCAGCCTGGTGATTGCCGGACTGGTGGCTGAAGGCGAGACACTGATCGATCGCATCTACCACCTGGATCGTGGCTACGAGAAGCTCGATGAAAAACTGGTCGCGCTTGGCGCAAGCGTCAGCCGGACCAGTTGAGGACATGACTGTGAGCAACACGTTCAACGGCATTACCCTGGCCTTGTCGAAAGGCCGCATTTTCGAAGAAACCCTGCCGCTGCTGGCTGCTGCCGGCATCGAGCCAGCGGAAAGTCCGGAAAGCTCCCGCAAGCTGATCATCGAGACCAACCGCGCAGATGTGCGTCTGGTGATCATCCGTGCTTCAGATACGCCCACCTACGTGCAGTACGGTGCAGCCGATCTCGGCATCGCGGGCAAGGATGTGCTCATCGAGCATGGCGGGACCGGGCTGTATCAACCGGTGGATCTGAACATCGCCAAGTGCCGCATGAGTGTGGCCGTGCCCGCCGGATTCGACTATGAAGCCGCCGTGCAGCGTGGCGGGCGTATCCGTGTCGCCTCCAAGTACGTCAGGATCGCGCGCGAGCACTTCGCCGCCAAGGGCATGCACGTGGATCTGATCAAGCTCTACGGTTCCATGGAGCTGGCACCCCTGGTCGGGCTGGCGGACGTGATTGTGGATCTGGTGTCCACAGGCGGTACGCTGCGTGCCAACAAGCTGCAGGAAGTCGAGGAAATCATGCAGATCAGTTCGCGTCTGGTGGTCAATCAGGCAGCGCTGAAGATGAAGCGTGAGCTATTGCAGCCTGTGATTGAAGCCTTTGCCGGAGCCGTGAAGTCATGATCCGCAAGATGAATTCCGCTGAGGCCGGTTTCCAGGAGGCGCTGATCCTGCTGGCTTTCGACAACAGCACCGATACGCGCGTGGATGCAGCGGTGACCGAGGTTCTGGCTGCCGTGCGCGCACGTGGAGACGCTGCCGTGGTCGAATACACCAACCGTTTCGATCAGTTGCAGGCGGCCGACATCCGCGCGCTGGAGCTCCCCCGAGCCGCGCTTGAAGAAGCGCTTGCGGTCATCACGCCGGCTCAGCGCCAGGCACTGGAGACGGCCGCAGCCCGGGTACGGGCCTATCACGAAAAGCAACTACTTGAGTCCTGGAGTTTTGCCGAGGCCGACGGCACCCGCCTGGGACAGAAGATGAGCCCGCTGGATCGCGCTGGCCTGTATGTGCCGGGCGGCAAGGCGAGTTATCCCAGTTCGGTGTTGATGAATGCGATTCCGGCCAAGGTAGCTGGCGTCAAGGAACTCATCATGGTCACGCCCACGCCGCGTGGCGAGCGTAATCCCCTGGTGCTGGCCGCCGCCGCGATTGCGGGCGTCGACCGGGTGTTCACCATCGGTGGCGCACAGGCAGTGGCTGCGCTGGCCTATGGCACGCAGACGATCCCGCAGGTGGACAAGATCGTCGGCCCTGGCAATGCCTTCGTAGCAGAAGCCAAGCGCCGTGTGTTCGGTACCGTCGGTATCGACATGGTGGCTGGCCCCTCCGAAGTGCTGGTGATCTCCGATGGCACTGGCGAGCCGGACTGGGTGGCAATGGATCTGTTCGCCCAGGCTGAGCATGACGAAGTGGCACAGGCCATCCTGCTATGCACTTCCGACGAATTCATCGCGGCAGTCGAGGCTTCGATCGCACGCCTGCTGCCCCAGATGCCGCGCCACGAAATCATTGCTGCGTCGTTGGCCAATCGTGGTGCATTGATCAAGGTCGGCAGCCTCGACGAGGCCTGCGAGATTGCCAACCGGATCGCGCCAGAGCATCTGGAGCTGGCAATCGAAGAGGCTGAACCCTGGGTGGAGAAGATCCACCATGCGGGCGCCATCTTCGTGGGGCATTGCTCGGTCGAGTCGTTGGGGGACTACTGTGCCGGGCCGAATCACGTGCTGCCCACCATGCGCAGTGCACGTTTTTCATCGCCATTGGGCGTGTATGACTTCCAGAAACGCACCAGCATCATCCATATGTCCAGGGCGGGTGCAGCCGCCCTGGCGCCAGTGGCGGCTGAACTGGCCTATGGCGAAGGGCTGCAGGCGCATGCGAAATCGGCTGAATATCGCGCCTGAACGTTCGTTTCCCGTCGTGAAAAGGGCCATCCATAGGATGGCCCTTTTTGCTTGGGGCGAGAGACTGATCACTCGATCGTCTGCATCACTTCCCACTTGCCCTGACGAACCTGATAGACGGTGACGCCGCCATTGGCGAAATCTCCATGCTCATCGTAGGAGATCTCCGGCGAAGTCACACCAGCGTGCTTGATGTTGGCGAGCGTCGGCAGGTACTTCACGGGTTCCGTCGAGTCAGCCTGCAGCATGGCGGCGACCAAGACGCGGGTGGCATCGTAACCGTAAGGGGAATAAACCTCGGGTTCGCCGAAACGCTCGCGGAAACGCTTGAGGAAGTCCTCACCGCCGGGCATCTGCTCCATGGGCACACCTGCGAGCGAGGCGATGGCGCCTTCGGCTGAGTCGCCAGCGAGCTTGATGAATGAATCGCCCCCGGTTCACTAGACACTTCGAAGCCTTAAGCTGGCAACCAAGTGGAGGTGTCTATGAGTAGCAAGCGATACACGGAAGAGTTCAAGATTGAAGCGGTCAAGCAAGTGACCGATCGTGGACATAGCGTTGCGGACGTTGCCGGGCGACTGGATGTGAGCATCCACAGTCTGTACGCATGGATCAAGCGCTACAGCCTGACGCCGCAGGAGCGTCAAACGCAGGATAGCCAAGAGGACGAGTTACGTCGGCTACGAGCCGAGCTCAAGCGGGTAACCGAGGAGCGCGACATCCTAAAAAAGGCCACAGCGTACTTTGCCAAGCAGTCCGGGTAAGGTACGCCTTCATCGAAGCGCATCAGAACGTCTGGCCAATCCGACGCATGTGCAAGGTCATGCGGGTCCATCCGAGTGGGTACTACGCCTGGCA
>NZ_MDUX01000008.1 GCF_014736495.1 Candidatus Dactylopiibacterium carminicum
CAGGCCAGGGTGATTTACTCGCTTGTAGAAGGCGCCGCCAATATTGAGCGCCTTGTTGGCCTGGTAAAAGGCCAGCGCTTCCGCTTCGGCGGCTTCCTGCGCCCCGTCTTCATCGTTGGTCGATGCCGAGGTATAGATGCCTTCCCACTGATCCCACAGGTCCATGCGATCCGGCCAGCGCATGATTGACTTGAACACCTTGCGCCGCCATCCAGGCTTGCGCGAGACACGGTTGATCGCCGCGTCGTAGTGCAGCGAGGTGCCCGGCCAGAATATGTCCATCCCACCTGCCGGCCCTGCCAGCCCAACGATGGCCTTGAGCACGAACGACTCCACCTTGTCGCGCACGTTGTCGTCGTTCTCCAGATCGTCCAGGAAGATCAGGTCCGGGCGATGCGGGCCGTGCTTCATCCCGCGCATCTTCTTGCCGGTACCGCCCACACGGATCTTGATGTTGTTGGCCGTGATGACGGTCGTGGCCTGCCAGATGCGGCCCTGGCCAACCGCTTTCGGAAAGTCCGCAGCCAGGCGCGGATTGCTGTCCAGCTCGGCCTTGATTGCCTCCAGCATCTCCGCCGATTGCTCCAGCGTGTTCATGATGATGCCGATCAGATGCTTGCGCGCTTTCTGGTTGGCCGATCTGCGCGGTCAGGTTCTCCTCGATGCGGTTCATCCGCTCGCTCTGCGCGGCCTCCAGGCGCCGGATGTCGCCCTTGATATCTTTGATGCGTTGCGTCAGCCCCGTATGCATGGCCTGCACCGCGCCAGTCAGCTGGCCCAGGCTATGCATGATCTGTGAGTTGTCGCGGCGATCACCGTCGCTCTTGTCCATTACTGCTCCCCTTCCGGATGATGAAAATCGATCAGCGCATTGAGCCGTTCTGCACACTTTGCGTATCGGGCTTTGGCGTCGGCTGCCCAATGCCCGACGTCGGTATCGGTGGCAGCGCTGGTGGCATCTTCTCCAGCAGGTAGGCCGGTGGCGCTGGGCACACCTGGGGCACTGCCACTAGGGAGTAGCGATCCCCAGAGGATGTTGTCCGGCACCGTCTTCGCGTGGACCAAGATCACGCACATGGCGCCAAACACTGCCAGCAACAGCAGAATCATCCAGATAAAAAAACGTAGAGCGAGGATCATTGCCCGCTCCCGTCCTGCGCATCCTGGAGATTCTTCTGCTTGATCACCCGGGCCAGGATGATTGCGGAAGCGATCCACTTCACCCAGCCTTCGGGAAGGTATTGCTGCACGGCCGGCAGGTAGTCGTAGGCAAAGGAAATGAGCGTCATCAGCGCCGCCAGCTGCACGCTCAGGAACTTGTGGGCCTCGCGCCAGTTCTCGATCAGCTTGATCTTCATGGCGCCACCTCTTCATACAGGTGGTTCGCCAGAGGCCGCTTTCCGCCCGCCAGCCAGGCACTCACATCGAAGCCAGGGCACACTTTCAGCCATTCAAACGGCTCGACGATGCCATTGCGGTTCTGATCCGGGCTCATATCCCGATGTCCCTTCCAAGCGGCATTCGGGTATTTCCCGGCCAGAGACGTCTGCAGGTACGCGAGAGACTCCCACTGGGCGCGGGTGAACTTGTCGGTGCCAATCAGGCAGATACCCAGGCTGCGCTGGTTGTAGCCCTGGCAGTGCGCACCAATTTCATCCGTGTGCCTGCCAGTGACGATCTGGCCATTCGTGTAGATCAGGAAGTGATAGCCAATGCTGCGCAAAGAAGGGTTCAGACGCGGCAGTGCTGCGGGATCGCGCCTGAACCCGCGTTGCGCATGCCATCCGTCGATAGCTTCTGCCGGCGTCTGAAACCCGGGCTCGCCGGCCTTGCCGCGAAACAGGCTCTTACCATTCGGCGTAGCCGCGCAGTGGATGAGGATGAGATTGATCGGGCGGGCCATGATCAGGCCGCCCCAAGGGTGGATTTGCGCATCGCCGTAAGCTCCAGAAAAGAAAAAGGGCCTCGAAATCGAGACCTCAGCTTACGCAGGCGCGCGAAGCGCGATTACCCGTGAAACGTTTCCAGCCCTACGCCGTTGCCTTCAGGGATATCCAATGCCCCCGGACAAACACCAGGAGCGTTTCATGAACAGCATGGCAGCAAATCAATGGCTACGACAATGGGCTCAACACCACCGCAGGGCCTTCAAGATAGCGACGGACACGCCATCGCCACAAATGCCACCCACAGCACCAAGGATGCGGCCAAACTGGCGTAGCAGCATTTCTCGGCTGCTCGCACGATCCAGGCGGGCTGCGCGAAAATTGGCTCGCCTGGTTCGTCTTCGCCTTCCTCAAGAGTGCTGCTTATTCGTGCGGCCAGATCTATCGCCAATTGCCGCTGCACGGATACTTCGCCGTATAAAGCGACTGCGCCGGCTAGGATACCTGCCGCATTTGCTGCCAATGCCAGTTGCAAAAACAGCAACTGAGCCGGAGCAAAGTGCCGCCCAGCCAATTGCCCCGCCATCAGGGAAAAGAATCCGGCTGCCAGCAAGACCAGGCTGCTGCACTTTCCCCATAGGAGAAAGCCATGTGCATCGGATTGGTTACAGCCGCCCAGTCCAGCTGTGTCGATATGCGCCCCTCAAGACGATTTGCGAAATCATGCAGATGGCCAATGTATTCACTTCTCATGTTGGCTGCGCTGTAACACTGGCTGGAGGCACCGAACATCTTCTCCACTCGGTCGCGAAGCACCATCGCAGCCTTAACGTAGGCTGCCCGCTCCTGAAACGGTTTTTTGTAGAACAGGCTGGTGTCGTAGAACGGCTGCTTGATCTGGTCATACAGTGCACTGGCCTCCTTGTAGGAGGGCTGTTTTGCCAGTGCAGGCACACTCAATAGCGCTGTCATCAGGATCAGTAGTGCTTTCATTTCTCTTCTTCCTGACCCAACTCCACCCCATAGGCTTTCCTGAGCGCAACCAAGCCGGTCAGACCGGCCTGGCGAGCCTCCGCATTCGGTAGCGCGCGGCAGTTCCTCAGATAGGCCAGCTCTGTCGGGGTGGTTGCTACGTTCCCGGAGCGTATGCCCGAGATGACGAACAGGACGTCGACCCCGATATCAGCCTTGACCAGCGCATCGAAGTACGCCGCGTCTGGCTGGCGCTCTCCGCTCTCGTAGTTGATCTGAGACCGTTTACTTACTCCGCATGCCTCACCAAAGGCCGTCTGACTGAGCTTCAGACGCTCGCGTTCGAATTTTAGACGCTCTCCTGTGGTACTCATTCATCCCCCAAAAAACAAGTTTCAAGGTGCAAATTCATGCACTATGATGAATTACCGATTACGATAGTTGGGATTAGACACATGACACCGGAGCAAGTAAAGAAACGCTTTGAACGCGAAGGTAAAACCTTCACTGGCTGGGCGCGCGAGAACGGTTTTGATCCACGTACCGTGATTGCCGTGGTGAATGGCGTGAATAAAGAACGGTACGGCCGGGCGCACGAAGTGGCTGTTGCCCTTGGCATCAAGGAGGTGGCTTGATGAGCACGCCTGCTGATGTGAAATACCGCAACCCGGAATACCCCTCGCAGACGTGGTCAGGCCGTGGGCGCATGCCCAAGTGGGTCGATGAATACGTAGGGAATGTCGGCCCGATTGAAGACCTGCTGATTTCTGCCAGTGACACCAAGGCCGCCGAAGAAGAAGGGGCCATTGATCTCGGCATCGGGGATGCCGCCACGCCGACGCTCGGCGAACGCTTGTATGCAGACCGGATCGCCGCTGGTACCGCCTCGATGCCGGATGACAATTCGCCGTCCCTCACGCCGGGCACCCTCCTGGCGCTGACCCAAATGGGTATTCCGCACCGCACAGTCATCGACACCCAGTATCAGCCTGGCACGGTGGCGCATGACAGCACCCAAGCGCAACCCGGGGCAGGAAATGCAAAACCGCTACCGGGTAGCGGGTTTAGAAGCAGCAGCGAGGCGACGACGATGCCGGTAGCTGTTTCTGGTGCGGAACTGGACGGGATCACCACAGCAGAACGCGCCCTGGCCGAGTTTCTGGAAGTCGACCTGTCAGCCAGCACGGAGGTGCTGCTGTTCCGCGTCCGCGAGAATTCCCGCGTTCTGCTGGTCGAGGAAATCCGCATGGGTTTGCGCTTGGCTGCCCTCAAGGAACGGCTGAGGCATGGTGAATTCCTGCCCGCCGTCGCTGAAATCGGCATCCCGGAGCGGGCCGCACAGAAGGCCATGCAGACCGCCCGCGCCTTTGCTGCCGAGGGCGATGCCCGGCGGCGTCAGCAATTGCTGGACATGGGCAAAACCAGGGGGGCAGCACTACTGGCCACCAAGCCCGAAGTCCGCGAGCAGATTCTGAGTGATCCCGAACTCTCCCTGGAGGCGATGGAGGCCACCTTTGGCGATATCGAGGCTTTTGTGGATCTCTCCGCAGAGCAGTACGGCACAACCCTACGGGGCGTCGCGGGCAAGGGCAATCTGAGTCTCCTCACCTTCGATGGTCGGTACAAGGTTCAGCGCGCCATTTCCGAGTCGATTACCTTCGACGAGCGCTTACTCGCAGCGAAGGCGCTCATCGATGAATTCATCAATGATCTGACCTCCAAGCCCGGCGTGCCTTCGGACCTGAAGGTGCTGGTCAATGACGCGTTTCAGGTCGACAAGAGCGGCAACCTCAGTGTTGGCCGTGTGCTAGGCCTGCGCCGCTTCGATATCTCCGATCCCCGCTGGCTCTCGGCTATGAAGGCTATCGGAGAGTCCGTCCAGGTCATCGGCAGCAAGTCCTATTTGCGGGTGTACGAGCGCGTTGGCGATACCGACCAGTTCCGTGCGATTCCCCTTGATGTTGCGGGGGTGTGAGATGGGTACGCGCTGCGCAGCAAGCTGTGGGTGCGGGCACATACCTGGTCGGTGCGCGAGAGTACCGACAAGGGTGGTTACTGCACGGTGACCATCGAATTCGTGCCAGGTGGCGAGACTGCGCAGCCGACGCCCGACCGCGTGGATGTGGCAGCAGGCTGCATCACGACGCTGACCGATGGGGTGGTGGATGTGCGCCGCCAGGCGCTCACCAGCGCGGCCAGGCTGGAGGCGCTGGATATGGTGCGCACGGCGCTAACGACACGCGCTCCTGCGCTGACTGACGTCGAGGTGCAAGAGGTGACGCCCGACGATCCGGCTGGAAACGTTTCCAGCGTGTTGATTGAGATTAGCGGTTTGCACAATGGGCGAAAGTTCATTGTGCGAGTCGCTTTGTGACCTATTCCCGTCCCACTTACTCAGACCTGCTGACGCGCATCCAGGCGGACCTGGCCGATGTGCCGGCAGCGCTGCGTTTGCCACTGAGCGCAGCCTGGGGGCGTGCCTGCCATGGCCAGCATGGCCACCTAGAGTGGATAGACGCGCAGTGCTCGCCTCTGACATGCGAAGAGGCGCGTCTGGCCGACTGGCCGCCTTGCTGCCTCCTGGGAAGGCATGGGAATGGCCGGAAGGCAGTTTTGGCGATGACCTGCTTGTGGCCACGGCCACAGAGTTGGCGCGCATCGAATCCGAGGCTTTGAGCCTGCTGGATGCGGCAATCGCGCTCTACAAGCCTCGATACCGTGGCTGGAGTCTTGCGGACTATCAAGACGTCGCCGGTGCGGCGGTCGGCGTTGGAGTTGCGACCGTTGATGGTGGTATCGCGCCCCCTTGCGCGGGACTAAGCCGCGTTGGCGCGCGCACCTGGAGCGAGCGCAGCCGCTACATCCTGCGCGTTCGCTACAGCGGCGGCGCCTCGGTACTGGCTGCCTTGCGGGCGGCACTGGACCCATTCAAACAAGGCCATATCTGGCTGCTGTACGTCGAGGGGTAAGCATGAAAAGAACGCAAGGGGCTGGTAATGTCGCAGGCTTGTTTGTCGAAGAAGATGTTGCGGCTGGACGTCAGCCGACGGTGATCACTGCAGAATTCTTGAATGATCTGCAGGAAGAAATCTGCAATGCCATTACGGCCTATCTAGCGCTCGATGGGGCCAGCCGCACCCAGCTCCGGCAGGTGCTGGCACTCAAGGCAAACCTACTCAGTCCGGCTTTGTCCGGCACGCCTACTGCGCCCACTGCAGCCGGCGATGCCGCGACAACACAGATCGCGAACATGGCTGCAGTGCGTGGCGCGATGGCCCTCTTTGGGCTGGGGCAAGTATCAAGGCAGGTCACGGGCGATCTGAACGACCTGGATAAAAACGGCTTCTATATGGGCCAAAGCCTCGCGAACGCACCGCTCAACTCTACGGCTTGGTTTTATGTGCTGCACCAGCGCCACAACGCAAGCTACGCGTCCCAGACCGCCTGGATGTTCGGCCTGAATGCCACGCGAGTCTTCTTCAGGCAAAGCTCTAGCGGAGTGTGGGGGGCGTGGGTAGAAAACGCCCTGCTGGATTCCCCCGCGTTCGCCGGCATGCCTACAGCACCAACTGCCGCTGCCGACGCGCAGACCGCCCAGCTCGCGAACATGGCTGCAGTGCGCGGCGCGATGGCGCTATTCGGCGTAGGCAACATCAGTGCAGCGGCTACCGATCTGAACGAGATCACGCTGAACGGGATGTACAAAGCTGCGGGCACGGCGCTGAACACGCCACTTGCGCAACCTGTGACCGTCTGGCACCAGCGGTATGACGGCAACTTCTCGGCACAGATCGCTGTGTCGTACAGCGATGGGGGGCGTCTGTTCGTTCGCCGTACCAGCGCTGGAACCTGGCAGGCATGGCAGGAGATTGCAACGTCCGCAGCAGTGGCACTCAAGCAAGACGCACTCGGCTATACGCCTGTGCGACAGGGCACGGGCGTTGGCCAGACCACGAATACGATCCACATCGGCTATTCAGCCGAGGGGAAAATCAAA
The DNA here is from genome assembly GCF_014736495.1 of Candidatus Dactylopiibacterium carminicum. GTDB lineage: Bacteria > Pseudomonadota > Gammaproteobacteria > Burkholderiales > Rhodocyclaceae > Uliginosibacterium > Uliginosibacterium carminicum. The sequence goes on from NZ_MDUX01000008.1 coordinate 6,856, forward strand.
GCGACGGTTGGGGTAACTGATTTTGGCCCGATCTGGACGGGGTCACACGCCCAGCTTCTGACAGGAGCCAACGGTTATCAAAAACTCCCCAGCGGGCTGATCATTCAGTGGGGCACGATCGCCACGGCAACGCGCCCAATGGAGTCCGGCTTCGGCACGCAGACCTTCTCCGTCGCATTCCCCACGGCGTGTGCTGGAGTCGTCGCGCAAGCCAACAGTGACGCGGCAGTGGGCCTGCATGATCTCTTCACGCAGGTCGGCAGCATTAGCCAAAGCTCTTTCATGCTGGGCACAGACTCCAACACTTCCGGAACCGACCCTAGAACCTTCGGCGTGCGCTGGTTCGCTATTGGCTATTGAGAGGTGCTCATGTTCTATTCCCCATCCTTGCGCGGCTTCTACACCCCAGATCTCCACGGCGCCCTCGTGCTCCACATCGATGACCCTCTATGGGTGCGCCCAACGATCAACATTACACTGCAGCCCGGCGAGTCGTTCCCGACCTCCGATGGCACGATCAAAAACGATACTGAAGTGCCGCTCGATCTAGCCGACATTGAGGACTGGCGAATCGAGCATCCGCAGGTCGAGGTGCCCAACCCGGCATGCCAGATCCCTGCTGACGCGGTGGAAGAAAGCCTTTGGCCTGCCCCTTACAACGATCTCATGGCTGGCCAGGCTGCTGGCCAAAACATCGTGCCCGACGAAAACGGCTTCCCCGTGCTCGTCGCACTCGATCAGCCCACCGCCGCCGAACTGCGGAGTAAAGCCATCCTCGTCGAGTTGGCAACACTGGACGCCGCCGGCGCCCGCCCGGCACGCGCCATTGCCCTGGCCGTGGCCTCTGGCGCGGCGCCCGCTGCGGAAGACCTCACCCGCCTACAGGAGATCGAAGCTCAGGCGGTCGCACTGCGCGAAGAACTTGCAGCGCTTGAAATATAAGCAGTAAGGAAGACGGCGCCGATCCGGGATGCGGGAACATCCCGAACCGGCACCGACCCGCTGACACATCCAGCGAGCCAGCCAAGGCCGCCTGCTCCGTCGACAGAGCGCGGGCAGCCTAGCACACGAAAAAAAGAAGGCTCCTGATGCAAACCATCCGTTGTGGCGCTTGCCACCGCAAACTCGCAGAGGCCGACTACACGGCCCTGAACATCAAGTGCCCCCGCTGATGCGTCAGGCCTTCGCCGGACTGCATATGGATCGCGTAGAAATCAACTACCAGGTCGGTGGCGCTGGCCGGTCAAAGGGCTGCGCTGGGGAACTGATCATTCGCAACTGGTAGGCGGTATCGACTCGACTCGCTGGCCGCGTGGAGCGTTACTGGAGCCATCACAACACCAGCAGGAACCCAAAAGATGGCACCGCAACTAGACACCCTGGCCCAAGCCGAAATCGCCCACATCGCACGCACTCAGTTGCAAATCGAGGCCCTGGCTTCGGACAGCCTCGACTTCCACGACCTGAGCGCGACCAGCATCAAGGCCGCCCTGGAAGCAGCCTACATCTTTGGGATGGTGGATCACATGAAGCGTTGATCATCGGGAGATCCAAAGCAAAGGGCCGGGTAACCCCCGGCCCTTTTTTGTCTTAAATGCCCCATCTGGAAATCATCCAGTTCCACGGATAATTCGCATCCGGTTTTCAAAGCAGTTTCATCCGGAATTCAAAGCCGCTTTACTCCAGGGGCCCAGCAGGTCGTCCGAGAAATCGATGAAGGATTTGTACGAGAGATTGGAGAGCAGCAGCTCACCCATCGCCCGCATCACGAAGAACAGCATCACGCCGATGATCGTATAGACGAACACGATGGAGGGGCCGGCGAGGCTGATGGTCTTGCCCGAGCCCATGAAGAGCCCCGTGCCGATGGCTCCGCCGATGGCGATGAGCTGGATGTGGCGGTTGGTGAGATTGCGGCGCAGGTCTTCCTGGCCGTGCGTTGCCGCAGGGGCGGTGTCGGATGCTGTGCGTGTCATGAAAGAGAGCGGGGGCTGCCCGTCGCACAGACTGCTCGCCGGGCCGGCCCGAACGGGCTGGTCAAGGGAAAAGGGAGCGGAGCATAAACCATCTGTTGCGATATGGCGGTCATCCGTCGATACGAATGGGCCATGTTGTACAGATGTTTTCCCTGATTGCGCCCATCGCTGAAGTCGGCCGGCGAGCAATGGCGGGGATGAGAAGACCGATCCTTGGTCGGTCTTCTCCCGGGATCAGTCTCCTGTTTCAGGAGAAGGGCGCTTGACTATCGGCCCCTTGGCGCGTGCCAGACGATTTCGCTGACGTCGATCTTTTTCGGGATGATCGCCAGGGAAAGAAAGGCATCCGCCAGTTGCTGCTGCTGCAGGACGTGCGTGGGCGTGACCGGGCCGACCGTGAAGCCTGCGCGATCGAAGGCCGTGCGCCAGCTGCCGACGTCTATCCCGGTGGCTTCCGCCGCGATCGATGCCAGCCCGGCGCGATCCCGGCCGGCTTTCTCGGTCAGCCTGGACAACTCGTCGACGATGGCTGCGAGCACCTGCGGATATCTGTCCGCGAACGTCCTGTGTGCCAGGTAATACGAAGCGCTCGCCAGGCGTTTGTCGGAAGTATCGGCAATCACGCGGGCGCCGTAATGCTCCTGGGCAATCGCGTAATACGGATCCCATACCACCCAGGCATCGATGTTGCCGCCGTTGAAGGCTGCCGTCGCGTCGGCCGGAGAGAGGTAGACCGGCTCGATATCCTTGAACGTCAGCCCGGCCAGGGCGAGTGCCTTGAGCGCTACGTTCTGGGCGCTGGAACCTTTGCCGAAGGCAAGCTTCTTGCCTTTCAGATCCGCCAGCGTCCGGATCGGCGAATGCTTCGGCACCAGCACGGCATGCTCGGCCGAGGGCGTCGCGGCCACGTAGACCAGATCCGAGCCGCCGGCCTGTGCGAACACCGGGGGGGTATCTCCCACCGAGCCGAGGTCGATGGCGCCGGCCCCCATGGCTTCCAGCATCGGCGGACCGAACTGGAACTCCGCCCATCTGACGTTGATGCCCAGTGGCTTGAGACGGTTTTCGATCACCTGCTGTCTGCGCGCCAGCACCAGGATGGCGGAGCCCTTCTGGAAGCCGATCCGCACTTCCTTCGGTTGGGCCTGGGCCGATGACGGGGCGCTGAAGGAGAGTGCGGCCAGCGTCGACAAAAGCAGCAATGCGGCACCGAGGTGCCGCCCGATCCGTGTGATATCCAATTCGATCCTCCTGCCTGCAATGCGTGAATGGAACCGGCAGGCTAGGAAGTGGCTCGGCGGACGTCCAATCAGATCTTCATTGTTGGATATGCATACGGGGTTGATATCGACTGAAGGGTCGGGGCATATGCCTGTGCTGCCATGGCCGGTCACCCATCCGGCCAACGGGCATCACGGATGGATGCGCGGGCAACTTGCAGGCCGCTCACCCCGCAGATGGCGGGATGAACGGCCTGGTGCGCGCTTTGTACGGCTTGGCCTTCAAACGTATGACAGCGCTGGGCCGTCCTGCGCTACGCCTGGACGCAATACCGTATCAATACGCCAGCACCTGCTGCCAGGTCGTCACCGTCCATTTGGTCTTGAACAGCTCGTTGATGCTGGGTTCGGTAGCCTTGCGGATGGCGGCCGCATCGGGAGTGACCACGCTCATGCCACCGGCCTTGAGTGCATCGATCACGGATGTTTCGCGTTCCTGAATGGTGCGCGATCCCCATTGCGCGGCTTTCTCCAGCGCCTGAGCGACCTTCTTCTGGTCAGCTTTGGAGAGTTCCTTGTTGTAGAAGCAGCCGTTGGCCAGTTGCATGCCGAACCCGACGAGGTGATTGGTCAGCACCAGCTGGCTTTGCACTTCGTTGAGCTTCATGGACTGGATCTGGGTGAGATCGCCCTCGGAGGCTTCTGCGGCGCCACTCTTGAGCGCGTTGTAGATCTCCGGCAGGGCAACCTGCACTGGCGCGACGCCCAGCGATTGCCATACGGCGATCCAGTCGGGCACGGGCGGCAGACGCAGTTTCACGCCCGTGAAGTCGGCCGGCGTGTGGATCGGCTTGTTGGCCGTGAACTGGCGATAACCGCGATACACCGGATCGAAGCTGACCATGTTGCCGTTCTTCTCCAGCAGGGTGCCCAGCTGCTTGCCGATCTTGCTGTGCCACACGCTCTGCAGATGCTTGAAATCACGGATCACGTAGGGGCCGTTGAAGAAGAAATATTCCGGTGCGTAATCCTGGATCGGCTGGCCGCCGGTGAGCAGGATCTCGCCCACGAGCTCCTCGCGTGTGCAGGCCTTGAATGCCGGGTCGATGCTCTGTTCGTTGAGCACTCCGGTCTGGATGGCGACGGTGATGTGCCGCGCCTGTTTCTCAAGTTCTTCCTTGAATTTGGCTGCGGTATCGGCCAGCAGGTGGCCGCTGGCGAAGGGGGTGACGACACGCACGGTGATCGGCGCGGGGTCGGCGGCCAGGGCGGGGCCGGCGAGAAAAACGGTGGACAGGGCCAGGGCGAGACGCTTGATGGCGGATTTCATGGGCAGGCTTCCTCCGGATCGGTCAGCTGGGATATGCCGGTGGAAATACCGGCGGCATCGATGCTAGCCGATCAACGGGTAGGTTTACAGTGCCCTTTCTGACATTTTTTTGCATTTCATCGTGCCTGCCGGCCGGGTACTCCGGCCGGCAGGCATCTTTCAATGCAACTCCTGGATCGTACGCAGCAGAGCCTTCTGTTCGGTGGTGGTGACGAACTGGTCATATACCCGCTTCATGGCGTTCTGGAAGGACTGCTTGTCCACATCCTGCACGAAGCGGGCACCTGCCTCGGTGACGATCTTGCGCGCCTGGCTTTCGCGTTCCTGCCAGAAGCGGCGCATGCTGGCCACCGATTCGCGTGCGCTCTCGGCGATGAGCGCCTGATCCTCGGGAGCCAGCCCATCCCAGCGGGCCTTGGAGAACACCAGGATGTCCGGCGCCATCGAGTGTTCTGTGCAAGAGAAGTACTGGAACAGCTCGTTGTGCTACTGGAACAGCTCGTTGTGCTTGAAGCCCTGGTAGGAGGGCAGGTTGTTCTCGGCCGCATCCACCAGGCCCATGCGTGCGCCGGTGACGATCTCGTCGATCGACATCGGTGTGGGCTGGGCGCCCATGGCCTTGGCGATCGCGATCCAGAGGTCGGACTGCGGCACGCGCAGCTTCATGCCGCGCACGTCGGCCAGCGAGCGCACCGGCCGGGTGGCGTAGATCGAGCGCGCGCCGCTGTCGTAGAAGGCCAGGCCCACGTATCCACCGGGCGCACAGGAGGCGAGGATGTCCTGCCCGGGCTTGCCGTCCATGGCGCGCTGCATGTGCTCGATGGAGCGGAACAGGAAAGGCATGCCCGGCACCACGGTGGCGGGGCAATCCTGATTGAGCTGGGAGACCATCACCCGTGTCATGTCCAGCCCGCCGCGCTTGAGCTGGGCCAGCGCTTCCTTCTCGGCGCCGAACGCGCCGCCCGACATCACCTTCAGCACGATGCGGCCGTTGCTGCGTTCGCGCAGCCGCTCGGCCATGCTGCGCAAGGCGCGTACAGCGGGGTGATCGTCGTTGTGGATGTCGGCCACACGCAATTCCAGGCGCTAGGCCTCGTTGTCGATGCGATAGCGCGCCAGGGCACTGGCGATTTCGCGCCCGGCTTCCGAGATGCGGCTCACTGCGGCGGCCGAGGCAGAGGCGGCGCTCGAATTCTGCTCGCTCATCTGCGCGATCTGCTCGATGTTCTGCGCGATTTCGGTGGAGGCGGTCTGCTGTTCGCGGATCGCGCTGGAGATTTCCTCGACCACGCCGGCGGCGGCAGCCGACCCATCCTGGATGCGCTGGATGGATTCGCCGGCCTGCTGCGCATTCTCCACGCCCTGGCCTACCGACTGCTCGGTGGCTGCCATGCTGTCGACGGCCAGGCGTGCGCTGTCCTGCATGCGGCCAACGAGGCTGGTGATGTCCTGCGTGGATTTCGCGGTGCGCTCGGCTAGCTTGCGCACCTCGTCCGCCACCACGGCGAAGCCGCGTCCCTGTTCACCGGCGCGTGCGGCCTCGATGGCTGCGTTCAGGGCCAGCAGGTTGGTCTGGTCTGCGATTTCGCGGATGATCCCGGCCATCGAAGCGATGTCGTCACAGTCCGCGCGTAGTGTCTTGATGCGCGAGGCTGCTTCGTGCACCGATTCCGAGATCGTGCGGATGCTGCTCACCGTGCCCAGAATGCTGCCGGCACTGCGCTCCGCGATGTCGCGCGAATCCTGGGTGTGCTGCGAGGCATCGGTAGCCTGCCGCGCCACCACCGAGATGCTCACCGTCATTTCTTCCACGGCGGCGGCCATGTTGGTGGAGGCATCGCTCTGGATTTGCGAGTTGCGCGCGATCTTGCGCGAAGAGACGTCGACCTCTTCGGTCACATCGAGCATGTGCGTGGTTGCCTGGCGGATTTCCTGGAAGCTCTGGCGCAATCGTTCGAGCAGGCGGTTGTAGGCCGACAGGGTCTGCCCCAGCTCATCGTGGCTGTCGACCTGGATCGTGGCCGTGAAGTCCAGCTGTTCGGCAGCCTGCGCGATGGTCTGTTGCATGCCGCGCAACGGCAGCACGATGGCTTTCCAGGCCAGATAGCCCAGCAGCGTGAGCAGCACAAAAGCCAGGCCAAGTGCGACCCAGGCCACCGTGCGTGCGCCGCCGAGTACCGCCGTGATCGCCGCGGCATCCGCCGGCGCACTGGCGGATAACCTGCCGGCAAGACTGTCGAAGCCGGCGAGTCCGTACAGGGAAGCGCCGAACATGGCGGCGCAGATGACGAGGGAAGAAAGGATCAACAGGACGATCTTCTGGGTAACGCTCATGGTGTTGCTCCATCGGGTGCGGATTGGAATGCCTGAATTTCCGTTCACCAGCATCATCGTCGTCCTGGTGCTCGATTTGATCCGTGGGTTCTCCCGCATTGCGCTGGCCCGGATAACGCGCCTGTGATTGAATGCGCGCCATGCTCGAACTCCGACAACTCGCCTGTCAGCGTGACGAACGCCTGCTGTTTCGCCGTCTGGCGCTGAATCTCACGTCCGGCGGGCTGCTGCGCGTGGAGGGCGACAACGGGTGCGGCAAGAGCAGCCTGCTGCGCCAGCTCGCAGGCCTGCTGGAGCCTGCAGCCGGTGAAATTTTGTGGCGCGGCAGCGATCTGCGGCGGCAGCGCGAAGCCTTCCCGGCAGAGCTCTGTTATCTGGGCCATGCGAGTGCCACGCATGACCGCCTGGATGCCGTCGAGAACCTGCGCTTTGCCTGCGCCGCGGCAGGCCTGGATGCCCCGGCGGAAGCGTGCCGCGCAGCCCTGGCCGAAACAGGGCTGCAGCGTCAGCTCGGCTTGCCCTGCCGCGTACTGTCGCAAGGGCAGCGCCGCCGTGTGGCGCTGGCGCGGCTGGCCTTTGCGGTCGACCGGCCGCTGTGGCTGCTCGACGAACCTTTCGCATCGCTGGACGTGAATGCCGTCGCTGCGCTGGCCGCGCGCATCGATGCGCATTGCGCGCATGGCGGGCTGGTGGTGTTCAGCTCCCACCAGGAGGTGCCGTTGCGCATGCCGGTGCAGCGCCTGCAACTGGCGGAGTACGCGCCATGAATCTGTTTTTCGCGGTATTGCGGCGCGATCTGCTGCTGGCCTGGCGCACGCGCGCCGAGCTGGGGGTGGCGCTGGCCTTCTTCGTCATCGTGGCGAGCCTGTTCCCGTTCGCCATAGGTGCCGAAACGGCGCGGCTGCAGGCCGTGGGCGCCGGTGTGGTGTGGGTGGCAGCGCTGCTGGCCGGGCTGCTTGCATTGCCCCGCCTGTTTGCTGCGGACCATGACAGCGGCGTGCTGGAGCAGTTGTTGCTCTCGCCTGAGCCGCCGGTGCTGTGGGTGACCGCCAAGATCCTGGCGCACTGGCTGGCCACCGGGCTGCCGTTGGTGCTGCTCTCTCCCTTGCTGGCGATGATGTATCAGTTGTCCGCCGAATCCGGCGGTGTGCTGATGCTGGCCTTGTTGCTGGGCACGCCGGTGTTTTCGCTGCTTGGCGCCGTGTGTGCCGCGCTCACGCTGGGGTTGCATGGCGCCGGTGCCTTGCTGGCGCTGCTGCTGTTGCCGCTGTGTGTGCCGGTGCTGGTTTTCGGCGCTGGTGCGGTCAGCGCCTGGTCTGCCGGTGTGGGGCTTGCCGCGCATCTTTCACTGCTCGGTGGCGGGCTGCTGGCCGCCATCGCGCTGGCCCCGTGGGCCTGTGCCGCAGCCCTGCGTCTGGGGGTCGATTGAAGTCCCGGCAACACCCTTCGACAAACCCGGGGCGAACGGTGTCGTGGCAGGTGACGGTCAACAGACCCGAATAAGCGGCAACGCAGGGCGATTTCTTCGTATCATCTGGCGTTTGCGACATCGCCAGACCCAAGCCTGTCCTGTCCATGGACTTGACCGGTTTGCAGACCACAAGCCACGTCGATGAACCTTTTTCGTCTTTCCTCGCCGCAGACCTTCTATCCCTTTGCCGGGCGGCTGGTGCCGGTGTTCGCCATGCTCGCGGCCCTGTGCTGCGCCGCCGGCCTGGCGCTCGGGCTGGCGATGGCGCCCACCGATGCCATCCAGGGCGAGGTGTACCGCATCATCTTCATCCATGTGCCGGCGGCCTGGATGAGCATGTTTATCTATCTCGTGATGGCCTTCTGGGCTGCCGTGGGCCTGGGGCTGGGCACGCGCCTGTCCTTCTACATGATGCGTGCGCTGGCACCCACCGGCGCGCTGTTCTGCTTCATCGCGCTATGGACCGGTGCGCTGTGGGGCAAGCCGACCTGGGGCACCTACTGGGCCTGGGATGCGCGCATGACGTCGCAACTGCTGCTGCAGTTCCTGTATTTCGGCTTCATGGCGCTGACCGCCGCAATCGAGGACCCGCGCCGAGGGGACAAGGCCGGTGCAATCCTGGCCCTGGTCGGCGCGGTCAATGTGCCGGTGATCTATTTTTCGGTGCAGTGGTGGAACACCCTGCATCAGGGCGCCTCCGTGAAGCCCGGGCAGTCGAGCATGGCTACCCTGATGCTCGCTGGCATGCTGGTGATGGCGTTTGCAGCCTGGTTCTACAGCCTTGCGGTGAGCTGGGCGCGGGCGCGCCGCATCATCCTCGAACGCGAACGGCATACCGACTGGGCACACGCCGAAATCGCGCGATCCGGAAGTGGTGAAGGGGGGCGTCGATGATGCAATGGCAATCCTGGAACGACTTCTTTGCCATGGGCGGACGTGGTTTTTACGTCTGGGGCAGCTTCGGCGTGAGTTTCGTGCTGATCGTGGCCGAATTGTGGTGGCTGCGCCTGGCACGCCTTGCCAGCCTGCGCAGGCTGCGCCAGCTGCAGCAACTGGAGAGTGACAGCGAATGAGTGATGAGGCCCTGCGCAACTACTACAGGGAACGGGCGGCGGAATACGACGAGATCTATCGTCGCCCGGAACGCCAGGCCGGACTGCGCGCACTGGAAGCCTGGATTCCGCAGCAATTGGCGGGGCGCCATGTACTGGAGATCGCCGCAGGCACCGGATACTGGAGCCAGTTCATCGCCCTGCAGGCCGCTTCGATCACGCTGACGGATCTCAATCTGGAGCCGCTGGCCATTGCGCGCGATCGTGTGCAGGGGCGGGCGGTGTTCGTGCAGGCCGATGCCTGGGCTTTGCCCGAGGCCATGGGCAGCTTCGATGCCGCGTTCGCAGGCTTCTGGTTCTCGCATGTGCCGCTGGCGCGTCGGCGCGAATTCATCGCCGGGCTGAATGCGCGGCTGGCACCGGATTCGCCGGTGCTGCTGATCGATAACCGTTACGTGGAAGGCAGCAGTACGCCGATCGCCGAGCGCGATGACGCGGGCGATTGCTGGCAGCTGCGCAACCTGTCGGATGGCAGCCAGCACCGGGTGCTCAAGAACTTTCCCGATGAAACGGAACTGCGGGAGGCGATCGAGGGTCTGGGCGAAGCCGGCGTGTACCGCGTCAGCGAGCATTTCTGGAGTTTCATGTACTTCACGCCCGGCATTTGATCCTCGGAGCCAATCCTCTTGAAAGCCCGCCACAAACGTTTCCTGCTGATCGCCGTCGCCCTGGGCCTGCTGGCTGCGGCCACCGCACTGGTGCTCAACGCCTTCCGTGACAATCTGGTGTTCTTCCACACGCCGAGCGAGGTCGCCGAGGGCAAGGCGCCGCAGGGGCGCCCGTTCCGTGTCGGCGGCATGGTGTTGCCCGGCAGCCTGGAGCGCGATGCCGACGGGCTGACCGTGCGCTTCATCATCTCCGACACCGCCCAGATCGTGCCGGTGGTGTATCGCGGCGCCTTGCCGGATCTCTTCAAGGAGACCAAGGGCGCCGTGGCGCAGGGCTCGCTGGGGGCCGACGGTGTGTTCGTGGCCACCGAGGTGCTGGCCAAGCACGACGAGAACTACATGCCGCCCGAGGCGCAGGACGCCATCGACCGCGCGCACAACACCGCCAAGACCTTGCAGTGACGCCCCATGATTCCTGAATTCGGCCATTTCGCCCTCATCCTCGCTGCTCTGGTCGCCCTGGTGCAGGGCGTGTTGCCACTGTGGGGGGCGCAGCGTGGCCAGCCCGCGCTGATGGCCGTGGCCGCGCCGGCTGCACGGGCACAGTTCGCGCTGGTGCTGCTGGCTTTCCTGTGCCTGACCTGGGCCTTCGTCGCCAACGATTTTTCGGTGGCCTATGTGGTCTCGCATTCCAACACCCAGTTGCCGCTGATCTACCGCATCACCGCCGTGTGGGGCAGCCATGAAGGCTCGCTGCTGCTGTGGCTGCTGATGCAGGCCGGCTGGGCCGCGGCGGTGAGCCTGTCGCGTCGGTTGCCAGGCGTGTTCGCCGCGCGCGTGCTGGGCGTGCTGGGCCTGGTGAGCGTGGGTTTCATCGCCTTCACGCTGGTGAGCTCCAACCCCTTCGAGCGCCTACTGCCGGGCGTGCCCGAGGGCCAGGATCTCAACCCGTTGCTGCAGGACCCGGGCATGATCATCCATCCGCCGTTGCTCTACATGGGCTATGTCGGCTTCTCGGTGGCCTTCGCCTTCGCCATCGCGGCGCTGATCGGTGGCCAGTTCGACGCCGCCTGGGCGCGTATTTCGCGGCCGTGGACGCTGGCCGCCTGGGTCTTCCTGACCCTGGGCATCGCGCTTGGCTCCGGCTGGGCGTACTACGAGCTGGGCTGGGGCGGCTGGTGGTTCTGGGATCCGGTGGAAAATGCCTCCTTCATGCCCTGGCTGGTCGGCACGGCGCTGATCCACTCGTTGGCCGTCACCGAGAAGCGTGGTGCCTTCAAGCGCTGGACGGTGCTGCTGGCCATCGCTGCTTTCTCGCTGTCACTGCTCGGAACCTTCCTCGTCCGCTCCGGCGTGCTCACCAGTGTGCATGCCTTTGCCACCGATCCCTCGCGCGGCGTCTTCATCCTCGTCCTGCTGCTGCTGGTGATCGGCGGCTCCCTGGCGCTGTACGCCTGGCGCGCGCCACGCCTGGAAGGCGGCGGCAGCTTCCAGCCGTTCTCGCGCGATGCGCTGCTGCTGTCCAACAATGTGTTGCTCGTGGTGGTAGCCACCAGCGTACTGCTGGGCACGATGTATCCGCTGCTGGTGGATGCGCTGGGCGGCGGCAAGCTGTCCGTCGGTCCACCTTATTTCGACGCGGTGTTCTTTCCGCTGATGACGCCGGTGGTGGCACTGATGGTGCTGGCCCCCTTCGTGCGCTGGAAGGGGCAGGCTCTGCCGCCCCTGTTGCGTCGGCTGGCGCCCGCGCTGGGGCTGAGCCTGCTGCTGGGGGCGGGTATTGCCTGGGCCAGCGGTGCACCGGGCTGGCGTACCGTGCTGGGTCTCACGCTGGCGGCCTGGGTATTGTTGGGCAGCGTGCAGTTGCTAGTGGAGCGTTTGCGCGGCGAGGGGGGCGCGATGGCGCGCCTGCGTGGGATTCCCGGCGCCTGGTGGGGCATGTGGCTGGCGCATCTGGGCGTGGGCGTGTTCATCATTGGCGTGAGCATGGTGCGAACTCACGAAAGCCAGCTCGATGTCGCGGTTCAGATTGGCGGGCAGGCACGGCTGGCGGGGTATGAATTCACGCTGGAAGAGGTGAACGAGCTGCGCGGGCCGAACTACATGGCTGCACAGGCCTGGGTGCGCGTGACGCGCAACGGGCGCGACGTGGCGCGCCTGCATCCGGAAAAGCGCCTGTATCTGGCGCGCCAGATGCCGATGACCGAGGCGGCCATCGATGTCGGCCCGTTCCGTGATGTCTACGTCTCGCTCGGTGAAGCCACGACGGCGGATACCTGGGTGCTGCGCCTTTACCACAAGCCTTTCATCAGCTGGATCTGGGCCGGTTGCGCACTGATGGCTCTGGGGGGGCTGAGTGCCGCGCTGGATGCGCGCTATCGCGATGCCCGCCGCCAACGGAGTCCCCGCGCATGAAACTCAAGTCATTCCTGCCTCTGGCGCTGTTCCTGGGATTCGCCGTGCTGCTCGGCATCGGTCTGACGCTGAAGCCGCGGGAGCTGCCCTCGCCGTTGATCGACAAGCCCGCCCCTCAGTTCTCGCTGCCGCGCCTGCAGCAGGACGGCGCGCTGGCGCTCGCCGACATGCGTGGCCAGGTGTGGCTGCTCAACGTCTGGGCTTCCTGGTGCGTGGGCTGCCGCGAGGAACATCCGGCGCTGCTGCGGCTGGCGCAGCGCAAGTTGCTGCCCATCGTCGGCCTGAACTACAAGGACGAGCGCGCGGATGCGCTGCGCTGGCTGAAGGAGCACGATGATCCCTATACGGTGTCGGTGGTGGATGCCGACGGGCGTGTGGGTATCGACTACGGCGTATATGGCGTACCCGAGACCTTCATCATCGATGCGGCCGGGCGCATCCGCTACAAGCACATCGGCCCGCTGACGGATGAATCCGTCGAGCGTGAGCTGCTGCCGCGCATCCGGGCGCTGCAAGGTGGGTAAGCGCGCCATGATGCGCAACGCATCCCCTCGCATCCTGTTCTCCGTGGTGACTGGCGCCGCGCCCGTAGGGAGCGCCGCGCGCACTCATCCGGCCAATGCGTCCGGCGCTTCGGTGCGCATGGCGCACCCTACGCTGCATTTCTTGCGGGGATGCCTTCTCGCGCTGTGCTGCCTGCTGGCCGTGCCCACCAGTTGGGCGAATGCCGATGCCTCACTGGATGCACGCGCCCAGCGGCTGGCCGAGCAACTGCGCTGCGTGGTCTGCCAGAACCAGTCGATTGCCGAATCCGATGCCGATCTGGCGCGGGATCTGCGCCGCCAGGTCAGCGAGATGCTGGCTGCCGGGCAGGACGAGGCCGCCGTGCGCGCTTTCATGGTCGAGCGGTATGGCGATTTCGTGCTCTACGATCCACCGCTCAAGGCCGGCACCCTGCTGCTCTGGCTCGGGCCTTTGCTGTTGTTCGCCAGCGCTGTCGGGGCTTTTGCCTGGCGGCTGCGCCATCTGCCGCGCGGCCCGCAGGCCGATGCTGCCGCCCGTGCCCGGGCGCGGGCGCTGTTAAAGGAAGATGATCCCGCATGAGCCTTTTCGTGATGCTTGCCGTCCTGTTGCTGGCTTGCCTGCTGGTCGTGCTGTTGCGGCCCCTGCTGCGCCCCGCCGAGACCACGGAAGGCACCGCGCTGCCGACACTGGCCGTACTGCGTGAGCAGCGCCGCGAACTGGAGGCAGAGCGCGATGCCGGCCGGCTGGATGCGGCCGGCTTCGAGGAGGCCATGCGCGAACTCGAACAACGCGTGCTCGACGAGATGCCGGATACCGCCACAACACCTGGCGCCGCTCGGGCCACGCGTGGCTGGCGGATCGCGCTGGCGGCCGGTCTGCCGCTGACGGCCGTGGCGGTCTACCTGTTGCTGGGTAATCCCGCGGCACTGGATCCGGCGCACCGCGCGCCGCTCACGCCGCAGAGCCAGCTGGCGGCCATGATCACCACGCTGGAAGCTCGTGTGCAACAGATGCCGGACGACAGCGAAGCCGCTGCGATGCTGGCGCGTGCCTACATGCTGCAGGGGCGGCATGCCGAGGCCGCGCAGCGTTTCGCGGCACTGGCAGAAAAGCGTCCTCAGGATGCCCAGCTGCGTGCCGATTGGGCCGATGCGCTGGCCAGCGCGCAAGGCAACCGCGTGGCTGGAGAGCCCGAGCAGCGCGCGCAGGAAGCGCTGGCGCTGGAGGCTGACAACATCAAAGCCTTGGCACTGGCCGGAACCGGCGCTTTCGAGCGCGAGGACTACAAGGCCGCCATTGCCCTGTGGCAACGCCTGGCCGCGCGCGTGACGCCGGGCAGTGAAATGGCGGCCAGTGTGCAGACCATGCTCGATCAGGCGCACCTGCGCGCGGGCGATGCCCAGGGGGCGCAAGCCGGGCCGATGCCGCAGGGCAGGCTGAGCCTGGCGCCCGCGCTGCGAGATCGCGTGCAGCCGGAGGATGTGGTTTTCGTGGTGTTGCGCCCGGCGGGCGGCGGCATGCCTGTCGCGGCCTTGCGCTACAAGGCCGGTGAGCTGCCCTTGCAGTTCGATTTCGCCCAGGCCGCGCGTATGGGCGGTACGGAGCATGGCGCGCTGCAACTGGTGGCGCGCATCTCGCGCAGCGGCGATGCGACACCGCGTGCCGGCGATCTCGAAAGTGCACCCGTGTCGCTGCAGGGGCAGACCGGGCCGGTCACGCTGCAGATTGATCGGGTCCGGGAATAGCACCGAAATCACCCGGCTCAGCCTCGTCACACGGCCTGCTCTTGCCTTCGCGCTTTCGGGGCGCGCCCGATCCCGTGAGTCCCTCCGCTGATCCAGGGCGTCAACGCAACAGGATGCCTTGATAAGGAATTATCCATCCGCGGCGGTCCGGCGCAAGGCGATATGAAGACGGGCTAAAGCAGTGCGGCGGATTGGTCGCCTGTGTTGTATGAGGGGGCGAAAGACACAGTTGTTTGATTGTTCGTTAGTGTGATTTTTGTCACGATGCGCCCCCCCGACGCTGATCCCGCACGCGGGCCCTTTGGTCAAATGCCTCCCTGGACAAGGCAGATCGCCAGAGCCCTTCGGCTAGAGTTCAGTTGTCATCCAACGGACAAGATCTGCCCATGTTTGATGTCGCCATCTACCGCAAAACCACGCTCGGCCGTGCCGAGATCGCCGAGCGTCGCCTCGGCATCGGACCGCGTCTGCGCAGTGCACTGATCATGGTCGATGGCCGTACGCCTTTCGGCAAGTTACGCCCGCTGCTGGCGCAGATCGGCGATCCGAAGCAGCTGATCTCCCAGTTGTCGGATCTGGGGCTGGTGGAGTCCGATCATGACCTGCCGCCCATGCCGGTCTTCGGTCGCGGGCTTGATGAGCCCACCACGCTGATGGAACTGCGCTGAGCGTTAACCGGCACGTTGTGCGTACCAGCCCACGAGGTGGTGCTGCCGGGGTGTGATCGACCAGATCGTGGCCGCCTGGGTTGGCAGCGTTTGCCAGCTGCCGTGATCGTGCAGGTCCAGTTCTCCCGCAGGCCAGAATCCGGTCAGCAATGCCTCCAGCGTTTGCCCTTCCGAAACGTCACGGGGCGATGTGTTGTCTGGCGTTCTGGTACTGGCCACGAGGTCGTGGCAACTGGCCCAGCTGCGCTCCGCCAGTGCCTGACGCAGTGCCGGTACCCAGCCCGGATCGGCCGGTAGGTACTGGCCGATCACATTGGCGAACAGGAAGACGGCGTCCGGATAGGTACAGGCCAGCCAGCCCGGCGCCTGCGCATCGGCGAAGCAATCCAGCGCACCAGCTTCGAAACGCACGCGCGGAAAACGCCGCAGCAACAGCCAGCGTGCCAACGGGTCGGGCTCCAGGATGAAGACTCGTGAGAATCCTTCGAGAAAATCTCCGGGCAGCGTATGGCCCGCGCTGGGGCCGATGATCACGAGCTGCCGCTGTGGCGGTTGCCAGGCCTGCAGCCAGCCGGCGAGTGCGGCGCGATAGGGTTGCCACTGCGCGCCATGGCGCCAGGCGCGCAGGTGGTAGCCCAGGCCGCCACCTGCATCCAGCCACTGCGTGCGCAGCGCCCGCATGAATTAGTCCGTGATACCCAGCTGTTCGCGCAGGCTGGCGAGTCCTGCACGCAGGCTCGCGACTTCCTCGCGCAGGGCTGCCACTTCTTCCCTCAGCCCTGCTTCCTGGCCGGCAGATGTTGCGACCAGGGGGCTTGCCGGCAAATCCGGCTCGCCACACAGCAGATGTGCCCAGCGGCTCTCACGTGCACCCGGCGCGCGAGGCAGCAACAGGGTCAGCGCACCGGCCGCGCGTGTGGCCAGTTCTTCGAGGAAGGCTTCGACCGAAGAAGTGTCGGCGAAGCGATACAGGCGTTCGCAATTGGCTCGCAGCTCTGCAGCTGTCTGCGGGCCACGCAGGATCAGCTGTGTCAGCAGCGCCACGGCTGGCGTGGGCAGGCCATAGACGCGGCCAAGGTTGTGCCCGTAGCGGGTGACGCGACCGCCTGAGGATTCGATCACCAGACTGTGGCCGCGCAACTCGTCGATGGCCGCAAGCAGCTCTGCTTCGCTCAGCGTCATCACCGGGTCGCGTGCGCTCTTCTGGTTGCAGCCCGCCTGCAGCGCGTTCAACGAGAGCGGGTAGGTGTCGGGCACGGTGGCTTCCTTCTCCACCAGGACGCCGAGGATGCGGGCTTCTGTCGGGCTGAGCTGTTGCGGGGCGGCCATGGGGACTCCTGAGTGTGCGGGAGGCCCGTTTTACCGCAAGGTGGCGATGTCGCCAAGCAGGTGCCTGAATGCAGGTCCTGCAGCACGCCCGACAGGGCGCGTCGTGCACACCTTGCCGTTTACGCTCCAATCATTTGGCCCATGAGGGATCGGGGCAGGTTCTCAGTGCTCGCCGCTCCAGGGGAGCGTCCACAGTGGGCATAGCGAGAGGATCTGCTCATGCACCATGGGTTCCGCGAATACGCTGCCCTCGCAGGGGAGTTGCTCGAAGCAGTAGCAGGCCCCGGCCCATTCGAAGCGCAATGCACAGGCATGCAGGTAGCCACGGTCGGCAGGGCTGCCGCCGTAGCGGCCATCGCCCAGGATGGGCGCGGAGAGACTTTTCAGTGCCACGCGCAACTGGTGGGTGCGGCCGGTATGCGGATGCAGGACGAACAGGCGCAGCCCGGGGCGTACCGAATAACTGTGGAATTCCGTGCGCGCCAGATATTCGCCCTCGCGCGCGAGCCGCCAGCAGCCGGCGCGTGCGCGCACCATGGCTCCGCGCACTCAGCCTTGCTTGCGCGAGGGCTTGTGGTCGGAGAGTGCGAGGTAATACTTGTCGATCAGGCCCGCCTCGAACATCTCGCCGAACTGGCGTGCCGCGTCGGCATGGCGGGCGAGCAGGATGAGGCCGGATGTGATGCGGTCGAGCCGGTGCACCGGGTACAGGTCTGCGCAGCCAGGCAGGCGCTTGAGACGGGTGATGAAACCGGCCGTGTCGCCTTCGTTGTGGAAATTCTCGCCAGCAGGTTTATGGGCGACGAGGAAATCCGGGTGTTCGTCCCAGACGATGGGGCCGCCTTGCGCAATTTTTATACAGGCGACGGGTTCTACTTTGGTTTCAGGCATTTGGCGGAACAATCCAGTGGCTATCCACAGGCTTGCCCACGCTTTGTGTGGAAATCCCGGCCCGCTTGTTTGAAAACCGCGCCAGGCAAGGCTTTTGGGACGATTTTTCAAGGCTGATGGCATATTGCTCAAAGCTTGAGCAAGCGTTCCGGTGGCCTTTGGCGTCAATCACTTGGCACGCCTTTCCAGACCCTGTCCACAGGCTTGCCCACGCTTTGTGTGGATGCCGGGCCTCATTTCCACAAGGCGTGGAAGTGATGCACCGGGCCATGGCCCTGGCCGGCCGCAAGCTCGCCGGAGCGGGCGATGGCCTGGCGTAGCCATTGCGTGGCGCGGCGCACGGCCTCTTCCACCGGCGCCGGGCTTGCAGTGGTCTGCGGCAGCAGGGCGGCGATCGCCGAGGAAAGGCTGCAGCCCGTGCCGTGCGTGTTCCGGGTGGCGATGCGCGGCGCGGGCATCTCGATCATGCGGTCGCCATCGAAGAGCAGGTCCACGATCTCGTTGCCGGGCAGGTGTCCTCCCTTGAGCAGCACCCAGCGTTCGGACTGGGTGGGCAGCATGTCGCGCAGGCGTTCGGCCGCGCGATACATCTCCTTCACCGTCTCGGGGGCACGCGCTTCGAGCAGCACGCCGGCTTCGGGCAGATTCGGCGTGATCAGGAAGGTCTGCGGCAGCAGCGCCTCGATGAGCATGGCTACGGCACTGCGGGCGAGCAGGTGGTCGCCGCTCTTGGCCACCATCACCGGATCGCAGACCACGAAGGGTGCCCGCCAGTGCGCCAGGCGTTCGGCCACCGTGGAGACGATCTCGGCCGAGCCGAGCATGCCCAGCTTCACGGCATGGATCGGCACGTCGGCGAACAGCGTGTCGATCTGCAGGCGCAGGAAATCGGTGGGAGGCACGTGTACGCCGGTCACGCCCTGGGTGTTCTGCGCGGTCAGCGCAGCGATCACGCCGCAGCCGTACGTGCCCTGTGCGGTGAAGGATTTGATGTCCGCCAGCACGCCGGCGCCGCCGGAGGGGTCTACGCCAGCGATGCTGACGACATTGGGAATATTGCTCATGAGGCTTCCTGTGGAATTTTGGTCCGGGATGTCTTCTGGCGTGCGTGGGCCACGCCCCAGCCGATCAGATAGCCCAGCGGGGCAGCCAGGAAGGAGATGGCGACCACCCCCAGGAGTACCTCGGTGCTGGCCGTGCCAAGGGTGCTGGCGAGATCGTTGGAGACGAGCACGGCATCCTCGGCGAGATCCTCGGCCTGTTCGATCAGCGGTTGCGGCAGCCAGGAGAGCATCCAGCCGCCCAGCTTCCAGGCAACCAGGTAGACCAGCGGCGTGGTCAGCGGATTGGTGATGAAGGTGCTGGAGGCGGCGACCAGCAGGTTGCCGCGCAGGAAAATGGAGAGGAGTACGGCGAAGAAGATCTGCCCGACCGGGATCAGGAAGCCGAAGAAGAAGCCGACGGCCATGCCCATGCCGACGGCGTGCGGCGTGGCACGCCACAGGCTGCGATCCAGCAGGTGCGGCGCGAAGCGGCGCAGCGGGCGGGCGCGGATGATGCGCATCGGGGATAGGCGGAAAGAGGACAGACGAAACATGGCGGCTTGGGGACGGAGGCGTCCGCTCAGGCGGGGCGCCGGCGATGGAAGGATACCGGCGCCTCGATGGGGCTGCCCGGTGGCGGGCTGCGCAGCACTTGCGGCTTGATCTTGCCGATCACGTGCATCTCGCAGGGTTTGCAGTCGAAGCGCAGGGTCAGGCGTTCCTTGCCGTTGATCAGGGTCATCGGTTCGGCACGTACCTGGCCTTGCACGCCGGTCACCCCCTTGGCCTGTTTCGGACACAGGTTGAAAGCGAAGCGCAGGCAGTGCTTGGTGATCATCAGGCTGGCCTCGCCGGCCTCCTCGTGCGCCTCGTAGGCCGAGGCCATGAGGCTTACGCCATGGCGCGCGTAGAAGCGGCGCGCGGCTTCGTTGTAGACATTGGCGAGGTAACTCAACGATTCCTCCGGATAGACTGCCGGCGGCGTGGCGGGTTCAAATCGTGGCGGCCTGCCCAGTGCCGCCGCGCGGGCCACTTCCAGCGCCTCGATGGCATCCCGGCGCAGCGCGTTGAGCTGTGAGGCCGGCAGGAACCAGGGCTGCTGCCAGTCGATGCCGATCGTGCGTGCGGTGAAGATCGTGGCGCCCAGCTTGGAGAGATGCTCGTGCAGGCTGGCCGCGCTTTTCTCCGGATGCTGTGCGGGCTGTTTGTCGCAGGTGAGTCGGGCCGTGGCTTCGGCGCCGGATTCATCCATCACGCGCAGCGCGAAGCCATCGGTGGTTTCGCCGAAGTGCAGGTCCAGCGCGATGCGGCGTTCGGCGGAAGGCTTCTGCAAGACCTGCTCGCAGGCATGGTCGCGATTGCGCGAGATCACGCAGCCGGGCGCGAGACCGGGCAGTTCGGCGATCTTCTGATGAGGCATGACGCGCCACAGGCCTTGGCCCATGTCCTGCACCCGGTCGGCCTGCGCGCCCTGCAGGCGGCGCTTGAAAAGCCAGGAGAGACCATCGCCGTTGGCGAGCGCTTCGCCCGATTCCAGTTCGAACCAGTCCACGCCCAGTCGCGTCACCACCCCCAGGCGCTGGCCCTCGTGGCTGGGCGCATCGAAGGCGCCGATGTCCGCCTTGCGGCCCTGCACGAAATAGTCCGTGCTGCTGCGGTTGAAGGTCTTGTCGGGATCAGGGCGGAAGGCAAACGTGCTGCTGCCGTGCGAGGACTTCGCCAGTTCCGGGCGCTCCGTCAGGATCTCGTCGAGCAATTGGCGGTAATGGGCGGTGATGTTCTTCACGTAACCCATGTCCTTGTAGCGGCCTTCGATCTTGAAGCTCTGCACGCCGGCATCGACCAGCGCGCGCAGGTTGGCGCTCTGGTTGTTATCCTTCATCGACAGCAGGTGCTTGTCGTAAGCCACCACGCGGCCCTGCGCGTCGGCCAGTGTGTAGGGCAGGCGGCAGGCCTGCGAGCAGTCACCGCGATTGGCACTGCGCCCGGTGTGTGCGTGGCTGATGTAGCACTGCCCCGAGAAGGCCACGCACAGTGCACCATGGATGAAGAACTCCAGCGGCACGGCCGGATTCACGGCGGCGCGGATCGCGGTGATGTCGTCCAGCGTCAGCTCGCGCGCCAGCACCAGTTGCGAGAAACCGGCTGCGCCGAGGAAGCGGGTTTTCTTCACGCTGCGGATGTCGCACTGCGTGGACGCATGCAGCGCGATGGGTGGCAGGTCAATCTCCAGCAAGCCCATGTCCTGCACGATCAGCGCATCGACGCCGGCGTCGTACAGCTCGTGCACCAGCCGGCGCGCGGGCGCGAGTTCCGTATCGTGCAGGATGGTGTTCAAAGTTACAAAAATGCGCGCACCGAAACGGTGGGCGAAGCCCACCAGGTCCGCGATTTCGCTGACCGGATTGTCGGCCGCGGCGCGGGCGCCAAAAGAGGGGCCGCCGATGTAGACAGCATCGGCGCCATGAAGGATGGCTTCACGTCCGATGGCCGTCGTCTTGGCGGGCGCAAGGAGTTCGAGATGGTGGCGCGGCAGGCTCATGTGTATGGGCGGGGCTGGGGGGCGCTGCGGAGTGTACAGCGAAGCCCCCGGATCATTGTGGATCAGGCTGTGTCGACACCGCTTTGGCTGTGGCTTTGCGGGGTTTCCCTCAAGTCTGTGTGTGCTCTGCGCCAAGGAACAGCCGCCGGGGCGACGACCGGAGACGAATTTACGGGCCTTCGCGCGGCTGGCACCCAAATTGCTGAGTGAAGGGTGAAACCTAGCGGGAGTCCTTTCATGGCCCGGGCGATCACGATCAATGACACCACCTTGCGCGACGGCGAACAGACCGCGGGCGTGGCCTTCAATCTGGAAGAGAAGCTTGCCATCGCACGTGGCCTGGACGCCATCGGCGTGCGCGAGCTGGAGATCGGCATCCCCGTCATGGGCGAGGCCGAGCGCGACGGCATCCGCGCCGTGGCTTCCCTGGGCCTGCGTGCGCGGCTGATGGTCTGGGCACGCCTGAGCCAGCATGACGTGGCCGCCTGTGCCGGCCTGGGTGCGCATCTGGTGGACATCTCGGCGCCGGCCTCCGATCAGCACATCGCCGGCAAGCTGCAGCGCAGCCACGTGTGGCTGCTGGCGCAGGTGCACACTCAGGTGCAGCGTGCGCGCGATCTCGGCCTGGAAGTCTGCGTGGGGCTGGAGGACGCCTCCCGCGCGCGCCCCGAATTCCTCGCGCAGGTGGCGGAAGTCGCCCAGCGCGCCGGTGCGCGCCGGCTGCGCTTCGCCGACACCCTGGGCATTCTCGACCCCTTTGCCACGAAGCGTGCCATCCGCGCGCTACGCCGTGCCACCGATCTGGAGATCGAGATGCACGCGCACGACGATCTCGGCATGGCCACCGCCAACTCCCTGGCGGCCGTGCGGGCGGGGGCGACGCATGTGAATACGACGGTCAATGGCCTGGGGGAGCGTGCCGGCAACGCAGCGCTGGAAGAGGTGGTGCTGGGGTTGCAGCAATGCTACGGGCTGAAGACTGGCGTGGCACTGGAGCAACTGGGGCCGGTGGCCGAGCTGGTGGCGCAAGCTTCGGGTCGGCCGATTCCGGTACAGAAAAGCGTGATCGGCGCCAACGTGTTCACTCACGAGGCGGGCATCCATGTCGATGGCCTGCTCAAGGATCCCGTCAACTACCAGGGCTTCGACCCCGCCATCGTCGGCCGCAGCCACCGTGTGGTGCTGGGCAAGCACTCGGGCACGCGTGCAGTGAAATCCGTGTTCGCCGCGCTGGGGCGCCAGATCGGCGACGAGGAAGCCGGCCATCTGCTGGGCATGGTGCGGCACTTCGTGGCGCGCGAGAAGCGCAGCCCGGACGAATCCGAACTGATGCTGCTGGCTTCCGGCCTGCGGCAGGCCTGCCAGTCGCCCTACTGAAACGAGAAAGCGAGCGGAAAATGAGCCACGAGACCCCGGACAGCGATTTCATCGACGACATGGCCGATCTGGTCAGCGCCGAGGATTTTCTCGACTACTTCGGCGTCGAGTACGACGCCCGCGTGGTGCAGGTCAACCGTCTGCACATCCTGCAGCGCTTCCACAATTATCTGCAGGGCGCCGGCGGCGAGCCGGACCGCGAAACCTGGCGCGCGCTGCTGGTCCGCGCCTACGAGGACTTCGTGCATTCCGATGCGCAGACCGAAGCCGTGTTCCGCGTCTTCCAGCGTGCGCAGGGCATCGCCAAGGTTTCCATCTCATCCATCGGCAGGAAACCCTCATCATGCTGAGAACCAAATGGCAGATCGGCGACAGCCTGCGCGTGACGCGCAACGTGCGCGATGACGGCACCTTCCCCGGCGCGTTCCGGGGCGATCTGCTGGTGCGGCGCGGGCGTGTGGGCCACGTGGTCGACATCGGCACCTTCCTGTTCGACCAGATCATCTATTCGCTGCACTTCATCGAGGAAGACCGCGTGGTGGCCTGCCGCGAGGAAGAGCTGATCGGGCTGGACGAGCCCTGGGCCGAATCCCGTTTCGAGACCCGTGAGCGCGTGCTCAGCGCGCGTGCCCTCTCCATCGATGGCGAGGTGCGCGTTCCAGTGGGCGCCACGGGCGAAATCCTCAAGGTGCTGCGCGACGTGCCCGGCGGCGTTGCCTATCACGTGCATTTCGAATGCCTGCCGGGGCGCCCGTTGATCGTGCGGGAGACCGCACTGGATGAAGTTGCTGAAAAAGAAGCCCGGATCGAGAACACCCATGCCTGAAGTCGCCCGCCCGCTCGCAGTCGAGCCATCTCCCTACCATCTCATCAAGCACGCCCAGGCCTTGTTCGGAGCGGCTCCCGCAGCACTGAGCGCCGAGCAGCGCCAGCAGGTGCAGGCGCAGGCGTGCCGTGCCGGCGAGATCGAGCGGCGCATCCTCGCCAGCCCCCCGGCCGCCCAGGTCGTGGTGGCACGGGAAACGGTGGATGCCGCGGTCGCGGAGATCGCCGCGCGTTTTCCCGGAGAAGACGAATTTCATCACGACCTCGAAGCCAACGGGCTGACCCTGGGGACGCCCTGCGCGAGGAACTCGCGCGCGAGCAGCGCGTGGAAGCCGTGCTGGATGCCGTCGGTTCGCGCGTACCCGCCGTCAGCGCGCGCGATGTCGAAATCTTCTACCTGCTGCACCGCGAGCGTTTCCAGAGCCCCGAGCTGCGTACCCTGCGCCACATCCTCATCACCATCAACGAGGATCTCTCCAGCAACACCCGCGAGGCCGCATTCCGGCGCATCACCCAGATCCATGCCCTGTTGCAGCGCCATCCCGAGCGTTTTGCCGAACAGGCCCTGCAACATTCGGAATGTCCCACCTCCATGCAGGGCGGCCTGCTGGGCCAGCTGCCGGCCGGCAAGCTCTTCCCCTCGCTGGACGTCGTGGCGGCCACCCTGCGCTCGGGCGAACTCTCCGGTCCGGTGGAGTCCCCGATGGGCTTCCACCTGCTGCGCTGCGAAAACCGCCGCCCGGCCAGCATGCTGCCACTGGCCTCCGTGCGTACGCGCATTGCCGAGCAGATCCTGGCCGTGCGCAGCGAAAACGCCCGCCGTCGCTGGATACGCAGCCTGCTGGCTCAGTAAGGTTCGCCGCTGTTGGCTGCGTTTTCAACGCACCCTGCGTATCTTCCAGTGACCGTCTTCGATGATCAGATCCACCTGCAAGCGGTGCAGGGTTGCGGCGGAATTTCCCAGCGTTACCCGGAGTGTTGCCGTCTGTCCCTGCATGCGCACGGAGGACGTTGCGATATTTCCTAGCCATTCATCCAGGTAGTCCTGTGCGCGGATGAAATAGTCGCTGTCCAGACCATCGGGGTCGTGCATGCGACGATGGATCTCGGCCACCAGCGCCCGCGTGACAAAGGCTTCGAGCATCCGCGGCTCATCCTGGATTGGATCGCGGTTTTGCGTCAGTGCTTGCAGATACCAGTCATAGAAACGGATGGTGACGGCCTCCGGCACCTTGCCGGGCGCGCCGTCTGCTGCCTGACTGTTTGTGCAGACGAACAGGCCGGCCATGCACAGCAGCGCGATGGGGAGGAAGCGGGCTGGAGAAAAAAGGAATGGTCGGGTGGACATGGCGTGATCAGGCCGGATAGCGATAGCAATGTACTTCCGGCTGCAGGCGCCGATAGGATGCCCCAGGGTAGTAGCCGTGCTGTTGCCGGAAATCGGAAACCCAGGCGAGGCCATTGAACATGGCCATATGACCATGAGGATGTCCCGGAATGGGCTGAATGATGACTACATCCCCGGCTTTTGGCAGGATGACGTGTTGCTGTATGAAGCCGGCGGCAACAAGGCTTAGTCCGTAGTCCTTGGCAGACAGACGTCGTTGCAGCCTAAGCCCGCCGGCTTCGATGGCTTTCCGGACAAATTCCGCACATCTTCCCAGGCTGTGGGGGCTGGCATTCGAGTCAAGATGGCTGATGGCTTTTTCCTTGTCCCACATGGATTCTTCCCGAAGTTGTTTTGCCAAGCCTGTTTTTTCTCTTCACTTATGGCAAGTTGTGTATGACAAGGGGTTTGCGCGGAGGGCTGGCTGGCAGCATTCCTGTCGTAAGTCCCTTGTGCCGACGAGACAATCAGCGGTGCTCTGACTGGATGCCGAACAATGCCTCGCAGACCTTGCCGGCCTTGGCTACGGCGGCTTCCGGCACAAAGATGAAGAATCGCCACAGGCCGGCGTAGCGATCCTGCAGTGCCTGGATTTCGCCGTGCGCTTCGTCGTCCGGGTGGTTCAGGTGCATGAGTCCGCGGCTGTTCTCGATGGGCACGGCGGCTTCCTTCATCACCGTGAGGGCCGGGCAGTAGAGCACCACGTCCTCGAACGGCAATCCGAGTGCATGGGCGATCTCGCGTTCGGCGGCGGCGCGGTTGCTGCGCGAGGCGTGATGGCGCGCGACCCATTCCGTCCGCAGCGTTGCGGGAACGCTGCGCGAGGAAACGACGTAGGCGCGCTTGAGCAGCGCGCGCCGTTGCACGCGTTGCGCCAGTGCTTCGGCCTGCGGCAGGCCGCAGGTCTGCAGGCGTTCCAGCAGCGTCCAGTCGTTGAGCGAGAGAAAGTCTTCCTCGCGCAGCAGGCCGTGATCCAGCGCGAGTTCCACCGCCTTGGAGATCATCGCGCCAGCAACGACCTTGGTGTGGTGGTAATAGACGCGTTCGGTGAGGAAATAGCGCAGGCGCAGCACGCGGATGATTTCCGAGCGCGCGTCCGGCCGATCCATGCCGTGCTTGACCAGGCGTATGACGAGGCGATCGTCGTGCACCGCGAAGGCGCGGAAGATGCGATCGTCGTAATCGTGCGAGAGGCCGGCAAAGAAGCTGTCGCGGCGCAGATAGTCGAGCAGGTCGGCATCGATGGCGCCGGAGACGATGTCCCGCATCCAGTGTGGAGACGTCAGCGGCGCGGCATCGAGCAGGCCTGCGACGGTTTCTTTCAGCCCCTGCGCTGCCAGCGCGTGGCCGAGTTCGCCCGCGAGGATGCGGGACAGGCGTGAGCCCTTGTCGTGGCGAGGAAACAGGCGCCGCTCGTCCTCCAGCGTGTGGCCGAAGGGAATGTGTGTCACGTCGTGCAGCAGCGCTGCCGCGCCGATGGCGGCTTCTTCCTCCGCCGAGATCGGCTGACCCGCGCGACGCAAGCCTTCGACGATGCGGTGTGCCACGGCGCACACGCCGATCGAATGATCGAAACGCGTGTGCAGCGCGCCGGGATATACCAGATAGGCCGTGCCGAGCTGTTTGATGCCGCGCAGGCGCTGCATCACGGGCAGGTCGAGCAGGGTGGTTTCCAGCGGGCTCAGTTCGATGTCGCCGTGGATGGGGTCGCGCAGGAGCATGGTGTGCGTCACCTTTTTATTCAGAGGCTGATTGTCGGGGTTTTCATAGGGGCGCCCTCTCCCCCGGCCCCTCTCCCCTGAAGGGAGAGGGGAGCCAGAAGCCGAGAGAGGGTCTGAAAGCCCCTCCCCCGTTCGGGGGGAGGGGTTGGGGAGAGGGCATCTCTGTCATCCTTTTCCTTCGACGCGTTCGTGCAGGAGTGCCCAGAGCCGCTCCAGCACCGCTTCACGCTGTTGCACCCATTCGTGGTTCCAGACCCGGAATACGCGGTAGCCCTCGGCCTGCAGCCAGGCGTCGCGGCGGGCGTCATAGGCGTGGGCTTCCGTATGCTGGCCGCCGTCCAGCTCCACGATGAGCCGGGCGTGCAGGCAGGTGAAGTCCGCGATGTAGGGGCCGATCACTTGCTGGCGACGGAACTTGAAGCCGGCAAAACGATGCGCCCGGATCGCCTGCCAGAAGCTCTGCTCGAAGGGCGTGGCCGTTGCGCGCAGCGTGCGGGCGCGATCGCGCATGGATTCGTCGATCATCCGGTGATGCTCCTTTGTTGTGATGCAAGGTTTGTGGGCTGGGAAAGACACCCTCTCCCCCGGCCCCTCTCCCCTGAAGGGAGAGGGGAGTCCAAAGCCCCCCGTCCGGGGGGAGGGGGAGAGGGCTGGAGTCACTCAGAGGATGCGATGCGCGCGTGCCAGTTCGACGAAGGCGTGCACGTAGTCGATGTCGGCGTCCGCTTCGCGGATGCCCAGGAAGATCTGCTTGGGAACGCCTTGCTGGCCCAGGCGCACGGCGGCGATGTCCAGCTTCTGCGCGTACTCTTCCACCAGCCAGCGGGGCAGTGCGGCCACGCCACGGCCGCTGGCGACCATCTGCAGCATGATGTCGGTGGTCTCGATCGGTTTGTGGCGCTTCGGTGCGATGCCGGCGGGGGTGAGGAACTGGGTGTAGATGTCCAGCCGGTCGATGGCGACCGGATAGGTGATCAGGACTTCGCCGGAGAGCTGCCGGGGCTCGGCCCAGGGCGCGTCGCGCAAGGGGTGTTGCGGCCCCACTACCAGCACCTGTTCGTAATCGAACACCGGCTCGAAATGCAGGCCGCTGCGATACAGGGGATCGGGCGTCACCAGCATGTCGATCTCGTAGCCGAACAGCGCGCCGATGCCGCCGAACTGGAATTTCTGCTTCACGTCCACATCCACGTCCAGCCACGCGGCGAGATAGGGCGAGACGATCTTCAGCAGCCACTGGTAACACGGATGGCATTCCATGCCGATGCGCAGCGTGCCGCGCTCGCCCTGGGCGAACTGCTGGATGCGCTCTTCGGCCAGCGCAAGCTGCGGCAGGAGGCGGTTGGCCACCGCGAGCAGGTATTCGCCGGCCTGCGTGGGGCGCAGGCTGCGCCCCTCCCGATACCAGACGGGTACGCCGAGCTGATCCTCGAGCTTGCGCACCGCGTGGCTCAGCGCGGATTGCGTGAGATGCAGCGTTTCAGCCGCTGCGGTGAGCGAGCCCTGTCGGTCGACCTCCCGCATGATGGCCAGGTGGATGCGTTCAAGGATTGGCATGAGAACATGTTTTGTGTGAATGAATTTCATTGAATCATAAGATAAAACTATTTTTATTCATGAATCGATGATTTTACGATCCTGCCATTCCCCACCACATCTGGCAACGATCATGGCAATCACACACAACCTGGGTTTCCCCCGCATCGGCGCGAAACGGGAACTGAAGTTCGCGCTGGAGTCGTACTGGAAAGGGCAGTCTTCGCGTGAGGCACTGCAGGCGCTGGGCGCTGCACTGCGTCAGCGGCACTGGCAGGATCAGGCCGCGCTGGATCTCGCGCCGGTCGGCGACTTCGCGTTCTACGATCAGGTGCTGGACATGAGTTTCACGCTGGGCAACCTGCCCGAGCGCGTGCAGGGTTTTCACGGCGATGCGCTGGACAACTATTTCCGCGTCGCCCGGGGGCGCTCCGCGCAGTCCGCCGAGGTGCACGCGGATTGCTGCGGTGGCGTCGCGGCGGGCGAGATGACCAAGTGGTTCGACACCAACTACCACTACATCGTCCCCGAATTCACCGCCGCCACCGGGTTCAGTCTGGATGCCTCGCG
The DNA here is from genome assembly GCF_014736495.1 of Candidatus Dactylopiibacterium carminicum. Classification (GTDB taxonomy): domain Bacteria; phylum Pseudomonadota; class Gammaproteobacteria; order Burkholderiales; family Rhodocyclaceae; genus Uliginosibacterium; species Uliginosibacterium carminicum. The sequence continues at coordinate 35,481 of NZ_MDUX01000008.1, forward strand.
CCTGCTGGCGCAACTGGCCGAAGCGCGCGCCACGGGCGTGAAGGCCAAGCCGGTGATCATCGGCCCGGTGACCTATCTGGCGCTGGGCAAGGCCAAGGATGGCTCCGACAAGCTGGCATTGCTGCCCCGCCTGCTGCCGGCCTATGCGGCCCTGTTGAACGCGCTGGCCGACCAGGGCGTGGAGTGGGTGCAGATCGACGAGCCCATTCTGGTCACCGAGCTGGACGCCGACTGGAAGCATGCCTTCAGCACGGCCTACCATCAGCTCAAGAGTTGCCGCGTGAAGCTGCTGCTCGCCACCTACTTCGGCCAGTTGCGCGAGAACCTGGAATGGGCCGTGAAGTTGCCCACGGCCGGCTTCCATCTGGATGCCGTGAATGCGCAGGATGAAGTGCTGCCCGCGCTGAACCATCTGGCCAGCCACAAGGTGCTGTCGCTGGGCGTGATCAACGGCCGCAACATCTGGAAGACCGATCTGGACGCCGTGCTGAGCTGGCTGCAGCCCGTGGCCGAGCGGCTGGGCGAACGCCTGTGGGTCGCGCCTTCCTGCTCGCTGCTGCACGTGCCGGTGGATCTGGCGAGCGAAGAGCGGCTGGATGGCGAGATCAGATCCTGGCTGGCGTTCGCCCGGCAGAAACTGGATGAGCTGACGGTGCTCGCCACCGCCTTGAATCAGGGGCGCGAAGCCGTGGCGGCCGAGCTGGAGGCCAACCGGGCAGCCTGCGCCTCGCGCCGCGACTCGCCCCGGGTGCACAACCCGGCAGTGAAGGCCGCACTGGCGGGAATCGACGCGCGGCTTGGCCAGCGCAAGCGCCCCTATGCCGAGCGCGCCGCCAGGCAGGCCGCGTTGCTGAAGCTGCCGCAGTTTCCGACCACCACCATCGGCTCCTTCCCGCAGACGGCCGAGATCCGCCAGGCGCGCAGCCAGTTCAAGGCCGGCGAGATCGACGAGGCGGGCTACAGGGCAGCCATGCAGGCGGAAATTGCCCGCAGCGTGCGCGAGCAGGAAGCGCTGGGGTTGGACGTCCTCGTGCATGGCGAGGCCGAGCGCAACGACATGGTCGAGTATTTCGGCGAGCAGCTCGAAGGCTACGCCTTCAGCCAGTTCGGCTGGGTGCAGGCCTACGGTTCGCGCTGCGTGAAGCCGCCCATCCTGTTCGGTGACATCAGCCGCCCGCGCGCGATGACGGTCGAATGGATCCGGTACGCACAGTCGCTCACGAGCAAGCCGATGAAGGGCATGCTCACCGGCCCGGTCACGATCCTCAACTGGTCCTTCGTGCGCGACGATCAGCCGCGCTACTTCACCTGCTACCAGCTCGCCCTGGCCTTGCGCGAGGAAGTGCTGGACCTCGAGCGCGCCGGCGTGCGGGTGATCCAGATCGACGAGGCTGCGCTGCGTGAAGGCCTGCCGTTGCGCCGTACGCAATGGCCGACCTATCTGGAGTGGGCGGTGGAATCCTTCCGCATCACCGCCAACGGCGTGGCCGACGAAACGCAGATCCACACCCACATGTGCTACTCGGAGTTCAACGACATCATCGCCTCGATCGCTGACATGGATGCCGATGTGATCACCATCGAAACCTCGCGTTCTGACATGGAGCTGCTCGACGCCTTCGAGCACTTCAACTATCCGAACGAGATCGGCCCGGGCGTGTATGACATCCACTCGCCCAACATCCCGAGCGAGGCGCACATCGTGCAGCTCATGCAGAAGGCCGCCGAGCGCATTCCGGCCGGGCGTCTGTGGGTGAATCCCGACTGCGGCCTGAAGACGCGGCAATGGAGCGAAGTGATTCCAGCGTTGACCCACATGGTGGCCGCGGCGAAGACCCTGCGCGCCACGCTCGCCTGACTCTGCGCCATTTCCCGTTCCACCCGTCCCGGCCTTGTGCCGGGGCATCCGTTCGAGAGGTTCCCGATGTTTGAACGCAACCGCCACACCGTCGAGCAGATCGATCCCGAGATCTTCGCCGCCATCCGGCAGGAGGATCGGCGCCAGGAAGAGCATATCGAGCTGATCGCCTCCGAGAACTACACCTCGCCGGCCGTGATGGCCGTGCAGGGCTCGCAGCTCACCAACAAGTACGCCGAAGGCTACCCCGGCAAGCGCTATTACGGCGGCTGCGAGCATGTCGACGTCGTCGAGCAACTGGCCATCGACCGCGTGAAGGAACTCTTCGGCGCCGAGGCCGCCAACGTGCAGCCCAACTCCGGCTCGCAGGCCAACCAGGGCGTGTTCTTCGCCACGCTCGAACCGGGCGACACCATCATGGGCATGAACCTCGCCGAAGGCGGCCACCTCACACACGGCATAGCGCTCAACATGAGCGGCAAATGGTTCAAGGTGGTGAGCTACGGCCTCGACGCGCAGGAAGATATCGATTACGCCGCGCTCGAAGCGAAGGCGCGCGAACACCGGCCGAAGCTCATCATCGCCGGCGCCTCGGCCTTCGCCCTGCGCATCGACTTTGAACGCATCGCGCGTCTGGCGAAGGAGATCGGCGCGTACTTCATGGTCGACATGGCGCATTACGCCGGCCTCATTGCGGCGGGCGTCTATCCCAATCCGGTGCCGCACGCCGACTTCGTCACCACCACCACGCACAAGAGCCTGCGCGGTCCGCGCGGTGGCGTGATCCTCATGAAGGCCGAGCACGAGAAGGCCATCAACTCGGCGATCTTTCCCGGCATCCAGGGCGGCCCGTTAATGCACGTGATTGCCGGCAAGGCCGTGGCCTTCAAGGAGGCGATGACGCCCGATTTCCGGCGCTATCAGCAGCAAGTGGTGAAGAATGCCGCCGCGCTGGCGGAAACGCTGATCGCACGTGGCCTGCGTATCGTCTCCGGCCGTACGGAAAGCCACGTCATGCTGGTCGACCTGCGTCCCAAAGGCCTCACCGGCAAGGAGGCGGAACGCCTGCTGGGCCTCGCGCACATCACGGTCAACAAGAACGCCATCCCGAACGATCCCGAAAAGCCCTTCGTGACCGCCGGCATCCGCCTTGGCACGCCCGCCATGACGACACGCGGCTTTGGCGAAGAAGAAGCCCGCGCGGTTGGCCACCTGATCGCGGACGTGCTGGATAATCCTGCCGACGAAGGCCGCATTGCCGAAGTTCGCGCCCGCGTGCAGGTGCTCACCCGGCGTTTTCCGGTCTATCTTTGAGTGCTTGGCAGTGATGATTGGGGCCTTTTGCCCTCTCCCCTTGAGGGAGAGGGTGGCCCGCAGGGCCGGGAGAGGGGGTCGTTCAATCCGTGCTCTTTTTGGTCGATCGGGGCTGTACCGTCACCCTCATCCGGCCCGAAGGCCACCTTCTCCCCTCAAGGGAGAAGGAATGGTTGCGGCGTGCTTGCTAGACTCCTCGGGGGCCGGAGCCATTTCCGGTCGCGATACCTGCCTTTTCCCTCTCCCCCTGAGGGAGAGGGTGGCCCGCAGGGCCGGGAGAGGGGGTTGTGCAATCCGTGCGCTTCTTTGTTGATCGGGCCTGTATCGTCGTCACCCTCGTCCGGTCTGGCGGCCGCCTTCTCTTCACAAGGGCGAAGGAACTGCCGTGATCGGCAGGGCCTTGCATCTTTTATCTGGGAGCATCCGATTTGGAATTCCTCAATCGGCGGATCCATATCCGCGAATTCAGTCTGCCCGTTTCCATCGGCTTCTACGAAGCGGAAAAGCTGCGCCCCCAGCGCGTGCTGATCGATGTCGATCTGCTCCTCGCGCCTTTGCGCGGAGCGATGCCCGACGATGTGCGCGCCACCGTGAACTACGATCTGATCCATCAGGCGATTCCGCCGCTGGTCGCCGGCCGCCACTTCGACCTGCAGGAAACCCTGTGTCACGAGATCCTGAGCCTGTGCGCCGGCCTGAAGGGCGTCACGGGCGCGCGCGTCTGGGTGCGCAAGCCCGATATCTATGCGGACTGCGAGAGCGCGGGCTATTCGGCAGAGATCGTCGTGCCGGATGCTGTCTAGCCATCTTGTCCTTCCCCCTGCATGGCAGGGGCGCGTACGCAGTTTGACGTATCCGGGGCCGGAACGCTTGCGCCCGCAGGCACTAGCCCTGCATGCTCCGCGCGCATGAACCCGCACGATACCGACCCCTCCCTGGCGCCAGCCGATGGCGATGCCGTGCAGCGCGTGGTCAAAGTGCGGCGCGACTACAACAGCTGGGTCGCCAGCGAGAGCATCGAGGATTACGCGCTGCGCTACACGCCGCAGCGTTTCCGCCAGCGCTCGCCCTGGCAGGTCGCCAATACCGCCTTCGGTGCGGCCGCCTTCCTCATCCTGGAGGCCGTGGGCGCCGCGTTGCTGGTGAGCCACGGTTTCACCAACGCCGCGCTGGCGATCCTCGCTACCGGCGTGATCATCTTCCTGTGCGGCACGCCGATCAGCCTGTATGCCGCCCGCCACGGGCTGGACATGGACCTGCTCACGCGCGGCGCCGGTTTCGGCTACATCGGCTCCACCATCACCTCGCTGATCTACGCCTGCTTCACCTTCATCTTCTTCGCGCTCGAAGCGGCGGTGATGGCCTATGCGCTGGAGCTGGCCTTCGACATCCCGCCAGCCTGGGGCTATCTGCTCTGCGCGCTGGTGGTGATCCCGCTGGTGACGCACGGCATCACCACCATCAGCCGGCTGCAGGCGATCACCCAGCCGGTGTGGCTGATCCTGCTGGCGCTGCCCTTCATCTTCGTGCTGTGGCAGAACCCCGGCGTGCTCGGCGATCTGGCCGCCTATGCCGGGGCCGACGGGCAGGCTGGCGGCTTCGACCTCAAGCGCTTCGGCGCCGCGCTCGCGGTGGGCATCGCGCTGATCACGCAGATGGGCGAACAGGCGGATTACCTGCGCTTCATGCCGGTGCGCACCGAGGCCAACCGGCGCAGCTGGCTGCCGGCCGTGCTGTTGGGCGGGCCGGGATGGGTGGTGATGGGCGTGGCAAAGATGCTCGGCGGCTGCCTGCTGGCCTATCTGGCGATCAGCCACGCGGTGCCGGTGGATCGCGCGGTCGATCCGAACCAGATGTACCTGATCGGCTTCGAGGCGGTGTTCGCGCATCCGGGCGTGGCGGTGGCCGTGACGGCGCTGTTCGTCATCATTTCCCAGCTCAAGATCAACGTTACCAACGCCTATGCGGGCTCGCTGGCGTGGAGCAACTTCTTCGCCCGCCTCACCCACAGCCATCCCGGGCGTGTGGTGTGGATGCTGTTCAACATCGCCATCGCCCTGATGCTCATGGAGCTGAACGTGTTCCAGGCGCTGGAGGCCGTGCTGGGGCTGTATTCCAACATCGCCATCGCCTGGCTGGTGGCGGTGGTGGCGGATCTGGTGATCAACAAGCCGCTGGGCCTGTCGCCACCGGGCATCGAATTCCGCCGCGCCTATCTCTATGACGTGAATCCGGTGGGGGTTGGCGCCATGCTGATCGCCTCCACGCTTTCCGTGCTGGCCTATCTGGGCGTTTTCGGTGCGCTGGCTCAGGCCTGTACCACCTTCATCGCCATCGGCACGGCGCTGGTCGCCGCGCCGCTGATCGCCTGGGCCACGCGCGGGCGTTTCTATCTGGCACGTCCGGCCGAGTCCTGCGGCAGCCGATGCGGCATCACCGCGGGCGCACCGCCCCGCGTGCAGCGCTGCGTGGTCTGCGAGCGAGAGTATGAAAGCGAGGACATGGCGCATTGCCCGGCCTACCAGGGCACGATCTGCTCGCTGTGCTGCTCGCTGGATGCGCGCTGCCACGATCTGTGCAAGCCCGACGCACGCCTGGGCATGCAGTGGCAGGCACTGCTGCGCAAATGGCTGCCGCGCGCGGCATGGCCTTACATCGACAGCGGCCTGAGCCATTACCTGCTGCTGATGGGCGCCGTGATCGCCGGGCTGACCACGCTGCTCGGCGTGATCTACGCGCAGCAGAGCCAGCATCTGCCGGATCCGGCCCTGCTGCCGGCGTTGCGCACCGGCTTTTTCCAGCTCTACTGCATGTTGCTGCTGGTGGCCGGCATCATGGCCTGGTGGCTGGTACTCACGCACAAGAGCCGGCAGGTGGCGCAGGAGGAATCCAACCGCCAGACGCATCTGCTGATGCGCGAGATCGCCTCCCACCAGCGCACCGACCAGGCGCTGCAGCAGGCCAAGCAGGCAGCCGATGCCGCCAATCAGGCGAAGAGCCGCTACATCACCACGGTGAGCCACGAACTGCGCACGCCGCTGAACTCCATCCTCGGCTACGCGCAGATCCTCGATGGCGACCCCACCATCCCGGCGCATCGCCAGCAGGCCGTCAGCGTGATCCGGCGCAGCGGCGACCACCTGCTGTCGCTGATCGAAGGCACGCTGGACATCGCCCGCATCGAAAGCGGCAAGCTCACGCTGGACATCCGTGCCATCGACTTCGCCGGTCTGCTCGATCAGTTGGTGCACATGTTCGCGCTGCAGGCGCACAACAAGGGTATCGGTTTCGAATTCAGCTGCCAGGGTGAGCGGCCGCTGGCGGTGCGCGCCGACGAGAAGCGGCTGCGCCAGATCCTCATCAACCTGCTCGGCAACGCGGTGAAATTCACGCGGCGCGGCGGAGTGCAATTCCGCCTGCGCTACGCGCGCGACATGGCCACCTTCGAGATCGAGGACAGCGGCCCCGGCATCTCGGCCGCCGAGCTGGAGCGCGTCTTCGAACCCTTTTCGCGCGGCGAGGCTGCCAGTGCGGGCAGCAGTGGCGGCACCGGGCTGGGGCTGACCATCGCGCGCATGCTGGCCGACCTGATGGGCGGCGAGCTCACCGTGCGCAGCACACCGGGGCAGGGCAGCTGCTTCACGCTGCGTCTGTTCCTGCCCCAGGTGGCTGCCGCGCAGGCCAGCCAGGCGCTGCCACAGCGCCGCTACAGCGGCTATCGCGGCGCGCGCCGGCGCATCCTGGTGGTCGACAACGAAGCCGTGGATCGCGAACTGCTGGTCAGCGCCCTGGCGCCGCTGGGCTTTGTGCTCGATCAGGCCGCCTCCGGGCTCGAATGTCTGGAAGTGCTGCCGCGCTTTGCGCCGGATCTGGTGTTCATGGATCTGGCCATGCCCGGCATCGATGGCTGGGAGACCATCCGCCGTATCCGTGCCGGGGGTGCGAATGCCGGCCTGCCGATCGCCATCATCTCCGCCAATGCCTTCGACAAGGGGCTGGATAACGATGTCGGCATTCCCTCGGAGGATTTCTTCCTCAAGCCCGTGCGCCTGCCCGAGCTGCTGGACTGGATCGGCCGCCGCCTGAAGCTCGAATGGCTGGAGGAAGCTCCGGCGATACATCTGGCGCCATCGTCCGTACCGGCGGGTCTGCCGCCACGCTCGCAGCTCGAAGCACTCGCGCGCCAGCTCGGTCTGGGGTACGTTCGCGGCGTGCAGGCGGCGCTGGATGCCATCGCCGCCGACGCCACCCATGCCGATTACGTCGCGCCGCTGCGCGAACAGCTCGCCCGCTTCGAACTGGATGCGCTGCAGGAACGCGTGAAAAGGGATCTGGATGCAAGCGCTTGACCTCGACCGCAGCCGTACCGAGATCATCCTGATCGTCGACGATGTGCCCGAGAACCTCTCGGTGCTGCACGACGCACTGGATGAATCCGGCTTCACGGTGCTGGTTGCCATCAACGGCGAGTCGGCGCTCGCGCGTGCTCGCCAGAGCCTGCCGGACATCATCCTGCTCGACGCCATGATGCCCGGCATGGACGGCTTCGAGGTGGCACGCCGGCTCAAGGCCGATTTCTCCACGCGCCACATCCCCATCATCTTCATGACCGGCCTCACCGAGACCGAGCACGTCGTCGCCGCCTTCGCCGCTGGCGGCACCGACTACGTGATCAAGCCGGTGCGTACCGGCGAGGTGATCGCGCGCGTGCATACGCATCTGGCCAGTGCGCGTGAGATGAAACAGGCGCGCAGCGCCCTGGATGCCTTCGGCCAGGCCACGCTGGCGGTGCGCCCCGAGAGTGGCCGCATCACCTGGCAGACGCCGCTGGCGCGCCGCCTGATCGCCGATTATTTCTCCGGGGAATCCCGTGCAGAACATGCGCCGGCCACCGTGATGCACTGGCTGGACCAGGTGCTGACCACCACGCGCGGGCTGCCGCCGCAGGCTCCGATGTCGCTGAACATCGTCCATGACGCACGCCGCCTCAGCTTCACGCTGCACGAGCAGACCGCCGATGGCGAATGGCTGATCGTGCTGCGCGAGGAGAACGACGCCGCGCAGATCGAAGCCCTGCTGGCCGCCTTTCCGCTCACGCGCAAGGAAGCCGAGGTGCTCTACTGGGTCACGCGGGGCAAGACCAGCCCGGATATCGGCGAAATCCTCGGCTCCAGCCCGCGCACGGTGAACAAGCACCTGGAGCACGTCTACGAAAAGCTCGGCGTGGAAAACCGGACCGCCGCCGCCAAGCTGGCGCTGGAGCGGCTGCGCGGCTGAGCCGCCTGCGGACGCTCGGAATCCAGACCCATGGTGCGCGTGGCGCACCCTACCGCCAAAATCCGTGCCGATCGCGTAGGGTGCGCACCGCGCACCTCAACCGGACACGCCCTGTCCGCGCCCGGAAACTTTTGTTCCAGGGCATGGGCAGCAAGGGCTGGCGCGCTATCCTCCTGCGCTTGCTGTCCATCGCCATCAATTCCGTGAACATCTTCTGGATGCTGCTTTCGTGCTTCATGTTCGCCACCATGGGGGCCTGCGTGAAGCTTGTCGCGCCGTTTTTCAATGCCGGGCAGACCGTGCTGACCCGGGGCCTCATCCCCGTGGTGCTGATCGGCGGCTGGATGCTGTGGCAGGGCGCCAGCCTGCGCACGCCGCACTGGCGCAGCCACCTTGCGCGCTCGGCGGCGGGGGCGACCTCCATGATCATGTTCTTCGCTGCGATCTCGTTGCTGCCGCTGGCCGCCGCGGTCACGCTCAACAACACCTCGGCACTGATCATGGCGGGCCTGTTCGCCTTCCGCCAGCGTCCGCCGGCTTATCTCGTCTTTGGTCTGGTGCTGGGGCTGGTGGGCGTGGCGATGCTGCTGCAGCCTTCGTTCTCCTCCAGTCAATGGGTGGGCGTGCTGCTCGGGGTCTGCTCGGCCTTCCTTTCCAGCGTGGCCCTGCTCAACCTGCGCGATCTCGCACGGGCCGGCGAGCCGGAATGGCGCACGGTGCTGATCCTTTCCATGATGATGAGCACGCTCTCCTTCCCCGTGTCTCTGAGCATGCCCTCGAACGCCGCGGCGGCCGGTCTGAATGAATGGAGCCTGTTGCTTGCCGTGGGGATTTGCGGCGGTGTGGGGCAGCTCTCGCTCACACGCGCCTACCGCTATGGCCGCACCCTGGTGACCGCCAGCCTTGGCTACGCCACGGTGGTGTTCTCCAGCCTCTACGGGGTGTTCGTCTGGGGCGAACACCTGTCGCCCGCCGCCTGGGCCGGCATTGTCGCCATCGTGATCGCAGGCCTGATCACGACCTGGCAGCCGCAGAGAAAGAAATAGGGCGCAACCCGGCCTGGACCTCGGTGTGGGTCAGGCGGAGAGGCGTTGCCTCACCCCCGCTTCAGCCACGGGTAGAACTGCCGGTCTTCACGCAGCATGTGATTGGCAATGACGTCGACGATCAGGAAACGCGCCAGTTGCGATACCTGCGGCCAGGCGGGCGTTTGCCGCAGGGCTTCGCGCAGGGCCTGGGCCTGGGCGATCAGGTAGTAGTGGGCTTCCTTGTGCCGCGGCAGCCCCGGCCAGGCCAGTGAGGCGAGCACCGTTTCCTCGCTAGCGAAATGTGCGCGGGTGTCGGCCATGAGCTGGTCTATGGCGGCGCAGGTTTCTTCGAATGAGAGGTTGCTCGTATCGGCCAGCAGGGTCTGAAGCCGGTCGATGCTTTCGAACAGGCGGCGGTGCTCCGCGTCGATCCGGCTGTGGCCGGATTCGAAATGGCGCCGCCACAGCAGGCGCACCACATGCAGTTCCGGTGCATCGTCTTCCGGTGCGTCGCTCGGTGTATGGATGGCAACCCTGTTGCGGCCCTGAGCCTTGGCCCGGTAGAGCGCCTCATCTGCCTTGGTCAGCGCGAGTTCGATGTCCTCGACATCCAGATGCCATTCTGCGACGCCGATGCTGATGCTCGCTTTGAGCCCTTCATCGAAACCTTGTGCGGCTACGGCCCGGCAGAGTTTTTCCGCGGCTTCGGCGGCGTGGGTGAGATCGGCGTGTGGCATCAGCACGGTGAATTCGTCGCCGCCCCAGCGCGTGACCAGATCCGATTCGCGGGTGTTGTGCCGCACCACCTGGGCGACCTGCTGCAGCATGCGGTCGCCGGTTTCATGGCCGCAGCTGTCATTGATCGATTTGAAGTGGTCCACGTCGAAGATCAGCAGGGAGATCGGATGCCCGTAGCGCTGGGCGCGTTCGCGTTCGACCTCGGCCATGTGCTCGAAATGGTGTCGGTTGCAGACGCCGGTGAGTGCGTCGGTCTCGCCCTGATGGCGCAGTTGCAGTTCCAGTTCATGGCGTGCGGTGATGTTGCTGGCTACCCAGATGACGGCTTCCTCTCCCTTGATGCAGAAGGGAAGCGGCTGGATGCGCCCTTCGAACCAGATCGGCTGTGACGGCCCCGCGCTGGCCAGACCCCTTATATCGTTTGCCGCCAGTGCGTATTCCACGACCTGTAGCTGCCTGCTTTCCAGGGTTTTCGCGATTTCGCCGACGAACCAGTCGGCTTTCTCCCGTACCAGCACGTCATGTACGGTCTTGCCGATGAGAAAGCTGCCGTCGTGGTAATAGCGCGTATCCGTGCCTCCCAGTACCGCGATGTAACGGCCATCACGACTCAGGACGAAAACCGGGTCGGGCAGGGCGGCAAGAACCGCGTTGAGCTCGGCGAGTGAAAACATGCTGGGTGCAAGGGTGGCCGAAGGGTGCTTTCAGGCTGGAGCATCCGGGGATCAGCGTCAAGCCTTCGTCGCGGTCCGCCAGGGCGTGCGGCACGGTTCGTTCGATCGGCCAGAAGCGCGCTGGGGGAGACGGCCGGCGATGACCCTGTTGCGGGTGGCGTCTTATACTTCCGCGCCAGAGTGGCCAGAAAGGCCTTCAGCTTATAAAAAGGGTCGCCAGATCAGTGTCTTGGCGACACCAGAACGATACTTACGGGGTACTGTGTCTGCGAAGCTTCCGGAGGGAGGATGTACGACATCGTATTCCATGGGCTTTTGCTCGATGGGTTTGAAGCACGGGCGGTGAGGGTTGCCGTGGCGGCACGCCTGGGGCTGGGGGCCGCGCAGCTGGAGCGCCTGTTCTGCGGCCAGCGGGTGACGCTCAAGCGTGGTCTGGGGGAGGAGTCCGCCAGACGCTATCTTGCCGTGCTGCGCGGGCTGGGCTTGCAGGCCGAGGTGCAGCCCAGTGGCGGCCGCGAGATCATGGCGCGTTTCAAGCTGGTGTATTGGGGAGGCGTCGTCCAGGGCTTCACCCGTCCTGCCGTCATGGCCGCCGCCGTCAAGACGTTCCGTCTGCCGCCGTCTGAGCTGCTGGCCCTGTTCAGCGGGAACAAGGCGGTACTCAAACGGGGGCTGAGTGCCCGCGACGGGGCGGGGTACATCGTCCGGCTGGCGCATATGGGCATGTTGGCGGAGTTGGAGGTCGAGCGTGCGGGCGGCGAAAACCCGGCGCCCGCGACGGCCCGTGCCGGCAAACGGCCCGGGCATCGTCAGCTTCCGAAAAGGGATGCCGAACTGGCGTTGCTACGGACCGAATACGAGTTGCCGAGGGTTTCCGCCAGCGTGGAAGAGTTCGACCGGCCAGCTCCCGTCGTTGCCCCGCGGCCGCCGTCAACGCGTGCCCAGGCCACGGTGGCGGGGCGCCCGGCACTGTCGCCCGCGGTGGCGAGGCCTGTGCCGGATGCCTATACGCGCTGCGCGCAGTGCGGGCACCGCCAACCACTCGCTGCGCGGTGCAAGGTCTGCGGCAGCGAGCTGGTACGCCGCAAGGTGCGAGGCGCGGCAGGGCATCGTCCGCTGCCAATGGATGCTTCCGCCCATGGCGCGCCTACCACGGTGCTGGGCGGGCAGGGAGCGCCTGCCGTGCAGATCGGTCGTGGACGGAGAGCGGCGGGCCCGGAGCCGGCCATCGTGCGCTTCCAGATATCCCTGAGCCGGGAGCAGGTGTTCTATGCATTGGCCGTAGGCGCCTTCCTGGCGGTGTGGTTCTGGTTCTGGTGACGCCGGAGTGGCTATTTCGCGACATCTTCTGTCGTCATGGCGATAGCCGGCAGCGCTGACCTGGCCTAGCATGCAGGACTGTTTCTGCGTACTTCCCCTTTCCCATGCTAGACATTCTCAAGAAACTCGCGCGTGACTGGTTCCTCGCCGGCATGCTGCTGTCGGTGATCGTTGCCTCTTTTGTCCCCGATATCGGCCGCAGCGGCGGCTGGATACATGCCGACACGTTGTCCGATTACGGCATCTTCCTCATTTTTTTCCTGCACGGCATCGGGCTTTCCACCGAGAATCTGCGCCGCGGTATCTCGCGCTGGAAGCTGCATGTGCTGGTGCAGGTATTCACCTTCGGGGTGTTTCCCTTGCTGTGGTGGGTGCTGAATCTGGGCGTGGGGCGCTGGCTGCCGCAGGATCTGATGTTCGGCTTCTTCTATCTATGCGCGTTGCCCTCCACGATCTCATCTTCCGTGGCGATGACCAGCCTCGCGCGCGGCAACGTGCCGGGCGCGATCTTCAACGCAACCTTGTCGACCCTGCTGGGCATTTTCCTCACGCCGCTGCTGGTGAGCCTGCTCATGGGGCAGAGCGGCCAGCTCGACCTGGGTGAGGCGATGTTCAACATCGCGCGCCTGCTGCTGCTGCCCTTCGTTGTCGGCCAGGTGCTGCGTCCGCTGTGGGGGGCGTGGTTCGCACGCTACAAGAAGTACACCAACGTCATCGATCGCGGCGTGATCCTGCTGCTGGTGTTCTCAGCGTTCAGCGATTCGGTGGCCGACGGGCTGTGGAGCAAGCATGGCGTCTGGCTGATCGTGCAGACGCTGATCGGTGCTGCCGTGATCCTTGCCATCGTGCTGTGGCTGTCGCGTTTCGCGGCGCGCCGCGCGGGCTTCGAGATCGAGGATGAGATCGCGGCGGTCTTCTGCGGCTCGAAGAAGACGCTGGCTTCCGGCGTGCCGATGGCCAAGCTGCTCTTCGGCAGCCAGCCTGCCATCGGCGTGATCGTGCTGCCGATCATGTTCTACCACCAGCTGCAGCTTTTCGTCTGCGCGCTGATGGCGCGGCGCTATGCCGCCAGGGTGGATCCGGACGCCTGAGCCGGCCGTCAGCGGGGATCAGCCCTGCTGGCGGAGGGGTTGTGCTCCGCGCCGGGCGCGCTAGGCTGAAGTTGTTGCCGGCTCCCGCGAGGATTGAAGCATGTACCCCAATGCCGAACTCGATCTCCATGTCGACCGTCTGCTGCGCGCGTCGCGCACCCGGCTCTGGCAGGCCTGGTCAGACCCCGCGCAGCTCAAGGAATGGTGGTGCCCGAAGCCTTGGGTCACCGAGGTCCGCGCCTTCGATTTCCGGCCCGGTGGGGCCTTCCACACCTTCATGCACGGCCCCGATGGCGGCACCAGCGACAACCCCGGCTGCTTCCTGGAGATCGTGCCCTTCCAGCGCATCGTGTGTACCAGCACCCTGCTCGCGGGCTGGCGCCCGGCGCCGAATCCCTGGATGCCGATGACGGCGATTTTCACCTTCGCCGATGAGGAAGGCGGCACGCGTTATCGCGCCCACGTGATGCATGCGACCACCGAGGCGCGCCTCCAGCATGAGCAGATGGGCTTCCACGAGGGCTGGGGCATCTGCATCCAGCAACTCGACGAGCATGCGCTGACCCTCGCCTGATTACGCATCCCTACGCACTCTGACGTATTCAATCCGGCTGGGCGCCTCCCTACAGTGGCGACACGCGGCAGACGGCTGCCGCCTGCCACCACCACTTTCCAGGGAGCCTCACATGCAATCTCGTCGCAGCTTCATCAAGGTCTCGGCCGTGTCCGCCGCCATGGCGATGGCCGGTCTTGTCTCGTTCGGCGTTCAGGCTGCCGACACGATCAAGGTCGGCGTCCTGCATTCGCTGTCGGGCACGATGGCCATTTCGGAAACGGTGCTCAAGGACACCGCGCTGATGGCGATCGACGAGATCAACGCCAAGGGCGGCGTGCTGGGCAAGAAGCCCGAACCGGTGGTGGTCGATCCCGCCTCCGACTGGCCGCTGTTCGCCGAAAAGGCCCGCCAGCTGATCTCCCAGGACAAGGTGGCGGTGACCTTCGGCTGCTGGACCTCGGTGTCGCGCAAGTCGGTGCTGCCGGTGTTCGAGGAACTCAATTCGCTGCTCTTTTACCCGGTGCAGTACGAGGGTGAGGAACTCTCCAAGAACGTTTTCTACACCGGCGCCGCGCCCAACCAGCAGGCCATCCCGGCGGTGGAATACCTGCTCTCCAAGGACGGCGGCTCGGCCAAGCGCTTCGTGCTGCTGGGCACCGACTACGTGTACCCGCGTACCACCAATAAGATCCTGCGCGCTTTCCTGAAGTCCAAGGGCGTGAGTGACGCCGACATCCTGGAGGAATACACCCCCTTCGGTCACAGCGACTATCAATCCATCATCGCCAAGATCAAGAAGTTCGCTTCCGAAGGCAAGAAGACCTCCGTGGTCTCCACCATCAACGGCGACTCCAACGTGCCTTTCTACAAGGAGCTGGGCAACCAGGGCCTGAAGGCCACGGATGTGCCGGTAGTGGCCTTCTCGGTGGGTGAGGAAGAGTTGCGCGGTGTGGATACCAAGCCGCTGGTGGGCCACCTGGCCGCCTGGAACTACTTCATGAGCATCAAGAACCCGACCAACACCGCGTTCGTGAAGCAATGGAGTGCCTATGCCAAGGCCAAGAACATCCCCGGCCACAAGGACAAGCCGCTGACCAACGACCCGATGGAAGCCACCTACATCGGCATCCACATGTGGGCGCAGGCGGTCGAGAAGGCCAAGAGCACCGATACCGACAAAGTGATCGCCGCCATGGCCGGCCAGACCTTCAAGGCGCCGGGCGGCTTCGTGTCCACCATGGATGCGAAGAACCACCACCTGCACAAGCCGGTGTTCATCGGCGAGATCCGCGCGGACGGCCAGTTCGACGTGGTGTGGAAGACCAAGGGTCCGGTCAAGGCGCAGCCCTGGAGCCCCTACATCCCCGAGAACAAGGGCAAGAAGGACGAACCCGAGAAGAAGTAAGCCACCTTCGGGGGAAGCCGGTCGGTTGGGCGCCACCCTGCATGGGGTGCGTCATTCCGGCGAAGGCCGGGATCCAGATCCGCGTGAAGCTTCTGGATTCCGGCATCCGCCGGAATGACGGAATCGTTCCGGCCGGCGGGCTCCCCCGGCAATGTACCGCGCGGCCGGAGGTATCCGGCCGCAACCTGCGGAGCCTTGCATGGCTTGCGCAGCCTTCGCGCCCCGGGCGCGATCCTGTTTCAACAGAGAAGCCGGACTGTCATGACGCCTGCCCGAATCCTTGCCCGCCTCGTTCTTGCCCTCGGCCTGTTGCTGGCCTTCGCGGGAGCCCGAGCCGCCTTGCCCGAGCCCCTGCTGCTGCGCCTGGCCAGTGGTGACAACGATGAGAAGGTCGCCGCGCTGGGCGAGATCGCCGTTTCCGGCGACCCCGTCGCGCTCCATGTCCTGCCCTCTGGCGAGATGCTGGCCGAGCAGCCCGAGGATGCCGAGGACGTGCGCGTGAACAACCGCGTGCGTAATGCCATCAGCGCGGCGATCGCCGCCATCCAGCTCGACGCCGCGGACCCCGCCGTGCGCCTGGAGGCCGCGCGCCGCATCCGCAGCGATGCCACGCCGGAGCTGCTGCCCCTGATCGACAGGGCGTTGGCGCGCGAGCAGCCGGCCAGCATCGAATCCCTGTTGGCCAGCGCCCGTGCGCGCGTGCTGGTGGAAAGCGAGGACGCCAGCGTGCGCCTGGCCGCCGTGCGCACGCTGGGCGAGAGCGACGAGGCCGAGCTCAAGCAATTGCTGCTGCCCCTGCTGGAAGAGGGCAACGAGCCCGAGGCCGCCGTGCGTGCCGAGGCCAAGGCCGCGATCGGCGCCATCAATGCGCGCCTGCAGCGCGACGAATATGCCGGGCTGGCCTTCACCGGGCTGTCGCTGGGCAGCATCCTGTTGCTGGCCGCGCTGGGGCTGGCGATCACCTATGGCCTGATGGGGGTGATCAACATGGCGCACGGCGAGCTGATCATGATCGGCGCCTATGCCACTTACGTCACCCAGAACCTGGTGCGTGCCTGGGCGCCGGGGATGTTCGAGTTCTACCCGCTGCTGGCGATTCCCGTGGCCTTCACGGTGGCGGCGCTGGTCGGCGTGTTGATGGAGCGGCTGGTGATCCGCCATCTCTACGGCCGTCCGCTGGAAACCCTGCTTGCCACCTGGGGCATCAGCCTGGTGCTGATCCAGAGCGTGCGCTCGCTGTTCGGCGCGCAGAACGTGCCGATCGAGAATCCGCAATGGCTTTCCGGTGGCGTGCAGCTGATGAGCAACCTGATCCTGCCCTGGAACCGCATCGCCATCATCGTGTTCGCGGCGCTGGTGGTCATCGGCATGACGCTGATCCTCACCCGCACGCGGCTGGGGCTGTTCGTGCGCGCCGTCACCCAGAACCGCCAGATGGCCGGCTGCGTCGGCGTGGCCACGCCGCGCGTGGACACCGTGGCCTTCGGCCTGGGCTCGGGCATCGCCGGGCTGGCCGGCTGCGCGCTGAGTCAGGTCGGTAACGTGGGGCCGGGCCTGGGCCAGGGCTACATCATCGATTCCTTCATGGTGGTGGTGCTGGGCGGCGTCGGCCAGCTCATCGGCACCGTGTATGCCGCGCTCGGCCTGGGCGTGGTCAACAAGCTCATCGAGGCGCAGGCCGGCGCTGTGCTCGCCAAGATCGCCGTGCTGGTCATCATCATCGTCTTCATCCAGAAGCGGCCGCAGGGGCTGTTCGCGGTGAAGGGGCGCTTCGTGGAGCAGTGACATCCGTCACGCATCACCGATCACTGGTCATCCGAAACCGAAACCATGGACAAGACACTCATCACCCGCCTCTTCGGCCCCCGGGCCTGGACCGCGCTGGTCGCGTTCGCCGCACTCGCGCTGATCGTCGTGCCGGTGCTGAACCTGGCCGTGCCCGAGGGCAGCGCCTTCCATCTCTCCACCTACTGGGTGACGCTGATCGGCAAGATCATGTGCTACGCCGTGGTGGCGCTGGCGATGGATCTGGTGTGGGGCTACACCGGCATCCTCTCGCTGGGGCATGGCATCTTCTTCGCGCTCGGCGGCTACGGCATGGGCATGTACCTGATGCGCGCCATCGGTCGCGAGGGCAACTACCAGAGCGACCTGCCGGATTTCATGGTCTTCCTCAACTGGAAGGAACTGCCCTGGTACTGGGCCGGCACCGATTCCTTCTTCTACTGTCTGCTGCTGGCCGTGCTGGTGCCGGGGCTGCTGGCCTTCGTGTTCGGCTTCTTTGCCTTCCGTTCGCGCATCAAGGGCGTGTATTTCTCCATCATCACCCAGGCGCTGACCTTCGCCGCCATGCTGCTGTTCTTCCGCAACGAAACCGGCTTCGGCGGCAACAACGGTTTCACCGACTTCAAGCGCATCCTGGGCTTTCCCATCGCCGCGCCGGAAACCCGCGTGGCGCTGTTCGCCCTCACCGCGCTGCTGCTGATCGGCAGCCTGCTGCTGGCGCGCTAAATCGTCACCAGCAAGCTCGGCCGCGTGCTCGCCGCGATCCGCGATGTCGAGTCGCGGGTGATGTTCTCCGGCTATAACCCGCTGCCCTACAAGCTTTTCATCTGGACGCTGTCCGCCATGCTGTGCGGCCTGGCCGGCGCCTTGTTCGTGCCGCAGGTGGGCATCATCAACCCCGGCGAGATGAGCCCGGCGAATTCCATCGAGATCGCCATCTGGACGGCCGTGGGCGGGCGCGGCACGCTGATCGGCCCGCTGGTGGGCGCCGGTCTCATCAGCGGCGTGAAGAGCTGGTTCACCGTCGCCTTCCCCGAGTACTGGCTGTACTTCCTCGGCCTGCTCTTCATCCTCGTCACGCTCTACCTGCCACGCGGCGTGGTGGGCCTGTTCAACAAGGAGCGCTCATGAACGCCGCCCTCAGCAGCAAGACCGCACCGCAACCGCTGGGCAGCGGGCAGAGCGTCAGCGACCGCCCCGTGGGCCTGGAGCGCCCGGTGGACCGCAAGCAGCTGGACACCACCCACGGTGTGATCCTGTATCTGGAAGACATCACCGTCAGCTTCGATGGCTTCCGTGCCATCAACAAGCTCAACCTCGCCATCGACCGGGGCGAGCTGCGCTGCATCATCGGCCCCAACGGCGCCGGCAAGACGACGATGATGGACGTGATCACCGGCAAGACGCGCCTGGATACCGGCACCGCCTTCTTCGGCCAGACCATCGATCTCACCAAGCTCCACGAAGCGCAGATCGCGCACGCCGGCATCGGCCGCAAGTTCCAGAAGCCGACGGTGTTCGAGGAGCTGACGGTATTCGAGAACCTCGAACTCGCGATGAAGATGGACAAGGGCATCTGGACCAGTCTTTTCTTCAAGCTCGGCGGCGCCCAGCGTGATCGCATCCACGAGGTGCTGGAAACCATCCAGCTCAAGGAACAGGCACATCGCCTGGCGGGGCTGCTGTCGCACGGCCAGAAGCAATGGCTGGAGATCGGCATGTTGCTGATGCAGGAGCCGCAGCTGCTGTTGCTCGACGAACCCGCCGCCGGCATGACCGACGAGGAAACCGCGCGCAGCGGCGAGCTTTTCCTTTCACTGGCCGGCAAGTACACGCTGGTAGTGGTGGAGCACGACATGGACTTCATCAAGCAGATCAGCAAGAAGGTGACCTGCCTGCACGAAGGCAGCGTGCTCGCCGAAGGCACGCTGGCGCAGGTGCAGAACGACGAGCGGGTGATCGAAGTTTATTTAGGGAGGTAGAGAGTCGGGAGTCGGGCGTCGGCTGGGGTCGGTCCTCGACTCTCCACTCCCTGCTCCCCACTCCCACAACATGCTGACAATCGACAACCTCAACCAGTACTACGGCAGCAGCCACACGCTGCGCGGTGTGTCGCTCGAACTGCCGGCGGGCAAGGTCACCACGCTGCTCGGGCGCAACGGCGTGGGCAAGACCACGCTGCTCAAATGCCTGATGGGCCTGCTGCCGGTGGCCAAGGGCTCGGTGTCCTTCGCCGGGCGGGACATCACCAAGGCGGCGTCCTACACGCGGGCGGCGCTGGGCATGGCCTACGTGCCGCAGGGGCGCGAGATTTTCCCGCGCCTCACGGTGGAGGAGAACCTGCTCATGGGGCTCGCCAACGGCAAGGCCTCGCGCGGCATTCCGGGTTACATCTACGAGATGTTCCCCGTGCTGCGCGACATGCTCGCGCGGCGCGGTGGCGACCTCTCCGGCGGTCAGCAGCAACAGCTCGCCATCGGCCGCGCGCTGGTGATGCGCCCCAAGCTGCTGATCCTCGACGAGCCCACCGAAGGCATCCAGCCCTCGATCATCAAGGACATCGGCGCGGCCATCCGCAAGCTTGCCGAATCCGGCGAGATGGCCATCCTGCTGGTCGAGCAGTATTACGACTTCGCCGAATCGCTGGCCGACCAGTACGCGGTGATGGCGCGCGGCGAGATCGTCAAGGCCGGGCCGGGCAGCGAGATGCAGGCCGAGAACGTGAAGTCGCTGGTGGCGATCTGAGCACCGTCCCTTGCGCTGGTTCATATGAATCAGGGCCGCTGCAGACCCATGGTGTTCATGGCACACCCACGCATTCTGCTTTCACCATCAAGTCCGAACTTGACCGTCATTTCGGCGTGAGCCGGAATCCAGTGTGCCGGGCTCGCTCTGGATCTCGGCCTTCGCCGGGATGACGCCACCGGGGGAAGGGCTTGACTCAATGGCACTGACCGTAGGGAGCGTTGCGCGCCGTCGTCCCGCGGCAATCGCCCGAATGTGGTGCCGCAAGCTGCACTCGTTTGGTGCGATCATGGGCGCCCTGCTGCTGGGAAGTGCTTGAAACCCGGGTGTAGTGCGTTCGTTGCACCATGAAATGGCGTGGCACCTGTCTTGCTATGAAATGCCCGAACATGAAGCCTGACGATCTCCCCCCCCAACTTGCCGGCTGCTGGCGGGCGCATCTGGATCTCCTGATCGAAGCCCGCGCGCAGCGCAGTGTGCTGGCGCGCAACCGCCACGAAGGGCCGCTGCGCGTGCAGAAGGCCCTGTATCCGGAAGGCGAGGGCGTTTGCCAGGTGCTGGTGCTGCATCCACCGGCCGGCATCGCCGGGGGCGACCAGCTGCGGATCGAGGTGGAAGTCACCGCCGGTGCCCATGCCCAGCTCACCACGCCGGGGGCGGGCAAGTGGTACAAGGCGCGCGGCGCCGAGCAGGCGCTGGCCACGCAGGCGGTGGATCTGCGGGTGGCGCCCGGCGCGGTGCTCGAATGGCTGCCGCAGGAAGTCATCGTCTTCGACCGCGCCAATGCGCTGGCTACCACCACCGTCACCCTGGCGCCCGGCGCGCGCGCCATCGGCTGGGACATCCTCTGCCTGGGCCGTCAGGCCAGCGGCGAGCAATTCGCCCAGGGCTGCTATCGTCAGCGCTTCCGCCTGCAGGACGAGGCGGGGCGCCCGCTGTGGCAGGAAGCCATGCAGCTGGGCGGCGGCGATGCCGCCATGAGCTCCGCTGTGGCACTGGAAGGGCACACCGTGTTCGGCAGCCTGTGGATCGCCGGCACCGCGCCGGACGCGGAGCTGGTCGGCAAGCTGCGCGAACTGCGCATCCGGAGCGGCGCATGCGGGGTATCCGCGCTGCCGCATGTGACGGTGCTGCGTCTGCTGTCAAACTCTTCGGAGCATGCGCGGCAGTATTTCGAGGCGGCCTAGGCCATCGCCCGGGCGCACGTATTGAAGCGCGCGGCGGTGCCGCCGCGCATCTGGAGAACCTGATGGCGCCGTATCCCACGCGCCGTCATGCCGGGGCGGGCCGGAAGCCGTTGCCCCCGGATCAGGATTGGACCCCGGCGTGCGCCGGAATGACGATGCCTGGCGTTGCCAGGTGGAAATGCCGATAGTTCCGGCTGGATCCGGAACCCTTCACAGGACAGGAACATGGAACTCACACCACGCGAGAAGGACAAGCTGCTGATCTTCACCGCGGCCCTGCTGGCCGAGCGGCGCAAGGGGCGCGGCCTGAAGCTGAACTACCCCGAGGCCGTGGCCTACATCACCGCCGCGATCATGGAAGGCGCGCGTGACGGCAAGACCGTGGCCGAACTGATGAGCTTCGGCACCACGCTGCTGTCGCGTGACGATGTCATGGATGGCATCGCCGAGCTGATCCCGGAGATCCAGGTCGAGGCCACTTTCCCGGACAGCACGAAGCTGGTCACCGTCCACCACCCGATCATCTGATTCTGGCTGTCGTCATCCCTGCGAAGGCCAGGATGACGACGAACAGGTTTGTATTCATTTCAGGAGAACCCCATGAAACGACCCCTCGCCGCGCTCGTCGCCCTGATCCCCACGCTCGCCCTGGCCCACGTTGGTCAGGATGGCAGTGCTCACCATGGTTTTCTGAGTGGTTTCACCCATCCCTTCATCGGGCTGGATCACATGGCTGCCATGGTTGCCGTCGGCGTATGGACGGTGCTGGCCTTCCGCCATGCCGGCCGCGCCCAGTGGGTGGCACCGAGCGCCTTCGCCGGCCTGTTGCTGGTCGGCGGCCTGCTGGCTTTCGCCGGCCTTTCGGTGCCGGGAGTCGAACCGATGATCGCCGCCTCGCTGGTGGTGCTGGGCCTGCTCGTGGCCACCCGTATCCGCATGCCGGCGATTGCCGGCGCGGGGGTGGTGGGTGCCTTCGCGCTCTTCCATGGCCTGGCGCATGGCGCCGAGCTGCCGGCCGATCAGGCCGTGGCCGCGCTCTCCGGCATGGTGCTGGGCACGGCGCTGCTGCACGTGTCGGGCATGGCACTGGGCAATTTCGTGTTCAGCCGCCATGTGTGGCTGCCGCGCATCGCCGGGCTGGGTGTCGCGCTGTTCGGCTCCGCGCTGCTGGCCTTCTGAGGAGCGGCGCGATGATCCCCGGCGAACTGCTTGTCGATGACGGCGACCTCGAACTCAATCCGGGCCGCCGCACGCTCACCCTGGAGGTGAAAAACACCGCCGACCGCCCGATCCAGGTCGGCTCCCACTATCACTTCGCGGAAACCAATGCCGCGCTGGATTTCGACCGTCAGGCCGCGCGCGGCATGCGGCTGAACATCGCCAGCGGCACGGCGGTGCGCTTCGAGCCCGGCCAGAGCCGCACTGTGGAGCTGGTCGATTACGCCGGCGAGCGCAAGGTGTATGGATTCCGTGGCCTGGTGCAGGGCGCGTTGTAATTCGTAGGGTGCGCGATGCGCACCATTGATTGAACCGATATCGCGGTGCGCATGGCGCACCCTACGGGGAATGAGCATGGCAAATATCTCCCGCCGCGCCTACGCGAAAATGTTCGGGCCCACGGTCGGCGACCGCGTGCGTCTGGCTGACACGGACCTCGTGGTCGAGGGTCGAGCGCGATTTCACTCTCTACGGTGAAGAGGTCAAGTTCGGTGGCGGCAAGGTCATCCGCGACGGCATGGGCCAGAGCCAGCTGCCGGCCGCCGACGTCGCCGACACGGTGATCACCAATGCGCTGATCATCGACCACTGGGGCATCGTGAAGGCCGACATCGGCATCAAGGGTGGCTACATTTCCGGTATCGGCAAGGCCGGCAATCCGGACGTGCAGCCGGGCGTGACGATTTTCATTGGCGCGGCCACCGAGGTCATTGCGGGCGAGGGCATGATCATCACCGCCGGCGGCATCGACACCCACATCCACTTCATCTGCCCGCAGCAGATCGAAGATGCGCTCATGAGCGGCGTGACCACCATGATCGGTGGCGGCACGGGTCCAGCCACGGGCACCTATGCCACCACCTGCACGCCAGGCCCCTGGCACATCGCGCGCATGCTGCAGGCGGCCGACGCCTTCCCGATGAATTTGGGCTTTCTCGGCAAGGGTAACGTGAGCCTGCCTGGACCTCTGCGGGAACAGGTCGAAGCCGGTGCCATCGGCCTCAAGCTGCATGAAGACTGGGGCACCACGCCGCAGGCCATCGATACCTGTCTGGCCGTGGCCGAGGAGCTGGACGTGCAGGTCGCCATCCACTCCGACACGCTCAACGAATCCGGTTTCGTCGAAGACACCGCAGCCGCTTTCAAGGGCCGCACCATCCACACCTTCCACATCGAAGGCGCGGGTGGCGGCCATGCGCCGGACATCGTCAAGCTCGCCGGCATGAAGAACGTGCTGCCCAGCTCGACCAATCCGACGCGCCCCTACACCGTCAACACCATCGACGAACACCTCGACATGCTGATGGTCTGCCACCACCTGGACCCGGCCATCGCCGAGGACATCGCTTTCGCCGAATCGCGCATCCGCCGCGAGACCATCGCCGCCGAGGACATCCTGCACGACGTCGGCGCGCTGTCGATGTTCTCCTCCGACTCGCAGGCCATGGGCCGCGTGGGCGAGGTGATCATCCGCACCTGGCAGACCGCGCACAAGATGAAGCAGCAAAGAGGCTGGCTCGCCCCCCTCACCCCCAACCCCTCTCCCGCGAGGGGCGAGGGGAGCGTCGTGTCGCCTGCCGTGCAGACGAATCAGAGGAACGACAACTTCCGCGCCAAGCGCTACATCGCCAAGTACACCATCAACCCGGCGATCGCCCATGGCATCGGCCACGTGGTCGGCTCCGTGGAAGTCGGCAAGTTCGCCGACCTGGTGGTCTGGCGCCCGGCTTTCTTCGGCGTGAAACCCACCACCATCATCAAGGGTGGCATGATCGCCGCCGCGGCGATGGGCGATGCGAATGCCTCGATCCCCACGCCGCAGCCGGTGCACTACCGGCCGATGTTCGGCAGCTTCGGCGGCGGTCTGAAGACCTCGCTCACCTTCGTGTCGCAAGCTGCACTGGACAAGGGCACGCTGACCGGCCTCGGCCTGCAGAAGCCGCTGGTGGCGGTGAAGAACATCCGTGGCGTGACCAAGGCGGACATGATCCATAACGACTGGTGCGGCGAGATCAAGGTCGACCCGGAAACCTACGAGGTGCGCGCCGACGGCGAACTGCTGACCTGCGAGCCGGCAACCAGCCTGCCGATGGCACAGCGCTACTTCCTGTTCTGACCTGAGGCGATGACGGAATCCCTGTGGCAGGTCCGCGAGGCGGTGCAGGAAGATCTGCCCGCCATCGTCGCGATCTACAACCAGACCGTCGCCAGCCGGATGGTCACGGCGGATCTGGAGCCGGTCAGCGTGGCGCAGCGGCAGGCCTGGTTCGATGCGCACAGCCCGCAACGGCACCCGATCTGGGTGGCCGAGCGTGCCGGGTGCATCGTCGGCTGGCTCTCCTTCAGCGCCTTCCACAGCCGTGCGGCCTACGATGCCAGCGCCGAGCTGTCGATCTACGTTGACGCGGCCGAGCGCGGCCAGGGGCTGGGCTGCTTCCTGATGCAGCGTGCCATCGGGTACGCCCCGGGCATCGGCCTGCGCAACCTGATCGGCCCCATCTTCGGGCATAACGGGCCAAGCCTCGCTTTGTTCGAGCGCTTCGGCTTCGTGCGCTGGGGTGACCTGCCGGACGTGGCCGTGCTCGATGGCATCGAACGTTCGCTGATCATTGTTGGCAAGAAACTTGGCACAAGCGTCCAGAAAGACCTGTAATGCTCCTCATTGAATCCCTCTACGCCGGCGATGCGCCGGCCACCGAACAACTCGTGCTCGATTTCGATGCCCGCACCAAGAGCCGCCTGCGCACGAAGCTCGCTTCCGGCTAGGAGATCGGGCTGTTCCTGCCGCGTGGCACCATCCTGCGCGGCGGCGCCCGGCTCGAAAGCAAGGATGGCCGCATCGTCGAAGTGGTCGCTGCGCCCGAGGCGCTGGTCGAGGCGCGTTGCGCCAATGCGCTGGAGCTCACCCGAGCGGCCTATCATCTGGGCAACCGCCACGTCGCTGTGCAGGTGCTTGATGGCGCGTTGCGCATCCAGCAGGATCATGTGCTGGAGCACATGCTCGAAGGCCTGGGCGTGCAGCTCGTGAAGCTCGACGCGCCCTTCGAGCCCGAGGCCGGCGCCTACGCCCCCGGGCATCACCATTCGGAGCGCGGTGCCACCGAAGCCAGGATTCACGTCATGGGCGGCGCGCAGTGATGCGCGGCAGGTGATGCATCTCCGGTCACGCATGCTGTCGACATGAATATTCAACTCATCCGCCTGCTGCATCTCGCCAGCCCGGCCCTGCCGGTCGGCGCCTTCTCCTATTCGCAAGGATTGGAGTGGGCCGTTGAAAGCGGCAAGGTGACTTCGGAAGCTGCCGCGCAGCAATGGATCCGCGACGCATTGCATTTCGCGCTGGCGCGTTGCGAGGCGCCGGCGCTGGTCGGTCTGATGCGGGCCTGGAAGGCCGGCGATGTGGCCGGGGTTGCGCGCCTGAACGCGGAATTCACCGCCACGCGCGAAACCGCCGAGCTGCGCGCGGAGACGTTGCAGATGGGCTACTCACTGGCGCGTCTGCTGCGAGACCTGCCGGAAATCCCGGACAGCGTGCGTGAGACGCACGCGGGCCTGACCGAGATCGCCTTTCCGACCGCCTGGGCCGCTGCCGCGGCACACTGGCAGATCGGCGAGCAGGATGCCGCCAGCACCTATCTGTGGGCCTGGCTGGAAAACCAGGTGATGGCTGCCGTGAAACTCGTGCCGCTCGGCCAGACCGCCGGACAGCGCATGCTGGTGGCGCTGGCGCCCGATCTGCCTGCGCTGGCGCAGGAAGCCATCCGCCGCGCTGAAGAGGAAGCCTGGGAGAATTTCACGCCGGGCATGACGCTGGCGAGCTGCCTGCACGAGACGCAGTACACGCGCTTGTTCCGATCATGAAAACGGGAACCGGGGCGTGTGAAAGTGGAACTGTGCAAGCTGCGGATAGCGTCGCTACCCGCAGCTTGATGACAAAAGCCGGTCGTGCGATCCGTCCGCACTTCGATACCTCGGTGCGAACGGATTCCGGATCGTTCTTGCCCGCTGCCACAACCCCGTTCGTGTTGAGGTATCGAAGCATGAACGGGTGCCGCGTGACTGTCCGCTGATTTTCCCGGTTCCCAGTGCCAAATCTCCAGTCCCCTGAATCAGAGGAAACCCATATGACCTAATCCCAACCCCTGCGCGTCGGCATCGGCGGCCCCGTCGGCTCCGGCAAGACTGCGCTGACCCTGGCGCTGTGTCGTGCGCTGCGCGAGAAGTACAACATCGCGGTGGTCACCAACGACATCTACACCGCCGAGGATGCACAGTTCCTGGTGCGCAACGAGGCGTTGTCGCCGGACCGCATCCTGGGCGTGGAAACCGGTGGCTGTCCGCACACCGCGATCCGTGAGGATGCCTCGATCAACCTGGAAGCCATCGACCAGCTCAACCGTCGTTTTCCCGGGCTGGAGATCATCTTCGTGGAGTCGGGTGGCGACAATCTCGCCGCCACCTTCTCGCCTGAGCTTTCCGACCTCACGATCTACGTGATCGACGTCTCTGCCGGCGACAAGATTCCGCGCAAGGGCGGGCCGGGCATCATGAAGAGCGATCTGCTGGTGATCAACAAGATCGATCTGGCCCCGCTGGTGGGCGCCTCGCTGGAGGTCATGGACCACGACGCGAAAAAGATGCGTGGTGACAAGCCCTTCGTCTTCAGCAACCAGAAGACCGGGCAAGGGCTGGAAGCGATCATCGCCTTCATCGAAAGCCAGGGCATGCTGGTGGCCGCCTGATTCGCGCGGTTTGCCGGGCATTGGGGGCGTAAAAAGCCTCCACGCACCCCCGCTGAGCGGGGGCTGCCCCCGAGGGGGCGCCTTTTTGTCTTGGGGCGGCCCGGCGACAAAAAAGCCGACCTTCAAGGTCGGCTTTTTATTGCACGGGGCAGGGCTTACGACAGCGCGCCGTGGCAGTGCTTGTATTTCTTGCCCGAGCCGCAGGGGCAGGGGTCGTTGCGGCCCACTCGCATGCCGTTGTTTTCGACGGGCAGCTGCTTCTTCTCGCTGGCCGCGGCCGTGGCCAGCGCCTCGTCGTAGTCGGCATGGTGGTACTGCACGTTGTCGACACCCGGACGTTGCTCGGCGACTTCTTCGATCTGCGTTTCGGCGCGGATCTGTACGGTCATCAGCAGGCGCACGACTTCGACGCGCACGGCATCCAGCAGGGCTTCGAAGAGTTCGAAAGCCTCGCGCTTGTATTCCTGTTTCGGGTTCTTCTGCGCGTAGCTGCGCAGATGGATGCCCTGGCGCAGGTGATCCAGCGCGGCGAGGTGCTCGCGCCAGCGCTGATCCAGGCTGTTGAGCATCACGTTGCGCTCGAAGTCGGCCCAGGCTTCCTGATTCACGTCGCGGATCTTCTCGGCATAGGCCTTGTCGGCCAACTCGATCACGCGGGCGAGGACGTCTTCGTCGGCGAGCTTGTCATCCTGTTCGACCCATTCGACGACCGGTGCTTCCAGACCGTATTCGGCCTTCAGTGCCTTCTCGAAGGCGGGCAGATCCCACTGCTCGACCACCGATTCGGCCGGCACGTGGGTGCGGAACAGATCATGGATCACGCCATGACGCATGGCAGTGATGGTTTCGCTGATCTCGGTGCTTTCCAGCAGTTCGTTGCGCTGCTGGTAGATGACGCGGCGCTGATCGTTGGCGACGTCGTCGTATTCCAGCAGTTGCTTGCGGATGTCGAAGTTGCGCTGCTCCACCTTGCGCTGTGCGGATTCCAGCGAGCGGTTGACCATGCCGGCTTCGATCGGCTCGCCTTCGGGCATCTTCAGGCGCTGCATGATGGCGGAGAGACGCTCGCCGCCGAAGATCTTCATCAGCGGATCTTCGAGCGAGAGGTAGAAGCGCGAGGCGCCCGGGTCGCCCTGACGGCCGGAACGGCCGCGCAGCTGGTTGTCGATGCGGCGGGATTCGTGGCGCTCGGTGCCGATGATCTTCAGGCCGCCAGCAGCCAGCACCTGCTCGTGCACGGTCTGCCAGCCAGCGCGCAGCTGGTCGATCTTCGCAGCCTTGTCGGCGTCGGAGAGCGCTTCATCGTCCTTGACCAGGGCGATCTTCTTCTCGATGTTGCCACCGAGCACGATGTCGGTGCCGCGGCCGGCCATGTTGGTGGCGATGGTGATCACGCCAGGCAGACCTGCGTCGGCCACGATCTCGGCTTCACGCGCGTGCTGCTTGGCGTTGAGCACGTTGTGGGGCAGTTTTTCGCGCTGAAGCAGCTCGGAGAGCAGCTCGGAATTCTCGATCGAGGTGGTGCCCACCAGCACCGGCTGGCCGCGTTCGTGGCAGTCCTTGATGTCGGCAATGATCGCGGTGTGCTTTTCGTGTGCGGTGCGGTACACCAGATCGTTCATGTCCTGGCGGATCATCGGCCGGTTGGTCGGGATCACCACGGTTTCCAGACTGTAGATGGAATGGAATTCGTAGGCCTCGGTATCGGCCGTGCCGGTCATGCCGGCGAGCTTGCCGTACATGCGGAAGTAGTTCTGGAAGGTGATCGAGGCCAGCGTCTGGTTCTCGGAATTGATGCGCACGCCTTCCTTGGCTTCCACGGCCTGGTGCAGACCGTCGGACCAGCGGCGGCCCACCATCAGGCGGCCGGTGAATTCGTCGACGATCACCACTTCGCCGTTCTGCACCACGTAGTGCTGGTCCTTGTGGAACAGTGCGTGGGCACGCAGCGAAGCGTACAGGTGGTGGATCAGCAGGATGTTGCCCGGCTCGTAGAGGCTGGCTCCTTCGGAGAGCAGGCCCAGGCGCACGAGGATCTCCTCGGCGTGGTCGTAACCCTGCTCGGTCAGCAGCACTTGATGCTGCTTGAGATCGACCGTGTAGTCGCCCGGCTTGGTGACGTTGTCGTCCTCGCCTTCCTGCTGGGTGAGCAGCGGGGCGACGGCGTCCATCTTGTGATACAGCTCGGTGTGATCTTCGGCCTGGCCGGAGATGATCAGCGGGGTACGGGCTTCGTCGATGAGGATGGAGTCCACTTCGTCGACGATGGCAAAGGCCAGACCACGCTGGGCGCGCTGCGAGGCCTCGTAGACCATGTTGTCGCGCAGGTAGTCGAAGCCGAATTCGTTGTTGGTGCCGTAGGTGATGTCGCAGGCGTAGGCCGCGAGCTTTTCGGGCTGCGGCTGTTGCGAGTAGATCACGCCCACCGAAAGGCCGAGGAACTTGTAGATGCGCCCCATCCAGTCGGCATCGCGGCTGGCGAGGTAGTCGTTCACGGTGACGACGTGCACGCCCTTGCCGGTCAGCGCGTTGAGGTACACCGGCAGCGTGGCGGTCAGCGTCTTGCCTTCGCCGGTACGCATTTCGGCGATCTTGCCGTCGTTGAGCACCATGCCGCCGATCAGCTGCACGTCGAAGTGGCGCATGCCATGCACGCGGATACCGGCTTCGCGTACCACTGCGAAGGCCTCCGGCAGCATCGCCTCCAGGTTTTCACCCTTGGCGATGCGCGCCTTGAATTCCTCTGTCTTGCCGCGCAGCTGCTCGTCGCTCAAGGCCTGGGTCTGTGACTCCAGCGCATTGATGGCGCGGACTTTCTGCATGTACTGGCGGACCAGCCGGTCATTGCGGCTGCCGAACACTTTCTTGAGGAGGCCTGCGATCATGATTGGGAAATTGAGAAGACGCGGCAAAACGGGCATTCTATCACGCAGCCGAAGCCGGTCCGGGTTGCACTGACCCCGCCATCTTCTTCGTCCGTTTGTGCCGAACAAACGGTTGCCCCCCAAAACCCTCCCCATGTGCGGGTCATCCGGATGGTTGCAAGAGCCCTCGACAGTTTTTTTTCGCGTTCCGACGCGTTATCTCGCCTGCAGGACCATGCCGAGCGCCTGCAGCGCCTGCAACGTCTGGTGGAGGCCGGCTTGCCGCTGGCTACCCGGGGGGCCGTGCGCGTGGCCAATTTCCAGGAGGGCGAACTCACGCTGCACGTGACTTCGCCTGCGCTCGCCACGCGGCTGAAGATGAGCCTCAATGGTCTGCAGACGAATCTGGTGGCGGCGGGCGAGCCGGTGGGCCTCATCAAGGTGAAGGTACGCACCACGCCCTTCGTGGGGCTTGAGCTGCCCGAGGATGTCGAGGCTCGCCCCATCGGCGCGGGCGGCAAGGCGGCCCTGCTGGCGCTGAGCGAGCAGTTGCGCCCGGAGGATCCGTTGGCAGCGGCCCTGCGGCGCATGGTCAAGCACAGCGCCTGAGCCCGTTCGCGGCATACCCCGAGAATCCATGCCCTTCGATCACAAACCCTTCCTGCGCTCGCTGACCGAGGCGCCCGGCGTCTACCGCATGATCGGCGAGGGTGAGGAGGTGCTCTACGTCGGCAAGGCGAAGAACCTCAAGCGGCGCGTCTCCAGCTATTTCCAGAAGAACCATCCGAGCCCGTGCATCGCCATGATGGTGGCGCAGATCGTGCGCGTGGACACCACGGCCGTGCGCTCGGAGGCCGAGGCGCTGATTCTCGAGAACAACCTCATCAAGACGCTCAAGCCGCGCTACAACATCCTTTTCCGAGACGACAAGAGCTACCCTTACATCGCCATCACGGGGGACGATGCGCCGCGACTGGCCTATTACCGTGGCGCCTTCGAGAAAGGCGTGCGCTACTTCGGCCCTTACCCTTCGAGCTGGGCCGCACGCGAGAGCATCCAGCTGCTGCAACGCCTGTTCCTGCTGCGCACCTGCGAGAACTCGGTGTATCGCAATCGCTCGCGGCCTTGCCTGCTGCACCAGATCAAGCGCTGCTCCGCGCCCTGTGTCGGGCTGATCGATCTGGCCGACTACGCGCGTGACGTGAAGCTCGCCACGCTGTTTCTCGATGGCCGTCATTCCGACGTGATCGACAGCCTCACCGTGCGCATGCAGACCGCCTCCGACGCCTTTGCCTTCGAGCAGGCGGCGATCTTCCGCGACCAGATCCGCGCCTTGCAGACCGTGCTGCACAAGCAATACGTGGACTCCGGCAAGGACGAGGACGTGGACATCCTGGTGGCGCGCGCTACCGGCGGGCTGGTGTGCGTGAATCTGGCCATGGTGCGCGGCGGCCGTCACCTCGGCGACCGCGCGCAGTTCCCGCAAGGCGGCGCCGGGCTGGAGGTAGCCGATGCGCTGCTGGCCTTCGTCGAACAGCATTACCGCCTGCATCCGGCGCCCGCCAAGCTGGTGATCGACGGCGCGTCGCCCGAGGCCGTGCGCGAGGTGCTGGAGGATGTGCTGGAACGGCCGCCGGTGGTGGCTCTCGCCCGTTTCCAGGCCGAGAAGGCCTGGGCGGAAATGGCGCAGACCAATGCCGGCCTGGCGCTCGAAGCGCGGCTGCGTGAAACCGGTCGCGCCGAGGCCCAGCTCGATGCCTTGCAGGCCGCGCTGGAGATGGCCGAGCGGCCCCGGCGCATCGAATGCTTCGACATCTCTCACACCCAGGGTGAAGCCACCGTGGCTTCCTGCGTGGTGTGGGAGGGCGAGGGCATGAAGAAGTCCGAATACCGCCGCTTCAACATCAGCGGCATCACCGGCGGCGACGACTATGCCGCCATGCGTCAGGCGCTGACGCGGCGCTACGAGAAGGTGGCGGCCGGCGAATCCGTGCGTCCGGACCTGATCCTCATCGATGGTGGCAAGGGGCAGGTCGGCGTGGCCTGGGAAGTGCTCACCGAACTGGGCCTGACCTCCATCACCATGGTTGGTGTGGCCAAGGGCGAGGAACGCAAGGCCGGGCTGGAGCAGCTGATCTGGCCGGATGGCCGCCCGGGCCTGGCGCTGGGCGGCGAGCACCCGGCGCTGCACCTGATCCAGATCGTGCGCGACGAGGCCCACCGCTTCGCCATCACCGGCATGCGCGCGCGGCGCAGCAAGACCCGGCTCACTTCCCGCCTGGAAGACATACCGGGCATCGGGCCGACGCGGCGCAAGAAACTCATCGAGACTTTCGGCGGTCTTTCCGGTGTCCGCACCGCCACGGTTGACGACCTGTGTCGCGTTGACGGGATCAATCGTAAAATCGCGGAACAGATCTACAACGCCCTGCGTGAGGGCACCCCGGACCTCCAATGATTTCCCATCTGCCAAACGCCCTCACCTGGGCGCGCATCGTGATGATTCCGCTGGTGCTCGGCGTGTATTTCCTGCCCGACGCCGTCCTGCCCATGCCGCTGAAGAACCTGGTCGCCTGCGGCCTGTTCGTGCTCGCGGCCGTAACCGACTGGTTCGACGGCTACCTGGCGCGCCGCCTGGGCATCACCTCGGCCTTCGGCGCCTTCCTCGACCCCGTGGCAGACAAGCTCATGGTCTGCGCCGCGCTGGTGCTGCTGGTCTGGCTGCGCCGCTGCGACGTGATCCTCGCCTTCATCATCATCGGGCGCGAACTCACCATCTCGGCCCTGCGCGAATGGATGGCGCAGCTGGGCAAGTCGCGCAGCGTGGCCGTCTCCTTCATCGGCAAGCTGAAGACCTTCGCGCAGATGACGGCGATCCCGATGCTGCTCTTCCAGCAGGACATCCTCGGCCTGCCCGTGAGCCTGCTCGGCGAGTGGCTGATGTGGGTGGCAGCCATTCTCACATTGTGGTCGATGGCCTACTATATGAACCGGGCGCTCAAGGTGCTGGCCGAGGCTTGATCCGCGCCAGGAACTTTCCGCCCACCCTTCGTTCAGACCCGCCACGATGCGTCGCTTCGCCCACCTTCTCCTGCTGTGCCTGATCAGCCTCAGCCTGCCGCTGCAGGCGTTGGCATCGGTACGCATGGCCTTGCCGCCGGCATCGGTGGAAGGCATACCGGCGCTGCTGGCGGACTGCAGCGGGGCGAGCCAGGTTGCGGCGCACGGCCACCATGCGCAGGATCCGGATGACGCCGGCACCCAATCGCCGCAAAAGCACTCCTCCATGCAGCACAAGGCCTGCGGTGCCTGCTGCATGGCATCGCTGACCACCTTCTCGGTGCCACCCGAGCTGAACCTCCCGCCCGTGAGCCATGCCCGCCCCGGGCGTGATCTGGCGCCCCCCGGGCATATCCCTGACGGTCCCGAGCGACCACCCAAACGGTTTTCCTGACGCAAATCGCTTGCGTGCGCCTGCTGGCGCGCGCGTTTCGTCATCGCCTTCAGGAAAACCATCATGAATCAAGGTATCGCCCTGGCGAGCGCCATGCTCGCCCTCAATCTTTTCGCCTTCGCGCCTGCCGCCCACGCCCAACACGCTCATCAGGGGCATGGCGCCGCCGCGCCAGCGGCCCTCCTGCCTGTTGCCGCCGAAATTCGCGCCGTGGATCTCAAGGCGCGCCGCCTCACCCTGCGCCACGCTGACCTGACGCATCTCGGCATGCCTGGCATGACCATGGTCTTCGATGTCGATCCGAAGGTCAGCCTGCCGGCCGATCTCAAGGCTGGCGACAAGGTGCAGGTGGTCATCGAGGATCGCAGCGGTTCGCTCATCGTCACCGCGCTGACGCGCTGAGGAGAGCCGCCATGATCCGCAGACCATCGCGCATGGTCTGGCTGTGTGTCGCCCTGATCGGGGTGACGCCGCCTGTCCTTGCGCAGACCCTTTCTTCCGTTCCTCCACCCTTGAGCCTGCCGGACGCGCAGCGCATCGCGCTCGACCGGGCTCCCCGGCTTGCCGGCATCGCAGCCCAGGCACATGCCGCGCGCGAGATGGCCGTGGCCGCCGGCACGCTGCCCGACCCCGTGCTCAAGCTCGGTGTCAGCAACATTCCGGTAAGTGGCGAGATGGCGTGGTCCGCCACCCGCGACAGCATGAGCATGCGCACCTTCGGCGTGATGCAGGAATTCACGCGTGGCGAGAAGCGCGAGGCCGCGCGTGCGCGTGACGAGCAGATGGCCGAGCTGGCGCTGGTCGAGGCGCAGCGCACGCGCAGCGAGATCGCGCGCGATACCGCGCTGGCCTGGCTGGAGCTCGATTCCCTGCTGCGCCAGCAGGCGCTGCTGGAGGAGCAGGTGGCCGCCGTGCGCGATCAGGAGCAGGCCGCCGCCGCTTTTCGCGGTGGGCGTGGCGAGCAGGTCGAGATCTTCGCCATGCGTACCGAAGCCGAGAACATGCGCAGCATGCTCACCGGCCTGGACGGCGAGATCGGCATGGCGCGCGCACGGCTGACCCGCTGGCTGGGCGAAAGCCCCGCGACGCTGGCCGCGACGCCGGACATCTCCCGCCTGGCCTGGGACTGGCGCAGCGATTCCCTGGACCAGCACCCCACCATCGCCCTGCTCACGCAGCAGGTGGCGCTGGCCGAGGCCGATGCCCGCCTGGCGCGCGCCAGGCGCAAGCCTGATCTGGGTGTGGAGCTGATGTATGGCCGGCGCAGCGAGGTGTATGGCGACATGATCTCCGTCACCGTGTCCATGCCACTGCAATGGAACATCGGCCAGCGCCAGGATCGCGAACTGGCCTCCAGCCTTTCCATGGCCGATCAGGTGCGTGCCGAGCAGGAAGACATGCGCCGTGCCTACCGTGCCGAGCTCGAAGGCATGCATGCGGCCTGGCAGAGCGCGCTGGCGCGCCTGGCGCATGCCGAGCGCACGCTGATCCCGCTCGCCGAGCAGCAGCAGGCCGCCACGCTGGCCGCCTACCGTGCCGGCAGCGGCATGCTGGAGCGTGCGTTGGGTGCCCGCCGGGCCGTGCTGGAAGCGCGCCTGGCCCGTGAGCGCGTGGCGCTCGAAGCCGCCCGTGCCTGGGCCCAACTGAATTTCCTCGATGCGCAGACGATTGCGCAAGGAGCCAGACCATGAATTCCCGTCATTCCCCGATCGCTGTCGCCCTGCTGGCCGCCCTGGCCGGTGTGGGCTATGGCGCCTACCAGTTCGGCCTCAAGCAGGCCGGTGGCCATGCCGCGGGTGTGGCCGATGCCACGGCAACGACCGCCGAGGGCCGCCGCGTGCTCTACTGGCACGACCCCATGGTGCCCGGCCAGCGCTTCGACAAGCCCGGCAAATCGCCCTTCATGGACATGCCGCTGGTGCCGGTGTACGCCGATGCCGCCGCCGACGAAGGCTCGGTGGCCGTCAGCGCGCGGCAGACGCAAAGCCTCGGCCTGCGTACCGTCGCCGTGCAGCGCGGCACGCTGGCGCCGGCCTTCGAGACCAGCGGCAGCGTGGCCTGGAACGAGCGCGGGCTGACGCTGGTGCAGGCGCGCAACACCGCTTTCGTCGAGAAACTGCTGGTGCGCGCCACGCTGGACCCGGTGCGCCGCGGCCAGCCGCTGGCGGAGCTGTACGTGCCGGACTGGGTCGCCGCGCAGGAGGAATTCCTCGCCTTGCGTGCGATGCCGGGTGGCGTCGAGGCACTGGTGGACGCGGCGCGCGTGCGCATGCGTCAGGCTGGCATGCCGCCGGCACTGATCGCCCAGGTGGAAAAGGAAGGGCAGGTGCTGGCACGCGTCACGCTGACCGCGCCGGTGGCCGGCCGCGTGGTGGAGCTGGGCGCACGCGAGGGCATGACGGTGATGGCCGGCGCTACGCTGTTCCAGATCAATGCGCTGGACAGCGTGTGGGTGAATGCCGAAGTGCCCGAGGGGCAGGCCGCGTTGCTGCAGCCCGGCGCGCCGGTGCAGACGCGTGCGGCGGGCTTCCCCGGAGATGTTTTCAAGGGGCGCGTGCAGGCCATCCTGCCCGAAGTGGAAGCCGCCACGCGCACCCTGCGGGTGCGGGTGGAACTCGCGAACCCCGGCGGCCGGCTGGCGCCGGGCATGTATGTGCGCCTGGGCTTCGGCACCCCGGCGCGTGAAGCCCTGCTGCTGCCGCAGGATGCGCTGATCCGCACCGGCCAGCGCTCGGTGGTGATGCTGGCAGAAGGTGAGGGCAAGTACCGGCCGGTGGATGTGCGTATCGGGCAGGAGGCGGACGGGCAGGTCGAGATCACGGCCGGGCTCAGCGAAGGCCAGCAGGTGGTGCTGTCCGGCCAGTTCCTGCTCGACTCCGAAGCCAGCCTGCGCGCCGTGGCGCCCCGCCTGAGCGATGCGCCGGCTGCTGCCGCGGGCAAGGAATACCAGGTCGAGGCAGTGTTCGAATCGGTGGTCGACGAGCTGGCGATGCTCTCGCATCCACCCGTGCCGGAATTGAAGTGGGGTGCCATGACGATGGGTTTCCGGCTGCCGCAGGACGGTTTGCCCAAGGATCTCAAGCCCGGGCAGAAGGTGCATGTCGTCTTCTGCGTGCCGGAAGGTGGCGAGCCGCAACTGGTGCATGTGATGGCGATCGGGGGTGGGCAATGAAGCTTCGATTCTTAACCCCCCCATCCCCCCTTGTCAGGGGGGAGTTCGTCGGGCACACCGTGGTTTGCTCCTCCCCTGAGAAGGGGAGGCCGGGAGGGGTTCAGGCCCTATCTCATGCCGACAAACGGAGTGAAAGCTGCCATCGGCTGTTGGCCGCGTCCATGGGAGTACGGCCATGATCGCCAGACTCATCCGCTGGTCCATCGCCAACCGTTTCCTGGTGCTGCTGGCCACCCTGGCGCTCACCGTGTGGGGCGTGCTCGCCGCTTTGCGCACGCCGCTTGATGCGCTGCCTGATCTTTCCGACGTGCAGGTGATCATCCGCACCAGCTATCCGGGGCAGGCGCCGCAGATCGTCGAAAACCAGGTCACCTATCCGCTCACCACCACCATGCTGTCGGTGCCGGGCGCGAAGACGGTGCGCGGGTTTTCGTTCTTCGGCGACTCCTTCGTCTACGTGCTGTTCGAGGATGGCACCGATCTGTACTGGGCGCGCTCGCGCGTGCTGGAGTACCTGAACCAGGTGCAGTCGCGCCTGCCGGCCGGCGCCAAGCCGGCGCTGGGGCCGGATGCCACGGGCGTGGGCTGGATCTTCAGCTATGCGTTGGTGGACAAGACCGGCAAGCACGATCTCGCCCAGCTCAGGAGCCTGCAGGACTGGTTCCTCAAGTACGAGCTGAAGACCGTGCCCGGCGTGGCCGAAGTGGCTTCCCTGGGCGGCATGGTGCGCCAGTACCAGGTGCAGCTGGACCCTGATCGCCTGCGCGCCTACAACCTCGGCCACCAGATGGTGATCGATGCCATCGGCCGCGCCAACCAGGAAACCGGCGGCTCGGTGCTGGAGCTGGGCGAGGCCGAGTACATGGTGCGCGCCTCGGGCTATCTGCAGTCGCTGGACGACTTCCGCCGCATCCCGCTGATGACTCAGCCCTCCGGTGTGGTCGTGCGCCTGGGCGATGTCGCCACCGTGCAGATCGGCCCCGAGATGCGGCGCGGCATCTACGAGCTGGATGGCGAGGGCGAGGTGGCCGGTGGCGTGATCGTGATGCGCTCGGGCAAGAACGCGCTGGAGACCATCAACGCGGTCAAGGCCCGGCTGGACGATCTGTGCACCAGTCTGCCCGAGGGCGTCGAGGTGGTGCCCACCTATGACCGCAGCGGCCTGATCGAGCGCGCGGTGACGAACCTGGGCTGGAAGCTGGTCGAGGAATTCGTCGTCGTGGCCCTGATCTGCTTCGCCTTCCTGTTCCACCTGCGCTCCTCGCTGGTGGCCATCGTGTCGCTGCCGCTGGGCGTGCTGATGGCCTTCATCGTGATGCGCTGGCAGGGCGTGAACGCCAACATCATGTCGCTGGGCGGCATCGCCATCGCTGTCGGCGCCATGGTGGATGCCGCCGTGGTGATGATCGAGAACGCGCACAAGCATCTGGAGAAGTGGCGGCACGGTCACCCCGGCGAGGAACCGAAGGGCGAAACCCACTGGCAGATCATCAGCGATGCCGCCGCCGAGGTCGGGCCGGCGCTGTTCTTCTCCCTGCTGGTGATCACGCTCTCCTTCATTCCGGTGTTCACGCTGGAATCACAGGAAGGGCGGTTGTTCTCGCCATTGGCCTTCACCAAGACCTACGCCATGGCGGCTTCCGCCGTGCTGGCCGTGACGCTGATCCCGGTGCTGATGGGCTATCTGATCCGGGGCCGCATTCCGGACGAGCAGAAGAATCCGCTCAACCGGCTGCTGATCCGGCTCTACCATCCGCTGCTGGATGCGGTGCTGGCCTGGCCTAAGACCACGCTGGGCGCCGCGCTGGTGCTGCTGGTGCTGAGTCTGTGGCCGTTGCAGCACGTGGGCGGCGAATTCCTGCCGCCGCTGGACGAGGGCGACCTGCTCTACATGCCGACCGCCCTGCCGATGCTCTCGGCCGGCAAGGCCAGCGAATTGCTGCAGCAGACCGACCGGCTGATCAAGTCCGTGCCCGAGGTCGCGCGTGTCTCCGGCAAGGCTGGCCGCGCCGAGACGGCCACCGACCCCGCGCCGCTGGAAATGTTCGAAACCACCATCCAGCTCAAGCCGCGCGATCAGTGGCGGCCGGGCATGACGCCGGAGAAGCTGGTCGAGGAGCTGGACCGCGTGGTCAAGGTGCCGGGGCTGGCCAACATCTGGGTGCCGCCGATCCGCAACCGGCTGGACATGCTCGCCACCGGCATCAAGAGCCCGGTGGGCATCAAGGTGAACGGCACGGATCTGGCGCAGATCGAGCGGCTCACCACGCAGGTCGAGCAGATCGTGAAGAGCGTGCCCGGCGTCAGCTCGGCGCTGGCCGAGCGGCTCACCGGCGGGCGCTACATCGACGTGAATGTCGACCGCGAGGCCGCCGCACGCTTCGGCATGAACATCGCCGACGTGCACAGCGTGGTGGCCTCCTCCATCGGCGGCGAAAACGTCGGCGAGACGGTCGAGGGCCTGGCGCGCTACCCGATCAACGTGCGCTATCCGCGCGAGCTGCGAGATTCGGTGCAGCGCCTGCGCGATCTGCCCATCGTCGGCCCGGCCGGCCAGCGCCTGACCCTGGGCGACGTGGCACAGCTGCGCATCAACGACGGGCCGCCGATGCTGCGCAGCGAGAACGCGCGGCTCTCCGGCTGGGTGTATGTCGACATCCGCGGCCGCGACCTCGCCGGCACCGTGCATGACATGCAGGCCGTGGTGCGCGACCAGCTCAAGCTGCCGCCCGGGTATTCGCTTACCTGGTCCGGCCAGTTCGAGTACCTGGAGCGCGCCACCGCCAAGATGAAGATCGTGGTGCCCGCCACGCTGCTGATCATCTTCGTGCTGCTCTACCTCACCTTCCGTCGTGTCGACGAGGCACTGCTGATCATGGCCACGCTGCCCTTCGCGCTGGTGGGCGGCATCTGGCTGCTGTGGCTGCTCGGCTACAACCTCTCGGTGGCGGGCGCGGTGGGCTTCATCGCGCTGGCCGGCGTTTCGGCGGAATTCGGGGTGATCATGCTGCTCTATCTGCGGCACGCCTGGGAGGATCGGCTGGCGGCGGGGCAGAGCGGTATCGCTGCGCTGCATGACGCGATCAGCGAGGGGGCCGTGCTGCGCGTGCGCCCCAAGGCGATGACGGTGGCCACCATCCTGGCCGGCCTGTTCCCCATCATGTGGGGCACCGGCACCGGTTCCGAGGTGATGCAGCGTATCGCGGCGCCCATGGTGGGCGGCATGATCACCGCGCCGCTGCTGTCGATGTTCCTGATTCCGGCCGCCTGGCTGCTGATGCGGCGACGGGCCGCGCAGCGCGCGGGGCAGACTTCAACTTCCTTGCAAGGAGATCATTCATGAAGAAATCCGTAATGGCTTTGCTGCTTCTGCTGGGCAGCCTGGGCGCCTGGGCTGCCGGCCCGGTGCTGGAGGTGTGGAAGTCGCCCTACTGCGGTTGCTGCGGCAAATGGGTGGAGCACATGCAGAAGGCCGGTTTCGTGGCGAAGGTGCATGAGGTCCAGGATGTTTCCGCGCAGCGCAAGGCACTGGGCATCCCGGATTCACTGGGCTCCTGCCACACCGCGAAGGTGGGCGGCTACGTGCTCGAAGGCCATGTGCCGGCGCAGGATGTGCAGCGCCTGCTGCGCGAGAAACCCAAGGCCGTCGGGCTGGCTGTGCCGGGCATGCCACCGGCGTCTCCGGGGATGGATCTGCCGATGACGGGAGATCGCAGCTACGAGACGCTGCTGGTGCAGTCCGATGGTAAGACCCGGCGTTTTGCGCTGCATGAGTGAGCGCCTGTGTGGGTCCGGCTTCAGCCGGACTTTGTCCCTGCTGGATGACGCCCTACGAGGATTGGCACCGTATGTGGTGCCGCTCCGGCGCCGGTGAGTTTGTTTGAAAAGCATGGTGCGCATGGCGCACCCTACGCGAAAGGAGGAAAGATGATTGCCTGGCTGAAAAAGCTGTACCAGCGCTATCGCGCCTGGTGCGCGGAAAATCTCCGTGCGCACGAAGCTGCCAAGCCTTCGCCCTGTTGCTCGGCGCCGCCGCCGGGCGCGGGGAAGGATGTCCGGCGGCACTGAAACGGCGTCAGAGCACGCGGCGCAGCTCTAGGAAATCCAGCTCGATCTCCAGCCAGCTCGGCACGCTTTCTCCGGCGCGCCGCCCTGGCAGGAAGCGGGTTTCCTCGAACATGCGGCGCACGGGCGCCCAGGCTTCGGCATCGT
This sequence comes from Candidatus Dactylopiibacterium carminicum, assembly GCF_014736495.1. Classification (GTDB taxonomy): domain Bacteria; phylum Pseudomonadota; class Gammaproteobacteria; order Burkholderiales; family Rhodocyclaceae; genus Uliginosibacterium; species Uliginosibacterium carminicum. The sequence continues at coordinate 76,121 of NZ_MDUX01000008.1, forward strand.
CCGCGACGATTTCCGTCCTGCGTACCCGGCCCTCGGCGTCGATGTAGAGGCGCAGCCGCACATTGGCGGCGGGAAGGTCCGCGCCTTCGAGCCAGCGGCTGTCCGGCGCCGAGACGGGCACCGGCCGGCGCTCCAGGCTGTCTGCCGGCCAGTAGTGCATTTCCTGTGGTGTCACCGGGGTGTTCCGGGCGGAAGATTCCCTACCGGTGCCTTGCGGACTGCCGCGTCTGGCGGGTGTGGGCGCGGGCGTTGCCTCCTCCTGCGGAGGCGATCCGACGAGCTGTGCCGGATGCAGCCGGGCCGCCAGCGGTGTCTCGTTGCGCATGGCTGCGTCGGTGGGGCCAGAGGCCTGCCACGGCGCATGCGCGAGCAGCAATGCGCCGTGGACCAGGCACGAGGCCAGGCCTGCGGCCAGCAAGCCATGCCGCATGGCTCAGTCCGCGGTCGGTACCACGCGCCAGTTCATGCGCTTGAGCGAAGTATTGGTCGAATAGCTGCCGGGCAGGTTGGAGACCGTGCCCGAGGATGTGCCGGCCAGCAGCCGTATCTTGCCACCCACATTGACGAAGGCGATCTCGGTGATGATGGCACTCTGGGCCAGCGAGGCGACGGCATTGCCGCTGCTGTCGGTGAGCACGCTCTTGCCCAGGCCGATGCTCACCGCATAGGCGTTCGAGGTGCCGGAGGGTGAGCAGACCTCGCCGTTGGGCAGGTTGCCGGCCCAGGCGACGATGCCGTTGTTGGCAGCCGGATCCACGTTGACGCGTTCGGCGATGCCACCGCTCACGGGGAGATCGAAGTACCAGCCCATGGTCTTGCCGGGGCTGCTGCCGATGCCGGAGAGCAGGTCATCATTTTCTTCCAGGTCGTCGCGGCTGACGGGGAAGCTGACGTCGTCGGGCAGGCTGGTGCTGCCGCCGTAGAAGGCGCCGCTGCCGCTCTGCCCGTCGATGATGGCGTAGAAGGTCTGGACCTGGCTGCTGGAAACGTCGGAATCCGCCAGCAGGCGGCCCGTGCCGAGCAGCACGTAGCGCTTGCCGGAATCCGGCTCGATCTCGACCAAGGGCCGCGTGGTCACGGGCTGGGCCGAGCCGTCGGTGCTTTCCAGCCGGGCGATCCGGGTGGGGCTGCTGTAGGAACCCGAACTGGCCGTGACATCCAGCCGCCACAGATTGCCCTGCAGGTCGCCGGCATAGATCGCATCGGCGGTGCCATTCTTGTAATTGGGCACGAAGGCCGAGGCATGCGCCATGTTGATCGGCGAGGAGGTGGAGCCCTCCGGCGTGGCGACCCTTTCCAGCAGTTCGCCGCTGCGTGGATCGACGAAGAAGAAATAGCCCTTGCCATCGTCGTTGTTGTAGCCCGAGGTCAGCACCACCACCCAGCCGTACTTGGCGGTCTTCACCACGGTCGCGCTGCCATAGCTGTAGCCCATGTGCGTATCGGAGAACTCCCACAGCACCTTGCCGGCCACGGCGTCTTCCGTGGTCCAGGCGGTGGGATCGGTGACGTCGATGGCGTAATAGCCCTTGCCGCCCTTGCCCAGACCGCCGATCAGTACCGAGCGCCAGTCGTTGGTGGTGGCCGTCGCCTTGGTGGTCTTGTAGAAATCGATGTCGAAGACGTTCGGCGTGCCATCGACGAGATAGCGGTGGGTGAAGCTGGGGTTGCCCAGTGAGGAAAGGCCGCCGCCGGTGGTGGAATCGGTATCGCTGTAGATCAGGCTCGGGATGTAGGCGAAGAGTTCCTGGCCGCCGTCGCTGGCAGTGATGGAGCCGTTGAAGGCGTGCATCGTGCCGTCATTGGCGCCGACGAAGACGACGGTGTCGCGGTCGGCATGGGTCCGCTTGAAGCTGCTGTAGCCATCGTTGTAAAGATCGCTGAGCAGGCCCTCGGGGGCGCCGTTGGCCACCACCTTGGCGTTCACGATGTCGCCCAGCAGCGAGTTGCGCGTGCGATACAGGCCGCCATTGGCGACTTCCTGGGTGCGATCCCCGCGCAGGTATTTGACGAAGTTCGTCGCCGATTGGGTGGCGACGCCGTCGACCGCGGCGAGCGAGCCCGCGCAGCCCATGCTGGCGCTCAGTGAAAGCCCGCCGCTGTTGCACCAGGTGATGATCTTGCGGGTGCTCCAGCTGCGCGCATCGAGCAGTGCGCCACCCTCCCAGACCGTGGTGTAGGTGGGGTCGCCATCGCTGTCGTAGGCAACGGATTGCCCCTTGAGCGTGCCGGTCCATGTGGAGGGGCTGTAGGTCGCCGCATAGTTGGCCGAGCCGCTGCTGGTCTGCTGCGGCGAGGGGGAGGAGAGCGCCGTGGCGGTCGCTGCAGCCGTTTCCGCGACGATCTTGGCAAACGCATCGGTCAGGCCGGATTTCATCGTCGATGGCGAGTTGCCGGGGAAGTAGTTCGTCGGCCGTTTGTCGCATTTGCTGGATACGCCACCGGTCAGCGTGGAGCAGTTGGTGTTGCTGTCGGTGGAATACGACAGGCCGTTGGAGGTGGCGTAGGTCGTGCCCGAGAACGGCACGTAGGAGCCGCTGGATACCCAGGTGCTGTCGGCCAGCGTGCTGGTGCTGTTGCTGCTGGAATAGGGCGAGAAGCCATCGGGTACGGTGAAACCGCCGTACTTGGCGGCCAGCCAGTACTGGTTCTTGTGCTCGTAATAGGTGCTTTCGTGTACGTCCAGCCAATAGGTGTTGATCGTCTGCGTGCCTGTGAGATCGGCACGGATGTCGCGGGTGTGGGCGTCATAGGCCAGCCCGGCGATGTAGAGGGTGTTGTAGCGGCTGCTGCCGTTCCATTTGTCACCCAGGCTGCCGGAGGAGAGCCCCTCGAGCTTGCCGACCATGGTAATCGCGGCCCAGACATTGACCTTGCCGTCCGTGGCTGGCGAACCGGAATCCGCCGCATCGGCGGTGACTTCCGACGGAACCGTGGAGGCCGCCAGCGTCGACCCCGGAAGCTCGCTGTCATACCAGGAGTAGGTGTCGCCGATGCCGAGGATGAAATTCTTCTGGCAGCTGTAGAGGATAGGATCGTCCCAGCTCGTGATGACCGGGAAGCCATCCAGCCAGATCGCCGCCTTGTTGGAGCTGCCCGCCCCGCTCAGCGAGGAGTAGGAGGCCACGTTGCCCTTGTTGCGGAAGTAGCGCGTGGCGGAGTAATACAGCTCGCCGACCGGATCCTTCGACTTGTAGTAGGAGCCGTCGCTCGAGAAGCCCATCGAGCCGAACTTGTTGAGGTAGTTCATCACGCCGCTGTTGCTGATGGATACGGTCCAGCCGGAGGATTTCGCGAAGGTCTGGGTGGCCGTTGCGTCGCTGCTGTCGGGGTTCTGCAGCATGATGCCGGTGCTGCTGCTCCATTCCGTGAGCGAGTTCGTGATGGCGGAGGAGCCCGGCACGGGCTGGCTCGGGCCGATGTACTTCATGCGGGCGCGCATCACGCCGCCATCCGTGCGCGAGTCGTCGTGCAGGTAGCCGAAAGTCGAGTAGCGCAGTTTGGAGGCGTAGTTCTGCAGCAGGCCTTCCGGCTTGTAGTGGGTGGGGCTGGTGCTGTCCAGCGGATAGCCGACGCAGTTGTCCTCGAGCTGCACGCTGCTGTCGCAGACCTTCACGTTGATGAAGATCCGGTAGACGGTGGCCGGATTCGCATACTTCGAATCACTCGTCTTCACGTAGCTGTTGTGCCCGTTGTAGTCCGTGCCGGTGGCCGTCTTGCTGGCCGGATCGGTGTAATCCGTCCAGCCCGTCGCGCTGGTGCCGCTGTTGGTGAAATAGACCGCAGTGCCCGCGTAGCGTACACGGCTGTTCCAGGCGCTCCAGCTGAGCGGTGTAACGCCGGAAAGCGTCGTGCTGGCAGAAGAGATGCTCTTGTGCGGCATGACGGACGAGTTGTAGCCGGCGAAGGTCTTCGTCAGGATCGTCTCGCTGCTGGTATCGGTGCTGCGGTAGCCGCCGGTAAGCACCCAGCGGAAGGTATCCAGGGTCTGCATCGAAACCCAGTTGAGGAAATTGCCGCTCCACAGCTGCAGGCTCGAACTGCTGGCGCAGGTGTGGCTGCCGGCGCTGTTGTAGCTGTAGGGCGTGAAGTAGCTGTTCGCCGGGGTGGTCGAGTTGTAGATGTACTGGTAGCACTTGAGCGGGTCGAAATAACCCAGGAAGGTGCTGCTCGCGGAGTAGCTCGTGGTGTAGGCGGGGGTGGTGGCCGTCGGCCATTCCACCGAGAGCGCGAGCGCGAGATTGCCCGGTACGCTGACCGAGGAGAACAGCGGCGCATCGGCGAGATCGATGTCCGAGGCCTGCGAGGTGGCGGGCAGCAAGGCGGTGAAGGACAGACCCGCGAGCAGTGCGGGCAAGAGCCGGGATGTCTGGCGATTCATGGTGTGCTCCGGGGCTTGCGGTGCGCTCAGCGCACCAGCGTGGTCTGGAGGAAAACCTGGGTGTTGCGCGGGCCGTCGACGCGCACGCTGACCCGATAGACCGGGACGTATTCGGAGCCGGCCTTCTTGAGCCAGCTGGTGCCGCCGGTATCGGAGTAACCGGGCACGTAAACACAGGTCGAGATGCTGAATTCGCCGGCACTGGCGCATTGGCGGTCGATCACGGTGCGGATGGTCACCCCGTTGTCCGAGATGTCGGTGCCGGCCATGCCGGCTGCGCTGTACTTGCTCGTGCTGAGCAGTACCTCCGGAATGCCTTTCGCATTGGAAGAAAGGATCGAGGCGGAATAGTTGATCGTGCCGATATTGGCCTCGCGCGCGCTGTCGTCGCTGAGCGCGCCGTTGTTGAAGGCTGCGATGGCCTTGGCCATGCCGCGTTCGCCCTGGTTGACCAGGTCGCGCTTGAAGGCCAGGTTGCCCGAGAGCAGCAATGAGGTATCGAACGAGCGCAGCAGCGCGACCGAGGAGACCAGCAGGATCACCATCACCAGCAAGGTGACCAGCAGGATCATGCCGCGTTGGCGAGGAGGGGCGGGCATGGGGCGCATGGCTTACTCCAGCAGCATCAGGTTGCGCAGCGGCACGGTGAATTCCTGCACGCGGTAGCGATAGCGGGTGTTGTCCGTGCCCAGGCTGGGGGAATAGGCAAGATCCGACCCCAGATCGCTGAACAGCGTCAGCGAATCCGGGCTCACCGTTTCCTTCTCCTTGAGATCCGTGCGCAGGATCAGCCCTACGCGCACGGCCTTGATGCGCGTGATGACACTGGCCGCAGCACTGGTGCCGGCGGTGAGCGCGGCATAGGCGTAGTCGCCCTCGGGGCGGCGCCAGCTGTCGATCTTGCCGTCGTCGTCGGTATCCAGCCCGTAGAGCGCGTGCAGCTCGAACACGCCGGAGGCGATGGCCTGCCGTGGCGCGCTGCTGGTCTGCAGCAGGTCGTAGGTATACAGCGTGCTGTTGTCTCCCACGCCGAGCACGGCGAAACCGGGCGGATTGCCTTTGCCGGGATTGCCCAGGTTCAGCGCCACGGTCTGCTCGGTATAGGCCGCCAGGGATTGCGCGGCGATGCTGGCCTGGTGGTAGCTGCCGGCGAGCGGCAGGATGCTGGCGCCGCTTTCCGCAAAGCTGCTGCTGACCTGGGTGAGCATGCAGGGCACCGTGCCGCTGCTGCCGGTTTCCTGATCCACCAGCAGCAGGACGTCACTGGCCGCAAAGGCGCGCGTGTTCTTCAGGGGAAGCGATGCGCTGTCGGGATAGTCGCTGAGATAGGCGGGGGCTTCGGCCTTGCCCGCGGCGCCGCTCATCACCAGCAGCAGATCAGAGCCGCTGCCGCTATCCGTCGGGGTGCTGCCATCCTGCACGATCAGCACCGGGGCCAGCCGGAAGGTGGTATCCAGGCCGGCAAAGGGCGCAGGCAGCGCCGCCGCGCGGGGCAGGATGGTTTCGCCGCCCTTGGCGACCAGCAGCTGGCAGCCGAAGGCGAACTCCGCCGTCTGGGCAAAGCCCGAGCCGGCGCTGCGCAGCAGGTTGTCCAGCACCCAGGCGGCGTAGTTGCCGCTCTGGTTGAGATCGTTCACCGAGGTGGTGGTGCGCTTGTGGCCTTCGTAGCTGGCCACGGCGATGGTGAGCAGCGAGGCGATGACCAGCGAGACCATCAGTTCAATGAGAGTGACGCCCTGTTGGCGCCGGCCTGGCAGGCTCATGGGATCAGTACCTGCGTGGAATAAGTGTTGGCTTGCTCGTCGCTCTTGCGCCAGAGGGCTTTCCAGGTGACGGTGATGGTGGCGAGGCCGCTGCTGTCGACGCTGCAGGTGGCGCTGGCCGAGGGCAGGCCGCTGCCCGTTGCCTGTACGCGCGCCTGCCAAGTGCTGATCACGCCGCTGTCGAGCGAGGTGCTCTGGTTCTCCCACATCTGCGAGGCCAGTTCGTTGGCAAGCATTGCCGCGCGCGTGCGGTCCTCGGCGTCGACCGAGAACTGGGTGGACTTGGCCAGCAGGGCGACGATGCCCAGCACGCCCAGCGAAAACACCAGGATCGAAACCAGGGCTTCGAGCAGTGCGCTGCCCTGCTGTGCGGTCGGGCGCGGGGTGGCGTTCATGTCGCGCATCCGTCGGGCTGGGTGGACGACAGGGTCTTGGCCGGATCGCACAGGCGGACCCGACCGCCCAGGTAGGCCTCCACGCGCAACGGGCGGTCCGCGCCGACGGCGCTCAGATCGTAGGTGACGTAAGCATCGGGGAGCGTGCAGCTTGCACCCAGCCCGGTCGCCGTATTGCTGACCAGGCGCCCCAGCGAGTTGAAGCACAGCACGGCGTTGCCGGTGATGCTGACGGACTGGGTCGAGGCGATCTGTTCGCCACGCAGGAAAGTCCCGTTGGTTTCCTCCGCATCGGTGAGAGGCAGTGTCTGCAGATACCAGTGCGCGGCATTGGCGCTGGGCGTGGCGTTGAGCGCCGGGGTGGCGGCGGTCAGTACGAAGACGGTCTGGCGACCGCGCGAGACCGCCTCCCCTTGTGCCTGACGCAAGGCGTTCTGCAGGGCTTCACCCACGGAGCGCACGCGGCTGTTGGCCATCCAGGTCGACAGGTTGGGCACGGTCAGCAGGGTCAGGATGGCCAGGACCACGATCGTGATCATCAGCTCGATCAGCGTGAAGCCCGGTGCCCGGCGCGGCCTCAGCACGATTGCCCCTTGCGCTGCACCCAGCAGCCGCTCTGGGTGCTGCCCCAGCCGGAAGGCAGGCCGGTGGTGGCCATGCTGCCATTCTGGTCGATGGTGTAGGCGAAGCCGGCAGTCTGGCCGCTACCGGTGGCGGTGATGGTGTAGGTGGTGTCGGTCAGCGAGCACGAGATCGTGAAGGTGCCGGCGGTCTGGTTCGCACTGCTCTTGCAGGGGGCCGTATAGCTGCCGGAGGTGAGATAGGTCCGGTTGTCCTGATAGTGCTGCTCCATCTTCGCGCGCAGGGTGGACAGCGCATTCGTGGCGTCGATGAGCCGGCTGCGGGTGACGTAATCCTGATAGGCAGGATAGGCGATTGCCGCCAGCACCCCGATGATGGCGACCGTGATCATCAGCTCCACGAGGGTGAAGCCGGCGTGGCGTGCGGATGGTTGGGGGCGGGCGGCATGCATTGCGGCGGACTCCTGGCTGTGACTGGAGGCGCCGCCTTGTCACGGCCTGCACGGAGAGCCCGGCGCCGGACATGGCGGCGGACCACCATGTAGGCAGGATTGAGGCATGCCGACTTATGAAACAGGATCAATAGAAGAAAATTCCGCTCTATCGCCGTTTATCTCCGTCGAGCGGAGGGCGGTGGCGCCCATCCCGCCGACGCCGATCCGCCCCGTCCGCGTCGGTGGCAAACGACCCTGTCAGATGGCGCAGCCGTCCGGCCCGCATTGCGCAATCGTCGTCGTGGCCTGGCTTTGCAGGCCGAGTTGCGCGCGCAGCGCGGCGGCGAACTCCGTCGGGCGGCCGAGCCATTCGCCTGCCTCGACGCGCGTCAGCGTGCCATCGCCGGCTTCCAGCGCCAGGGTCGGAAAGCCCTGGCCGCCAACGCGTGCCAGCCATTCGCGGCTGCTGTGGAAATGCTGCGACGTGGGGCCGTTTTCAAGCGCGGCGTAGCGGGCGTCGAAGGCTTCGGCATCCAGGCCGAGCTGTTGCGCCAGCGCGTTGATGACTTCGCGCTCCGCGATGCGCCGGCCTTCCACGTAATGCGTGTGCTGCAGAGCGTGCAGCATCTCCAGCCCGCGTCCGGCGAGTGCTTCGGCGGCGAGGATGGCGGTGGCTGGTGGCGCCGAATCCATGACCGCCGTGGTATCGCGCAGCAGCCCCTCGAAATAGGCTTCGCCGAAGGGCTGGCCGCTCAATTGGGCGATGCGGCGGTCGTGCGGCATCACGTAATCGCGCCATTGCGGCGTGATGGCGCGGCGGTTCGCGCCGGCCAGCATGCCGCCCGCGTGCAGGGCCAGCTTCAGGCCTTCCACACCATGCGCGGCGTCGATCAGCGGAGCTGCGGCGTAGCACCAGCCGCAAAGCGGGTCATAGATGTAATGCAGGGTATTCATGGGGCTTCCTTTCTCTGTCGGGCGTACCGCCTGGGTGCCGCAGCGGCACCCAGGCGTTTCATCGTTCCGAAGCATTCATTGTGGCCACTTCATCCCGCCCTTGATCACCTTGGCCGAAAGCTCCAGCGAAGCCGGCTCGCCGAGCGAGGGATAGCGGGCCTTGAGACTGGTGATCAGTTCGTTCGAATCCTTCGCATGCGCGGCGGCGTCCTCGAATGCCTTCAGATACTCGGCGGTGAAGGCCACGGCCCCCAGCCCTGCGGGGATTTCGCCCAGATAGTGCCCGGGCACCACGGCGGCCGGTTGCAGGGCGGCGATGCCCTTGAGCGTGGCCTGCCAGTCCTGGCGGGATTGCGCGCTCTGCGTATCTGCCACCCAGACGTGGATGCCGCTGGACACCACGACGCCGCCGGCCACGGTCTTCAACGAAGGAATCCACAGGTAGCTGCGTTCGGGGCTGGGGCCGGTCAGACCCTTGATCTCGATGCGCTGGCCTTCGAGGCTGAGGCTGTCACCCGCGATCGCTTCGGGCAGCACCAGTTTCCCAGGCGCGTTCTGTTTCAGGATCGGCCCCCAGTAGGCGAGCTTGCCGTCCATGCTTTCCTTGATGTGTGCCACGGTCTGCGCGGTGGCGAGCACGCGGGCGGCGGGGAAGGCGGCCTTGAGGGTATCCAGGCCGAAGTAGTAATCCGGGTCGCTGTGGCTGATGTAGATGGCCTTGAGCGTCTTGCCACCGGCGCGCAGTTTCGCCACCAGTGCCTCGGCATCGTCGCGCTGGAACTGGGCATCGATCAGAATCGCCTCGCGAGCGCCGCTGACGATGACCGAGCTGACCGGGAACATGGATTTTTCACCGGGATTGAACACTTCCAGTTGCAGGGGCTGGGCGCTATGGGCCAGCGGCATCAGGGTGGTGAAACCCAGGGCGGCGGCGGTGAAGAGCTTGCGGGCTTGCATGAAGAGACTCCTTGTGTGCAGGTTGTGATGTGCCTGCAGATTAGGGCTCGCCACCTGTGCGATAAACGGCCTAATATGCAATGAATTGTTGCTCGAATCGGACATATATGGATCGCATCCTGGCGGCGCGGGTCTTCGTGAGCATTGCCGAGCGCGGCAGCCTGACCGCGAGCGCCGAGGCCCTGGAAATGTCGCGCGCAATGGTCACGCGCTATCTCGGCGAGATGGAAGCCTGGGCCGGCGCGCGCCTGTTCCACCGCAGCACGCGGCGCATCAGCCTGACGGCGGCGGGCGAGGCCACCCTGGCGCGTTGCCGCGAGATGCTGTCCCTGGCGGATCAGGTGCCGTGGGTGGGCGATGCGCTGAGCGAGGAGCCGCGCGGCATCCTGCGCATCGCCTGTGCCCAGTCGCTGGCGCAGGCCTCGCTGGCTGGCGCCGTGGCGGCCTTCCTGCAGCGCCATCCACAGGCCGCCGTGGATCTGCAGATCGGCAACAAGGCGGTGAACCTGGTGGAAGACCGCATCGACCTTGCCATCCGCATCACCAACCAGCTGGACCCCGGCATCATCGCCCGGCGCCTCGGCGAATGCCCGTCGGTGGTCTGCGCCTCTTCGGCCTACCTGCGTGCGCACGGCACGCCCACGCGTATCGAAGCACTGGCCGGGCACAACTGCCTTACCTACGCCTACTTCGGCAAGAGCCTGTGGCATTTCGAGCAGGCGGGCGAGGCTGTCAGCGTGCCGGTGAGCGGCAACCTCAGCGCCAACGAATCCGTGGTGCTGCTGCAGGCCGCCGTGGAGGGCGCGGGCATCACATTGCAGCCCGTGTTCTCGGCTGCGCCGCTGATCGCCAGCGGGCAACTGGTGGCGCTGCTGCCCCGGGCACGGCCGCAGACGCTGGGCATCCACGGCCTCTACACCTCGCGGGAACACCAGACAGCCCTGCTGCGCACGATGCTGGATTTCCTGGTGGCGTGGTTTGCGGCGGGGTGAGCTGCGGGGCAGGCCGTTGTGGATGGGGCTCTGCGGGATGCTCTGGAATGGAGAGCGGAAGAGAGCGGTCTGAATATGCGGTCCGGAAGACTGAAGTATCCGGGCCCGGGCGGCCAAGCCATCAGCTATGTGTGGGCTTTTGCGTCTTCTCTTGGGCGGTGATCTGGATGACCGCTCAATACTTCGGATTCAACCGAAACCTGCCCGACAACATACGGAAGCGAATCGGCTGAAGCGGACCGTCAGTGATCTGCTTATCAGCGACAGCAGCCGACCCGTTGCGGACAGCCAAGCTCTAGGAAAGCAGACGTCCCTCTCGACTGCAAAGTTATGCGTATTGAATCGCCCCCGGTTCACTAGACACTTCGAAGCCTTAAGCTGGCAACCAAGTGGAGGTGTCTATGAGTAGCAAGCGATACACGGAAGAGTTCAAGATTGAAGCGGTCAAGCAAGTGACCGATCGCGGACATAGCGTTGCGGACGTTGCCGGGCGACTGGATGTGAGCATCCACAGTCTGTACGCATGGATCAAGCGCTACAGCCTGACGCCGCAGGAGCGTCAAACGCAGGATAGCCAAGAGGACGAGTTACGTCGGCTACGAGCCGAGCTCAAGCGGGTAACCGAGGAGCGCGACATCCTAAAAAAGGCCACAGCGTACTTTGCCAAGCAGTCCGGGTAAGGTACGCCTTCATCGAAGCGCATCAGAACGTCTGGCCAATCCGACGCATGTGCAAGGTCATGCGGGTCCATCCGAGTGGGTACTACGCCTGGCA
>NZ_MDUX01000098.1 GCF_014736495.1 Candidatus Dactylopiibacterium carminicum
TCCGACGCATGTGCAAGGTCATGCGGGTCCATCCGAGTGGGTACTACGCCTGGCAAGCCCAGCCGCTGTCTGCACCTGCCCTGGAAGATCAGCGCATTGAAGGCCTGATCAAGCAGTGCTGGCTGGAAAGTGGTGCCGTGTATGGTTACCGTAAGATCACGCATGACCTGCGCGATCTGGGCGAATCCTGCGGCAAGCATCGTGTTGCTCGGCTGATGCGCCAGATCGGCCTCAAGTCCCTGACGGGCTATGGGCGTCGGCCGGGCCGCTACGGGGGGGGCTGTCCTGCCAACGTGTCACCGAACCATCTTCAGCGCGAGTTCGACGTGAGCGAACCGAACAAGGTCTGGGGTGACTGACATTACGTACATCCGCACGCATGAGGGCTGGCTGTTTCTGGCGGCAGTCCTGGATCTGTTCTCGCGACAGGTCGTGGGCTGGTCGATGAGTGCTCAGATGACGGCAGACCTCGCACTGAACGCCTTGCTGATGGCCGTCTGGCACCGCAAGCCGACGCAGGAGGTCATGGTTCATTCGGATCAGGGCAGCCAGTTCAGCAGCGACGATTGGCAGTCGTTCCTGCGCGCCAACAAGCTCAAGGGCAGCATGAGTCGCCGAGGAAACTGCCACGACAACGCAGTCGCAGAAAGTTTCTTCCAGCTGCTCAAGCGCGAGCGGATCAAACGCAAAATCTATCCAACACGCGAGGATGCCCGCCGTGACGTGTTCGATTACATCGAGATGTTCTACAACCCGAAACGGCGACACAGCCACGCAAATGGCATGTCTCCGATAGACTATGAAAAACAGTATTTCATGAAGCTCGGGGCTGTCTAGGAAACCCGGGGCGATTCACAGGTCGTCCGTGCATTCAATTCATATACGGATTTCTGATTAGCTTTTTCGCCTGGCTGATTATGGATTTTTGACAAATCCAGAGCCGTTTTCACGAAAGCACCTTGCTGCAAGCCTTTGCCTGTTTTGTGAATGACACTTCGATAGCCATTGTTTTGCCCGCAGGCGCTTCATTCCTGCTGCGTGCCTCTGGATATTCCTCGTGCAGCGATGATCCGCGGAATGTGCGGCACAGAGATTGCTGTTGCTGTGACATGGCGTTCTCTCCGATGCGTCGAGCCGGTTCCGGTTCTGATGCGGATTCACTGTCTGTCAGAGCGCGAATCACGCCGGAATTCCGGCCCGGTCATATCAACACGCGGGAATGAATCCAATTGAGCACAAGGTTTTTTGAAAGCCTGCTGGGTGTGAATCCAGTGAGGTCGGGGAAAAGAGTCTTCGCGTCTCTTGCTGTTGTTCTGGTCGCTGCGGGGGCGACCCAGGCTGCAGAGCCCGCACGCCCGATAGGCACGGCGGGTGCCGAGCTTGGCGGTGAATCTTTGCAGGCTGGCCGGGTCGTGGCGCCGGAAAAGTCCGGCGGCAATCGTTCCACGCCGGAGCCTTCACCGCGCCAGCGTCTGAAGTTCCGCAAGGGGCCGGTCTGCGTGTGCAGCGATGAGCTGTCGGGCAAGGATATTGAAAGGCCGCGCGACGCCAGCATCGGCGGTGAAAAGCCAGGCGTACACCCGGGGGCCGCGCAATGAGCCGCCTGACCCGGATTGCCGCCGGTTTCCGGCGGGCGGCGAGTGCGCGCTGGCTGTTGCGGGGCGGGGTGCTCGTGTTGCTGGCGGTGATCGGCAGCAGTGTGTTGCAGCTGTGGCGCACGAGTAGCGTGGTGGAGGAAGCCGCGTTCCGTTCCGACTGGGGGAGCGAGGCGATCGTGGCTTTCACGGAAAACGCCCGCTCGATATCTCCCATAGCGTTGGCAAACGCCTGTGGCCTGGGCGCATCCAGCTGTTTCAAGTGCCACAACGGCGCGCGTGCCGAGGCCCCTGGGAGCGATCCATGGCACGTCCAGCACAAGCAGGTCAATTTTTCCTGCGTGGGATGCCACGGCGGCAATTCACGGCTGCTCAAGAAGGAAATCGCGCACACGGGGCTCGTCGCCAATCCGGCCAATGGACCCGCGCAGGCCTGTGCGGCGTGTCACGACCCGATAGGCAAGCCTGCCGATCTGAATCTCTACAAATCGACTCAAGCAAGCAAAGGCAAATAAGTCATGCAAGACAGAAACAATTCCAAGGGAGGGCCGGTTGCCGGCCTGCGCAAGGGCCGCACGCTACGCCGCGCCGCGCTTCTGGTTGCCGCCCTGTGCGGTTCTTCCGCCTGGGCGGGGCCGACGTTCGAGTTCGGTGAAGAAGGCTCTATCACGCTGAGCTATGCGCTACAGGTGTGGGGGCAGGCACGCAACTACACCTCGTCGAACGATTCCGGCAGCACCTGGGATACCTACCTGCGCCGCAACCGTATCACGCTGGCCGGCCAGGCCAACGACTACGTCGGTTTCTATGCGCAGCTGGAGTCTGGCAACGACAGCAAGGGGGGCTGGACGACCGCTCCGTCTATTACCGCGATGCCTATGTCACCCTGGATTACTCGGACCCGGTGCGTTTCATCGTCGGACGCTTCAAGAACACCTTCACGCGTGAAGGTCTCGAAGCGTGCCTGGAGCCCTTGACGCTGGATCGCTCAAGCGCGTTCTACACCTCGTTCGGTGGCTCGCGGGATACCGGCGCGGCCGTCTGGGGCAATCTCGCCGATGCGCGCTTCCAGTATCGCGTGATGTTCGCCGACGGCCGCGAGGATGACGTGGTGCCGAAGAAGGCACCTCGCCTGACCGTCCGTGCGCACTGGAGCCCGCTCGATCCGGAAAGCGATTACGGCTATCGGGGTACCTATCTGGGGACGCGCAAGATCTTCACGATCGGCGCGGCCTACGACCAGCAGGCCAATGTGGCGTATGCCGACTATGCGACGCGCAGCGACATCAAGGACTACCGCGCGTGGACGGCGGACGTGTTCGCCGAGCTGCCGACCAGCAGTGGAACCTATACCGCGTCCGCTGCCTACGTGGCCTACGACACCGGCAACGCCATCAATCTCGCACCCGATCCGAACCTGCCTTCGAACACCGAGCTGTCCTCCTACTACCTGAAGGCCGGCTATCTGCTGCCGAACCCGATCCAGGGCGGGCGGCTGCAGTTCTTCGGCCGTCACCAGAAATCGAAGTACCACTTGGATTCCGGTGTGCTGGACAACACCGTCAACGCCATCGGGGCCAACTACTACCTCGATGGTCAGCGTCTCAAGCTGACCTTCGAATACGCCCGCGTCGACTACGACAAGCCGGATCAGCTCGATCCTTCCCTGCAGGACGGCTACCTCGCCACGCTGGGGCTGCAATTCATCTTCTGATCGGCCGGATGAATTTGCTTATCAGAAAATAATCATGATGAATGCATTTTCCGGGGCTTTCTCTCGTGTCGTGATGGAGCTGGATCAAGCTTGTGCGCCTGCCCGATTGGGAAAATTTCCCTGCGTGGGGCAGTCGCGACAAAGCGATCTTTCGCGCCATTTATCGAACAGGAAGGAAAGATGAGCATCGTCATGAAAGTTTGGCCCTGGCGGGTGGGGGCGGCCCGGATTCTCCCGGTGGCGGCAGGCGCGGCCCTGCTGGTGTATGCCTGGCGTGAAGCTCCGGTGTCGGCCTCGGCGTTGCCATGGCTGCTGCTGGCTGCCGTTTGCGGCGTTGCCACGACAAAGGTGCTTGCCTACCGGCGTGCCTTGCGCCGCCTGCACGAGGGCGTGGCGCTGGCGATGGACGGATACCTCCGCCCCGTGGCGCCCGCCGATCGTGAGGGGTATGGCGCGGAGGTGCTGCGTGACTACAACAGCATGATCTCCCGCCTGGATCAGGTGTTCGCCATCGTTGACGAGTGCCAGAGCAGCGTGATCGTCGAGCGTGACACCATCCAGATACTGCAGCGCAGCTTTCCGGGCCTGATGCTGGGGGTGGCCGCAGATCACCACGTGGTGACGACGAATCGCCAGGCCGAGCATCTGCTGGGCCCGGTCGGTGGCAAGCAGGACGGGCGCACCGTCTTCGATTTGCTGCAGCTGGACGAGCCGGTCCGCGCCCGGCTGGTTTCCGCGCTCGAGCGTGGCGAGCGGCTCGGCAACATCGAGATATGTTCGCCGGTCTCGGGGCGCCCGCGCTGGTTCTCGCTGAACCTGGAGCCATTGCCGCCCGCAGCCGGACGCGATCTGTGCGCGCTGGTCATCCTGCAGGATGTGACCGAGTACCGCGAACTCCTGGAAAGCGTCGCCAGCCGGGACAAGCTCGTGGCTTTGGGCGAGCTGGCCGGCGGTGTGGCGCACGAACTCAATACGCCGCTGGGCAGCATCCTGGGCTACGCGCAGCTGGCGGTGGAAGCCGTACAAGATCGCCAGGGCGTGGGAGGATCGGAAGAAGCTGTGCGGAAGTACGTCTCGGTGATCCGGGACGAGGCGCGCCGCTGCAGCAACATCATCCGCAATCTGCTCGACTACACGCGTCAGGGGCGATGCGATGAGGGCGCCGGCGATGTGCTGGCGGCTATCCGCAACGCGCTGGATGCCCACCACTGCCGGCTGAAGCAGGTCGATGCGCGGATTGAGTTCGAGGCCGGCACCGAGCCGCTGTGGGTGGCCCTGCCGGAAGGCAAGCTGGAAATCGTGCTGGGCAACCTGTTGCTCAATGCCAGCCAGGCGATCGAGGGGTTGCCGGAGCGCAGCATTGCGATCCAGGTCAGCGCCTCCGGGCGCGGCGTACAAGTGGTGGTCGAGGATTCCGGTCATGGGGTGCCGGAGCGGCTGCGCAACCGCATCTTCGACCCCTTCTTTTCCACCAAGGAACTGGGGAGCGGACTGGGCCTTTCGATCGCCCAGTCGATCGTGGCGCGTTACGGTGGTTCGCTCGGACTGGACCTCCGGCACGAGGGCGGTGCGCGCTTCATCCTGCGCCTGCCGGCCTGGGTGGGAGGGGCGTGCCATGGCTGATGAACGCAACAAGCCGGTGGTGCTCGTCACCGAGGACGACGAGAACATGCGCGGTTTGATCGCGCAGGTGCTGAAAAGCCTGGAGGTGGGCGTACGGATCGTCTGCGCGGAGAGTTCGCAGGCCGCGCTGGATTATCTGGAGCGGCATCCGGTGGCGGTGGTGGTCACGGATCTGCGCATGCCGGGCCCGGATGGGCTGGATGTGCTGGGTTTCGCACGCGAGCGCGGGCATGGCACCCAGGTCGTGCTGCTGACTGGCTACGCCACCGTGGAGTCGGCCGTGCTGGCACTCAAGAATGGCGCTTTCGACTACCTCACCAAGCCGTTCGAGAACGAAGCGCTGCGTGCCGTGGTGGAGCGCGCCCTGCATCGTCATCGCCTTGATCGGGGTGACGGTGCTACGCCGCCGCCAGCGGGCGATACGGGCGGGCAGGCCTTCATCGGAGAATCGGCCGCCGTGGCCGGAATCCGGCGCCTCATCGGTGTGGCCGGCCAGCATGACTGCAATGTGCTGATCTCGGGCCCCAGCGGCTCGGGCAAGGAGCTTGTCGCGCAGCAGATCCATCGTGCCAGCAATCGCGCGGCGGCACCGTTCATCGCGATCAATTGCGCCGCGATTCCGGAAACGCTGATCGAGAGCGAACTGTTCGGTTACCGGAAGGGCGCGTTCACCGGAGCGGACCGCAACAAGCCGGGCCTGTTCGAAGCCGCCCATGGCGGCACGATCTTCCTGGATGAAATCAGCAATGCCTCGCCTTCGCTGCAGGCGAAGCTGCTGCGTGTGCTGCAGGACCGGAGTTTCTTTGCCATGGGGGAGAACCGGCCGCGCGAGGTGGACGTGCGCGTGGTGGCGGCCACCAATCGCGACATGCCGGCGCTCATCGGCGAAGGGCTGTTCCGGGAGGATCTGTATTACCGCCTGATGGTGATGGAGATCGAGATTCCGCCGCTGAAGGACCGGCGCGAGGATATCCCCGTGCTGGTACGCCATTTCCTGCAGCGTTTCGCCGAGCGCTACGAACGGCCCGAGCCGCCGCGCCTGACGGAAGAGGCTCTCGACGCGCTGATGCAGTACGCATGGCCGGGGAACGTGCGCGAGCTCGAGAACCGTGTCCAGCGGATGGTCATCATGACCCATGACGCAGTGATCGACACGGGGCAGCTGCCTCCCCCCTTGCAGGCGCCCGGCGCCCGCCAGAAGTCCGCGCTCGACTACTTCACGCCGCGCAGCCTGGACGAAATCGAAGCCTATTTCATCCGTAAGACGCTGCGGGAGACGAACGGAGACCGCGCGCTTTCTGCGGAAATTCTCGGCATCGACAAATCCACGCTGTGGCGAAAACTGAAGCGTTACCAACTGGAGGCCTGAGCAACCGTCTTGGCCGTCAAGCGCTATGCATAGTCGAATCCCACATCGAGC
>NZ_MDUX01000099.1 GCF_014736495.1 Candidatus Dactylopiibacterium carminicum
TGAAAAACAGTATTTCATGAAGCTCGGGGCTGTCTAGGAAACCCGGGGCGATTCACTATCTCTACGTTGAAAGGACTGAAAGGCGAAGGTGGCGCGGCAAAGCTGCTGCAACTCTGTGCTGTGGCCGAGTTACCCAAGACCATCACCGACTTTCTCACTGACATCTATCAACGCTATCCGAAGCCGAAGCGCAAGGAAGCACTTGCCGCGCAAGCTGGTGCCGATAACGAAGTGCCGGGCGACAACAGGGCGGCGGCCGAAGACCCTGAGGAACTGTAAATCGTGGCCTTGGTCATCTGCGCACAGCGACAAAGCATTCTCGATGAGGACGGGGCCATCCTCGTTACAGGTGGCCCAGGCAGCGGCAAGACGACCATCGCGTTAGCCAAAGCCAGACTCGTGATCGAAAGGGGCTTGTCGCCCGGTCAATCCGTCCTGTTTCTCAGCTTCTCGCGTGCTGCCGTTGCGCGTGTCGCCGAAGCAAGCAAGACGCAGTTGCCAGCCGCTTTGCAAAGCAAGCTCTCCATCCAGACATTCCACTCGTTCTTTTGGCGCATCTTGCAGGCTTATGGATACCTGCTGGGTACACCAAGGTCGTTGCACCTGTTGATGCCTCATGATGAGGCGGCAATGCAGCACGAGTTCGAGAACAACGGCGGCGATTGGGATATCGAGCGCGAACGGCTATTTCGGGAATCAGGTAGGGTCGCCTTCGACCTATTCGCCCCAAAAGCTCACGACCTGCTGTCTCGAAGCGCACGCCTGCGCGAATTGTTCTCGTCATGCTATCCATTGATCGTTGTGGACGAGGCGCAAGACACCGCAGAAGATCAGTGGCACTGTGTTCGGTTGCTATCCACTGGCACACAAATGATGTGCCTTGCTGACTTGGATCAGCAAATCTACGACTTCCGGCCAGGCGTTAGCTCAGACCGAGTAACGCACATCATGGCGGCCCTGCAACCGCTGCGCGTAGATTTGGCAGGTCAGAATCACCGAAGTCCAGACTCGGAAATCGTCGCCTTCGCCAACGACGTACTACTGAACACACCGAGAGGCACAGCATATCGTGGCGTATCGCGCATGAATTATCGTGCCAATCGAGAGTACCGTGATCGTGCGATTCGCCAAGCAATCGGCATTGCCATTCAGCGCGCAAAGGAAGTAGCCCAAGGCGACATCGAGAGCCTAGCCGTACTGGCAACATGGGGGCGCGGCGTTAACGTCATCTCCCGTGCGCTAACTGGTGATGGCACGAACTTGATCCTGCATAAAGTGATGATCGACGAAGCATCGGTACTGCTTTCGAGTCGCATGGTAGCGTTCATGCTGGAACCTCGCAGGTCACCAGCAGAGGAGCTACTGGACTTGGCTGACGGCCTTGACCTTGCAGCAATGGTTTTCCGGGCACGCGGCGGAAATACCAACCTTGCCACCGCGCAGCGGTTGGCAACAAGTGCGGGACAAAGCCGCGGCGGCACTTCCCCGCGCGCTAATGGAGTGGCATCCAAACTCTTAAATGCACTGCGTGCATTGCGCGCTCACGAGTTCACGGGAGACCCGAAAAAGGATTGGTTGGATGCGCGTAGCATCCTTCGCAACGCAGGCGCTAACCCGTTTCAAGCCGTCGCAGAGGATGCTGAACAACTTGTCGCCTTCCAGCGTGGCCGTCGTATCTCGGCAGCACTGACCGAAATTTGGCAAACGCAGGGAGCGTATCGAAATGCCCGCAGCGCACTTGATACGGCCATCGCCGAAGACCAGCTCTTGTCAGGCGGCAACGACCTAAAAGGTATCCACGTTATGACCATTCACAAGTCGAAAGGCAAAGAGTTCGACGCAGCAATCATTTTCGATGATCCGAACAGCAGCCCTCTGCTTTTCACCCAAGAGGCTGCGCCTCACCCTCGTTGTCGCAAACTAGCGCGGGTTGGCATCACCCGCGCCAGGCATCATGTGCTGATGCTTTGCGATATGTTCACTCCAACCGCCTTGCTTCAAGGGCATCAACTATAGAAGCAAGGTCGCTGCGGTCTTGATTCCGTTGCAAGCGACTACTCTTTCCTTGCTGGTTTCCGACGAAACCCCCGATCTCCCGCCATGAACGCTTCCAACATATGCGGGATCAGCGTCGCCGCATCGACCGCTTCACCATAGGTCTGCGCGTGGAGCGCGGCGTAGCGGTCGAGGTCGGCTTTCAGGTTGGCCGGGCACGCGAAGGTCAGCTTCGTGGCTTCGGTTTTCGGTAGCGGCCCCAGCCGCAGCTTCTTCGTCGGTACGTTCATCGTGATGTGCCTCGATTGAACATGAGTGGCTGGTACGGGCGAAGCGTCAAATCCCGCGCGACGATGATCCGCACCGGCAGGCCCGGCCGGCTGGTCAAGGTGGGCTGGATGTTGAGATTGCGCCGGGTGATCTCCTGGCCGACCTGATTGATGCTGTCTTGCGCGCTGTCGCGGCCGGCGATGATGACGCGGTTGCCGTCCTGGCGATTCTCCGGCGCCGCCAGCTCGGCGCCGACGCCCAGCAGCGTGGTCAGCGCCGCGCCCGCGAAGATGCGGCCCCAGTGGTAATCCACGTCATCTTCCAGGCCGGCATAGCCTGCCGGGTCGGTGCCCACGAGGTTGTCGAGCGTCAGCGAAGACGTGTCCGGCAGGATGATCCGGTTCCACACCACCTGCACCCGGCTCTGCCCGTAACTGACCTGGCTGTTGTAGCGCCCCAGGATGCGCGAACCCTGCGGGATCAGCAGGAAGCGCCCGGTAGCCGTGTCATAGACCGGCTCCGTCACCGTGGCGATGACATCGCCCGGCAAGTCCGACTTGATGCCCGTCACCAGCGCACCTGCGATCACCGTCCCGGCCATGACCTGATACGGCGAAGCCGGCAGGGTCAGGTTGCCGGAATTACGGGTTTCCGTGGTTCCGGCTTTCTGGAACGCCTCTTTCTGGTCTTGCCGGTTCTGTACGGCGGTCGGGTCGGCCGGCTGCGCAGCCACCGACGCCGGCCCGGCGGCCATCGGGTCGAACGCCGCATTGGCGGCGAAGCCCGGCGCGGCGGCCACCTGCGACTGCGCCACCGGCGCGGCTTTATGCGAACCCGAGCGGAAGAACACCGACGATGCCGCCGCTTCCTCGGCCTCCTTCAAGCGGGCCAGGCGCTCGGCCTCGGCCGGGTCGTGGCCCGGCGGCGCGTAGCCCGGTGTCGGCCGCTGCGCATTGACGATGGCCGGCCCAAGATCACCCGGCAGCGGCGGCCCCAGCTCCGGCACCTCAGGCGGCAAGGTGGGCGGCAGCTTGGAGTAATCCGCCGGCAGCGCATCCAGCCCTTCCGACTTGGAGACGCGATCGACGTTGTAAAGCTCGGTCTGCTCGTTGGCCCCGCGCCGCTGCGGTTGCAGCGACCACATCAGTGCCCCGAGCACGGCGGCCGACAGGCCGCCGGCGAGGATGGCCAGCACGCGCCGGTTCAGGCGCGTGACCGGGCGCGGCTGGACGCGCAGCGCCACTGCCTCCGGGGCCAGCTTGTCCGTCTGCGGGATGGCGAGGTCGGGCGTGTCGTCCTGGCTCATGGTCAGTTCCTCCGCGCCACGCCGTCCGTGCGCTCGATCCGCACCACGTCGCCCTTGTCACCGCCCAGGCGCAGTTCGGCCGCGCCGAACAGCCGATCCACGATGTAGTACGGCGAGCGGAAACGGTAGTTCACCAGTTGCCCGTCGCCCTGCGCGCCGATGACGAACAGCGGCGGCAGATCGCCTTGGGCGATGCCGGCCGGGAACTGGATATAGACCTTCTCGCCGTCATCGAAGGCGCGCAGGGGCTTCCACGACGGATTGCTGCCGCTGATCGCATAGCGGAAGCGGATGCGCTCCAGCGACAGGCCGGCATCGACCGGCGCGGCGGCGCTGGCCGCCTGCGCCTGGCGCTGCAAGGCCAGCATCCGGTCGCGCGGATAGTCCCAGGACACCGACGCCATCCAGGCGCGTTCGGTCGAGGTCAGTTCCAGCAGATAGGTTCGCCGATTGGTGGTGATGACCAGATTCGTCTTGAGGCCCGACCGCACGGGCTTGACCAGCACATTGACGCGCAAGGCATCGCCGCTGCCGCTGGACGTGTCGCCGACGATCCAGCGCACGGTATCGCCCGCAGCGACCGTCACCAGTTCCTCGCCCGGCTGCAAGGACACCACGGTCACGCGCCCCGGCGCGGCATAGACCTGGTACAGCGCGCCATCGGTGAAGGGCCACACCTGAATCGCATTGACGAAGCCCTCTCGCGTCGGCGCGACGCGCGCCTCGGTATTCGCCTTCGACACGCGTACGGTTTCGTCGGCCGGCTCGGGCGCGGGCCGGGCTTCACCGCCTTCCGGCAGCGGCTTCAACTGCGCGGGCAGCGCCAGCGGTTCGGGCAAGGCGACGACTTCCACCGGCGCCGGCGGCTCGGGGATGAACTGCGCTTCCACCGGCTCATCGAGGGGGATCACGGGCGGCGGCTTGCCCTGCGTGGCGCAGCCCGCCAAGACGAAGGCGATCAACGGAAAGACGTAAAAACGCAAAGGGAATGTCATGGCTTGGCTCCATCGGAAGAATCCAGTTCGCGGCTCCACGACAGTCCATTGACGTAGATGCCCAGGGGATTGCGGCGCAGGCGTTCCTCGGTGCGCGGGGTTTGCAGCACGATGGACACCACGGCCGTCCACCGCTCCAGCCCGGCGGCCGCGCCGTTGACGTAGCGGCGCTCCGTCCAGCGCACGTTGAACGATGTGTCGCTGGCCCGCACGACGCTGGTGATCTGCACCGTCACCGACTCCTTGCCGACGCGGGTGAACGGGTCGTTGGTGCGCGCGTAGTCGTTGAGCACCGCCGCGCCCTTGTCGGTGGTGTAGTCGTAGGCATCCAGCCAGTTCTGCCGCACCACGATGGGGTCGATGGACAGCGAGCGCACCAGCGTCACGAAGCGCGCCAGATGGTGCGCGATCTGCGCGTCACCCGGCCGGTACGGCGTGGCGGCTTCGCCCACGGCACGCACCTGGCCTGCCTGATCGACCTCGATGACGTAAGGCGTGACGATGGAGTGCGCCGAGCGCCACACCAGTCCGGCAGCCATCAGCACGGCCAACGACAGGCAGCCGAAGGCCATGAACCGCCAGTTCCTGGCCTGCACGCGGGCCGAGCCGATGCGGTCGTCCCACACCTGCGCGGCGGATTGGTAGGGGGTCGCGGGCTGCGGCGTATCGGCGTAGCGCACCTGCGGTCGTTTGAATCGCATAGGGGTTCTCCTTGAAGTCAGGTATCGGAATCGCGCAGGCTGGGGCCGGAACCCGATCCACCGCCGTCGCCACCGCGCAGGGTGTGGGCGGCGGTGGTCGCGGCATGGGTGATCTGCTGGCGGCGGTGCAGCCGCTTGGCCCAGGCGGGTTGCGCTTGCTTCTGCGGGCTGGCGGCATCGGTCGCGCCACTGCCGGATGCCATGCCCGCGCCGTCATCGGCGGAAGGGCCGTTCCAGCCGGCCCGGAAGGAATCGGCCACCTTCTGCCCGGCAGCGGCAGCGCCCGATGCGGCGCGGCGGCCGACCTCCTGCGCGCCGGTCTTGGCGACGTTGCCCATGCCGGCCATCGCGCCCTTGGCCCCGCCGCCCGCAGCGGCGGAACCCGCCTGAAAC
>NZ_MDUX01000100.1 GCF_014736495.1 Candidatus Dactylopiibacterium carminicum
ACAAAGTAAAACGCCCTTGTACCTGGGAGGTACAAGGGCGTTTTGTTGGTTAGTCTGACGATGACCTACTTTCGCATGGGAAAACCACACTATCATTGGCGCGGAATCGTTTCACGGTCCTGTTCGGGATGGGAAGGGGTGGGGCCGATTCGCTACGGTCGTCAGACTTTGAGCGTTGCCTGGCCTGCGCGCTTTGCGCGGGCTTGGCGTGTTCTGGAAGGCAAATATTGTGTAGTGATTGCGTGCGCGATGTAGTTCGCTGCAACGTGTAATTCAGGGTTATAGGATCAAGCCGCACGGGCAATTAGTATCAGTCAGCTCAACGCATTACTGCGCTTGCACACCTGACCTATCAACGTCCTGGTCTTGAACGACCCTTCAGGGGAATCGAGTTCCCAGGGAAGTCTCATCTTGAGGCGAGTTTCCCGCTTAGATGCTTTCAGCGGTTATCTCTTCCGCACTTAGCTACCCGGCGATGCGACTGGCGTCACAACCGGTACACCAGAGGTGCGTCCACTCCGGTCCTCTCGTACTAGGAGCAGGTCCTCTCAAACTTCCAGCGCCCACGGCAGATAGGGACCAAACTGTCTCACGACGTTTTAAACCCAGCTCGCGTACCACTTTAAATGGCGAACAGCCATACCCTTGGGACCGGCTACAGCCCCAGGATGTGATGAGCCGACATCGAGGTGCCAAACTCCGCCGTCGATGTGAACTCTTGGGCGGAATCAGCCTGTTATCCCCAGAGTACCTTTTATCCGTTGAGCGATGGCCTTTCCATACAGAACCACCGGATCACTATGTCCTGCTTTCGCACCTGCTCGACTTGTGGGTCTCGCAGTCAAGCCTCCTTTTGCCATTGCACTATCAGTACGATGTCCGACCGTACCTAGGAGACCTTCGAACTCCTCCGTTACCTTTTGGGAGGAGACCGCCCCAGTCAAACTGCCTACCATACACGGTCCCCGACCCGGATTCACGGGTCAAGGTTAGAACCTTAACGACACCAGGGTGGTATTTCAAGGTCGGCTCCTCCGGAACTAGCGTCCCGGTCTCATAGCCTCCCACCTATCCTACACAAGTCCCGTCAAAGTCCAATGTAAAGCTGCAGTAAAGGTTCATGGGGTCTTTCCGTCTAGCCGCGGGGAGATTGCATCTTCACAAACATTTCAACTTCGCTGAGTTTCAGGAGGAGACAGTGTGGCCATCGTTACGCCATTCGTGCAGGTCGGAACTTACCCGACAAGGAATTTCGCTACCTTAGGACCGTTATAGTTACGGCCGCCGTTTACCGGGGCTTCGATCAAGAGCTTGCACCCCATCACTTAACCTTCCGGCACCGGGCAGGCGTCACACCCTATACGTCATCTTTCGATTTTGCAGAGTGCTGTGTTTTTAATAAACAGTCGCAGCCACCGATTCTCTGCGGCCCCTTTGCCCTTCGGATGTACTCCTACAAGCTACTGGGGCATACCTTCTCCCGAAGTTACGGTATCAATTTGCCGAGTTCCTTCTCCTGAGTTCTCTCAAGCGCCTTGGTATTTTCAACCTGCCCACCTGTGTCGGTTTGCGGTACGGTCGATTCTTGACTGAAGCTTAGAGGCTTTTCCTGGAAGCATGGTATCAACCACTTCGTCTGCAAGCAGACTCGTTATCACCTCTCATCTAAGCCTGGCGGATTTGCCTACCAGGCACGACTACGGGCTTGAACCGGGACATCCAACACCCGGCTGGCCTAACCTTCTCCGTCCCCCCATCGCATCAAGAATCGGTACAGGAATATTGACCTGTTTTTCATCGACTACGCATTTCTGCCTCGCCTTAGGGGCCGACTCACCCTACGCCGATGAACGTTGCGTAGGAAACCTTGGGCTTTCGGCGAACGAGCTTTTCACTCGTTTTATCGCTACTCATGTCAGCATTCGCACTTCCGATACCTCCAGCATTCCTCCCGGAACACCTTCGCAGGCTTACGGAACGCTCCCCTACCACGCACTAAAAGTGCATCCGCAGCTTCGGTTCATAGTTTGAGCCCCGTTACATCTTCCGCGCAGGACGACTCGACTAGTGAGCTATTACGCTTTCTTTAAAGGATGGCTGCTTCTAAGCCAACCTCCTAGCTGTCTATGCCTTCCCACCTCGTTTTCCACTTAACTATGCATTTGGGACCTTAGCTGGCGGTCTGGGTTGTTTCCCTCTTGACAATGGACGTTAGCACCCACTGTCTGTCTGCCGTATATCACTTTGCGGTATTCGGAGTTTGCTATCGCGAGGTAGATCGCAATGACCCCCTCAACGATTACAGTGCTCTACCCCCGCAAGTGTCCGTACGACGCACTACCTAAATAGTTTTCGGGGAGAACCAGCTATCTCCAGATTTGTTTAGCCTTTCACTCCTATCCACAGCTCATCCCCTAATTTTTCAACATTAGTGGGTTCGGACCTCCAGCTGGTGTTACCCAGCCTTCATCCTGGCCATGGATAGATCATCTGGTTTCGGGTCTACGCCGTGCGACTGAATCGCCCTTATCAGACTCGCTTTCGCTACGCCTCCCCTATTCGGTTAAGCTTGCCACACAACGTAAGTCGCTGACCCATTATACAAAAGGTACGCAGTCACCCCTTACGAGGCTCCCACTGTTTGTATGCACGCGGTTTCAGGATCTATTTCACTCCCCTCCCGGGGTTCTTTTCACCTTTCCCTCACGGTACTGGTTCACTATCGGTCGATCACGAGTATTTAGCCTTGGAGGATGGTTCCCCCATGTTTAGACAGGGTTTCTCGTGCCCCGCCCTACTTTTCGTACGCTCAGTACCATCGATTTGTTTTCGCATACGGGGCTATTACCCACTATCGCCGGACTTTCCAGACCGTTTTGCTAACAAATCGATTATCACGTACAGGCTTTTCCCCGTTCGCTCGCCACTACTTAGGGAATCTCGGTTGATTTCTTTTCCTCGGGGTACTTAGATGTTTCAGTTCTCCCGGTTCGCTTCCGCTGACCTATGTATTCAGTCAGGGATACTCATTGCTGAGTGGGTTTCCCCATTCGGACATCTACGGATCAAAGCTTCATTGCCAGCTCCCCGTAGCTTTTCGCAGGCTTGCACGTCCTTCATCGCCTGTGATCGCCAAGGCATCCACCACGTGCACTTAGTCGCTTGATCCTATAACTCTAAACTCTGCAATCACTTGCAGGCGGGTTACAGGCGAACTAGTACATCGTTTATGTTGAATCGTTGCCGCTGGTTCGCAAACAACGATTCGATGCAATCACTACCCATTCAAATCACACATAAGAGACCCGAGGGTTTCTCATGCATGCTTTGCATGATTAATTTGCCTTCCAGATTTTTAAAGAGCAGTACAACCGATGACTCATGAAGAGTCATTAGGCAATGCACACATCTATGTGCATGGCCTAATGATCTTTATTTGATCAATACAGGATCAGGTGGTGGAGGATGACGGGATCGAACCGACGACCCCCTGCTTGCAAAGCAGGTGCTCTCCCAGCTGAGCTAATCCCCCAAGATATTGATACATTCAACCTTTGTGGTGGGTCAGGTAGGAATCGAACCTACGACCCCCGCCTTATCAAGACGGTGCTCTAACCGACTGAGCTACTGACCCGATCCTGTTTCAGACCAGGCTGCCAGCTTGCCAAGTTGCCCAAGAGGCGAGCAGCTTGCTCCCGGTCCTAACTGCTTATTTAAACAACCGATAGGTTGTGGATACTTGACCAGAGCGTTTGCTCTAGAAAGGAGGTGATCCAGCCGCACCTTCCGATACGGCTACCTTGTTACGACTTCACCCCAGTCATGAATCCCACCGTGGTAAGCGCCCTCCTTACGGTTAGGCTACCTGCTTCTGGTGAAACCCACTCCCATGGTGTGACGGGCGGTGTGTACAAGACCCGGGAACGTATTCACCGCAGCATGCTGATCTGCGATTACTAGCGATTCCGACTTCATGGAGTCGAGTTGCAGACTCCAATCCGGACTACGATCGGCTTTTTGGGATTGGCTTCACCTTGCGGCTTGGCAACCCTCTGTACCGACCATTGTATGACGTGTGAAGCCCTACCCATAAGGGCCATGAGGACTTGACGTCATCCTCACCTTCCTCCGGTTTGTCACCGGCAGTCTCATTAGAGTGCCCTTGCGTAGCAACTAATGATAAGGGTTGCGCTCGTTGCGGGACTTAACCCAACATCTCACGACACGAGCTGACGACAGCCATGCAGCACCTGTGTCCTGGTTCCCGAAGGCACATCCGCATCTCTGCAGACTTCCAGGCATGTCAAGGGTAGGTAAGGTTTTTCGCGTTGCATCGAATTAATCCACATCATCCACCGCTTGTGCGGGTCCCCGTCAATTCCTTTGAGTTTTAACCTTGCGGCCGTACTCCCCAGGCGGTCGACTTCACGCGTTAGCTACGTTACTCAAGAAGTCACCTTCCCGAACAACTAGTCGACATCGTTTAGGGCGTGGACTACCAGGGTATCTAATCCTGTTTGCTCCCCACGCTTTCGTGCATGAGCGTCAGTACAGGCCCAGGGGGCTGCCTTCGCCATCGATGTTCCTCCTGATATCTACGCATTTCACTGCTACACCAGGAATTCCACCCCCCTCTGCCGTACTCTAGTCGTGCAGTCACAAGCGCAGTTCCCAGGTTAAGCCCGGGGATTTCACACCTGTCTTGCACAACCGCCTGCGCACGCTTTACGCCCAGTAATTTCGATTAACGCTCGCACCCTACGTATTACCGCGGCTGCTGGCACGTAGTTAGCCGGTGCTTCTTTTGTCGGTACCGTCATCGGCTTCGGATATTCACCGAAACCATTTCTTTCCGACTGAAAGAGCTTTACAACCCGAAGGCCTTCTTCACTCACGCGGCATGGCTGGATCAGGGTTTCCCCCATTGTCCAAAATTCCCCACTGCTGCCTCCCGTAGGAGTCTGGGCCGTGTCTCAGTCCCAGTGTGGCTGATCATCCTCTCAGACCAGCTACGGATCGTCGCCTTGGTAGGCTTTTACCCCACCAACTAGCTAATCCGACATCGGCCGCTCCAATTGCGCGAAGTCCAAAGATCCCCCGCTTTCTCCCTCAGGACGTATGCGGTATTAGCCACTCTTTCGAGTAGTTATCCCCCACGACTGGGTACGTTCCGATGCATTACTCACCCGTTCGCCACTAACCCAAGGAGCAAGCCCCTTGAATCCGTTCGACTTGCATGTGTAAGGCATGCCGCCAGCGTTCAATCTGAGCCAGGATCAAACTCTTAAGTTCAATCTTTTCAAAGCTCAACTCAAATTTATTACTGACTTTGTGTTGAGTACTCAATCATTTAGCTAGCCACCCGAAGATGACTTACTCCGATCAAGCACCCACACCTATCGGTTGTCCTACTTTTTAAAGAGCGCCTCGCCGAAACGAGAGGGGCGTATTATACACACCCAAAATTACTTGTCAAACAATTTCGAAATTTATTTCGGAACCGCTTAACTTAAACAGGCCTGAAAACCGCTTTAGCACTGCCTTTCGCTGCCACCGCTTGCACCGGAGTGCGTATGCAGCAGAGAAACGAGATTATGGGCAACCAACGACCACTCGTCAACCACTTTCT
>NZ_MDUX01000030.1 GCF_014736495.1 Candidatus Dactylopiibacterium carminicum
TGAAAAACAGTATTTCATGAAGCTCGGGGCTGTCTAGGAAACCCGGGGCGATTCACTTCGACAGTGCGAGCAATACTCTGACGTTCGTTGAGGCGATCAGCGTCTATGCCACGCTCGGGAACACGTATCCATACAGTGTCGTGCTGTCCGGGGACAGTACTGCAGCGTATGTCTCTAGCGCTAGTGACGGCGCCAATCTGGCCGTTTTCACCGTCGGCGAGGACGGTTCGCTGGATCTGTCCAGCACGGTGGCCCCCAGTGCCGGGATGTCGCGGCTGGTCGTCAGCACCGACGGCCAGTTCATCTATGGCGGTAAGAATCTTTTCTTCGGAACAGTAGCGCTGAGCGTGATCAGCGCTAGCAGCGCCACTTCACCCTATACCGAAGGCTCCACCATCACTCCCGCCGCCGGCCTGACCCTCTCCGACGCCGAATATGACGCCCTGGCCGACGGCGCGGGCAACTACAACGGCGCCACCATCACCTTGCAACGTGAGGGCAGCGCCAACGCCGACGACAGCTTCGGCCTCAGCGAAGGCAACGGCCTGACCCTGGATGGCGACAGCATCCTGCTCAACGGCGGGAAGATCGCCGACTTCACCAGCGCGGACGGCACGCTGACCATTGTATTCACCGCCGAAGTGAGCACGGCCACCGCCAACGCGGTGCTGCGGCAGATCAGCTACACCTACCAGGGTGGCGACCCTGGCGCCAGCATCCGCCTGACGCTCGGCGTGAAGGACCAGTTCACCAGCGGTACCGACAGCATCACCCTGGCGTTGGCAGTCACCGAGGTGAACGACGCCCCGGTGGTGAGTGCCACGCCGGCCAGTACCAAGCAGGATGCCGGCAAAGCCGCCGTCGATCTGTTCAGCGATGTCGAGGTTTCTGCCGTGGAAAGCGCGCAGGCCATCATCAGCCTGACGCTTACCGTTTCCGGCCTGCAGGATGGCGCAAGCGAAACGCTGCGCATCGACGGCAGCACCGTCGCGCTGGTGGCCGGCAGCGGAACAACCACCAACGGCCATGCCTGGAGCGTCGCCATCGATGCCGACAGCGGCGTCGCCACCGTCACGATCACCAGCAGCGCAGGCATGAGCGGCGAGGCCGCTGCCGCGCTGATCGAGGGCCTGGCCTATGCCAACGCAGACAAGGCTACCGGCACGGTCGGCGAGCGCGTCGTCACCCTGGTCGAAATTCAGGACAACGGCGGCACGGACAATGGCGGCGTGGATACGACCGATCTGTCCATCGCGGCCGCGGTGCTGGTCGAGGTCGGGCAGAGCCCCACGCTTGGCGCCGAGACCGGCACGCTCGACTACGCGGAGCTGATTTCCTCCAACGACTGGCCCAGCCCATACGAAGGCATCCAGGATGTCGCCAGCGCGGGCGATTGGGTCTATGCCGTGCGTACAGCGGAGGTCTGGAGTTCGGAGGCTGGCAGTTACGTCAATGTCAGCACCTTGTACGTCTTCCAGCGTGGTGACGATGGTGCGCTCACACTGCTGCAAAGCATCGTCAGCACGGATGTGGCCGCGCTGACCGGTGCGGCGGAAATCCAGATATCGGCCGATGGCGACACGGTCTACGTGATCGGCGGCGAAAGCGTGGCCCTGTTCGGGCTCGACGCGGGCAGCGGCGAACTGGAATCGCTGGGCAGCTTCGGCGCCGATCTGGTGAGTGCACATGGCCTGATCAGCGACGTGCTGGCCGATGGCGATCTCGTCTATGTGACGGCGGGGTCCAGCCTGATCGTCTTCGAGCGCAGCGGCGATACGCTGACGCAGAAGAACAGCTATACGACTTCCAGCGAAGAGGCGCAGTTCAGTGCGCTGCAACTTTCTGCCGATGGTCAGTACCTGTTCGTCGGCACCTCTGGCGGCAGCACGCTGGCCAGCGTGTACCGGGTGGCTAGCGACGGCAGTCTGAGCTTCGTGATGGCGGCGCAGGGCACGGACCCGGCAGCCGGGGAACAGTATTACTACACCTCGGCGCTGACGCTTTCGCCCGATGGCGCGACGCTTTACGCCGCAGACTACGACGGCAGCACCTACCGCCTGTACACCCTCTCGGTGGACGCTGAAGGGAATCTGGGCGCCGTGGCCACCACCGAACTGGATGGAGCCGCCAAGAGCATCATCGTCTCTACCGACGGCGCGGCGTTGTTCGTGATCGGCGGGGAGAGTATCGGCATCTACACGCGCGCCGCCGACGGTACGCCCGCCTTGGTACAGACGCTGGATGGCTCTGGCGGCAAGGACTTCGGCGAATTGCGTGGCGCCACGCTCAGTGCCGATGGTACCCAGCTCTACGTGGCTGGCACCTTCTCCTGGAGCGACGGCCTGCTGGTACTCGACCTGAAGGCGGGAAGCTCCACCTACACCGAAGACGGTGACGCGGTCGCCCTGCTGCCTGGCGGCACGTTGAGCGATCCGCAACTGGATGCCCTGAACGATGGCACGGGCAACTATCAGGGCGCCAGCATCGTCGTGACCCGCACGGATGACGGCGGCGGCGACCATGACGTGTTCGGTTTCATCGATGGCGACGGCCTGACGTTCGAGAACGGAAACATCAAGCTCGATGGCGTGACCATCGCTTCGGTGGTCGACACCGGCTCGTCGTTCATCGTGACCTTCACCGCAGCCATCAGCCGTTCCGACGCGCAGAACGTGCTGCGCCACATTGCCTACAGCAATACCAGCGACGATCCGACGCAGAACGGCAACCAGGCAACCTTCTCCATCAGGCTCAACGACGGCACCGGCTACAGCCACGAGCTGAGCGTCGATCTCACGCTCGAAGGCGTCAATGATCCGCCCGTCATCGAAACCGATGCGCTCGCGCCCACCTACAACGCCGAAGGAGAGCGGGTCCATCTGTTCGAAAACACCATTATCGACACCGTGGAAGCGGACCAGCAGATATGGCGTGTCACGGTGACCTTGGATGCAGCCAACGCTGGCGACGTACTGGGCTTGGATGGCGGCAGGATCACGCTCGATACGGCCACCAGCGGTACACAGACCACCGGCACGGGCCTGCAGTACAGCGTGCAGATCCAGGATGGAAAGACCATCGTTACCCTGTACCTGATGAGTTCTTCCGAGCGCGCGGCCGAGATCATCGACAGCCTGACCTACGGCAACACCGGTAGCGATCTGAGCGGCACCCGCAGCATCAGTCTGAGCGTGACGGAGTATGCCGACAGCAATCAGACCACCGTGGCCGAAATGCAGGCAGTGGTTACCCTGGCGGTGGCCGCTTCCCAGAACACAGCGCCGGATCTGGCAGGCGGCACGGCGGTGGACTACACCGAGCAGGCCGATTCTGTGGCCCTCGTTCCGGGTGCCACGGTATCCGACGCACAGATGGATGCCTTCAACGGCGGCAGCGGCAACTACGATGGTGCGGTGCTGACCCTCACCCTGGGCGATGGCAAGAGTGCCGCCGACACCTTGGGTTTTGCGGCCGGCAATGGCCTGACGCTGGAGAGCGGCAGCCTGAAGAAGGACGGCGTGACCATTGGTAGCGTGACCAATGCCAATGGCGTGTTGTCCATCACTTTCACCGATGCGAACGGCAGTATTCCCACCACGGCAGACGTGCAGAATGCACTGCGCCAGATCACTTACGCCAACAGCAGCAATACCCCGGTGGAAAGCGTGGCCGTCAGCGTTACCCTGAGCGACCAGCGTGGTCTAGAATCGGCGGCGCTGGATTTCACCATCGCCATCACCGCCGTCAACGACATCCCGACCGTCGAGGCCGACCCGGTGCTGTCGCTTGGTGATCTGGAGCATCTGCAGCAACTCACCGGCATCGCCGGGCTGGGCACATTGTCCTCCAGCATCGTTTCCAGCGATGGCTCCCGCGTGTACCTTGCCGACGAGCAGGGTGCCATCGCCTTGTTCAGCCGCGATGCGGACAGTGGCGAACTCACCTACATCACTACCTTCGCAGCCGTGGATGGATTCGCGGGCGTCAAGCAGATGGTGCTGTCCGCGGATGGAACGAACCTTTACGCCCTGCGTGCCGACGGCAATGCCATTGGCCAGTTCAGCGTGGCTGCCGACGGCACGATCACGCATCAGGCCACGGTTGTCAGCGACTACAGCGTGGATGGCGGAAATCTCAATGCCATCAAGGGCATCGCTCTGTCGGAAGACGGCGAAAACCTCTACCTCATCAACAGTTATTACGATCAGCTGGCTTGGTTGAGTCGCGATACCGCAACGGGCGAGCTGACCTACGTCGCAGCGCTTGGTGGCAGCATGTGGAGCGAACCCTATCTCTGGCAGCCCACCGACATCGTTATCCAGGATGATCTGGTGTTCGTCGTCACCAGCGCCAGCAGCAACTCCACGCTGATCGTCTATCAGCGCGATGCCAGCGGCGCGCTCGAACTGCTGGGCTACACCCAGAACGGCAGTGATTCGCTGACCGGCCTCCAGCACGTCGCGGTCAGTGCCGACGGCGGCACGATCTTCGTCGCCAGCGATTCGCGGATCGACGCCTTCAGCCTGGATGCCGCCAGCGGCACGCTGACCCACCTCGGCAGCATCGCCGGCGAATCCATCGGTGACATTGCCGTTTCCGCCGACGGCAAGGCGCTGTTCGTAACCCTGGCCGACGGCACGCTGAACTACTACGCCACTGCGACCCTGGCGCTGATTTCATCACAGAGCGGGCTGGATGGTGCGGGGCAGATTGCCATCTCGGCGGACGGTGGTGTGCTCGTGGTGGGCGATGCGCTGGAAGTGCTGAGCGCGCCGCCGGCCGCTGATCCTAGCGTCGTGATCGGTGGAGAGGCGGTGCTGCTGGCTCCGACCCTGGTGCTTGGCGACGCGGAGCTGGATGCCGCCGCCGATGGCGCCGGCAACTACCAGGGCGCCAGTCTCACATTCAGTGGTCAAGCCGGTGACGTTTTCGGCTTTCTGGACGGTAACGGCTACACCCTGGATGGCGAGGCCATCAGGCTAGACGGCATGGTCGTAGCAACGCTGGCGCAGGCCGACGGCGACGCCACACTGACCTTCACTGGCGCCCTGACCAAGGATCAGGCCAATGCCTTGCTGCATCAGATCACCTATGCCGCCACCGTGGGTGATTCCGGCACTCGTGCCGTCACCCTGATCCTGAACGATGGCACGGCGGATAGCGCTGCACGTACGGTGCTGGTCACCTTGTTGAATCTCGATGACAACCATGCCCCGGTTGCTGGCGAGGACGATTACAGCCTGACCGACGCCACCGCCGGCGAGAGCTACAGTGTGGTGCTGCCGGAAACCTTGTTCAGCGACGCCGACGGCGACACGCTGACCTGGAGCGTCGGGGGGCTGCCCGAGGGGCTGAGCTTCGATGCCGCCACGCGCACGATTTCGGGCACACCGATGGCCTCCGGCGAGGTCACGCTGATCGTCAAGGTTACGGACCCCTCCGGTGCCAGCGCCGAGCGCAGCCTGACCTTGAATGTGGCCGAGGCAGAAGCCGGGAATACCGCGCCGGTCGCCGGCGAGGACGACTACACCCTGACCGATGCCACCGTCGGCGAGGGCTATAGCACGGCGTTGCCGGCGGATCTGTTCAGCGACGCAGACGGCGATACGCTGACCTGGAGCGTCGAGGGGCTGCCCGAGGGGCTGAGTTTCGATGCCGATACGCTGACGATCTCCGGCAGTGTCGCCGCTACCGGCAGCTATACGCTGACCATCACCGTGACCGATCCGTCCGGCGCCAGCGCCACGCGCGTGCTGACACTGAACGTACAGGCGGCATCTGCGCCAGACGTCGTGCCCGCAGGCCTGCCAGCCAGCTATTTCAGCACGAGCCGTTTCGGCGCCACCGATGCGGACGAACGCGCGCCGGAACTCTTCTCCGCCGCGCGGCCCACGGCACCTGCAAGCCTTGCCGGCTTCGGTGCCCCGGCGCTGCCGGATGCGCCGGTGCCGGGGCACGAGGCAGCGTCCGCACCGCTCACGGCGCGCGCCACGCTGGAACTGCTGGAGGCGCTCAATGCCCGCCGCGAGGCAGAGCCCACCGTGCCTGCAGCAGCCATGCAGCTTGCCGATGGCCGCGTCACGCCGCTGGTGACGCTCGCCGCGGCGGAGGGTCCGGCGCTTGCCGCCCGTGTGGAAGCCTTGCACGGCACCTGGCGCGCGGACGTGGCGGGCAACCGCCAGGTCTTCGCGCTGCCCGCCGGCCTGTTCGTCAGCCGCGCGCCCATTGCCGCGCTCACCCTGCGCATGGCCGACGGTCGTCCGCTGCCGGGCAACCTGCGCCTCGACGTCGAGCGCGGGCTGGTCATCCGCAGCGGTCTGCAGGGCAGTGAGCGCGCACTGGCGCTGGAGCTGCGGCTGCAGACCATCGATGGCCGCAGCCTGAGCATCCCGCTCACGCTGGGTGGCGTCGAACGGCCCGGTAGCGCCCGCGGCGGTGAAGTTTCCGGCAGCAGCACCGGCGCGATGGAGCAGGGGGCGGGCAAGGATGCCCTCAGCCTGCAGTTGCGCGAGCACGCCGCACGCGATCTCTTCGCACAGGCGAAAGCCTTTCTAGCCACGCTGGGCGACGACCCGGCCGCCACCTCCACTCGTCTCCCCGGTGCCGCGCGGGATACCGCGCCCGCCGCCCACGTTTCCGCAGAAAGCTGATGATTCCCATGACATACGCCAAGCTTCCGTTCCGATCCGCCGCGCGCGGCCCTCGCCACCTCGCCCTGAGCCTGATCGCCGCCGCCGTGCTGGCCGGCTGCGCCGTTACGCCGCCGACCGCCCTCACCACGCAGGATCTGCTGCAGCAGGACAAGGCCGATCGCCAGGCCATGTTTGCCGCGCAGGAGCCGATCACCGCGCCGGTCACGCTGGACGAGGCCATCGCCCGCGCCATCAAGTACAACCTGCAGCAGCGCCTGGCGCTGATGGAGCGTGCGCTGGAAGACGATCTGATCGACGTGCAGAGTCTGGGCATGCTGCCCAAGCTCGCCGCGCGCGCCGGGCTGCGCACGCGCAGCAATGAATACGCCTCTTCCAGCGAATCGGTCAGCACCGGCACGCAATCGCTGGTGCCTTCCACCAGTCAGGAGCGCTCCGGCAGCAACGCGGACCTGCAGCTTTCCTGGAACGTGCTGGATTTCGGCCTGAGCTATTTCGGCGCCAAGGCGCAGGGCAACAAGGCGCTGGCGGCCGAGGAGCGCCGCCGCCGCGTGGTGGCGGACATCATCCGCCAGACCCGCAGCGCGTACTGGAATGCCGTCACCGCCGAGCGCCTCAAGGACCGTGTGGCGAAGACGCTGGCGGAAACCCGCCAGAGCCTGGACTACGCACGCCAGACCGGCGAACGCCGCCTGGTGGCACCGCTCACCGCACTGCGCTACCAGCGCGATCTGCTCGGCATGGTGCGCCAGCTCGAAACGCTGGACGCCGATCTCGCACTGGCCCGCTCGCGTCTGGCGAGTCTGATGAACCTCGCACCGGCCACGGAATTCCAGCTCGCCCGTGTCGATGAGGATGCGCTGACCGTGCCGAAGCTGCCCTACGAGCGCGGCGATCTCGAAGCGTTGGCCATGGTGCGTCGCGCCGAACTGCGCGAAGAGGGCTATCTGGGCCGCAATGCTGCGCTGGAAACGCGCATGTCCTTGCTGCGCCTGCTGCCCAATGCCTCGCTGTTCGGCGGCCTGAACTACGACAGCAACAAGTATCTGGTCAATCAGCATTGGGCCGATGCCGGCGTGCAGGTGAGCTGGAATCTGCTCAACGTGCTTTCCTGGTCCGCCATCGAGAAGAGCGGCAAGACCCGCGAACAGGTTGCAGAACTGCGCCGTCAGGCCCTGCGCATGACCGTGCTGACGCAGGTGAACGTCGCATGGCTGGAGCGCGAGCGTGCCGAGGCTCTGTTCAACCGCGCCAACGAACTGAGCCGTTTGCAGGATGCGATCCGCGATCAGACCGAGAATGCCGCCCGCAGCCAGGCCGAAACGCAACTTGAACTGGTGCGTGCCCGCGTCGAGACGCTGCTGTCCACCCGCGCCCGCGATCTGGCCTACGCCGAGTTGCTCAATGCACAGAGCACGGTCTATCAGGCTGTCGGCATCGATCTGCTGCCCGATCAGGTCGCCGATCTCAGCGTGGGTGGCCTGGCGCGCGTGATTGCCGATACCAACCGCCTCATCGAGCGTGGCCACATCGAGATTCCGCGTCTGCAACAGGCGGACATCGTGGCGGCTGCGCTGCCCGTCTCCGCAGTGCCGGCTAGTGCCGCGCCGCTGCCGGCGCTGCGTACGGTCAGCGGCAACCGCTGGGGCTCGTTGGGCTCGGTCGCCGGAGCGGATGTCAATGCGCAGTGAAAGCCAGGTAGGGTCCGCCATGCGCACCATTTCCGGATTGCCGCTGGCCGATGCTCGCTTCGCAAGCCCGTTCATGCGGAGAGAACCGGTGCGCACAGCGCACCCTACCGTTTCAATGGCTGTGTCTGCGGGCTCTTCCCCTCTTCCCCAGCCCCTCTCCCCCAAGGGGCGAGGGGAGTTCTGGCGGCGCGAGGCTGGTACGGGTGCCCGGTTTTCTCCCTCTCCCCTCGTGGGAGAGGGCGGGGAGAGGGGGCTCGCTATCCGTGCTTCCTTCGACGACTTCGTCAGGGCCGCCGTGCGCATCCTCTGCTTAGGGTCGGTGCGCACAGCGCACCCTACGTATCCGCTTGATGACGCGGCAGCGCAAGTCGGGCTGAAGCCCGACCCACGGCCCGACGCATCCTTCGTGGGTCCGGCTTCTGTTCCACCACCGGAAGTAGGGTGCGCCATGCGCACCATCCGCCATCACGCGGCGCGCCTTGCATTCGTGCTCTCCCTTGCCACCGGCGCCATTGGCGCCTTCGCGCAAGCAGCGCCGGACGGCGTGCGCGCCCAGCTCGTGGCGGTGCGGCACGTGGTGATCGCCAGCGAATTGGCCGGCAAGATCAGCAGCCTGCCGTTGCGCGAGGGCCAGCGCTTCCGCCAGGGCGAGATCCTGGTCTCCTACGACTGTTCGCTGCACCGCGCACGCCTGGATCGTGCCACGCAGGCCGAGATCGCCGCGCGCAAAAAGCTGGAGGTGGCCGAGCAGCTCGACCAGCTTGCCTCGATCAGCAAGGCCGATGTCGAGCAGGTCCGCGCAGCCTTGGCCGTGGCTCAGGCCGAAAGCGGCGTCGAGCGTGCCATGACGCGTCGTTGCGCCATTGCCGCGCCGTTCTCCGGTCGTGTCGGCGAAACCTTCGTGCGTGCTGCCGAGCACGTCGCCGAAGGCAAGGAGCTGATGAGCATCTACGACGACAGCGCCTTCGAGGTGCAGACCATCGTGCCTTCGCGCTGGTTGGCCTGGCTCAAGCCCGGCTACCCGATGCAGGTCAGCGTCGAGGAAACCGGGCAGACCTATACCGCTGCCGTGGCGCGTATCGCCGGCACGGTGGACCCGGTGAGCCAGTCGGTGAAGGTCATCGGCCGGCTCGCCAATGATCGCGCCGGGCGCGATGGCGGCGTCCTGTTGCCGGGCATGAGCGGCGTCGTGCGCATCAATCCGCCCGCCGCCAAGCCATGAACGCCGCTGCGCCAATGCCTTCGCGCGAAGACCGCCTCGCCGTGCTGCTGCAACTGGAGCGGCGCGTGCGCGCCTGCGCCAGCGAAGAAGAGCTGGCCTTCCTGATGGTCAATGACGCGCATGCGCTGGCGCCTTACCGGCAGGCTGTGCTGTGGCAGGCGGAAGCCGGCGGAGGAGGGCGCATCGTGGCGCTCTCCGGGCTGGCCGTGCCGGACGCCCATGCGCCTTTCAACGTCTGGCTGGCGCGTCTGTTGGCGGACCATGCCGCGCAGGCCGACGTGGCGGGCGCACTGCCCGTGCCGGTGGCCGCCGATGACGCGGCGATGTGGGCCGAGCATCTGCCGCCGCAGGCCTGGTGGCTGCCGCTCCCCGTGGGCGGAGGCGGCGCCGGCCTGTTGTTGCTGCGCGAGGCTCCCTGGCCTCCGGCTGAAACGAATCTGCTGGCCTTGTTTGCGGAAGCCTGCGCACACGCCTGGCGTGCGCTGCACAGCGCGGGCAGGGAGCCGTCTGCGGGCGGCCTGGCCGGGCGCCTGCGCCAGTACGCACGCACGCGCCGTATCTGGCTGATCGGCGCCGCCGTGCTGCTCGCGGCGCTGTGTCTGCCGGTGCGCCAGTCGGTACTCGCCCCAGCGGAAGTGGTGGCGCGCAATCCGGTGGCCGTGCGC
Organism: Candidatus Dactylopiibacterium carminicum; assembly: GCF_014736495.1. Taxonomy (GTDB): domain Bacteria; phylum Pseudomonadota; class Gammaproteobacteria; order Burkholderiales; family Rhodocyclaceae; genus Uliginosibacterium; species Uliginosibacterium carminicum. Next base: position 10,229 of record NZ_MDUX01000030.1, read on the forward strand.
GCCCCCCTGCAAGGCGTGGTGGACCGCATCGAGGTGCAGCCCAACCAGACGGTGCAAGCCGGCGATCTGCTCGTCGCGCTGGATGCACGCGAACTCGAAGGCCGACTGGAAACCGCGCGCCAGGGGCTGGCCGTGGCCGAGGCCGAACTGCGCCAGGGGCAGCAACAGGCACTTTTCGACGAGCGCAGCAAGGCGACCGTGGCACTGCTGCAAGGCCGCCGCGACCAGGCCGCGAGCGAGGTCGACCACCTGGAGAAATCGCTGGCGCGTACACAACTGCGTGCCGAGCGCGCCGGCACCGTGATCTTTGACGACGTGGCCGACTGGATCGGCAAGCCGGTGGCGCTGGGCGAGCGCATCATGCAAATCGCCGATCCGGCCGAGATCGAACTGGAAGTGCTGCTGCCGGTGGCCGATGCCATCGCCTTGCCACAGGATTCATCCCTGCGCCTGTTCCTCAACACGGCGCCAGCCACGCCGCTGGCCGCCACCTTGCTGCGCGTCGGCTACCGCGCCAGCCCGGCACCGGACGGCAGTCTGGCCTACCGCGTGCGCGCCCGCTTCGCCGCAGGCGAAACCGCACGCGTCGGTCTCAAGGGCACCGCCAAGCTCTACGGCGAGCGCACCTTGCTTGCCGCCTACCTGCTGCGCCGCCCGCTCGCACGTCTGCGCGTGTGGCTGGGGGTTTGAGGGGCCATGTCCGCCGCCGCTCTGCCTTTGCCCGCCGCCGCGCCCCGGCCTGATGCACCCAATGCGCCCGCCCCGGCGCTGCCCGCGCTGCGCGAGGAACTGCTGCTGCACGAGGCGCCGCGCCAGCACGACGGTGCGCCGGGCTGGACGCTGGAAGACCCCGGCCGCAACCTGTTCTTCCAGATCGGCTGGCCGGAGGCCGAGATGCTGGCACGCTGGGCGCTCGGCGATGCCGAACGCATCGTGCAGACCATCGGCCGCGATACCACGCTGGCGCTCTCGGCGCAGGACGTGACCGAATTCGCCCGCTTTCTGGAGGTCAACGACCTTACCCAGGGGCATGGCCCGCAAGTGCTGCAGCGCTACCAGCGCGTCGCTCAGGCGCGCCGCAGCAGCCACTGGCTGAAGTGGGCACTGCACCACTACCCTACCTGTTCTTCCGCATCCCGCTGGCGCGGCCCGATGCCTTCCTGCGCGAGACGTTGCCGTGGGTGCGGCGCGTCTTCCTCAATCGCCGTTTCGCCTGGGCCACGGCGCTGGCCGGTGCATCCGGGCTGTTTCTCGCCGCGCGGCAGTGGGATGCCTTCCTGCACTTCTTCACGCTGGAGGGCGCAGCGCTGGCCGGCCTCACCCTGGCGGCCACCAAGGTGCTGCACGAGATGGGGCATGCCTACGTGGCACGCCATCATGGCTGCCGTGTGGCCACCATGGGCGTGGCCTTCATGGTGATGTGGCCGGTGCTCTATACCGATACCTCGGGTGCCTGGCGTCTGCGCCGGCGCGGGCCTCGCCTGGCCATCGGCGCTGCCGGCATGCTCACCGAGGCGGCCATCGCCGCCTGGGCGCTGCTGGCCTGGAGCTTCCTGCCCGACGGCATGCTGCGCAGCGCGGCCTTCATGCTCGCCACCACCACCGTACTGCTTACTCTGGCGGTGAACCTCAACCCGCTGATGCGCTTCGACGGCTACTTCCTGCTTGCTGATGCGCTCAACGTGCCCAACCTGCAACAGCGTGCCTTCGCGCTGGGGCGCTGGCGCCTGCGCGAGTGGCTGTTCGGCTTCGGCGACGAGAAGCCCGAGCATTTCGCGCCCTGGCGCGAACGTGCGCTGCTCGCCTACGCCTTCTGCGTGTGGGTCTACCGTTTCTTCCTGTTTCTCGGCATCGCGGTGCTGGTCTATCACATGGCTTTCAAGCTGCTCGGCATCCTGCTCTTTGCGGTGGAGATCGTCGCCTTCGTGGCGCGGCCGATCTACACCGAGCTGCGCGCCTGGTTCGAGCGTTTGCGCGAACGCGGCCCAGCCACCTGGAATGCACGCAGCCGCCTCACCCTGGGCCTGTTGCTGGGCGCGCTGCTGTTTGCCGTGATTCCCTGGCGCACGCGGGTCGAGGCGCCGGCGCTGTTGCGCGCGGCGCAGCAGGCGCATCTGATGGCGCCGGTGGGGGCGCGTATCGAGCGCATCGAGGCACGGCCCGGGCAGGCGGTACGCGCCGGTACGCCGCTGTTCACATTGCAGTCGCCGGAGCTGGAACACGAGCTCGCGGTGCTGGCGCAACGCATCCGCGTGCTGCAATGGCAGAGCGCCTTCCAGGCCATGAAGGCGGACACCGCCGCCAGCGTGCCCGTGGCACAGCGTGAATTGCAGGCTGCGCAGGCGCGCTATACGGTGCTCGCGCGTCAGCGGGCGCAGTTGAGCATCACTGCCTCCTTCGACGGCATCGTCGCCGATCTGGCCGAGCCGCTGGCGGCGGGCGAATGGGTGCCGGCCGGCGAATGGCTGGGCACGCTCGCCGCGCCCGGCACGGCGCTCGTCGAGGCGTATGTGGCGGAGGCGGATCTTGCCCGCCTCGCAGCCGACGACACGGCGCGCTTCCTCGCCGAGGACGCCGGCGTGGGGGCGCTGCCCTTGCGCGTGCAGGACATCGCCGCCACCGCCACCCGGCGGCTGACGGGCAGCCCCGAACTGGCCTCCCCCAACGGGGGGGCCATCGCCGCCACCCAGGCGCCGGCACTGGCAGGCGAAACGACACTGGATGGCCGCGCCTGGGTGCCCGAGCAGGCCATCTACCGTGTGCGGCTGACGCCCGAAGCCGCTGCTACTGCGCCGCGCCTGCAGGTGCTGCGCGGCACCGTGGTCATCGACGGCGCGCCGGCCAGCCTGCTGCTGCGCGCCTGGCGCCGCGCGGTGGCGGTGCTGGTGCGGGAGAGCGGCTTCTGAATGGCCGCATGCATCGGGCTGCGCGGCGCCCGTGGCGCGGCAGTGGCGGTGCGCATGGCGCACCCTACGCATCTGACGCCCTACGGGATTGGCACCGTGTGCGATGCCTCCGGTTTTTGCCCAGCCTTGTAGGAGGGTGCGCACCGCGCACCATCAATCTGCGTGCATGCGGCGTGAGTGGGGTGTTTTTGCCTGAAAAACATGAAGACAACTTAACGTGCGATGTGCGGCGGGGTGTCGTAAAAAGAGGTCACCGCACGCCGTGTCTGCCGCTTCGGTTTTTACCGCGCGACAAGGCAGGGCGGCTTTCAACAAGACCGACTACCCAAAAGAGAATCCGCCATGAACGACATCGCTACAGCCGTCGCCAGTTTTGCCAGTCTTTCCACCCGTCTCAAGGTCGAGACGGGCGCCCAGCACGAGCGCATGCACCGCCTGATGGAGTGTGCCCAGCCTTTTGCCAGCCGCGAGGCCTACGCGCGCTTCGTGGCTGCGCAATACCTTTTCCAGCGTGATATCGAGCATCTGTTCGCCGATCCGGCCGTGCGCGCCGCCGTGCCGGACCTCGACAGTCGTGGCCGCCAGCAGGCCTCGCGCGACGATCTGGGCGATCTGGGCGCGCCGGTGCCGGAAGAGCCCATCGCCAGCGTGGGGGTGAGCATGCCCGCAGCATTGGGCTGGCTGTACGTGTCGGAAGGCTCCACACTGGGGGCGGCTTTCCTGTTCAAGGAAGCACAGGCGAAGCTGGCGCTTTCCGCCGAATTCGGCGCGCGCAACCTGGCTGCCTATCCGGAAGGCCGGGCCGTCGTATGGCGTCGTTTCGTCGCCTCTCTGGACAGTGAAACGATCACCTCCGAAGAGCATGATCAAGTCATCGCCGGGGCGAATGCCGCCTACGACCGTTTCGGCGATCTTCTGCAACGTCATTTCCAGCTGGATTGAAGCTGGTTCTGCCGCGCGCCGGATGGTGGTCCGGGGCGCGGTGCCGGGATACGAAGATGAAGTATGAACAGACCCTTGCCCCGACTGGGCGTGAAGAGCAAGCCCCCGCTTCCCGCTGGCGCATCGCCTGGCTGATCCTGGCTTGGCTGAGTTTTGCGGTCGGGCTTGTCGCCCTGGCCATTCCCGGTATTCCGACCACCGAATTCATCCTGCTGTCCGCCTACGCCGCGAGCAAGAGCTCGCCACGCTTCCATGCCTGGCTGTGCCGGCATCGACTGTTCGGCCCGATGATCCGCAACTGGGAGAACGGCAGGCTGGTGTCGCGCCGTGCGAAGCTGAGCGCATCGCTGGCGATGAGTGTCTGCCTGGTGGTGATGATGCTGTTCGTGCCGCACCGCTGGGTGGTGGTGCTGGCCGCGCTGGGCATGACGGCCGGCGCGATCTGGATGTGGCGGCGACCGGAGCCGCAGGTAAGCGCGGATTGAGAAAGTAGGGTGCGCCGTGCGCACCATCCCCTGCGCAACGTACAGCGCGAAGAAAGGTTCAGCCGCGCAGCGCTTCGATCAGGCCACCGCGTTCTTCGTCCCAGTGGTTGCGTGCCAGGCACAGCACGGCCAGAAGGCCATGCGGCTGATTCTCTTCCAGTACCAGCGCGCCCGAGTGCAGCTTGGCGATGGCGTTGACCAGGGCGAGCCCTAGTCCGCTGCCGGTCTGCTCACTGCCGTGCAGACGGCGGAAGCGCTTGACGGCTTCGCCGCGCAGATCGGGCGGGATGCCCGGGCCATCGTCGGCCACGCCGATTTCCACACAGCCGTCGTGCAGGCGCGCCAGCAGCGTGATGCCGGCGTACTTGAGCGCGTTTTCCAGCAGGTTGGCGAGGGCCTGGAAGAGCAGGGCACGGTCGCCCAGCAGGCTGCGCCCTGCGGCGGCGTCCAGACGCAGCGTGACGCCACTGGCTTCGGCCAGGGGCTGGTAGTAGTCGGCCACGTCCGTGAGCAGGCCGCGCGCGTCGAACCATTCGAAGGAGTGTGCGCAGCGCCCGGCTTCGATCTCGCCGATGCGCAGCACGGCCTTGAACATGCGCTGGATGCGTTCCGCTTCCTCGACGGCATCGAGGATCTCGTCACGCAGGTCGCCATCCACGCGCTCGGCCACACCCGCAAGACGGTTGTGCAGGCGGGTGAGCGGCGTGCGCAGTTCGTGGGCGAGATGGCTGCTGACGCTTTTTACTTCGTCCATCAAGAGGCTGATGCGGGCGAGCACGTTGTTGATGTCCATACCCAGCAGATCGAATTCGTCGCCGCTGGGAGATGCTGGCACGGTGACTTCGCGTTCGCTGCCGACGTAGCTGCGCAGTGCCGAGCGGATGCGGTCCACGCGCCGCATGCTGCGCAGGCTGGAGTAGAGGCCGATGGCGAGGCTGGTGAGCAGCACCGCGAAGAGGCCGGAGCCCGCCACGATGGGGATCACGCGCACGCGCTCGAGCATCGGCAGGATGTTGAAGGCACTGAAGAATACGCCGCCATCGCCCAGCCGCACCTGCATGCCAAACATGCGCATCAGGTTGCCGTCGCGGCCATGGATGACGACGTTGCGCCAGCTGGCCGACTGCTGGTTGTCGACGATCAGTGCCTGTTGCAGATAGCGCTCGCCGAAGAGCAGATCCCCGCGCGGGGAAAGCATCAGGGCGATGTTGCCGTCGTTTTCGCGCAAGGTGGTGGCCGCGAGCGCGCGGGAGAGCGCGGCGGCGTTGCGCAGATTGGCCTTCCGTTCGTGTTCCTGGATGTCGGCCAGCACCATGTCACGCACGTGATCCACAAGCAGGCTTTCGATCTGCCGGCTGCTCACCAGGATCGAACCGAAGGCCATCAGCAGGAAGACGAAGGCGGTGAGCGAGGCGTGGCGGAAAGTGCTGGTTTCGCTCAGGCGAAGCAGTCGTTCAGCCCAGGACATAACCCACGGCGCGAATGGTGCGCAGCAGCGATCGCGGGTAGTTGCGGTCGATCTTGCCGCGCAGCTTCGAGACGTGTACGTCGATCAGGTTGGTCTGCGGATCGAACTGGTAGCCCCACACCTTCTCCAGCAGCATGGCGCGGGTCACGGTACGGCCGAGGTTTTCGGCCAGCACCTGGAGCAGGGCGTATTCCTTCTCGGTCAGCTCGATGGTCTGGCCGCCCCGGCTGACACGGCGGTTCTGGCGGTCGATCACCAGATCCTCGATCTGCAGCAGGTCTCCCGCATCGCTAGCATGATGCCGCCGCTTGACCAGGCCTTCGAGCCGAAGCAGCAGCTCGGTGAAGTCGAAAGGCTTGCCGAGGTAATCCGCAGCGCCGGCGCGCAGCCCTTCAACGCGATCGCTGGGCTGATCCACCGCCGAAAGCACCATGGCAGGCGGATGCGGGCGATGCTGCAAGGCACGCAGCACATCGATACCGCTCATCCCCGGCAGCATGCGGTCGATCAGGATGGCGTCAAAGGCTTCCTTGCCGACAAGCTCCAGCGCGCATTCGCCATTTTCCACAAGGCGGCAATTGTGGCCGCAGTTCTGCAGTTTGCAGCTCAGCCAGTAGCTGACCCGGGTATCGTCTTCAACGATCAGTACGCGCATGTTCACCCCCGATCCGCGCATGGTCTGCCCGGCCATACAGCAAAACGCCGGGCCAAGCGTTGCAATCGATCAAGATGGTGTAATTGTACATGAGAATTGTTCTCAATTAGTTTCTCCCTCCAGACTTCTCCGGATTGACGCCGCCTGCCGGCTGACTCCAGGACTTAATGCAAGGCGGCATCCTTGAAGAACGACATTTCACGCGTAGCGGGCCGGTGGCGGGCAGGATGGATCGATGGCGGCGAGCGTCTGGCCCAGCAGGCGGTTGTCGGCCAGCAGCCCGAAGACCAGCCGTGCCAGTTCCTCGCGGGCGATGAAGCCGTGCACGTCCTGCATCCTGACGAGCTGGCCTGTGCCGCTCAAGGGGGCATCGACCAGCCCGCCAGGGCGGACGATGGCGAATGCCAGGCCGCTGGCGCGCAGATGTTCCTCGGCGCGTGTCTTGGCTTCCAGCACTGCGCCAATGGCTGCCAACAGGCGGGGTGAGGCGTACTCGCGGCTGTCTCCGGCGCCCAGCGAGGAAACCAGCAGCAGGCCCGGCGCGCCATGCGCCTTGGTCGCATCGATCACGTTGCGGTTGCCCTGATCGTCGACCGAGATGTCCTGTCCGCCCAGGGTGGTGGCTACCCGTACATCTTCCGGCAGGCCCGCGAAAGCCGCCGTGACCGCTTCGCGATCCAGGGCGTCGGCTGTCCGTACTTCGCAGCCGGCCGCCACCAGCGCGCTGGCGTCCGCACCGGGGCGCACCACGGCCGTGACGGCCCAGCCGGCGGCGCGCGCCGCCTGCGCGATGGCGAGGCCGGCACCCTTGCGGGCACCGAACAGGATCAGTGCGGGCATGCTCACGCCACGGCTCCGGCAGCGGCCAGACGATCACGCAGCGCGCCGAAGCGCTCGACCTGATCGGCCAGCAGTACGCGCTTTTCATCGCGGCCGACGAAAACCTTGAACATGGCTTCTCCCTCGGCGTTGAGAAAATTCACCGAATAGCTTTCCGCGCCCATGAAGGGGCGGCGCACGAAGGCGATGGTCTGGCAACGGTCCAGGCGCAGATGGCCACTCACCGGGCTGCCGCCGCCGATGTTGTAGAAACCATGCGCGATGCGGCCTGCGGGCAGCGGGCCCTTGCATTCGAGGATCACGTCCTGGGTGTGCACCAGCACCGTCACCGCGCCCCAGGCAGCGATGTCGAGCAGCGCGGCTTCGGCCTGTGCCCCGGCGACAAGGGTACGGCAGGTTTCGGGCAGGCATTCGATGACGGCCTTCATGCTGACTCCGTATTCGTGGGCCAGAATTTCGAGCACGCCCGAGGGATCGTCGGCCAGGCGGGCGCGGAGCGCATCCAGGCGGGTGGCGTCGGTTTCAGGCAGAGTGGCTGCGTTGTTCATGAGGATGGCCTTGCTGTGGTTTCGAAGCGGGATGGACGGGGCGCGGAATGCCGGCCGGATGACCGTCGGGATGGCCGCCAGCCGGGGCGGCGGCCTGCGGCCCGTCGATGTAGGTGCCGATCAGCATGAAGAGCTGGGCGGCGATGTTGTTGTACCAGTAGCGACCGGTGACGGTCAGGTGCAGGCTGTCCTGCTCGCGGCGGACGAGATCCTGCGTCGTCCAGTAGTCGAGCAGGGGTTCCAGCGCCGCGACGAAGCCAGGCTCCGCCACCATCCGGTCGAGGCGTTGCAGGTCCAGCACGCCGGCCTCCAGACCTTCCATCACCATGCCGCAGACACGGTGGTGCGGTGTCGGAGCGAGCATGCCGCTCAGTGGCTTCTCTCCCGCGGCGACGCGGGTCTGGTAGTTCGCGGCATCGCCATCCTGCATGAACCGGTGGCCGGCGAGCATGCCGCCGGCGCCGGCGCCGAAGGCCAGGCAATCGGTGCCGGCCTTGGTGGCGTTGTTGTAGCGGTTGCCCTCCCGCTCGGTGCGGCGCCAGTGTGCCTGACTGATGCGGCTCCAGCCGGCGGCATCGAGGATCTCGCCGCCTTCGCGGTAGCGGCGCAGCGCGGTTTCGTGGTCGGCGGCCGGTGGCAGGGCTCCTTTGTCGATCGACAGGGCCAGCGGGCTGCCGGAATGCAGGGTGAGGCAATAGAGATCGACGCCGTCCAGGCCGATCTCTTCGCACAGGGAGACGTCATCCCGCCAGAGCTCGTCGGTCTGGCCGGGCAGGCCATAGATGAGATCGCAGACGACGGCCGCGCGATCCCTGGCCACCAGTCCGCCGAGGAATGCGATGGCTTCCTCGCGCGAGGCCTTGCGGCCCATGCGCCGGCGCAGCTTGGTGTCGAAGGTCTGGATGCCGATGGAGAAACGGTTGGCGCCACCTTCCAGGCAGGCGTCGATCTTTTCGTCGTCGAAGCCGGCCACGCGCCCTTCGATGGTGATCTCGCAGTCCGCCGCCAGCAGCAGATGCTGGCGTAGCGCCTTGAGGATGCGGTTCAGGTCCTGCGCGGAAAGCGCGCTGGGCGTGCCGCCGCCAAAGAACACGGCCTCCACCGGGGCGCTCTGCATGCCGGCGCGCGCGCCATCCTGCGCGATTTCGTCGATCAGGCGATCCACGTATTCCGTCATCGCCGCTTCGTTGGACTTGTTGCGGTAGAAACCGCAGAACAAGCAGTGATTGGCGCAGAAGGGCACGTGCAGATAGGCCAGGCGCGGCGCGCGGGTATGGCCCAGCAGGGCCGGGTAGACCAGCTCGGGCGTGGGGATCGGGCGCACGCCACGGCCCATCCAAGGATGCAGGGTGCGGCGCTCGAAAGGCACGAGCAGGGATTCGAGGGGAAGCGGGTAGGCCATGATGCAGACGAGGTCTTGAAGTGAAATTGAGAATAATTCCCAACAAAAACAACCTGCAATGGCGGGATGCTTAAGTTTCCTTAAGGCGGGGTGGTGCAGGCTGCCGGTGTGCATGGGGTCTCCTGCAGACAAGCCTGCTCACCTCGCAGGTGTGCTACGCGCACCATCACGCATGCAGGTCAACGCTTCAGCGCGCCGCAGGGGTCTCCCCGGTCCGTGCGTGCGGCCACCGTTTCCGCCCGGTCGTAGGGTGCGGCAGGCGTATCCGGTTCTAGGAAGCCGATGCCGAGCGTGCCGGAGGCGGCGTCACCGAGCCAGCAAGGAACGCCGAGATCGTGGCGCACATGACCATTACCGGCCAGCAGGACGGTTTGTGCCGCCGGGCTGGCGAGGAGTGTCCGCGCCATCCAGACGTCCCGCGCCACCTGGGCCCGGGCCATGCCCGGCAGCAGGTTTTCGGGCAGCAGATGACAATGCCCCTCGGCAATGACGGCCGCTTGTTCCTGCAACAGGGCTTGTGGCAATGAGGCATCCAGCCCGAAACGTTGGCGGGTTTCCGCGTCGAGTGCGGCCGCGAATCCTTCGCGCACGATGCGCGCGGCATCCTGGCGGGAAAGATTGGCGGCCAGCAGGGGCAGGCGGTACTGCAGGGCCAGTTCGATCACCGGACTGTAGTAGGGCCAGTGCCAGCTCTGGCGCCCGGGGGCCGCGCGGCGGATCACGCAATCGGCATCCGCGCAGGTCTGCATGGCCTGCGTCAGCTCGGCCTGATGCTCGCGGTCGAACTGTTCCATGGCGATGGCGGGCCGGGCACCGGCCGCGATCAGGGATTGCAGCAGTGCCAGGCGCCGGGCATGGCCGTCGGCATTGTCATGAACCTCACCGAGCAGGAGGAAGCGCTGGCCGGTCAGGGGCACGGCTTCTTCCATGGGCTTACCGGGCGAGATGCCACAGGCTGCCAGCAGTAGTGCAAGGCAGAGGAGCAGTGGCAGGGGCAGCCGTATCCGGCAGCGCATCAGGCCTCCACCCGGGAAGCGAACAGCACCAGTGGTGTATCCGCCTGTGCGGGATGTGGAATCACCTGTGCCGGCAGGCCATACACGGTTTCGAGGTTTTCCGGCGTCAGCACCTCGCGCGGCGTTCCCTGGGCCACGCAGGCGCCGCGTGTCAGCAGCATCAGGCGATCGCACCACTGCGCGGCCAGATTCACGTCGTGCAGCACCAGCAGCGAAGCCACGCCTTCTTCGCGGGCGATCCGTGCCACGCCTTGCAGCAGCTGTACCTGATGGCGCGGGTCCAGGCTGGCGGTCGGTTCATCGAGCATCAGCACGCGATATTCGTCTTCCGCCCGTGCGGCCAGCGTCTGCAGCAGCACTCGGGCGAACTGCACGCGTTGCTGCTCGCCCCCGGAGAGTGCGAGATAGCGCCGCGTGGACAGTACCGTGGCATCCGCAAGCGCGAGCACGCGGGCAATGAGTGTCTCCAGCCGGCTGGCCGGGAGGTTGCCGAAGGGGTAGGCGCCCATGGCCACCACTTCGCGTACGCCCAGGTCGAAGGACAGCGAGGGTGACTGTGGCAACACCGCGCGCCGGCGCGCCAGCTCGGCGGTCGAGTAGGCATGCAGCGCGCGCCCATCCAGCTGCAGGCTGCCGCCGTGCGCAGGAATCTCGCCGGCCAGGGTGGCCAGCAGCGAGGTCTTGCCGGCACCGTTGGCGCCCAGCACTCCCAGCAGTTTGCCGGGGGTGAGCGTCAGCGAGATGTCGCGCAGCACCACGCGTTCGCCGCGCGCGCAGGCCAGTGATTCGGCATGCAGCATCAGCCCTGCCTCCGTGTGAGCAGCCAGAGCAGGAAGGGGCCGCCGATGAAGGCGGTGATGATGCCGATGGGCAGTTCCGCAGGCATCACGATCATGCGCGCCAGCCAGTCGGCCAGCGTCATCACCAGTGCGCCGCCAGCCAGCGTGATCGGCAACAGCCAGCGGTGGTCGGCGCCCTGGGTCAGGCGCACGAGATGGGGAACCACCAGCCCGATGAAGCTGATGGTGCCGGCCACGGCCACCAGCGGGCCGACCAGCAATGCGCAGAGGATCACGATACGGTGACGCAGGCGGCGCAGCGCGAAACCCAGATGCTGCGCTTCGCGCTCGCCCAGCAGCAGAGCGTTCAGGGCGCGCCAGTCACGGATCAGCAGGATGCTCAGCAGCAGTACCCAGGGCGTGAGCCAGGCGAGCATCGACCAGTTGGCACCCGCCAGGCTGCCCATGTTCCAGAAGGTGAGGTTGCGCAGCTGCACGTCGGTGGCCTGATAGGTGAACACGCCGATCACGCTGGCGCAGATGGCATTGATCGCCACGCCGGCCAGCAGCAGGTTCGCTACCCCGGGCTGTACGGTACCGAGCCGGTAGGCCGCGCCCGTGGCCAGCAGGCTGCCGACGAAAGCGGCCGGCGCGATGATGGCCAGACTCTGCGCGCCCAGCACGATGGCTCCCACAGCACCCAGCGCGCCGCCCAGCGACACGCCGATCAGACCCGGCTCGGCCAGCGGATTGCGGAACAGCGCCTGCATCACCGCGCCGGAGATCGCCAGCCCGCTGCCGACGACGATGGCGAACACCACGCGCGGCAGGCGAACTTCCAGCAGCACATTGCGCCAGAACGCGGCCTGCGGATCGGCAGGCGTCCGCCAGAGGTCGGCCAGATGGGCCAGCGGGATGCGTACGGCGCCGCTGCTGGCCGAGGCCAGCGCCAGCGCTGCCAGCAGCAGGCACAGGATCAACAGCAATTGGAGCGGGGAAGGGCGCCGGCGCGCGCGGGGCGCGGCCGGTACGGCCAGGGCGGGAGAGGGGCTGCGCATGGCGGGGGCGTTCAGGGTCTGGCGGCCAGCCCGGCCTGCAGTTCGCGCAGCGCTTCGGGCAGACGCGGACCGAAGCCCAGCAGGAGCAGATCGTCCATCACCACGAGGCGCCCGTTGCGTGCGGCCGGGGTGACAGCGATACCGGGCTGGGCGAGAAAGCCCTTGATGCCGCCGTTGGCCTCCACCGACAGCGTGGTGGTGACGATCACTTCGGGTTGCAGCGCAGCAGCGGCTTCGGCCGACAGCGGCTTGTAGCCCTTGTCGGCGAACAGGTTGCGCGCGCCGGTCAGCCGCAGCAGGGCATCCGCTGCCGTGCCTTCGCCGGCGGCCTGGAGCTTGCCGCTGTGCGCGGAGAGCAGCAGCACGCTTTGCTTGCTGCGGGTCTGCGTGAGCCGGCTGACCTCGGCACGGATCCGGGCGACCTGCTCGTGCCCGGCATTGCCCAGGCCCAGCGCCTTCGCCACGCCTTCGAGCCGTTGCTCCAGCCCTTCCAGCGTCGGTTCGGCGGAAAGCACCACGACCGGTATGCCCAGCTTCTGCAGCTGCGCCATCGCCGCGGGCGGGCCTGCCTGGTCGGAGGCCAGCACCAGTTGCGGCTGCAGACCGATCACGCCTTCTACCGCGAAGCCCCGGTAATAGCCCACCTTTGGCAATTTTTCCGCAGCGGCGGGATAGATGCTGGAGGCATCCGCCCCGACCAGCCGGTCGCCGGCACCCAGGGCGTACACGATCTCGGTGATCGGCCCGCCCAGACTGACCACGCGTTGCGGGTCGGCTGCCGGAGCGGGGCTGGAAAGCAGGGCGCCACACAGGGCGGTGAGCAGGGCCGGAAGGATGCGGAAGTAGCCAGATCTCATGGTGCGGGGCGAGGAGTCGGTGATGTGGATGGGCGGGAAATCAGGCTGCGAGCGCCTGCGGACAGAGCGACTGGAGCAGTGCGCGCCAGGCGGGAAGCTCCGGGGTGCCAGGTTTGCGGGCACCGAAGAACTGCACGATCATTTCGCCATCGGCCGCGAAGGCTTCCAGCGAGGTGACCCAGCCGTCGCGGGTGGGCTTGTTCACCACCCAGCACGAGGCGATGGCCTCGGTGTTCAGGTGCAGGTTGAAGCGTTCATCCAGCACGTTGAACCAGGGTCCCGTGCGTGCGAGCTTGCGTACCGGGCCGGTATGGATCTGCACCATGCCGCGGTTGGCGACGAAGCACATGATCGGCAGTTCGCTGTCAGCCGACCGCTGGAGCAGGGATTCGACGGCATCGGCCGGCACTTCCTGGCCCAGTTCCGGGCCGGCCGTGCGCAACGCGCCCACGCGGGAGACGCCGAACTTGCGCAGCATTCCGAAGAAATCATGAGTGTCCTGCAAGGCACGCCAGTGCTGGCGGAAGGCTTCGGCATCGGCGGGCGCATCGGCTTCCTGTGCGGGTGGGAATTGCTGCGGTTCGACAGCGCGCTTGGCGCCGGCGGCGAAGCGCGCCACGTAGGCATCCCAGGCGGCCGGGTCGCTTTGCCCGGTGCGGTAGACCTTGTGCACGGCAACGCCGGCCTTGTCGAAGAATTGCAGGCTCTGGCGCCCGCCTTCGGTGACGGCGTAGGCGAAGGCCCAGCCGCTGAAGAAGACGCGCAGATCGAAGTCCGGCCCGAGCACGAGGCCGACCGGGGCCTCGCTGACTTCGATACCGGTGTATTCGCCGTGGCGCTCATGCACGCACCAGTCATTGCGGGTGAGTGCCAGCACCTGGCCAAGGCCGCCCAGCGCGCTGAACAACTCCTGCGGGCGGCCGGTGAGTTCGATGGAAACGAGGCCGCAGTCGGCGGCGACCAGCCCGGCTTCGGAGACGCCGAGGCGGGCGGCCCGTTCGCGGATGCGCAGGCCTGGTTCGGTGGCGACAAGCGCGGCGTGGCGCTCACGCACGCTGGCCAGGGATTCGGTCATGACGGGTTCTCTCTGTCTGTCTTGGGGAGGCTGGCCGGGCCGACCGCCTTGCGGCGGCCAGGCCCGGAATTGCCTTTTTATGGATGGATGGAGCTTTCCGGGCAGGGCAATCGACGCCCGCCGGTCAACGCTGGTACTCGATCCAGCGGATCGACGGGTAACCAGAGGTGGTGCCGGAGCTGCCGCCGTAGTAGCCGACCACTTGCAGCGCATACACCTTCACCGTGCTATCCGTGATCGCCTTGGAGCTGTCGGTGGTGATCAGGAAAGTGCGGTAGCTGGGGTAGAGCAGGTGGGTGCTGTTCAGGCCGTATTCGAAGATAGCCGAGGCGATGCTGTTGCTGCCGCTGAAGACGTTGCTGGCAGCGTCCTTCATCCAGGCGGCGGAAGGAATGGCACCGTTGACCGGGTCGGTCGTCGGGTTCTGCCAGGCTTGCAGTTCGGACCAGGTGTAGTCGAACGGCGAACCCAGGGCGGCGCCACTGCCGGTGCCGCTGTCACCACTGTTGGTGAAGAAGCTCGCGGTGCGGCCACCACTGGTGATCTTCACGTCCCAGGCGGTGCCGGTGCAGCCGGCGACTTGGGCCTTGGTGTCGAAGTCGTAGCACAGCGATGTGCCCGAGGCCGGCAGCTCGAAGGTCCAGGTGGCGGTTTCACTGAATGCGGCGCTAGCGCTGGCGGCGACCTCGAATTCGACGGTCCATGTCTGGGTGCCGGTGTAGGCCGGCGTGGCTGCCGCGTAGGCGATGCTGGTCAGGTGCATGCGGGCATAGCTGCTGCCCTCGCCACCGCGCACCAGGGTCGCGGCGGTGGGGTTGGCGGCCAGCATGTGCTGGGTTACGCCGGCGGCAGCGCCTGCGGCATCGGTCGGGTAGTACGAATACCAGCCGTAGTTCAGCGCACTCGGATAGCTGCCGGTGTAGCTCGGGGAGAGCTGCGAGCCGATGGCGTCCTTCTTCCAGGCGGAAGCCGAGGCGGGCACGGCCAGATCGGAAGCCGTCAGGTCGGCGAGGAAGCTGGCCGGTTGCGCGGCGACGATGGCGCTTTCGTTGGCCACGCCGTCCGTGTAAAGGCTGGACGGGGTCTTGGCGAGGTAGCCGCCGACTGCGCCGCTGCCCGAGGTGCCGCCGTTGAGCTTCGCGCTGTAACGGTTGAAGGCGATGTGCCAGGTGCCGCTCTGGGTGGAGACGGCGTTGGCTTCCAGGTCGTAGTAGACCCAGTCGCTGCCGCTGGCATTGATGCTTGCGGTCTGGAGCGAGGCCGAGGCGCTCGATGAGGCGCTGCTGCTCGACGACGAAGAGGAGGAGGAAGACGAAGAGCTGCTGCTCGATGACGTGCTCGACGAAGACGAGGCGCCGCCGCTGGAGGAGTCGTCACCGCCACCACCGCCACCGCCGCAGGCGGCCAGGGTGAGGGCGAGCAGCAGGCTGCTGGCAGTCAGGAGAGTGTTTTTCGAGGCGTTCATTGCGGGTTTCCTGTGGGAGAAAAGGGCAAGGAGGAGAGCTGCGGATCAGGGCTGGTTGCCGAAGGTGTAGCGAAGGCCCAGATAGGTGTAGCGGCCCGTGATGGGGCCGAAATCGTTGGTGTCGGAGAAGTCGCGCTGCCGGTTGAAAACGTTGTTCATGCCGACGAAGCCCGACAAACCGTCGCCGAAGCTGTGGCGCCAGGCGAGATCCAGCGTGGCCCAGGCCGGTGAGCGGCCGCTGCCGGTGCTGTCGACGAGTTCGCTGCTCTGGCGCCGGCCACGCAGCGTGAGGGTGTTTGCATCGGTGACCTGCCAGTCGGCGCCCACGCGCAGGATGTGACGCGGCCGGCGGGTCAGTTCGAGGCCGGTATCCAGATCGCGCGTCTGTGTGAAGGTGTAGGCCGTATTCAACTGGAAGCTGTCCAGCGCCTGCCAGCGCAGGCCGCTTTCAACGCCACGGGTGCGTGCGCGGGCGATGTTTTCGTAGGTGTACTGGGCGATGCCGTTGACGACGCTGTAGTTCTCCAGATCGTTCTGGATCAGGTCGCGCACACGGTTGTAGAACAGGTTGAGTTCGAGATTCAGCCGCTGGCCGATGCGGAAATCCCCGCCGAACTGGAAGCTGTTGGAGGATTCCGGCTTGAGATCCGGGTTGCCGATGACCACGTAGCCCAGCGAGCTGTGGTCGAACAGGTAATAGCGCTCCTTCAGATTGGGCACCCGGTAACCCTGGCCAAAGCTCGTGCGCAGCTTGCCGGACCAGCCTTCGCCGCTGGGCAGCGTCCAGGCCACGGCGATCTTGGGCGCGAGCTTGCTGCCGAAATCCGAATCGTTCTGCCAGCGCATGCCGAGCACGACCTCCCAGTCATCCACGGCGAGGATGTCGTTCTGTGCGAAAAGCTCATGGCTGGTGCGGTGCGCGCGGCCGTCCAGTTCGCTTTTGTCGTCCAGGGTCTGTTCCAGCGTTTCGCTGTTGTAGTCGGCGCCGAACTGCCACAGCTGCCCATACCAGGCCGGCAGATCGGTCTGTACGTTCAGGCGCTTGATGTGCTGCTCCGAGTGACGCTCGCCTTGCAGGAAGCTGTTAGAGAACTCGCGTGAGCGGCTGTCGTAGGTCTCGTCCAGCCCCTGTACACGGGTGCTCACGCCATTCTCGAAGCGCCACGAAGCCCCTGCGCCGAAGCGGTCCCGCTCGATATCCTCAAGCTTGCGCTGTGGTACGTAGTTGGGCGGCGCGTAGTAGAGGTAGCGCTGCTCGTCGCGTTCGCGATAGGCATTGGCGTCCAGCCAGATTTCGCCCTGGCGGCTCGGCAGCCAGGAGATCCGGCTGCCGGCCTGTTCGCGCCGCACGGCGTCGCCCTGGCGCGTCCAGACCGAAGGATCCGTGCCGAAGCCATCGGAATTCAGGCTGTCGACCGCGAGGCGGGCGCGCAGTTGCTCGTTGCCCCCCTCGATACGGAACTGGCCGTGCGCGCTGCCGGCGTCCGATGACGAGCCGCTGGCGTTCTGGCGCCCGTAGGTGCCGGCATCCACCACGGCCTCGCCGCTCACGCCAGGTTGTACGCGGCGGGTGATGATATTGATCACTCCGCCCATGGCGGAACTGCCGTACTGCGCGGAGCTGGCACCCTTCACCACCTCGATCCGCTCGACCTCGCCGAGCAGGTACTGGCTCACATCCACGGTCGAACCCGTGCTGGCCGCCACGGGCATGCCGTCGATCAGCACCAGCACCTGATCGCTGGTCAGCCCCTGTAGCGAGACTTCATAGCCGGACTTGCCGTGGATCTCGCGCAACTGCAGGCCGGGCACGTTTTCCAGCGCATCGCGCAGGGTGCGGGCATTGGTGCGGCGGATCTCTTCCCGGGTGACCACCTCGGTACGTATCGGTGAGTCTTCGAGTGCTTTTTCGGTACGCGTGCCGGTCACGACCACGGGGGATAGCGCCGTATCCGCCCGGACAGGGCCATGGAAGAGGGCCCCCAGTGCGAGGCTCAGGACCGAAAACGGGTGGGAACGGACTGTGAAGGACATGGTTTGTGCCTGACGCGTCGCGCATGACTGGCACCGACCGGCCACAGCGTCCGCATTCTCTACAAATGGAAATGATTTGCATTTGTAGCAAAAGAAGGGCGGCACAAGGCGCTGTCTTCATGAATCTTCATAAACGGCCTCAAGGGGAAATGCTCCGGGCTGGCTTCGGGTTGCCCGCGCGCAATTCCCTTCAGGACCTGCCTGGTGGCCTTGTCGTGCCGTTCCTGGAAAAAAAGAGGCGCCAATTGTGTTTGCCGCAGATGGCGTGTGCCCTGGCCGCGCAGCTTGCGTGTGGCTTCTGTGCTGTTCGCTTCAGACCTTGTCTTCATGCTGGCGAATGCCGGCATTCAGTCCGAGTTCATGGCAGGGCCGGGATGGCGCGGATCCGGGGAGCTCCGCGCCTGAATGAGAAAACAGGAAGGGGCTGGCGCAGCCCCGTCTTCAGACACATGAAAAGAAGGAAACCGGGCCGTTCAGTGTCCGGCGTGCTCGTGCATCTGTGGCATGGCACCCATGCCTTCCACCTTGATCTCCACCGTGACTTCACCGGCCTTCTCAAATTTCAGCTTCAGGGGAAAGCGATCGCCTTCCTTGAAAGCCTGACGCAGGCCGATGAACATGATGTGCATGCCGCCGGGCTTGAGCTCGGTATTGCTGCCTGCCGGCAGCGGGACGCCGTTTTCCAGCTTGTCCATGCGCATCACGTTGCCGTCCATCTTCATGGTGTGCAGCTCTACGGCCTCGGCGACCTCGGCGCTGGCCGAGAGCAGACAGTCTGCAGATCCCCCGTTGTCGATCTTCATGAATCCCGCACCGGTCGGCGCGCCCGGTGCGGTGGCGCGCGCCCAGGGATGATCGATCCGGATCTTGCCGGCGGTATAGCCGTGGGCATGTGCACCGATCGAGGCCAGACAGAGCAGGGCAGCTACCCAGAAGCGGGGTTTCATTGGAGTTCTCCTGTGAAGGTGGTTGTGGTGCCTGCGGCCCAGCCGGGGGTATCCGGGTAGGCGCTGGCGAGTGAGTGCGCAATCTTGCCTGAACGTGTTGATCTGGATCAAATTCACTATATGTAGTTTGTATTGTGGCCGTTCGTACTACCTATGGTGTGTTTTGTCTTCCGGGAGCGTTATACTCCGCCTCCGCAATCCGCCTATTTCCCGAGGAGATGTCCATGCTGCATGTGCTCAAGCGCGACGGCACCACCGCGTCGTTCGACATCCTGAAGGTGGCCGTGGCCTGCCAGAAGGCCGCCAACGCTGCCCAGATTCCCAACCCCAATGCCGTGGCGCTTACCGTGGCCGCCGAGGTTGAGGAGCAGTGCCGCAAGCATGCGAAGGACTTCCTCGACATTCCGACCATCCAGCAGTATGTCGAAGACGCCCTGATGCGTTCTTACCCGGAGGTCGCGCGCCACTACATCGAATACCGCCACGACCGCGACAGCATCCGCGTGCGCGGTTCGGCACTGCACGCCCAGCTCATGGGCCTGGTCGACAAGACCGATGAGGATGCGGTGACGGAGAATGCCAACAAGGATGCGAACGTCTTCCCGGTGATGCGCGACCTGATGGCGGGCATCGTCTCCAAGCAGTTCGCCAGCAACTTCCTTTCCAAGGAAGTGCTGCAGGCCCACCAGAGCGGCGACCTGCATTTCCACGATTTGGATTATTCGCCCTTCCTGCCTTTCACCAACTGCTGCCTGGTTGACCTGCAGGGCATGCTGGAGCACGGCTTCCACCTCGGCAACGCCGGCATCGAGAGCCCGAAGTCGGTTGGCGTGGCCTGCGCCGTGACCGCGCAGATCATCGCCCAGGTGGCCAGCCATCAGTATGGCGGCACCACGATTCCGAACATCGACCAGACGCTCGCGCCCTACGTCCAGAAAACCTACGAGAAGAATCTGGATGTCGCACGGCAATACAACATTCCCGAGCCGGAGCGCTATGCGCGCGAGCGCACCGAGAAGGAAACCTACGACGGCATCCAGGCCTGCGAGTACGAGATCAACACGCTGTTCTCCTCCAACGGTCAACAGCCGTTCGTGACCTTCTCCTTCGGCATGGGCACCAGCTGGCAGGAGCGCGCCGTGCAGCGCGCCATTCTCCAGGTACGCATCAAGGGCATGGGCAAGGAAGGCATCACGCCGGTCTTCCCCAAGCTGGTGTTCTTCATGGAAGAAGGGCTTAACCTCAAGCCCGAGGATCCGAACTACGACATCAAGCAGCTGGCGCTGGAATGCGCCTCCAAGCGCATGTATCCGGACATCATCTCGGCGAAGCTCAACCGCCAGCTCACCGGCTCCTCGCGTCCGGTCTCGCCGATGGGCTGCCGCAGTTTCCTGTCCGTCTGGAAGGATGAGCAGGGCAAGGAAGTGCTGGATGGGCGCAACAATCTTGGCGTGGTCAGCATCAACCTGCCACGCATCGCCATCGAGGCCCAGCAGGACCAGAAGCGCTTCTTCGAGATTCTCGACGAGCGTCTGGAACTGGCACGCAAGGCCTTGATGATCCGCATCGAGCGTCTGGAAGGCGTGAAGGCCAACATCGCCCCGATCCTGTACACCGAAGGCGCTTTCGGCGTGCGCCTGAAGCCGGATGACGACATCCTCGACCTTTTCCGCAACGGCCGCGCCTCGATCTCGCTGGGCTACATCGGCCTGCATGAAGTGGCGTTGCTGATGTCCGGCGGCGAGCACCCCTTCGAGAATCCGGCCCTGCAGGAATTCCTGCGCCGGGTGGTGTCCTATCTCGCCGCGACCACGCGGCGCTGGAAATCCGAATCCGGCTGGGGTTTCTCGCTGTATTCCACGCCCAGCGAATCGCTCTGCCACCGCTTCTGCAAGCTGGACGTGGCGCGCTACGGCGAAATTGCCGGAGTGACCGACAAGGGCTACTACACCAACTCCTTCCACCTGGACGTGGCGCGCAAGGTCAATCCCTTCGAGAAGATCCAGTACGAAAAGGGCTTTGCCGACGCCGCCTCGGGTGGCCACATCACCTACGTCGAGCTGCCCAACATGCGCCACAACCTCAAGGCGCTGGAGCGCATCTGGGATCATGCCGTGGAGAGCGTGCCTTACTTCGGCACCAACACCCCGGTGGATTCCTGCGGCAAATGCGGTTTCATGGGCGAAGCGCTGGCCACGGCCGAAGGCTTCACCTGCCCCGAATGCGGCAATCACGATGGCGCCAGCCTTTCGGTGACGCGTCGCGTCTGCGGTTATCTGGGCAGCCCCAACGCGCGTCCGTTCAATGCCGGCAAGCAGAAGGAAGTGATGCGCCGCGTCAAGCACATGGCCACGCCCGCCCCCGAACCCGAGCCGCGCATCGAGCAGCCCGAACCGCAGGAAGCATGAACTACGACCGCTACTACACCTGCGACATGGTCAACGGTGAAGGATTGCGGGTCACCTTGTTCGTCACCGGCTGCGCGCACGCCTGCCCCGGCTGCTACAACAGCTCCACCTGGAACCGGCTCGCCGGCAAGCCGTTCACGGACGAAGTCCGCGAACGGCTGTTGGCTGACTGTGCCAGCCATGACGGCCTGAGCCTCTCGGGCGGGGACCCGTTGCTGCCCGCCAACCGCGAAGCGGTTGCCGAGCTCTGCCGCCTGTTCAAGCAGCGATACCCGGAAAAGGATATCTGGCTATGGACCGGCTACCTCCATGAAGAGGTGCAGGATCTGCCGCTGCTGCGCGACGTCGACGTGCTGATCGACGGCCGCTACCTGAAAGACCAGCCCACCACCAAACCCTGGCGCGGCTCGGCCAACCAGCGGCTGATCCGGCTGGCGACGGGCGAGGTGAGCTGAACGCCCGTCAGGGCCAAACCGCCTCGCTCCGGTGCCGCAAGGGCAAAGGGCAAGCATCCGGCTGAGTCACCACGCGGCGACGCAGCCGTCGCTGCGTGGATCTTCGCCGCCCTCGATATGTCCATCGGGATGCAGGACGAGCGCACCCGCATGGCCCATGCGTTCATCGAAATCCCCGGCCAGCTCGACCGGATGCCCCATCGCGCGTAAGCGCTCGATGACTGCCGCCGGATAGCGCGACTCCAGCTTCAGCGTCGTGCTCTGCTCCGCCCAGGTGCGGCCCAGCAGCCAGCGCGGCGCGGCCACCGCCGAGCGGATGTCATGGCCGCCCCAGACGTAGCGGGAAAACACCGCTGCCTGGGTCTGCGGCTGGCCTTCGCCACCCATGGTGCCGTACACCAGCAGACGCCCATCCTTCAGGCGGGCCATCGCCGGATTCAGCGTGTGGAAAGGTTTGCGGCCCGGAACCAGGCTGCGCAGGCGATGCGGATGCAGATCGAAGGAGCAGCCCCGGTTCTGCCAGCAGATGCCGGTGCCGGGCAGCACGACACCGCTGCCGAATTCGAAGTAGATGCTCTGGATCATGCTTACCGCGCGCCCGGCCGCGTCGATCACCCCGAGCCAGGTGGTGTCGCCATCGGAAACCGGCGCCGGCCACGGGCTGGCGGCATCGAGCGGCACAGCGTCAGCCAGGCGGCGGATCAATGCACTGTCGAGCAGTTCGGCCACTGGCCGAGCCATCGTCGCCGGATCGCCGACGTGGCGGTCGCGCAGCAGGAAGGCCTGCTTGGTCGCCTCCACCAGCGCATGGATGCCCTCGACGTTGTCCGGCGACCAGCCGGCTTGGCGGATACGGTCGTAGATCGCCAGGATGAGCAGCGAGGCGACGCCCTGGGTCGGTGGCGCCTGATTGAATACGGTGCCAACGGACAGCTCGACCGACAGCGGATCCTTCAGCTCGGCCCGGTGTGCCGCCAGATCGGCGGCGTCGAGCGGGCTGCCGACGCGGGCGAGGTCAGCGGCGATCGAGGCTGCCAGCTCGCCCCGGTAGAAATCGTCGGCGCCTGCCCGGCCGATCTGTTCGAGCGTGGCGGCCAGTTCGGGAAAACGATGGCGTTGGCCATAGGCCGGCGCTTCGCCGCCATCCAGGAAAGCCTGCGCGAAACCCGGCTGCTGCTGCAATTCGGCCAGCTTGGCGCGGGTATTCTCCTGCTGGCTGTGGGTTACCGGAAAGCCTTCGCGCGCATAGTGGATGGCGCTTTCGAGCAGGCGCGAAAGTGGCAGGCGTCCGCCCCAGGCCGACTGGCTGTAAGCGTGGGCGATACCCCAACCGGATACCGTGCCGGCCACGGTGTTTGCGGCCAGTGGTCCGCGCCAGGGAATGTTTTCCAGGCCCGGGTAAAGTGCTGGCGTCACCCGGTGTCCGGCGCCGCCGCAGGCGTCGATCGACCGGATTGCCTGGCCCGGTGCGTGCAGCAGCCAGAAGCCATCGCCGCCGATGCCGGTCATGTGCGGATAGACGACGGCCAGTGTGGATGCGACGGCGATCGTCGCTTCGATGGCGTTGCCGCCTTCGCGCAGGATGTCGAGTCCGGCCTGGGCGGCCAGCGAGTGGGAGGCGACGACGGCACCGCGGGACCCGAGAATTGGCTTCATGAAGAGGTTTCCATCAGGGATTCGGAATATCGGAAGGGCTGCCCCAGGCAGGCGCCACCCGCGTCGTCGCAGTGCGTGCCGACAGCAGATGCGAGCGCATTTCACGGTAGGTGGTGATGACATCATGGGCGAGAATCGCCTCGACGATGATCGAATGCTCTTCGAAGGATTCACCCATCCGTTCGAGATTACGGAACTGCGTCCGGCGGAAGCTGGAAACCCGATCGCGCAGGCTGGTCGTCATGTCGATCAGCACCGGGTTGTAGCTTCCCTGAATGATCACGGAATGCAGCGCCAGGTTGGCTGCCTCGTAGCGATTGACATCGGCTGCCTGCATTGCCGCCCGCCCTTCGGCGTGATGTTCGAGCATGCGTGCGCGGTCGTCGGCATTCATGCGTAGCGCGGCATGGCGGGCACAGGTCGCTTCGAGTTCGCCAATGGCTTCGAACATGTGGTTGAGCTGGTCTACGGTCAGCGCCGCGACGACCGAGCCGCGATTCCTCCGGGTGTCGACCAGCCTTATGATCGCCAGCTGTTTGAGCGCTTCACGGACAGGTGTGCGCGAGACCTTGAAGCGCGTTGCCAGACTGATCTCGTCGAGCCGGCTGCCTGGTGTCAGCTGGCCGAGCACGATTTCGTCGGCGATGCGACGGCAGACATCGTCGGCCAGGCCGCCGCGGCCGAGGGGAGAACTATCGGCTCTGTTCATCAGGCCGCCTCCACCAGCCCGCGTACCGGATGCCAGCAGGCCAGCGCCTGGTCATCGGCCGCAAGCAGCGGGGGCCGGTCACGGCGGCATTGTTCGCTGACGTAGGCGCAGCGCGGTGCAAAACTGCACCCCGGCGGCAGTGCGGCAAGATCGGGCGGCGAGCCAGGTATTGCGCGCAGCGGCTGGCCGCGGTGCTCGGGGCCGACCGTCGCGGCCAGCAAGCCTTCGGTGTAAGGATGGCGGGGGGTATGGACGATGCGGTCGACCGGCTGCTGTTCGACGATGCGCCCGGCGTACATCACCGCGATGCGGTCGGCGACTTCGACGGCGGCGCCGATGTCGTGGGTGACGAAGATCACCGACATGCCGGTCTCGCGCTGCAGCTCGCGCAGCAGCAGCAGGATCTGGATCTGCACGGTGGCATCGAGCGCCGTGGTCGGCTCGTCGGCGAGCAGCAGCTTCGGCTTGCAGGCCAGGGCCAGCGCGATCATCGCCCGCTGGCGCATGCCGCCGGACAGTTCGTGCGGATAGGCGTCGAAGCGCCGTCTGGCTTGCGGAATCTGCACCATCTCCAGCATCTGCAGCGCGCGGGCGGCGGCGCTGCGCGCATCGATCGACTCGTGTGCGCGGATCGCCTCGGTGATCTGCCGGCCGATGGTATAGACCGGATCGAAGGCCAGCCCCGGCTCCTGGAAGACCATCGACACCGTGCCGCCGCGATAGAGGTCGAGCGCCCGGCCTTTCAGCGCCAGCACGTCCTGGCCGCCCACCCGGATTTCGCCCTGGATACGTGTCGACCGCGCCGGATGCAGGCGCAGCAGCGTGCGCAGCGTGACGCTCTTGCCCGAGCCGGATTCGCCGAGCAGGCCGAGTACTTCATCCTGGCCGAGTTCGAAGCTGACCTGGTTGAGCGCGCTGGCCACGCGATTGCCGTGAAACTGGACCGACAGATCCCTCACCGTGAGCAGTGGCGTCGTCATGCGGAAAACTCCTGGCCGGCGTCCGGATGGCCGGAGGCGGTGTCGTTGAGGTGGCAGGCGGCGAAATGCTCGGGCGCGCCGTGGATCGCCGCCAGTTCGGGAGCCCTGTCGGCACAGACGGCATGCGCACGCGGACAGCGGTCGCGGAAGCGGCAGCCGCTCGGCGGGTTGATCGGATTCGGCGGATCGCCGGCCAGCGGTGAGGCTTCGGTGCGGCGTGCCGGGTCCATCGACGGCACCGCCGACAGCAGCGCCCGCGTATAGGGATGCGCGGTGTGCCCGTAGATGCGCTCGACCGGCCCGGTCTCGATCACCTGGCCGAGGTACATCACCATCACGTAGTCGGACAGGTAATGGACGACGTGCAGGTCATGCGAGATGAACAGGTAGGTCAGCCCGCGCTCGGCTTTCAGCTCCTGCAGCAGGTTGAGCACCTGCGCCTGGACCGACTTGTCGAGCGCGGCGACCGCCTCGTCGAGAATGACCAGTTGCGGATCGTAGGCCAGCGCCCGGGCGATATTGACGCGCTGGCGCTGGCCGCCGGACAGTTCGTGCGGGTAGCGATTGGCGAAGTTGGCCGCATCCAGGCCGACGCGGTCGAGCAGCTCGCGCGCCTGCTGCATCGCTTTTGCCGCCGGCGTGCCATGTACGCGCGGTCCGTAGGCGACGGTTTCGGCAATGGTCAGGCGCGGATTGAGCGAAGCGAAGGAATCCTGGAAGACCATCTGCAGCTTGCGTCGGAATTCCTTCAGATGCAGGCCACGGAATTCCGCGACCCCTTCGCCGTCGAAAATCAGGCTGCCGGCGTCGGCCGGCATCAGCCGGGCGACCAGGCGGGCGGTGGTCGATTTGCCGCAGCCGGATTCGCCGACGATGCCCAGCGTCTTGCCCTTGGGCACGGAGAAATTGACGCCATCGACCGCGTGCACGAACTTGCGCGGGCCGCCGAAGCCGCTGTCGCGGACCGGGAAGTGCTTCTTCAGATCGCGCACGACAAGCAGCGGCTGGGGCCTGCCGCCGCGCTCGGGCGCCGGGGATGCTTGGGAAGGGGTATTCATCGACGGATGTCCATGGCCGAGCGCACGCTGTCCGCGAGCAGGTTGAAGGCGATCGAGGTGACGAAGATGAGCAGGCCGGGCAAGGCTGCCACCCACGGGTTGGAATAGATGGCCGAGCGCAGCGTGTTGAGCATCAGGCCCCATTCCGGCTCCGGCGGCTTGACGCCGAGGCCGAGGAAGGAAAGTCCGGAAGCCAGGATCATGCTGACGCTGAGCAGGCCGGTCGCATACACGAAGACCGGGCCGAGCACGTTACCCAGCACATGCACGCGGATGATCGAGAAGGCGCTGGCGCCGCTCATCCGCGCTGCCTCGATGTAGTCGAGCTGGCGCACCTGGATGGTGACGCTTTCGGCGACGCGTACCACCTGCGGCACGAAGACCAGGGTCAGCGCGATCAGGCTGTTGCTCAGACCGGGGCCGAGGGCGCCAGAGATTGCCACCGCCAGCAGCACGGAGGGAAAGGCGTAGAACACGTCGAGGACGCGCATGATGACCATGTTCACCTTGCCGCCGACGTAGCCGGCGAACAGGCCGATGGCGGTGCCGATGCCGAAGGCGGCGAGCACCGGCACGACACCCATGAGCAGCGACAGGCGGCCGCCGTACATCAGGCGGGTGAGCAGGTCGCGGCCGAGTTCGTCGGTGCCGAGCAGGAAGCCGCTGCTGCCGATCGGCAGCAGGCGTTTGATCATGCTCGCCTTGTACGGATCGGCCGGTGCCAGCCAGGGCGCGAAGACGGCTGCCGCGATGATGAGCAGCAATACGCCACCGGCGGCCAGCGCCATCGGATCGCGGCGCAACTGGCGCCAGACCACCGCCCAGTAGCTGCGGCTGGGCTGGGCGGCGGAAACCGCCACGGGAGAAGGGAGGGGAAGGGTTGCCGACATCGGGATTCCTTTCAGGCGCGGCCCATGCGCGGATCGATCATCGGCTGCAGGATGTCCACCAGCAGGTTGAGAACGACGAAGAACATGCACAGCACCAGGATCGTTCCCTGCAGCAGCGGGATGTCGCGCTGGAAGATCGCGGTGTTGAGCAGGAAACCGGTGCCCGGCCAGGCGAACACGGTTTCGACCAGAATCGAGCCGCCCATCAGGTAGCCGATCTGCAGGCCGGCGACGGCGAGCACGGTCGGCGCGGTGTTCTTGGCGACGTGGCGGAACACGGCGACGCCGGACAGGCCGCGGGCGCGCAGCGCGCTGACGAATTCCTGGCCGAGCATGTCGGCCACCAGCGCACGCACCGTGCGGGTGATGATGCCCATCGGGATCACCGACAGCGTGACCGCGGGCAGCACCAGGTAACGGAAATGTTCGAGATCCCACAGCCATTCCGACGAACCGCCGGGGCCGGCGCCCATGGCCGGGAACCACGGCCGCCAGATGGAAAAAAGGATGGTCAGCACGAGGCCGAGCCAGTAATGGGGAATGCTGACGCCGATCACCGACAGCGCGGTGGCGATGCGGTCGATCCAGGAGCCGTGGCGATAACCGGCCAGTGCTCCGAACAGGCAACCGGCAATGACACCGATCAGCGCGGCGAAGCCAGCCAGCAGCAGGGTGTTGCCGACGGCGCGCATGACCTCGGAGGTCACTTCGCGGCCGGTCGCGATCGACAGGCCGAGATCGCCCTGCACGGCGCGCATCAGCCACAGGCCGTACTGCACCGGCACCGGCTGGTCGAGGCCGTAGGCACTGCGCAGCGCGATGATGACTTCCTCGGGCGCGTCAGCCGGCGCGATCGCGCTGAGCGGATCGCCAGGCGCCAGATAGACGAGGATGAAAGAGACGACCGTCACGCTCAGCGCGATCGGAATGGCGTAAATCAGTCGTTTCAGGATATAGGCGAACATCGGGCGCTTTCTGGTAACTGCCGGCCGGGCCGACGGCAGGCCGGGGACGAATCCCCGGCCCCGTGGATCACATGCGGATGGTGGTCAGATCCTGGAACCAGTGCTGGGCCTGGACGAACTCCTTGACCTTGGGCGACAGCGCGTGTGGATTGACGTCATGGACGACCCACAGCATCTGCGCATCGTCGACCATCGATTGATGGACGAAGGCGAGCAGGCCGTCCTGCGTCTTGGTGTCGAAGGTCGTGCGGATCTTCTCCAGCGCGGCATCGACCTTCGGGTTGTTGTAGCCGCCCCAGTTCACCCCGTTCGGCGCGACGTACTTGCTGTCGGTGAAGCGGGTGATGGCGTAGAACGGATCGGCGGTCACATAGCCAAGGTTGATCGCGGTGATGTTCTTGCTGGCGTTGATGTCGCCCTTGGCGCCGGCGCGCCAGTGGCGATACAGGTTTTCCAGCTCGACCACTTCGAAGCTGACGTCGATGCCGACCTCGGCCAGGCTCTGCTGGACGAACTCGTTCATCGGCAGTGACAGCATCTGGCCGGTGCCGCCCTGGGCGATGATGATCTTGGCCTTGAGCGGCTTGGCCTGGCTGTAGCCGGCTTCGGCCATCAGCTTGCGGGCAGCGGCGAGATCGTAGCCGAGCTTGAAGGTCGGCTTGCCGAACCACGGGCTGCTCGCATCGACCTGGCCCTTGGCCGGACTGGCCAGACCGCTCATCAACTGCACCACGGCATCACGATCGATCGCCAGGTTGGCGGCCTTGCGCACCCGGATGTCGGTCCACGGCGAGCCCGGATAGGTCGAGAAGTGATACGGCCAGACGTGCGGTGTGACGTTCTGGACCAGTTTGAAACCACTGGCCTTGAGTTGCGGCAGCACATCGGGCGGCGGCGTCTCGATGATGTCGACCTGGCCATTGAGCAGCGCGTTGGCGCGGGTCATCGCATCCGGGATCGGCACCAGCACGATGCGGTCGGTCTTGGCCAGGCGGGTCTTGTCCCAGTAAGCGGTGTTCTTGACGAGGTCGGCACGTTCGCGCGGCACCAGCTTGTCGAGCTTGAACGGGCCGGTGCCGGACGGCTGGCTGGCCACCTTGTTCCAGTCCTTGCCCAGTTTTTCCCACTGCGCCGGGCTGGAGATCAGGAACCACGGCAACTGGTAGGGGAAGAGCGCATCGATCTCCTTGGTCGTGATCTCGACGCTGTAGTCACCGAGCTTGCGGTACGAGTCGATCGAAGGAACGCGCGGTCGCACCTGAGCGCTCTGCTTGGCATCGAACTGTGCTGCCTTGTCGGCAAGAACCTTGTCCAGATTCCAGATCACAGAGTCGGCATTGAACTCCGAGTCATCGTGAAATTTGACGCCCTTGCGCAGCGTGAATACCCACTTCTTCTGGTCTTTGGCATCGACCTTCCATTCAGTCGCCAGACCGGGAATCAGCTTGCCGGGGCGGGTGCCGACATTGGCCTCCCAGGCGATCAGCGGATCGTAAAGTGTATGGCCGGTGAACTGGTAGGCGCCGGCGCCACGGTCGGGCTGACCGGTGGTCAACGGGATGTCGGCCATCGAAATGCCATAGCGGGCAACCGTTTCTGCATGCAATTCTGTATGCAGAGAGAAAGCCAGCGGGAGCGCCAGAAGCCATTTCGAAATCTTCAATTTACAAGGATTCATTGATAACTCCAGAGGGGTGGGAGGTATCACGACATTGCATGCAATGTGCCAATCCAGACCGGTTTTGGAATGTTTTCTCCAGTACGATGAAAAGAAAAAGGAAATAACGGGTTTGTATATGCCGCGTAAAATGGCAGCCCAAAAAGGCTGTGCATACAAGATGCACAGCAACAGGGAAGTTGCACTGCGCCGGTCACCAACGAGGTGCTTTGGCTTCAAGTTCTGGCGGCTGAAAAGGGGGCATCGTCATGCACACCATCGTCTTCTTCGACCGCGACACCATCGCGCCGCAGATCCAGCTGCGCGCGCCGGGTTTCGAACACGAACTGATCACGCATGCGCGCACCGCGCCGGAGCAGGTGATCGAGCGGCTACAAGGCGCCAGCATCGCGATTACCAACAAGGTCGTGCTGAACGCTGAGCTACTTGAACAGTTGCCGGCGCTGAAACTCATCGCCGTCTCCGCCACAGGCACCGATTGCGTGGACAAGGCGGCCTGCGCGCGGCTGGGCATCGCGGTGACGAATATCCGCGGCTATGCCGTGAACACCGTGCCCGAGCACGTGTTCGCATTGATCCTGGCGCTGCGCCGAAACCTGATCGCCTACCGTCAGGACGTACTCGCCGGGCGCTGGCAGGCGGCCGGGCAGTTCTGCTTCTTCGACCATCCGATCCGCGATCTGGCCGGTGCGCGCCTGGGCATCGTCGGTGCCGGCGTGCTCGGGCAGAAGGTCGCCGCGCTGGCCCGCGCCTTCGGCATGGACACGGTGTTCGCCGAGCACAAGGGCGCGGTGGCGGTGCGCGAGGGCTATCTGGCCTGGGACGAGGTGATCGCCACGAGCGACATCCTCACCTTGCATTGCCCGCTCACGCCGGCCACGCGCGGCCTGATCGCGATGCCGGAATTCCGCGCCATGCGGCGCCGGCCACTGATCATCAACACCGGCCGTGGCGGTCTGGTCGACGAGGCCGCGCTGGCGCAGGCACTGGAGGAAGGGCTGATCAGCGGCGCCGGCTTCGACGTGGCGACGCAGGAACCGGCGCCCGCCGGCCACCCGCTGCTCGCCATTGCAGGCCGGCCCGACGTGATCCTCACTCCGCACGTGGCCTGGGCTTCGGATGAGCAACCGTCTTGGCCGTCAAGCGCTATGCATAGTCGAATCCCACATCGAGCC
>NZ_MDUX01000101.1 GCF_014736495.1 Candidatus Dactylopiibacterium carminicum
ATGCTCACATCCAGTCGCCCGGCAACGTCCGCAACGCTATGTCCGCGATCGGTCACTTGCTTGACCGCTTCAATCTTGAACTCTTCCGTGTATCGCTTGCTACTCATAGACACCTCCACTTGGTTGCCAGCTTAAGGCTTCGAAGTGTCTAGTGAACCGGGGGCGATTCAATTCCGGCGCAAGCCGGAATCCAGTGTTTTCGGGCCCCTCTGGATCCCGGCTTGCGCCGGGATGACGCCGACCCGCAAGGATCGGGGCTTAAGTGAACGGCATTGCCCCTTGGGCGGTGGTTTCAGCCGGCATTCGTGCGGGCCAGCAGTTCGGTCAGATTGAGGCTGGCACGTACGAATACAGGTTTGCCGCTGGCATCCAGGCAGGCGCTCAGGCTGGTGAGCAGCTGGCGCTCGGTGCCACTGTGTGTGTCACGCAGGCCTTGCAGGGAGAGCAAGGTGTGTCCGGCCAGCGCCTGTTCCTTGCTTTCCCGTTGCGTCCGCCATGCTTCCAGCAATGCCTGACGAGTGGCTTCGCGGGCCGGCAGATCCTCGGCCAGTTCGGGTTGTCTGGAAAGCTCCAGGCCAATCAGGGCGCTCAATGTCGGTTCCGGCAGATCGGCCAGACCGCGGCCCCCCAGACGATTGCGACAATAGGACTGGTTCAGCAGGCGGCATTCCTCGTGCGTGTCGAGCACGCAGATCTCTACGGGCAACACGTCCAGCAAACGCTGCAGGAAGGCTTGCGAACGCAGGCTGTATTCACTTTCGCTGGCCCGGGCGGCACGCAATGCACGCTCGGCCTCGCGCAGCGCGCTGACATCGATATGCGCACCGACCACGATGGGCTTGCCTTCGATATCCTGGCACAGCCGTTTGGTGATGAGCCGATCCCGTACTGCTCCCGTGGCCGTCCGGTCCTGTCTTTCCGTGTCCAGTCTGTCGCCTTCCAGTACCCGGGCGTCTTCGTCGGCAATGGCCTCCGGGCTGCCGGCAAGGCCCAGATCCGTGGCGGTCCGCCCGAGAATCTGGCTGCGGCTGAGCGCCGTTTCGCTGGCGAACGCATCGTTGACCAGCAGATATTGCCCGGCCGGATTCTTCAGGAAGACCGGATAGGGGATGGCATTGAGCAGGCGTTGCATGAACTCATGTGCATGGCGCAATTGCTCGCGTTCGCGTCCGAGCGCGCTGCGTAGTTCGCGCTCGGCGCTGCGCCAGGGCGTGATGTCGATCTGTGCGCAGACGATGACCTGTTCGCCTTCGGCATTCTCGCAGCAGGCCTTGGAAATCAGCCGGTCGCTTTCGCGTCCGCCCGGTCCGAGCCAGTCATGCACTTCCTTGCTGATGCGTTCGCCCTGCAGCACGGATTGGTCTTCCTCGAAGCTCAGTTGTGCCGAACGGACATCGGGCGGATAGTCCGCCGCCTTGTCGCCCAGCACGCGGCGCAGCACCTGATCAGGTGTCTGGCCGAGGATCTCTTCGCGCGGGATGCCGCGTTCGTGCACGAAGGCTTCGTTGACCATGCGGAAGCGGCTGCGGGTGTCTTTGACGTAGACGGGGTGGGGCAACACGTCGATGAGGCGCTGGACGAAGTTCTGCGTCCGTTCGCGCAACTGACGTTCGTGTGTCAGCAATTCGGCCTGCTGCCGCTCGGCCATGCGGATGGGGGTGATGTCGAAACTGGCGCCGATGATCACTTGTTCTCCCTCGGCATTGAGGCAGGCGCCCTTGGTGACGATGCGCCAGCGATCCTGTCCGGAAAGAGGGTGACGGGTCTGCTCTTCCTTGCGCACGCTGTCACCGGCAAGCACGGCCCTGTCCTCCGCAAGCACGCGTACGGCGGTTTCCTCGTCCGGCGCGAGTTCCCGCGCGGAGCGCCCGAGGATATCGTCCGCGCCTTGTGCGCGTTGGCGACAGAAGGCTTCGTTGATCATCACGTAGCGCGCCTGGGTGTCCTTGACGAACACCGGCTCGGGGATCACGTCCAGCAGCCGCTGAGTGAAGTCCCGGATGCGCTGGCTGCGCTCGGTTTCGCGGGCCAGCGCTTCACGGTTGGCCTGCTCGGCCTTGCGCCAGGGCGTGATGTCGATCTGGGTGCCTACCAGCACACGCCGGCCTTCGGCGTCCAGGCAGCTTTGTTTGCTGATGATCACGAAAAGCTCGTCGCTGGCGCCTTTCAGATGTTCCTCGCGGAAGATCGGTGTGCCGGCCATCACGCGCAGCTCTTCAAGCTGGGCTTCCTCGGCATGCAAGACGTCGGCCGGCAGGATGGGCAATGCCTTGCCGATGAGGTCCTGGCGGCTGCGCTTGTGGCGGGCACAGAACGTGTCATTGACCAGTACGAAGCGACCCTGTTCGTCCTTTACGTAAACGGGCTGCGGGATCACGTCGATCAGGGTCTGGATGAAATGCTGATGACGGGTGCGCAGGGCGTGTTCGTGCGCCAGCGCGTCGGCCATGCCGGTGTTGAAGGTGCTCAGGTCTGTGCACTGGAGCAGCACGGGGCCGCCGTGTGTTTCCCGCGACAGGCGTTGGGCATGCAGGCGAAGCATGCGCGCCGGTTCTCCGTGGGCTGGCAGCTGCAGTTCTTCGGGCGGGGAGCTTCCGCGCAGCCGGGCGCTCTCCCAGTGGCGTTGCAGCGCTTCCTGCCAGATGGCAGGCAGGGTCGCGAGTGATTGCTGATCCGGCTTGTCGCACAAGGCGAGGAAGGCGGGAGATGCGAAGCCGGGGCGACCCTGCTCGTCCAGCAGCAGCAGCGGAATTCCCAGCCGGTCAAGCGCATCCAGGAAGGCGCTGTGGCGAGTCGTCTCCTGATGACGCAGGGCAGCGATGGCGACGACACCGAACACCAGCAGCAGACCGCCAGCCGTGGCCAGCGGGGGCAGCTTTCCTGCCATGCCTTCCAGGAGCAGCAGGCCAATGGCCGTGGCAAGCAGGATGACGGGCAGGACGATGCGCGTGGCGGGAATCGGGTGGAGTCGTTTCATCGTGGGCGCCGGGCTGTGACGGAATCCAGGTTCATTATCGGTAGTGGATGCGGGGGACTGCAGGGGGCCAACGGGCAGCGCGCTCCGAGGTCGCCGTCCGGGGTCAGGCGGCAAGCGGCAGGGTGACGAAGAAGGTGGCGCCTTCGCCGGGGCGGCTGAGGCAACCGATGTGTCCGCCGCTGGCTTCGACCAGATGCTTGACGATGGACAGGCCCAGCCCGGTGGAATGTTCGCCACCGGTGGGGCGTGCGCTCAGGCGGGCGAACTTCTGGAACAGGCGTGGCTGCTCTTCCTCCGAAATGCCCGGACCTTCGTCGCGGACCTGGATCAGCGCATGGCCGGCTTCCGGCTCCAGGCTCAGGTGGACCGTGCTGCCTTGTGGCGAGTATTTCGCGGCATTGGAGACCAGGTTGTCGATGATCTGGTACAGCGCGGTGCGGTCGATGCGCAGCTGCAAGGGTGTTGCTGGCACGCCGAGCTGGATGTGGATGCCTTTGTGAAGATTGCGGACGCGGTATTCCTCGGCCAGCGTGCGCAGGGTTTCGGCGGGATTGAGCAGGGTCGGGCGCAGGCTCCGGTGGCCGCTTTCGATGGCCTCCAGTTCCAGCAGATTGCTGATGATCTCGAAGATCAGCTGTGACAGTGAGCGGATGTTGCCAAGCCGGGTGAGCTTCTTCTCGTCGCTCCAGGCATGCCAGCGCTCACGCAGCAGATCGGTGTAGCTGATGATCGCGGAGGTCGGGTTCTTGAGATCGTGCGCGGCAATGCGCAGGAAGGCGCGATGCTCTTCGTGCAGCCGGTTGAGTTCCCGGTGGCTGTGCTCCAGTGCTTCCTTCTGGGTCTGCAACTGTTGCATCGCGGCTTCCAGCGCCTCGGTACGCTCCTGCACGCGTTGTTCCAGATGGGCTTCGGATTCGCGTAGCACGTCGACGAGCCGTTGCTCCGTCACCAGCAGGTCGTGCTGTGTCTGCAACTGGGCATGCCGCTGCTGGCGCGTCTTCGCGGCAATCGCCAGGGCATAGGTGAGCACACTGACGCCTGCGCCGATCTGGAAGGCATACATGCTCCAGGGGGAGGCCGGCAGCAAGCGGAAATTGCTGGCGACGTAGATGCTGCCTCCCAGCACCAGCGGCGTCTGCGCGATCAGGTAATAGAGGGCCGGACGGAAGCCACGCAGCAGCACGACGATGCCGGCATGGATGGCAAGTCCCGAGAACATCACGCCAAACAGGCCGGCCAGCGGCAGCGCCACGCGGTTGCCACCGATCAGGTAGACCGGCAGCAAGGCCAGGATGGGCAGGCTGACCAAGCGCAGATAGCGATCCAGCCGAGGGCTGGTGCTGGCCAGATCCAGAAAGCGGCGTGCGAAACGGCAGAAGGCGTATAGCGCCAGCGTGGGCAACAGGATGGCGGCCAGATCCATCAGGACCGGATAGCCATGGAGGAACCATTCATGCCAGATACCCAGCATCTGGGCCTGCACCGCGCCCATCAGCGCGATCAGCAGCATGTTGTCCAGATAGTCACGATCCCGCGTGGCCAGCCAGAGCAGCAGGCTCAGCAGGCAGGCCACGGCGAAGGTGCCGCAATAGAGGCCAAGCCAGAAGCGCTCGTTGGCACTGTTGGCACCGTGTTCGGTGTTGGTGCCAAGGCGGGGCCAGACGAAGAGTGGGCGCGTGCTTTCCACTTGCAGGTAGAGCGTGACTTCCTGACCGGCTTGATCCAGCACGAAGCGGAAGAGCTGGTCATGGTAGGCCGCGGGCTGGCTGCTGGGGTGGGGTTCGCGGAAGCCCCCGCGCAGTACCTGTGTCGGCTGACCTGCACGCAATACGTGCAGGGTGACGTGATCGTACTGTGGATTGCGCAGCTCCAGCACGTAAGCGCTGGGTTTCAGGGTGCGGACGGTGCGGCGTAGCCACAGGCTGCCTGTGTACGTGCCGAGATTGACGGATTCTCCGTCGGGCAATGGTCCCCAGTGGGTGGCGGGCTGCTGGATGATCTGCTCCAGCTGGCCGCTGTCATCTCCCGGATAGAACATTTCCCAGCCGGTGTCCGCCCGGGCGGCACTGGTCAGCAGGCAGGTGCAGCAAAAGACGACAGAAATGATCAGACGCCAGGGCATGGCGCATCCCTTCCCCCACGCTTGTCGCGGTCGTTCACCCGGGGGTTTGGGCAGACCTGCGCTAGGGCGTGTTCACAGTAGCCAGATATAGGCGCATGCGAGATGCAAGAAGGCG
>NZ_MDUX01000102.1 GCF_014736495.1 Candidatus Dactylopiibacterium carminicum
ATGCTCACATCCAGTCGCCCGGCAACGTCCGCAACGCTATGTCCGCGATCGGTCACTTGCTTGACCGCTTCAATCTTGAACTCTTCCGTGTATCGCTTGCTACTCATAGACACCTCCACTTGGTTGCCAGCTTAAGGCTTCGAAGTGTCTAGTGAACCGGGGGCGATTCAGGACCCACGCAACGCAGTTCCTCAGGCGCATTAGCAATCGCCGCGTACGCGATTTCGCGGGCTACCATGACTTGCGCCTTCTCCTGCTCGACCTCCTGACGGATCTTCCGGTTTTTCTCTTCCTGCGCTTGGCGATTGTGCCGGAGGAGTTCATCGGTTTCCTGGCGTACTGCCCGCGCGGCACGAATCAGTCTGGCACTGTCTTCGCTGTGCTTCACGCATGGGTAGGGAAGACTCCCTTGCACCGTGACCTCCAGCTTTTGAGGGTTGCCCGCATAGCGTTCGTCAGGCCAGCCGATGTTGGCCCAACGCTCTTGGGCGTAGTCGAAGACGTAGTAGGTCGTGAATCGAACGCCTCCGGAAGGCCCTGACCGCCACTGCCCCAAGTCTTTCCTGAAGAGCGACGGCGTACCGCTTTCGGTTTTGTAGAACTCCGCGTAGAAGTTGCCGTCCGCCATGTGGATGCGTTGTTGCGTATTGCCGTCGCGCACCGTGCAAACATAAGCCTCGTCGATCTGAGGCATGACGCTGGCCGCAGTGCCCGAAGCGCTCCACAGCAGCGTCAAACCGCTGAACAACACGATAGCTCGGTTCATTGCAGGACATCCTGCGAAAAGCCTTCGGCGATGAAAAGCTCCGGCTCAAGCGTGTCGAAGAACCTATAGACGTTCTTCCGCACATCGGAGCGCTCCGGAGACAAGCGGTAGGTGATGGAGGTACCGACTTCTCCCGGCTTTCCATCGGAAGACATGGCGTACTCGCGGTGTGCCATGAATCCGGAAGTGTCCGTCGTTTGTATGCGATCCCTCAACAGGTTGTTCTTGGAAGTTCGCCAGTTCTCAGGGATTCCGGGTACCCCGACAACCATGTGGGATGCTTGCAGTATCGAGAGCACGTCGCCCTTCAAGGAGTAGGTGCCGACCTGAAGAAACAGGAGGGTATCGTTACCTTCGCGTCGTCCGAACAGGGAATGCGCGTAGCGGTTGTCGGGCAGGAAGTCCGTGAGTTCGTAAGAGTCTTTGGTTTCGTTACTGATGAAGGTCTTACCGACGATGAGTGCTTGAAAGCGGCGATCCTCGGCGGTCAGCTTCGTGCTGGAGGCGTTTTGCTCAATGGTTTGTCCTTGTTGGAACGCGCCTCTGCCCGCTTCCTGTAGTCCTGATACGCCGGTAGTGCGATGGCAACGATGATGCTCAAAACTGCGATGATGGCCATCAGGATCGTGACCGCTGCCAGTATTGGCGCGAGAGGACCGGATTTGTTGACCTGTTGCCCGTCGTTGTAGCGATTGTCGAAATCGGCGTCCGACATGAAGACGAAGCGGCTACCTTCAACCAAGGCAATGAGCCCGGGAATGTAGGTCCAGAAGAAAAGCAGGTAGATGACCCCGGCCACGTACTGACGCAAATAGAACTTGTGGACACCGAAGGCGCCAAGGATCAGCGCAAAGACGACCGTAAGGGTCTTGTTCCGAGGTGTCGCTGCACTGATCAGGTGAGACACCGACCCTGCTTGGGGCGCCCCGCATTTGGGGCAGGTTGAAGCGGTCTTGGCGATCTGCTCGCCACAACTGTGGCAGTACTTGCTTTCCATGATCTTCTCCTGGATGTGAGCCGGAAATGAAGATCAGAGGGTCAAAAAAACCACTGCTATGAAGGTTTAAATGATTACCTAATATTGGTGTCGGCCGGCATTGCCAGGGTACGCAGTTGCAGACTGCCACGCGGGGCACGAAGACTGTCGTTCATGAGGAGACTCCGGGCACGGAACGCCCACATTATGCGCGCCGCGCGGAGCGGCTTCCTGCCACAATAGCCGCCCCGACAGCCCGCGTCAGAACGCCATGAGCCACCCCGTCCTCACCCAGCCGTCCACCACCTCATTGCGCAGCCACACCTTCCATGGCCTGGAAGCCGGACCGAAGCTGCTGATATTGGGTGCGGTGCATGGCAACGAGGTCTGCGGCACCCGCGCCATCGAACGCCTGATCACGGAGCTGGACAGTGGCCGCCTCAGCCTGGCGCGCGGCCAGCTCACCGTGGTGCCGATCACCAATCCACTGGCCTATCACCGCAAGCAGCGCAACGGGGACCGCAATCTCAACCGCAACCTGCGCCCCACCGATGCCCCCGAGGATTTCGAGGATCGCATCGCCAATGCACTGTGCCCGCTGCTGGCCGCGCATGACGTATTACTGGATCTGCACTCGTTTCTTTCCCAAGGACAAGCCTTCGCAATGCTGGGGCCACAGGATAACGACGGTGCACTGCAGCCCTTCACGCAATCGGCACTGGAGGAAAAACTGGTGCTGCGCCTGGGGGTGGGGCGTGTCGTCGAAGGCTGGCTGGATACCTACGCGCGCGGAGTGGAAAAGCGCCTGGCCTATCCGGATGCCAGCCTGCGCGCGCAGATGCTGTCCACCCATCCCAGCTATGGCGTGGGCACCACCGAATACATGCGCGCCCAGGGAGGGTGCGCGCTGACGCTGGAATGCGGCCAGCACGAAGACCCGGCCGCGCCCGAGGTGGCCTATGCTGCCATCCGCAACGCCCTTGCGGTACTCGGCCTGCTCGACGAGCCACTGCCGCCCGCGCAAAGCGAAGTCGAATTCCTGCGCCTGGAAGAAGTGATCGACCGCCTGCATCCGGAGGATGGCTTCGCACGCGAATGGAAAAGTTTCGATTCGGTACGCGAAGGTGAGCTGATCGGTACACGGCATGACGGCAAAGCCGTAACCGCACCGGCCGATGGCTACATCGTGTTCCCCAACGGCAAGTCGGCACCCGGCAACGAATGGTTCTACTTCGCCCGGCCGAGTACGCGCCGACTGCGCGCCTGAGCGGGTGATGCGGCTTACTTTTCCGCCTCTGCTGCTTCGTGCAGCGGGCCTTCTGTTGCTGTGCTGGCTTTCCGGGTCAGTACACGCACAGGATCTGCTGCGCATTGCCTATCGGGAAAGCAGCACGGAAGCCGCCATGCCGTTTTCCGAAACCGTGCTGCGCGAAGCGCTTCGCCGCACGGAAAAAAGTCATGGGCCATGGCGGATAGAATACGTCCGGCATTCGATGGCACGTGCGCGCATGCTGGAGGCAATGCAGGACGGCCACTCGATCAACCTGGCCATCGTCGCCACGCAGCCGGATTGGGAGAGCAAGCTGCTGGTCGTACGGATCCCGGTGGATATGGGTCTTTCGGGGTTGCGCATTGGCCTGATCAGGCAGCAGGACCAACCCCTCATGGCGCGCATCCTTGGCCTGGAAGATTTGCGCAGGCTGCGTCTGGGTGTAGGCATGGGCTGGTCTTCCAAGCTGATACTGGAAGCCAATGAAATGCGCCTGGAAATGGCGCTGAATCAGGATGCACTGGCCCGCATGCTGCACGCCGGCCGCCTGGATTATTTTCCGCGCAGCATCAGCGAGGCCTTCACCGAGCATGCCAGGCTTGCCGCCGTGTTGCCGGATCTGGCGATAGATCGTGAGCTGCTGCTGGACATGCCGTTGCCGACCTATGTCTTCGTCTCGCCCAAGGCACCACGTCTGGCCGAACGCATCAGCGCCGGCATGGAAACGATGGTGCGCGACGGCAGCCTGCTGCGCATGGTGATCAAGGCCCACGGCGAGCAACTGGCGCGGGCCGGGCTATGCTCGCGCCGCCTGATCCGCATGCCCAACCCCTTGCTCGACGAACGACATGGCCTCACCCAGCGCGCATTGTGGTTCGACCCGCGCGATCCGCGCACCGGCCTGTGCACAACAGCTTCCGGTACGCCAGCGACACGCTGACGCGGTTTCGCCTGCGACCATATCCACCTGGATCGCACGGACCGGCACCAAAGACAACGGGGATGGAAACGCCCTCATCAGGCACTCCATCCCCGTATCGGCAAGCAACCCGGCCGGTCAGGGCAAAGTCTTGCCGGTCAAACGTTCGTAGGCCTCGACATACTTGGCGCTGGTGGCTGCGATGACCTCGGCAGGCAGGCGCGGTGCCGGCGCCGTCTTGTTCCAGTCCAGGGTTTCGAGATAGTCGCGCACATACTGCTTGTCGTAGGACGGCGGCGAAATGCCTTCCCTGTAGCTGTCAGCGGGCCAGAAACGCGAGGAGTCGGGCGTCAGCGCTTCGTCGATGAGGTGCAACGTACCGGCTTCATCCAGGCCGAACTCGAACTTGGTGTCGGCGATGATGATGCCGCGCGTGGCAGCGTAATCGCGGGCTTCCGAGTAGAGGCGGATGGCTGCGTCGCGGGCCTTGGCGGAGAGCGCTTCGCCCATCAGCTCGACGCATCTGGCGAAATCGATGTTCTCGTCGTGGGTACCCATCTCCGCCTTGGTAGAAGGCGTGAACAGCGGCTGCTCGAGTTTCGCTGCCTGCTTCAGCCCTACCGGCAGCGTGTGGCCACAGACCTGGCCGGTAGCAAGGTAATCCTTCCAGCCGCCACCGATGATGTAGCCACGCACCACGGCTTCGATGGGCAGGGGCTTGAAGCGCCGAACCACCAACGCCCGGCGCTTCACCTGCTCACGCTCGCCGGGCGCAACCACGTCTTCCGGCGCGATACCGGTGAGCTGACCGGGCAGGATGTGCGAGAGCCGCTCGAACCAGAACAGAGCTGTCTGCGTCAGCACTTCGCCCTTGCGCGGGATGGGGTCGGGCAGGATCACGTCAAAGGCGGAAAGGCGGTCGGACGTGACGATCAACAGCTTGTCGTCATCGATGGCATAGATATCGCGCACCTTGCCGCGCGCAACCAGCGGCAGGCTGGTGATGGAAGATTCGTACAAAGGCTGGCTCATGGCAGAAAACCGGGACTAAGGACTAAGGACTAAGGACTAAAGACTAAGGACTAAGGACTAAGGCCTGAGCAACCGTCTTGGCCGTCAAGCGCTATGCATAGTCGAATCCCACATCGAGT
>NZ_MDUX01000103.1 GCF_014736495.1 Candidatus Dactylopiibacterium carminicum
TGAAAAACAGTATTTCATGAAGCTCGGGGCTGTCTAGGAAACCCGGGGCGATTCATATCCCACGGCGGACCGGTTTACTGCGGAATTCGGCTCCACCGCGCTGCGGCGCCTGTTGTCCGCACGTGATACCGGTGCAGGGCAGCGTCCGCTGTCGCTGTACTTCCACATCCCGTTCTGCAACACCATCTGCTACTACTGCGCCTGCAACAAGATCATCACGAAGGACCATTCCCTGAGCGCACGCTATGTCGACTATCTGTCGCGCGAGATGGCCCTGCAGGCCGAAGCACTGCCTGGTGCGCGAGAAGTCGTCCAGATGCATTTCGGCGGTGGCACACCGACCTTCCTGCTGCCCGAGGAGATGTCCCGGTTGATGGCAGAGATACGAAAGCATTTTGTGTTCCAGCCGGATGGCGAGTATTCGATCGAGGTTGACCCCCGCAAGGTGAGTCGCG
Organism: Candidatus Dactylopiibacterium carminicum; assembly: GCF_014736495.1. Lineage (GTDB taxonomy): Bacteria > Pseudomonadota > Gammaproteobacteria > Burkholderiales > Rhodocyclaceae > Uliginosibacterium > Uliginosibacterium carminicum. The sequence continues at coordinate 456 of NZ_MDUX01000103.1, forward strand.
AGCGCGTTTTCCAACTGGCTGCCGAAGGATTCAACCGCATGAGCGTCGGCATCCAGGATTTCGATCCCCAGGTGCAGCGCGCGGTGAACCGCATCCAGAGCGAGGATGAGACGCGACAAGTGATCGAGGCGGCGCGCGCGGCGGGCTTTCGTTCGGTCAGCATCGATCTGATCTATGGTCTGCCACACCAGAATGCGGAGCGCTTTGGCAAAACGCTGGATCGCGTGCTGGCCATGGCACCGGAACGTCTGGCGTTGTACAACTACGCACATCTGCCCACGCGTTTCATGCCGCAGCGGCGCATTCACGAAGCCGATCTACCGGTTCCCGAAGAGAAGCTGCGCATCCTGGCCCAAGCGATCGAGCGTTTGACGCAGGAAGGCTACGTCTATATCGGCATGGATCATTTTGCGCGTCCTGATGACGAACTCGCCGTAGCGCAGCGAGAGCACGCGCTACAGCGTAATTTTCAAGGGTATTCCACCCATGCAGAGTGCGAGATGCTGGCCTTCGGGATTTCGGCGATTGCCAAGTTCGGCAATGGCTTCAGCCAGAATCAGCGCGAGCTGGAGCCTTATTACGAGGCCTTGGACAAGGGCGAACTGCCCGTGATGCGGGGATGGCACATCAGTGCCGACGAAGCTTTGCGCAATACAGCGATCCAGCGTCTGATGTGTGACTTCTCGCTCTCGTTCGATGCGATCGATCAAGCCCATGGCATCGAATTCACGAACTACTTCGCCACCGAGCTGGCTGAGCTGCAGGTGTTGGCCGACGCCGGCCTGCTCAGCCTGTCGCCACGTGGTCTGCAGGTCACACCGGCAGGGCGCATGCTGGTGCGCGTGATCGCCATGTGTTTCGATGCACATCTACGCCTTGACCGGGAGAAGCGCCGCTATTCCCGAGTGATCTGATACGGTTCCGCTTTAAGACGAATGACCGTTGGGTCGCCTTGCCGTGCTACAGCACTGTCTGCCGCTTCCCGCCTTGTTCTGCGCTTGAATGCCAAACCGCATGAGGTCTGTCGTCAAGGATCCCTGACCGTAGAATGCACGTTTTCGCAGCTGAACTTCCATCATGCCCGATACCGGATATCTCGCCGTCTTCTTCATCGGCCTGCTAGGCGGAGCGCATTGTGCCGGTATGTGTGGTGGCATCGTGACAGCCCTGTCCGGTGGTGGAAGAGGGCGAGCTGCCTGGGGTTGTCAGCTTGCCTACAATTTTGGCCGGATTGGCAGCTATACCTTCACTGGGTCGCTGGTGGGGCTCATCGGCTCGGCCGGTTTGCTGTTCGATCGCATATTGCCAGTGCAGCTTGTTCTCTACATCCTGGCCAATCTGATGCTGATCGGCATGGGCGGCTATCTGATGAGGTTCACCAAGGCTCTTTCGGGGCTGGAGCTTGCGGGACAGCATCTCTGGCGGCGCATCCAGCCCTATACAGCGGGTTTGCTGCCGGTCCGCTCCTGGCCGCAGGCCTTGCCGGTCGGATTCCTGTGGGGGTTTCTGCCTTGCGGGATGACATACAGCGTGTTGTCCCTGTCGCTGGTCAGTGGTTCGGCTGTCCGTGGTGCGGGCCTGATGCTGGCTTTTGGGTTGGGAACATTGCCGAATCTGCTGCTGGCGGGCATGCTGCTGGCACGCTACAGGAGTCTGGTGCGCAGTCGTGCATTCCGAACGATTGCGGGACTTCTGGTGATCGCTTTCGGCGTCTATGGACTGATCCGCGCGCCCGAGCTGGGCGGATACCTGTGGCAGGGCGTGGTATGCCATGACTGAGGAAAATACGACGCTCAACGACGGGCTCGACAACGGGATTTCCGCCATGATGAACATTCTGCTTGCCGTAGACGGCTCCGAGTTTTCCAGCCGCGCGGCCGATGCACTGATCACCTATGCGGGCCGCTGGCGCGTGATGCCTCGTGTGCACGTGCTGTACGTGCATCTGCCGATTCCGATCGGATTCGCGACCAAGCATGTACCGCGCGAGATTGTGGACAACTACTATCACGAGGAAGGGCAGGCGGTGGTCGCGCCGGTTGCCGAGCGATTGCGGGAGGCTGGCATGGAGGTGCTGACCCATGTGCGCGTGGGTTCTCCCGGCGAGACCATCGCCCATGCCGTTCGCGATCTGGAGTGTGACGCCGTCTGGATGGGAACGCACGGCCGGGGCTCCGTCACTCAGGCTTTGCTCGGCTCGGTCGCTTCGCGGGTGGTGGCGCTGGCGCACACGCCCGTTACGCTGGTGAAGTAAACACTGACTGGCGCCGATGCGCGCCTGGCGGCACAATCCGTCCGCTCCCGCATGGGAGCCACGACAACGGACCCACCACAGAGAGGCAAACCATGGGTTTTTCCAGCGTATGGCCGGGCAATGTACCCGACGAGGTGAACGTGATCATCGAGATTCCGGCGCAAGCGGATCCGATCAAGTACGAGATCGACAAGGACAGTGGCACGGTGTTCGTGGACCGTTTCATGGCCACGTCAATGTCCTACCCCTGCAACTACGGCTATGTTCCGCACTCCGTGGCGGGGGATGGAGATCCCGTCGATGTACTCGTGATGGCGCCGTTTGCGCTGATTCCAGGGGTGGTGATCCGCTGCCGTCCGGTCGGTGTGTTGCGCATGGTCGACGAGGCGGGTGAAGACGCCAAGGTACTTGCCGTGCCGGTACAGAAGATCACCTCGCTCTACGACGACATCCGCAGTTACCAGGATTTTCCCTATCTGTTGCTGCACCAGATCGAGCACTTTTTCCAGCACTACAAGGATCTGGAAGCCGGCAAGTGGGTTCGTGTGGAAGGGTGGGATGGCCCCGATGCCGCACGTCAGGAAATCTATGCTGGCGTTGCTGCCTATCGGGCGCAGAGCACAGGCAGTAGCGACTGATCTGCTACGGGCGTCGTGCCAGTGCCGTCAAGACCTCAACCTGATCCTGAATGGATTGTGGCACCGGGCGTTCACCAGCCAGCATGGCCTGGATGAGTGTGGCGTTCTGCTCGAGTTCGCATGACCCGGTATTCAGTTCGTCGCCGTCCTCGAAATCCAGGGCGGGCAGTAGTTCTTCTTCCTGTCCAGCATGGAAACCCAACAGGCGAGGGCGGCGGCGAGGTGCCACATAAGCCTCTCCCTCGGTGCCGCGCATCAGCATCGCGGTACCGCCATCGAGTTGCAGGAACGCCTGCATGGCTTCGATATACGGCGGGTGGGTAACTGCCACTACGCGCACACTGCGGCTTCGGCAAGGGTCGAGCAGCTTGGCCATGGTGTGCCCGCAACTGCGAACTCCCAGCGTCTGACGCAAGCCCAGCAACCAATCCAGGCCGCGCGCGATCAGGTCCAGGCGCAGGCAGGCGATGTTGTGCTTCTCGAGACTGGCCGATGCATCCGGCAACGAGCGCTCGATATCGATGCCAAGTGCCGCCAGCAGCTTGAACGGGCTCACGCGCGAGTCGAAATCATGACGCCCCTGCACCAGCACAGGAATCCCCTTGCGTGCCAGCAACAGTGCCACCAGTGGCATCAGGTTGGCCTGCTTGCGCGCTCCGTTGTAGGTGGGGAGCACCACGCAGCGCGGCCCTTCCGGCACGACAAGCTGACGCGTGCGCTCGTCCAGCGCAGCCTTGAATCCCAGCAGCTCCTCCAGGCTTTCGCCCTTGATCCGCAGGGAGAGCAGGATGGCCCCCAGCTCGAGATCGGGAACCTTGCCATCAAGAATCGCTGCAAACAGCCCGTGCGCCTGATCCCGTGTCATCGGCCGCGCGCCACGTGTACCCCGGCCAATCTCTTTGATGATCGCTGCGTAGTCCATGCTTGGATTATGACCTGCGTGAGCCGGCTTGCCACGCGGGAAGTAGGCTTTTGATGCCTCCTGTGGCAGAAGCGTGGTATTGCGGCAGAATGCCACGCCTGTACAGAGGAGGAATGGCATGAGGTGTATCGGTAAGTTTCTGGTCCTGCTGTGGGTGGGGGTATTGGCAGCAGGATGTGCACTGCGTTGGCAGAAGCCGGAAGTCCGTCTGGTCGAGGTTGCACTGGCAGGAGGCAACCTGATGGAGCAGCAATTGGCGCTGCAACTTGCCGTCCACAATCCCAACAACCGGAAGATCGAACTGGACGCCCTGCAGTTCGACTGGTTGGCCGGGGAAACCGTGTTCGCCAGCGGCCAGAGCCTGCAGGCCGTGCAGGTCCCGGCGCAGGGAGAAGCGCGGATCCCGCTGACAGCCAAGTTACGTCTGCTGCCTTTGCTGCAGCGACTGCCGCAGTTGCTGGATGCCGACGGGCGCCTGCCCTATCGGCTTCGCGGGCAAGCCGACGTGGCAGGTTATGGCACGCAGCCCTTCAATGTGTCAGGCAAGCTGGACCTGCCGGGCCCACGCTGAAGGCGCCGGCATCGTCGACCGCCAGGCGAGCCCCACGCTGCCGGAATGAATCGCCCCGGGTTTCCTAGACAGCCCCGAGCTTCATGAAATACTGTTTTTCA
>NZ_MDUX01000104.1 GCF_014736495.1 Candidatus Dactylopiibacterium carminicum
ATGCTCACATCCAGTCGCCCGGCAACGTCCGCAACGCTATGTCCGCGATCGGTCACTTGCTTGACCGCTTCAATCTTGAACTCTTCCGTGTATCGCTTGCTACTCATAGACACCTCCACTTGGTTGCCAGCTTAAGGCTTCGAAGTGTCTAGTGAACCGGGGGCGATTCAGACTGGACTTAAGGGCTAGAATCCAGTCTTCGAAAGACCTTCCAGACCATGCACAAGCTGATCCTTTTCCTTCTGGTGCTTTTCGTGATCTATCGCCTGCGTCGCTGGTGGCTACGCAAGGAGCCAGCGTCGCAAAGCACAGGAACCACTAAGCTTTCTGGTGTTGATCGGGAGCCGGCCGAGCCGATTAGGGCTTGCGTGCGATGCGGCCTGTTGGTCCCTGAAAGTGAAGGGGCGTATGCCGCTGGCAAATTTTACTGTTGCGCCGAACATGCGCAGCAGGAACGGTGAAACAAGCTGTGCCCGCCATTCTCCACGCGCTTGAGCCGGGGCTGGCGCGCAGCGTATCCATCCGCTATTTCAATCTTTATCGGGTGCTGGTAGCCAGTGCCTTCGTGATCTTCGGCGGCATCTTCAGTTTCGGACGGGAAGCTCCGGGCTTATTCCTGGTGGCTGTAGTGGCCTATTGGGTGATGGCTTGCGCGTTCTTCCTGCTGCACGCAGGCAGCAGCGAATACGGTGAGCGGACATTGGGTCTGCAAGTCGGTGTCGACATCCTGGTGCTGGCGGTTTTCATGTATGCCAGCGGCGGCTTCCGTAGCGGTGTGCCTTTCCTGATGATGACTTCTATTGCCGGCGCCGGCCTGGTTGGGCAAGGGCGTATGGCCTTGGGGGCTGCGTCGTTGGCGACCATCACCGTTTTGCTGGACCCGTTCTGGAGGTTCAGTGCCAATCGTCCTGGGGAGGCTGATTATTCTCAGTCGGCGATCATCTGTGTCGGTTTTTTTGCGGTAGCCATCGTGGCGCGCATGCTGGCGCGTCGGGCGCTGGCCAATGAGGCGCTGGCGTTGTCTCGTGGGGCTGATCTGGACCGCCAGGTACGGGTTAATGCGCACGTCATCGAGCGGTTACAGGATGGGGTGGTGGTCGTGACCGAGGGTGGGTTGGTGCGTCAGTTCAACCCACGGGCTGTCAATCTGCTGGGGGTTCCTCTTCAAGTGGGTGAGGGCCTGGCGATTCAGGCGCCGGAACTGGCTCGATGCTGCGAGGGTGAGGATTGCGTACTGCGTGTGAGCCTGGGCGAAGGTGCCGGCCGCACATTGCATGTGCGTCGTGTGCAGCTGCATGGCGGCGAAGATGCCGTGTTGTATATCGAGGATATGGGGCGCATCCAGGCGCGTGCTCAACAGCTCAAGCTGGCTGCGCTTGGACGTCTGACGGCCAATATCGCTCACGAAATCCGTAATCCCCTGTCTTCGGTGTTACATGCCAGCGAGTTGCTGCTTGAGGAGAAGCGTCAGGAAATGCAGGAGCGGCTGATCCGTATCATCCGCGACAACTCGGCTCGTATTGATCGGATCGTGCGTGATGTGTTGGAAGTGGGGCGCCGCGATCGATTGACGCCCGAGCGAATGGATCTGGAGGCATTCTGTCGGGGATTTGTCGAAGAGTTGGCGTTGCAGACGTCGGCCTCAGTGCAACGGATCGAGCTGCGCACCATCCCGGCGATGGTCAACTTCGATCGTTTGCACCTCTATCAGATACTGTCCAATCTGTTTGCCAATGCCATGCGGTATGCCTCCGATGTGCCAGGGGCAATCTGCGTCGTGATCTCCGATGTGGACGAGGTGCATGTGCGGTTAGCCATTCGCGACGATGGGCCGGGGATTTCGGAAGACGACCGTGGCAAGATCTTTGAACCCTTCTTCACCTCGGACCCCCGTGGTACGGGGTTGGGACTGTTTACTGCGCGGGAATTGGCGGAAGCCAATGGGGCAGAGTTGATCCTGGCGCTTGCATCAGGAAGAGGCGCGGAATTTCATTTGCTCATGAGGAGGGCGAGTTGAGCGAAACCAGGGACAGGCGAGCGCAGCAGCGCAGCAGCGATGTGCTGGTCGTCGATGATGAAGCGGATATACGGGAACTCGTGGAGCTCTCGCTGCTGCGCATGGGGCTGGCAGTCGAGTCCGCAGGATCGGTGGCCGAGGCGCTGCGGATGCTGGATGAGCGTCAGTATCGTCTGTGTCTGACCGACATGCGCTTGCCGGATGGCGATGGCTTGCAGGTGGTGCGGCATATCGCGGAGCGCGGAGGGGACCTGCCAGTCGCCGTGATCACGGCCTACGGCAGTATGGACAATGCCGTCGTAGCGCTCAAGGCAGGCGCCTTCGATTACCTGTCCAAGCCTGTTGCACTGGATCAGTTGCGTGCCTTGGTCAAATCTGCGCTGGATGTGCCTAGGGCGAAATCCCGGCAAGGGCAAGGAACTGTCCAATTGACTGGCTCGTCAGCCAGCATGGATCAGGTTCGTTCGATGATTGAGCGCCTGGCACGCAGTCAGGCGCCGGTTTATGTGTCGGGAGAGTCGGGGAGTGGCAAAGAGCGCGCCGCACGCTTGATCCACGCGCTGGGGGCTCGTGCAGATCGGCCTTTCGTGGGAGTCAACTGTGGAGCCATCCCCGAGAACCTCATGGAAAGCGAGTTCTTTGGCTACCGGCGTGGTGCTTTTACAGGTGCTGACAGTGATCGCGAGGGGTTCTTCCAGGCAGCGGACGGCGGTACGCTGTTCCTAGACGAGGTCGCTGATCTTCCGTTGGTGATGCAGGTCAAGCTGCTGCGTGCGATCCAGGAGAAAAGAGTACGTCGTGTGGGGGACACACAGGAGGTCCCGGTGGATGTACGGATCATTTCAGCCACGCATCAGAATCTGCGTGAGCGCGTCGAACAGGGACGTTTTCGTCAGGATCTGTTCTACCGGCTCAACGTGATCGAGTTGAAGATGCCGGCGTTGCGCGAACGGGCCGAAGATATCCCGATGCTGGCGCAAGGCATGCTGGAACGCATGGCCGCTGAAGCTGGCGTGCAGGTTCCATACCTGAGTGACCGGGCATTGACCGCACTGCGCAACTACGCCTTCCCGGGCAATGTACGCGAGCTCGAGAATATCCTTGAGCGTGCGATGGCGCTCTGTCTGGGAGATGAAATCGAAGTCGACGATCTGCAACTGGAGCCTGTCGATTGTGAGGGGGCCGCGAGCATGCCGGCATTGGGGCGAGGGGCTGCCTTGCAGGACTATCTGGATCAGGTTGAACGTGAGGCCATCAATGCAGCCCTGGCGCAGACGGGGGGCAATCGTACCGCTGCGGCGCGGGTACTGGGGGTGACATTCCGATCCTTGCGCTACCGCATGGAACGTCTCGGCATGAATGGAGACAAGCGCGACGATGCAGGGCAGTGAAGCATGTTTCGACGTGGCAGGCTGGCATCTGGGGGCCAGTCGGAGTCCGTCCCCGAATTGCGATGCCTGGCCGGGTGATGTGCAGCCTTGGCTGGTGGTGATTCATGCCATCAGTCTGCCGCCCGAGCAATTCCAAGGCGACGGAGTCGAGGCGCTGTTCACCAACCGTCTCGATCCCAAAGCGCATCCCTACTATGAGGGGATCGCACATCTGCGCGTGTCTGCGCATTTCTTCATCCGTCGTGATGGCAGTCTCATCCAGTTCGTGCCGTTGAGCCGTCGAGCCTGGCATGCGGGAGTCTCCTCCCGTAATGGGCAGGAACGCTGCAATGACTATGCTATTGGCATTGAGTTGGAAGGTTCTGACTTGCAGCCTTTCGAAATGGCGCAATACCATTGCCTGGCGCAGTTGCTAGGGGAACTCTGCCTGGTGCTGCCATTGCGCGATATCTGCGGGCATAGCGACGTTGCGCCGGGACGCAAGACGGATCCCGGCCCATTCTTCAACTGGGAAACACTGCGTGCGCAGTTGCTGGTTCAACACTGCGATGCGTTGGCATCGCGTTGAACATTGGTGTGCTGGATGCAAATAATGCTTGCCTTTATCGCACTCATGGCATAACGATAATGAAACTCATGCGTCGCGCATCCACGTCCTGCTAGTGAGTACTTCAATCCGCTTATCGAAGTCACTGCATCGAGCTGCTCCTCTTGAGCGGCCAAGACGACTCATTCCTGAGCGCGGCGGACTCTTTCTCCTTGCCCCTTTTCACTTTGCGCATCATATGACCGGCATGGCTCTTCGCATGACGTGCATGGTGCGGCTCTCACCATCCGTTTGGCATCCTCGCGGACGGTGTTCGTTGTGTAGTCCAACCTGATCAATGCTTTCCCATGGAGGTGTGAACATGGCAACTCAAACCAAGAAGAAAGCGGACGCCAAATCCGCGGCAGCACCCAAGACCAAAGCAACTAAACCCGTTGCAAGCGTCCCCAAGGCCACCGCGGCTACAGCTAAGGCGAAGCCTGCGAAGGCCGTTGCCAAACCGAAGGCAGCGCCGGTAAGCAAGGTCGCTGCAAAGCCTGCAAGCAAGCCTGCAGCCAAGGTGGGTAAGCCTGTCGCCACGCCAGCCAAGGCCAGTGCAGCAAAGAGCTCGGTCAAACCGGTTGCTGCCAAGAAGGCTGTACCGACCAAAGCGGCCCCTGCCAAGCCTGTGGCGAAAGTTGCAGCTTCCAAACCGACGGGTGCTGCAGCCAAGGCAGCAGGCAAGACGAGTGCAAGTAAGACTCCAGTGAAGGCCGCGGCCAAAACCGCCACCAAGGCTGTTGTATCCAAGGCCGCTCCTGTCAAGGCAAAGGCTGCAGTCAAGCCGGTGAGCGCCAAGGCGCCTGCAGCCAAAGCAGCATCGAAGACTGAATCGCCCCGGGTTTCCTAGAGCCTGTTCACAGTATCCGGAATGTGTTTACATTCTGGAATTTGGGTGTGA
>NZ_MDUX01000031.1 GCF_014736495.1 Candidatus Dactylopiibacterium carminicum
GAAAAACAGTATTTCATGAAGCTCGGGGCTGTCTAGGAAACCCGGGGCGATTCAGTGTGCGCTTGACGAAGCGCAAGACATAAGGGTTTACCTATACGCAAATAAAATACGTTAAGCCTTTAAAGCCCGTTCCCGGCGCTCCAGTAGCGCCTTGATGCGAGGGAGAAGCACGACCTGCAGGGCCAGCTCCAGCTCGCCACCAGGCACCACGATGGTATTCGGTCGCGTCATCCAGGAACCGTGCAGCATTGCCAGCAGGCCCGGGAAATCGACCCCTTCACGGCTACGGAAACTGATCACGACCAGGGTTTCGTTGGGCAAGGGCACATCGCGCGCAATGAACGGATTCGAGGTATCTACGATGGGAACGCGCTGGAAATTGATATGCGTACGGGCGAACTGGGGCACGATGGTATGTACGTAATCATGCATGCGTCGCAGGATGGTGTCCTGTACCGAAGCCAGGGAATAGCCGCGCTCCTGCGTATCGCGCATCACCTTCTGGATCCACTCCAGATTGATGGTGGGCACCACACCGATCAGCAGATCGACATGGCTGGCGATATCCACCTCGTCATTCACCACACCACCATGCAGACCTTCATAGAACAGCAGTTCGCTATCCTCGGGCAGTGCCTCCCAGGGCGAGAAGCTGCCAGCTTCTTGTCCAAAGCGCACGGCATCCCCAGCCTCATGCAAATAGTGACGGGTCCGCCCGCGCCCACTGGTGCCGTATTCAGCGAATACGGATTCGAGATCGGCGAACAGATTCGCTTCGGGGCCGAAATGGCTGGGGCTACGCCGCCCGGCCTGCTCGGCCAGGGCAATCAGCTCACGCATCTCGACACGAGAGTAGCGATGGAAGGCGTCTCCCTCGATACGCGCGGCACGGATCCCCTCGCGCCGGAAGATGTGGCCGAATGTACGGGAGATCGTGGTGGTTCCCGCGCCTGAAGAACCCGTTACAGCGATGATGGGATGGCGCTCGCTCATGAGCCATGCCCCTGCAACCACCCTAGCCATTCGTCATGCAACGCTGCATGGCCGGCAAGCACTACCGCCCGCTTGGCCAGCGGGTCCGCCACCAGAGGCGATCCGTCTACGAGACTGCTGACTCCGCCAGCCTCGGCCAGGATCAGACGCCCCGCCGCGTAATCCCACAAAGCCTGACCACCGTGCAGATACACGTCCAGCCGCCCCGCCGCCACGAAACACCACTCCAGCGCGGACGAACCAAAATTACGCTGCGAGTAATACGGCGGTCGCTGCACCAGCGCTGCCGCCAGACGGCCGGGCAAACGCTTGAAATCGATTCCGGCCACGGCCTGGCACAGGCTGGTGGCGCAGGCCCGCAACGGCAGGCGTTGGCCGTTGAGCCAGGCGCCTTCCCCACGCGCGGCGTAGAAGGACTCATCCACGATCGGGTTGTAGACCACACCGAACTGGGTCTCGCCGCCGACCAGATAGGCGACCGACACTGCGAACAGCGGCACGCCGTTGGCGAAGTTGGTCGTCCCGTCGATGGGGTCGATGCACCAGACCCCCTCCTGCCCATCCACCCAGCATTCAGCCTGCTGCTCGGCACTCATCTCCTCGCCGATCACGGGGGCGACCAACAGCTCGGGCAGACGCGCAAGCGCCAGCAATTCCTGCTGGGTCGCCAGGTCGGCTTCGGTCAATGAAGAACCGTCCTCCTTGTGTGCCCGACGGGCATGCAGGAAACCGGGCAGGATGGTCTCCCGCGCGACATCGCGGACCACCGATTCAAGCGCACGGGCGCGGGCAAGCTGGGACATGGCGGATTCGATATGGCAGACAGTGGAATTGCGCCTGAAAACAGGCGTGGCAGCGTGCTGGTGCTCTATATAATGGCCCAACTTCGCTGCGTCTGATCTTAGCACCATGCCCCCCCGCTTCCATTGCCCGCTTCCACTCGTCGTCGGCCAGACGCTGCCGCTTCCCGCCGAGGTGGCGCACCATGCCATTCGCGTATTGCGCATGCGCCCTGGCGAAGCACTCGCGCTGTTCGATGGTCAGGGGCACGAATGCCTGGGCGAGCTGACCGAAGTCGACGGCACACCGGCTGCCAGGCTGACCGAAGCCGTACCCGACACGCGTGAGGCGCCTCTTGCAATCACACTGGTCCAGGCACTGGCCGTGGCCGACAAGATGGACTGGATCGTGCAAAAAGCCGTAGAACTGGGCGCCGTCGCCGTGCAACCGGTAGAAGCGGAGCGTTGCGTGCTCAAGCTCGCCGGGGATCGTGTGGGCAAACGTGTTGCACACTGGCAACAGATCGCCGTCGGCGCGGCAGAACAATGCGGACGCAACCGCCTCTGCCGGGTAGAGAATCCGCAGAGTCTCTCACGCTGGCTGCAGACCCCCTTTAACGGAGAACGCTGGATCCTCGCACCGGGCGAAGGCGTCGCCCTGTCGGGCATGCAGCCACCTCAGGGGCCGGTGGCACTATTGATCGGCCCCGAAGGCGGCTGGAGCGAGGTGGAGCTGGCAAAAGCCGGAGCCGCCGGTTGCCGGCCCGTCAGCCTCGGCCCACGCGTGCTGCGTACGGAAACCGCCGGCCTGGCCGCTTTGGCCGCCATGATGGCCCTCTGGGGCGACTACTGAGAACACCATGAACCAGGAAAACCGCGTCATCAGCGCACACCTTTCTGCCGAGACTCCGATGGGAATCGATGAGGCCATGCGCTTCGTCGATTGGGTCCGCGCCGCAGCCCCCTATTTCCATACCTTCCGCGGCAAGACCTTCGTGATCGCCTTCGGTGGCGAAGTGGCACAAGGCGAGCTGATGCAGGATCTGGCCAACGACTGCAACCTGCTCGCCGCTCTGGGCGTACGGCTTGTGCTGGTGCACGGCGCCCGCCCGCAGATCGAGCGCGAGCTGGCTCGCCGCGATCAGGCTTCGCGTTACCACAACGGCTTGCGCATCACTGACGCAGCCGCGCTCGAATGCGTCAAGGCCGCCGTCGGCGTCACCCGTATCGATCTTGAGGCCGCCCTCTCCCAGGGGCTGCCGAATACACCAATGGCCGGCGCCTTCATGCGCATCACCGGCGGCAACTTCGTCACGGCCCGCCCGCTGGGGGTAGTGGATGGCGTCGATTATCACTACACCGGCACCGTACGCCGGGTGATCGCGGAAGAGATCACCGCCGACCTCGATCAGCAGAACGTCGTGCTGATCTCCAATCTCGGCGTTTCCCCTTCTGGCGAAATCTTCAACCTGGCCATGGAAGAAGTGGCTGAAGCCGTCGCCGTAGCGCTGCGTGCCGAAAAATTGATCTACCTGTGCGATGCCCCGGGGCTGCTCGACAACGAAGGCCGGCTCATCAGCGCCATCACCGCAGCCGAGGCAGAACGCAAGCTCAATGCCGGTGTCGGTCTCACCGAAGATCTGCACCTGTTCCTGCCACGTGCCATCAATGCCGTGCGCCGTGGCGTGGCCCGCGCCCACCTGCTCGACCGCGACAAGGATGGCAACCTGCTGCTCGAATTCTTCACTCGCCAGGGGGTTGGCACCATGGTGAGCCGTGAGCCACTGCACCGCCTGCGCCAGGCCACCATCGACGACGTGGCCACCCTGCTCCAGTTGCTCGCGCCACTGGAGGCCGACGGCACCCTGGTGCGTCGAGGCCGCGAACTCATCGAGATGGAAATCGATCGTTTCACGCTCGCCGAGCATGACGGTGTGGTGGTGGGCTGTGCCGCGCTCTACCCTTTCCCCGAGGAAGGCATGGCCGAAATGGCCTGTCTGGCCGTCACCAACGAATTCCGGCGCGCCGGCCTGGGCGAACGCCTGATGCAGCACATCAGCGACCGTGCCCGCCAGGCAGGGCTACGCGAGCTGTTCGTACTCACGACGCGGACCGAACACTGGTTCCGCGAGCGCGGCTTCCACGAAGCCAGTCCCGACACCCTGCCTGCACGCAAGCGCGACCTCTACAACTTTCAGCGCCGATCCAAGGTGTATGTGAAGACGCTCTGAAAGACACCGCACGTGTTCGAGACCGGCCGCCTCCTTCGTCATGCTCCCGAAACGCTACGGCATGACCGATGGCTGCAGGCCACGCGACGCTATGCGATCGGATGCGGCCTGGCGGCGGCCGGCCTGACACTGCTGTTCGGGGGGGCCAGTGGCACAGGCCTCGTCCTCGCGGCGCTCTGCATCGGCTTCTTCTGCGCCGCAGCCGTCGGCTTCGCCGTCCTGGCAGCGCGCCATGTTTCCCTGGCATTGGCGCGACGCATGCGGGAAGCCATCGAACATGCCGTTGCCACCGGTGGAACTCCCGTGCTCACCAACAACGGCTGGGAAGCATTCAACGGCCTGGCGATCGGAATACGCGCCTTGCTGGCTCCCCGGGATGCGCGCATCGCGGCACTGCAGGCCGAGGTCGCACACTTTCGCCAACTGGCAGAAGACACACCGGGGATCGAATGGGTGCTGGACACCGAAAGCAGATTGCAGTGGAGCAGCCCTGCCACCGAAGTGCTCACTGGTTTCGGTTTCGCGGAAGGGCGCGCGATCTCCGATCCTGCCGAACTCTGGCTGTTCCCGAAAGACCGGCCACTGATGCGTGATCGCATCGCACAGGCCCTGCGGGGCGAAGGTTCGGACAACACCGAGTTGCGCCTGCTGCGCAAGGGAGGTGGCCATTTCTGGTGCGCCTGCCGCTGGACGCCGCTGTACGACGGCAAACAGGTCGTCGGCCTGCGTTTCTCGGCGCTGGATATCCAGCCACGCAAGGATGCCGAGTTCAAGCTGCTCGAAACCGTGGCCGCACTGCGCCGCGCCCAGGCGCTCAAGGAACACTACCTGTCACGCAGCAATGATGAACGCATACGGCTGGCCGCACTACTGGACTTGCTGGATCTCGGCATCCTGTTCGTCGACCGGGATCGTCGCGTGGTCTATATCAACCAGCCCTGCGTGGAGCTGTGGCAACTCGGCGAGCGCGACGCGGTGGTCGGCATGCGCGATGAAACGCTGCTTTCGCGCACCGATGCGCTGCGCATCGACAATGAAACCTATCTGAGACACGTCAACGAAGTCATCACCGAGCAGCGCGAGCAGGCCGAGTACATCATCCATCTGAAGGATGGCCGTGTGGTACGCGAGCGCAGTAGCGTGGTGCTCTCCGCCGATGCCGGCCAGGCCATCGGCCGCATCTGGATCTACGAGAACATCACCGAAGCCCTGCGCACCCAGCAGCATCTGACCCGGCTGGCCGAACGGGATCCGCTCACCGGGCTCTACAACCGCCGCCGTTTCCATGAAGATCTGGATCGTCTGCTGGCCAGTGCCGGACGGCATGACGAGGGCGTCGGCCTGATGCTGTTCGATCTGGATGGCTTCAAGGAGATCAACGAACGTTACGGCCGCCAGGCCGGAGACGAAGTGTTGCAAGCCGCTGCGCGGGCAATCGGCAGCGTGGTACGCCGTGACGAATTTCTCTATCGCCTGGGGAGTGACGAATTCGCCCTGCTGCTACCTGGCCCGGACGAAACCGGCATGCAGCAACTGGCCGGACGACTGCAGGAGCGAACCGCTGCGCTGGGATTCGATTTCTACGCCAGCCCCGGCCTGCTCAGCCTGAGTCTGGGCCTGGCGCGAAGCCCCGAGCATGGCACGGACGCCTACAGCCTCACCCATGCGGCAGACCAGGCGCTCCACCGCGCCAAACACGAAGGCCGCGCCTGCTGGCGCCAGGCTACCCGCCTCCCGCCCGGAAGCCCGACGCTTCCGGGTTTTCTGTCATCCTCCGACGAGACCCTGCAGTGAGCAACACCACAGCCAAACCCCGTACCGTCCGCTGCCCGCAATGCGGCCAGCCCGCACTTTATTCGCCGGAGAACCGCTGGCGCCCGTTCTGCTCCGAACGCTGCAAGCTCATCGACATCGGTGCCTGGGCTGCCGGTGACTATCGCATCGAAGGTCAGGACGAGCCACTTTCCGACGAAACGGGCAATCCCGGGGATAGCCCCGGCGGACGCGGGGCCTGATCTCCGCCCGGCAGCTCAGGCGTATACCGGCGCGAACATCTGCGCCGCATCCTTCACCGGCCCCGCCTCGCCCCAATAAGGTGAAATCTGGCGCAGTTGGGCAATGATGGGAGGCACCGCGGCAATCACACGCTCGACCTCCTCCTGTGTGTTGTAGCGTGACAGCGAAAAGCGGATGCTGCCGTGTGCCGCCGTGTAAGGGATGCCCATGGCACGCATCACGTGTGACGGCTCCAGCGAGCCGGACGTACAGGCCGAACCGGAAGACGCGGCGATACCCAGCTTGTTGAGCAGCAGCAGGATGCCTTCACCCTCGACATACTCGAACGCGATATTGCTGGTATTCGGCAGACGATTGCCCAAATCACCGGTCGGAAAGGCGTGCTGCACCTGCGCCAGGATGCCACGCTCAAGCTTGTCGCGCAGGAAACGCACGTCGCTGTTTTCGGTGCCGATATTACGCATCGCCAGCTCTGCCGCCCTGCCCAGACCAATGATGGCCGGTGAATTCTCAGTGCCGGGACGACGTCCGCGCTCCTGCTGGCCGCCGCGCAGCAGCGGGCGGAAACCCGTGCCACGGCGCAGATAGAGCACACCGATACCCTTGGGCGCATGCAGCTTGTGGCCCGAAAGCGAAAGCATATCGATCTTGCTGCGCTTCAGATCTAGCGGAATCTTGCCCACGGCCTGTACCGCATCGGTGTGGAACTGAATGCCCATGGCATTGGCGTATTCAGCCATTTCCTCGACCGGAAAGATCGTACCGGTTTCGTTGTTGGCCCACATGACCGACACGATGGCCACGCGATCGTTGAGCAGGCTGCGGTATTCGTCGATATCCAGCCGGCCACGCTTGTCCACACGCAGCTTGTGCACCACGTAACCTTCCTTCTCCAGGCGGTCACACAATGCCAGCACGGCCGGATGCTCGACCACCGTGGTGATGATCTGGCTGCGCTCTGGTTGGGCCTTGAGTGCGGAGAGGATGGCGGTGTTGTCGGACTCGGTGCCGCCCGAAGTGAAGATGATCTCGGAATCCTGCGCCGCGCCCAGCAAGGCCTGGATCTGCTCACGCGCCTGCTTGATGGCTTGACCGACCTGATTGCCGAAGCTGTGGATGGAGGACGCGTTGCCGAACTGCTCGGTGAAGAAGGGAAGCATCGCCTCAACCACGGCCGGATCGCAGGCGGTGGTGGCGTTATTGTCGAAATAGACCGGTTTCATGGCGGGTTCTCCATGTGTGAAGCAGGGGGAGGGAGTCGTGATGTTGTTTTTCTCAGCGCGCCATCTCGAGCTGGCTGGCCGGCAGCAGGCGCACATACTCGCCCAGTGCCTCAAACAGCTTCTGCTGGATGCCGCCAAGCGTGGCCGCTTCGAGCGCGCAGCCCATGCACGCGCCCTTGAGATTCACGTAGATATTCTTACCGATGATGTCGACGATCTCGATGTCGCCATGATCCCGTTGCAGCGCGGGGCGGATGGCTTCGACCACTTCCTCGATCTTGCGCATGCGCTGCAGGTTGGTGAGTTTGGGCTTGCCCTCCGGGACCGGCACGGGGGACTCTGCGGCCACGCTGGTCACGACGGGCGCCACGGTTACCGCAGGTGCACTGGCGCCCGCAGCGGTGAAAGTCTTGCCCTGTGAGGCGAGTATGCGCGTGAGTTCTTCCTCGATCTTCTCGTGGCAGGAGGCGCAGGCACCACCGGCCTTGGTGTAGTTGGTGACTTCCTCGACCGTGGTGAGGTTGTTGGCACGTACCACTTCCTCGATCAGTGCGGAATCGATGGCGTAGCACTTGCAGATCAGCTCGCCCTCCTCGTGATCATCACGCCAGCTCTCGCCCCGGTAATTGGCGATCGCGGCCTGCAGGGCCTCCCGCCCCATCACCGAGCAATGCATCTTTTCGGGTGGTAAGCCACCGAGGAAGGCTGCAATGTCCTGATTGCTGATCACCAGTGCTTCATCCAGGGTCTTGCCCTTGACCAGTTCGGTCAGCGCCGAGCTGGAAGCGATCGCCGAGCCGCATCCGAAGGTCTGGAAGCGTGCATCCTGGATCGTGTCGGTTTCCGCGTCGACCTTGAGCATCAGGCGCAGCGCGTCACCACACTAGATGGAGCCGACGTCACCGATGGCGTTGGCTTCGTCGAGCGGGCCGGCGTTGCGCGGGTTGAAGAAATGTTCCTTTACTTTTTCGCTGTAGTCCCACATGGCTATGGCTCCGTTGGTAATGCCTGCAAGCAATGTTGCAACACGCGTGCCACGGGGTTTTTGCGCCGGTCTACGGGGTTTTTGTCGGGTTCTGCTGTCGGGTTTGCAACAGACGCGAACACGTTCGAACTTCAACCCATCACGGATTCATACGCCCGGTGCAGCAGCTCGCGCTCCAGACCGCAGAGATCACACAGCTCCGTGAGACAGCGGAATCCGCCTTGTAGGCTTTGTGCCAGCGCAAAGGGGGGATCTATCGCGGTGAAGCGCCCCAGCAGCGGGATAGGCACCCTCCGCGTGCAGCAATTCCTCGAAGAAATCCGGCCAGGCCTCGATGGCAGTATTGGCGAGCCCCAGGCGGGAACAGGCATTCCGGCACCAAGCTGCCGGCATGGGGCGCACCGCATGCGGAACATGGGCGTTTTCACGTAAACGTACAGGCCGTGGCACGGGCTCGAAACACAGCACACCCTGCGGCAGATGAAGAAAACGCAGGCGTGCGCTGGTCCCCTGCAGGTGAAACAGGATCAAACGAGGAACCGGGGGCTCAATGGCAGACATGCAAATCACCGCCCGCCGGGGGGTGCGGGCGGGACGAGGGTGAGCGTCTGGCGCCCGCCCCGTTTGCGTTCAGGCGCCCACGGCCATCGGGCTGTGCTTGAAGCAGCTCTTCGGGCAGACGCGCGAACAGGCGCCGCAGCCGGTGCAATCCATCGGATTGGACAGCGACATCACGGAAGCGATGCTCTCGCTGTCGTCTTCGTCGTCTTCATCGATGTCATCCTCGCTGCGATCGATGAGTTCGAGCACGTCGCGCGTGCAGACCTTGTAGCAACGGCCGCAGCCGATGCAGGTCTTGGCATTGAGGTTGGTGACGAAGGACGGGGTCCAAGCGGTGCCGCCGCGGGTGATGCCGGTGATCACATCCATTTCAGGTTCTCCAGTGGAAGGTGTGTGGGTTGATTGAGTGCGGGAAAGGGATTCGAGGTTCGAGATTCGGGTTCTGGCGGCGCTCAGGCCTTACCGCAGGGGGCGTTCCGCAGCCGCGCCTCGGCTTCCGCCCAGGCTTTGCAGACCGCGTAGGTATGCTCGGCAACAGCGGGAAGTTCGGCGTAGGCGGCTGGCAGGCGGTCTTCCACGAGATCGTGGAGCTGCCCTGCAGCCTCGGCTGCGATGCGCTTGAGGCGCCGCACTTCCTTATCCAGGGTCTGGCGTTCTGCGTCATCCATGGCGGGGCTCCCTACAGGCGTGCGACCTCGGGATAGCGCCCCACCAGTTCGGTGGCCAGCGCCAGCTGTTTGTCGGCCTCGGTCTTCATTTTCGAGAAACTCTCGAAACCGAAGCGATGTACATCGCGCAACGGACGATCCAGCACCACCAGCTTGCCGACGGTGACGAGCACACGCCCGAAGCCTTCATGCGAGAGATGCACCAGGGGCACAGCCATCTGCCCGCACTCCTTTTCGATGAGCACGGCGATCGCGTTGTAGAAGGCGCTCACGCGGGCGATGATCTCGGCGTCCGGGTCACCGATGAGCGGAATGTTGGCCCGGTCTTCGCGCGTCAGCACGAAGGGCGACAGCAATTCATCGGCGTTCTTGCCATCGAGAATGCCGTAGCTGTCCATCGCGCGCACCTGCCGCAGCATCTCGCGCATGAAATCGGTTTCCAACAGGGGATCGGGGCTTGTCATGTCAGTCAGGACTCCGGTGCAGAAAAAGCGATTTCGTCGGGTTGTAAGCAGCGCACGTGGGGCTGCAGGGGGCGCGAAGCGAGGAGACGGGTCAACAGCACGCCAAGGCCAAAGCCCGCCATCGCACCTGCAATGGCACCAGGGTTGGCTGCCAGCGCATCGCCCACGAAGGCTCCGAGGACCAGCGTCGTCGCTGGTAGCAGGTAGGCCAGCACGGCAGCACGCAACAGCTCGCGGGTTTCCAACCCCAGCAGCACCTCGTCTCCGGGACCTATGCCGGGCAGCACGGGCAACTCCACCTGCAGGCTTTCCTGTTTGCCGTTGCAGACCTTGCGGGCACCGCAAGCAGCACAGCCTGCGGGGGCGAGCAGCGTGGCCTGCATGGCCTGAGGCGTGACGCTCACGATGCGGGCATTGCGCTCGATCATTCCTGCCACCCTTCCTCTTCCATGCGGTCGAAGCGGCCGTCGTCGGTCTGGCTACGCCGCAGGATGCGGTCCACCCAGGGCACACCGCCCTCGCGTACGGCGTCGCGCAGGGCGGCCAGCAGCACTTCGATGGGCTGGCGGGACTCCACACGCACCGGCTGGATGCCGGCGGCCGTCAACTGGCGTACGGCCGAGCCACCGACGGCAAGGCAATACATCGCCGCGCAGCCACGCAAGGCGTCGATCTTGTCGGCCAGCTTGTTCTCATTGCCATCCATGGCTTCTGCCGGGAATTCCATCACCCCGGCCAGCCGTGCACGGCTGGCGTCGATGGCATACAGCACAAATCCTTCAGCAGCCCCGAAATGCTGATCGACATGCGTGCGATCACCGCTGGCGAAGGCCACCAGCATCGCATCGGGCGTTTCGGTGTCACTCTCAGTGGCGGACCATGCCAGCGTCACCTTGCGCAGCACGGGAGAGGGACATTTCGTGCTCGCGAGGTCCGCCGGACCAGAAACGGGAACGGTAGGCCGGGATGTCATGGTGGTGCTCCAGGACGAGATTGGCGATATCGAACAAGGTGGCGCGGCTGCCGCGATAACCGACCCAGACGCGGGCAGCGGCTCCCAGGCGGTCGTACTGCGGAAAGCCCGCACGCAGCAAAGGCAGGCCAAGCCGCTCGGCACTGGCATCCGCGTGTGCGTTGCTGATCAGGAACCGGGCGCCGTTGGCACGTGCCACGCGCTCCAGATCCTGCAGGTCGCCCAGCAGTACTTCTGCGCAGGGCAATGTACGCAGGGAGGGGGCACTCACCGGCGCCACGGCGGCAACCAGTTGCGCGCCACTCTGGGTGAGCAGCGCGGAAAGCCCCGTGAGCAGATCGGCTTCGCCAGCCAGCGCCACACGCAGGAAGCCGGTCATGAAATGGCTGTCGACCATGGCGTCCTGCAACTGGGCGCGCTGACGCTCGATGCGGGCCGGCACCGTCAGCCCGGTGATGGCGGCCAGTGTTTCGGTGAACCGGTCGCAGGCGTCCAGCCCCATCAGGTGGGGAAAGTGATGGTCCGGCACGCCGGTGCGCTGCCGCAACGCATCCGCCGCGCGCCGCAGGGATTCGCCGATCACCAGCGTCGCCACCGACTCGCCCATGCTGACGATCTCGTCGCGCGGCGTGCCGCCAGCCGTCAGCGTAGCGTATTCGGCTTCGATGAGATGTCCATCAAGCGAGTCGCCGATATCCGGCAAGACCACGGCCCGCAGGCCGAAAGCCTCGCACCATTCGCGGATGGCCTCGATATCGCCGGGCGTGAGCGAAGCATTGGCCAGCACATTCACCTGATGGCGACGGCGCCCCGCCTGGCTGCTCACCGGCACCAGCGTCTCGATGATGGCTTCCACGGCCAGAGCGAAGCCGGATTCAAGACTGCCGGTGTAGTCCGGCGTATTCACCGGAATGATGCTGATGTGGTCGTACTGCGGCCAGGCCGCACGGAATTCGCGTACCAGGCGCTGGATATCGGTGCCCTGGGTTTCGGGCAGACCGGTGGTGGGCAGGCCGATGACTTCCGGCTTGTGTTTTTCGCACAGGGTACGTAGACCCTCGATGACATTCTCGTCGGCGCCCATGACGGTAGCCACGTGGTCCATACCAGTACTCTGGATCGGAATCGGCTCGCGGAAGTGGCGCGTCAGGAATATCTTGCCGAAGGCCGTACAGCCCATCGCGCCATGCAACATGGGCATGGCACGGTATAGGCCCAGGAAAGCCAGTGACGCCCCCAGCGTGGAGCTAGCCTTCAGCGGGCTCACGGAGAGCGGCTTGCTGCGGCGAATGATTTCAGCCATGGACGGCCCCCTCGTCTTCGAGCGTCTTGACGTCCGCCAGGACCGGCAACTCAAGCGGCGTGCCCGCACACTTGCTGTGTGCCCAGGGTGCCGGGCGGCGTACGGCCTCCCAGACCGGGCTCTCGATGGAGAGCGCCAGCTGGTGGGCCAGATCCACCATGCCAGCGTAGCCGGCGTAACCGAACTCGCGTTCCTGGTTGATATCCAGGAAAGGTACGCGGGCCTTCAGCGCCGTGTAGAGATTGCGTCCGCCTGCAATCAGGATGTCCGCACCATGCTGGTGGTAGGTCCCCAGCAAAGTCTTCGGGCCACCTTCGTCGAGCATCAGGGCATCCTCGCCCATCAGTTCGCGGATGCGTGCCTTGTCTTCCTCGGAAGATTTGCGCGTACCCGAAGCCACCACCGTCATGCCCAGATCCTGCAGTGCGGAGATGATGGACCAGGATTTCACGCCACCTGTATAGAGCAGCGCACGCTTGCCTCGCAGGCGCTCGCGCCAGGGCGCCAGCGCGGCCTCGGCCAGTGCCTCCTCGCGGGCGATCAACGCTTCGGTACGCGCGGATAGATCCGGGTCGCCGATCAGACGTGCGAAATCACGTAGCGCCTGGGAGGTATCGGCCACACCATAGAAGCTGCCTTCGAACCAGGGAACCCCCCAACGCTCTTCGACACGCCGGGCCACGTTCACCAGTGCGCGGGCACAGACGACCATGCTGGCCTCGGCGCGGTGCATGGTCTGTACCTCGGCAAAGCGCGCGTCGCCCGAGATGCTGCCGATGATGCGCAGGCCCAGCTCGTCAAACAGCGGCGCCACCTTCCAGAACTCACCCGCGATGTTGTATTCGCCGATCAGGCTGATGTCGTGCACCTGGATGTCTGGCAGCGTGGGTGTCGGCCCGGGCTCACGTGTGCCGATCACGTGGCGCACCAGGGTCTCGCCAGCAATACGGTTGCCGATGTTCTTGTTGCCATAGAAACCGGCGCAATCCACCGGCACCACCGGCACGCCCCAGCGCGCCGCGGCAGCCTTGCATACGGCTTCGAGATCGTCGCCGATCACGGCAGTCACACAGGTGGCATAGACGAAGACCGCTGCCGGAGCGTATTCGTCGGCCGCCTGTTTGATGGCATGAAACAGGCGTTTTTCGCCGCGCCCCATGATCACGTCCTGCTCGGTGAGGTCGGTGGTCATGCCCACCCGATAGAGCTTCGGGCCGGAGGAGCGCGTACCACGGTTGTCCCAGGAGTTGCCGGAACAGCCGATGGGACCATGCACGATATGGGCGACGTCCGCGATTGGTAGCAGCGTGATCTGCGCACCATCGAAAGGACAGCCGCCTGCCGTGGCACCGGGCTCTGGGCGTGCGCAGCCAGCTTTTTCGGCAACCTTGTTGTGGTCGCAGGCGGGCTCGTCTTTCAGCGCGGCAATCTCGGAGGCTTTCATGGCGGCATCCCGATGGTGGACGCACATCAACCTGCAAGCCTCATGCCTGCCCATATCCGTCTGATTTACAAGGCTTCCCTGAAGATTCCGGACTGTGACGAAGCCGACAAAATGTCGGCATCCATGCAGAGCTGACGCTCAACCCCGGCCAGCACGCTTGCGCCGGGGCGCCGGCTCGGGCAGCTCTGCCGCCGTGATACGCAGCAGCTCGGCGAACCACGCCCTGTCGTCAAGGCGTGCATCGATCGCGAGAGATGGACGGGCCCCCGGATAGGCGGGGGCTTCCGGCACGTCTCCAGCCCAGGCGCGACCAGCCACTGTCGGCTTGACGAAAACCCGGTTGTCGCAGATCAGGGCAACCACCTTGTCGTCGCAATACAGCACGTATTCACCAAACATCCTGCGTACACGCAGACCGCCAGCGCCCTCAGCCTGCTCCAGCACGTAATCAGCAAATCCCTGGTCGCTGGCCATGGTTTTCTTCCTGGACTCCTGACTGTAATCAGGGCCACTCACGCAGCCCCGACCATTGTGTCAGCGCTCGACAGCCAGCGCCACGCCCATGCCCCCTCCGATGCACAGCGTAGCCAGTCCCTTCTTGGCATCGCGCCGCTGCATTTCGTACAGCAGGGTGACAAGGATGCGGCAACCCGAAGCGCCGATGGGATGGCCGATGGCAATCGCACCGCCGTTGACGTTCACCTTGCCTGCATCCCAGCCGATCTCCTGGTTGACCGCCAGCGCCTGGGCGGCAAACGCCTCGTTGCCTTCGATGAGATCCAGTTGATCGTGCGTCCAGCCGGCTTTCTTCAGCGCCAGGCGTGAAGCCGGCGCCGGACCGATTCCCATGATCGCCGGGTCGACAGCCGCCGCCGCATAGGATCTGATCCTGGCAAGGATGGGCAGGCCGAGCGCATGTGCCTTGTCTTCGGAAGTCACCAGCACCGCCGCCGCACCATCGTTGATGCCTGAAGCATTGCCGGCCGTCACTGTGCCGGCCTTGTCGAAGGCCGGGCGTAACGCGGCCAGTTGATCCAGAGTGCAGCCTGTACGGATGAATTCGTCCGTCTCGAAAACGGTATCGCCTTTCTTCGACGGAATCACTACCGGCACGATCTCGTCCTTGAAGCGCCCTGCGGCCTGTGCCGCCTCCGCCTTGTTCTGCGAAGCCACGGAAAAGACATCCTGGGCCTCGCGCGTGATGCCGTACTTCTTCGCCAGATTTTCCGCAGTGATACCCATGTGGTAGTTGTTGAACACATCCCACAGTCCGTCATGGACCATGGTGTCGACAAGCTTGGCGTCTCCCATGCGGAAACCATCGCGCGAACCGTTGAGCACATGCGGACTGGCCGACATGTTTTCCTGCCCACCGGCGATCAGCACTTCCGCGTCACCACTGCGAATCGCCTGGGCGGCAAGGATCACGGCCTTCAGCCCGGAACCGCAGACCTTGTTGATCGACAGTCCGGGTACGGTTTCAGGCAGTCCGGCACGGATCACGGCCTGACGCGCCGGGTTCTGCCCCTGTCCGGCGGTCAGCACCTGCCCCAGGATCACCTCTTCGATCAGCTCCGGCTTCACCCCTGATCTTGCAAGCAGCCCACGGATCACCGTGGCCCCTAGTTCGGCGGGAGCAACCCGGGCCAGGGAGCCCCCGAACTTTCCGACGGCGGTACGGGCGGCTGCGACGATCACGACATTTGTCATTTTCTGCTCCTCAGGGTTGTCGGAAGCTGTTCAGGCTTTGTAGCGAGTGGACGTCGGCGAAGCAAAGAGCAGCGCATGAGCCCCGATCACGACTTCGCAGCAAGATCATGAACAAACTCCCAAGGGATGAATGAACCGACCGCTGGAACAGCCAAGGCGTTCCTGAACGGACGGCGGATCGACACAGATCTTCCGGCAGGGGCCCTGCACATTCAAGGCAACATACCCCTTCGAGCACGCGTCCGGAAGGCCAATAAACAAAGGGCTGCCCGTGGGCAGCCCTTTGTTTGCACGTAGCACGAAAGTCTTACTTTTTCTTCTGCGGCGGCAGATCCGTGCAAGTCCCCTCGAAGACCTCGGCGGCCATCCCGATGGATTCACCCAGCGTCGGGTGCGGGTGAATGGTCTTGCCAATATCCACCGGATCGCAGCCCATTTCGATGGCCAGCGTGATCTCGCCGATCATGTCGCCTGCGTTGGGGCCAACGATGCCGCCACCGATGATGCGGTGGGTTTCCTCGTCGAAGATCAGCTTGGTGAAACCGTAGTCGCAGCCATTGGCAATTGCGCGGCCCGATGCGGCCCAGGGGAACTTGCCCACGCCGATCTTGCGGCCCTTGGCCTTGGCTTCAGCTTCGGTGACGCCCACCCAGGCCACTTCCGGCTCGGTATAGGCCACACCGGGAATGACCGAAGCGTCGAAGTAGGCCTTGTGACCGGCCGCAACTTCCGCTGCCACGTGAGCCTCATGCACGCCCTTGTGCGCCAGCATGGGCTGACCCACGATGTCGCCGATGGCGAAGATGTGCGACACGTTGGTGCGCTGTTGCTTGTCGACCTGGATGAAGCCGCGATCGGTCACGAGCACCCCAGCCTTCTCGGCGCCGATCTTCTTGCCATTGGGGCTGCGCCCCACGGCAACCAGCACGAGGTCATATTTCTGTTCGACGTCCGGAGCCTGATCGCCTTCGAACTTCACCAGCACGCCGTCCGGACGGCAGGTCACACCCACCGTGCGCGTCTTCAGCATGATCTTGTCGAAACGCTGCAGGTTGCGCTTTTCCCAGACCTTGACGAGATCACGGTCGGCCCCCGGCATCAGGCCATCGCCCGCCTCGACCACATCGATGCGAGCGCCCAGCGTGGAATACACGGTTGCCATTTCCAGACCGATGATGCCGCCACCGATGACCAGCATGCGCTTAGGCACGCCGCGCAACTCCAATGCGCCGGTGGAATCAACGATGCGCGGATCCTCGGGGATGAAGGGCAGCTTCACGACCGAGGAGCCGGCCGCGATGATGCACTTCTGGAACTTGATGACCTTTTTCTCGCCGGTACGCTTCTGACCCTCACCGGCAGTCAGTTCGACTTCCAGATGATGCGGGTCGATGAAGTTGCCGTAGCCGCGCACGATATCGACCTTGCGCGCCTTGGCCATGCCGGTGAGGCCGGTGGTCAGCTTGTCGATGACCTTCTGCTTGTGCGAACGCAGGCGGTCGATGTCGATACGCGGCGCATCGAAGGCCACACCGACGTCGGCGAAATGTGCGGCTTCGTCGATCACGTTGGCCACGTGCAGCAGTGCCTTTGAGGGGATGCAACCGACGTTCAGACACACACCGCCCAGCGTTGCGAAACGCTCGACGAGCACGGTCTTCATGCCAAGGTCAGCGGAACGGAAGGCTGCCGAATAGCCACCAGGGCCAGCGCCGAGTACCAGCATCTCGCATTCGATATCCGCGCCACCACTGTGCGAACCGGCAACCGGCGCCACGGCAACAGGCGCAGCAGCAGCCGGAGCTGTGGCCGCAGGTGCCTCGGCAGGCTTGGATTCCGCCGTCGCAGCACCACCGGAGACGGCATCCAGCATCAGCAGCACGCTGCCTTCGGAAACGCGGTCACCCACCTTCACGGACACGGACTTGACCACGCCAGCGGCCGGTGCCGGCACATCCAGTGTGGCCTTGTCGGATTCCAGCGTAGCGATGGAGTCATCCACATTTACCGTGTCACCAGGCTTCACGAACAGCTCGATGACCGGCACATCCTTGAAATCCCCGATATCGGGGACCTTCACTTCGATCAATTGACTCATTGTTCAGTCCTCGCCTCAGAGCAGCACACGGCGGAAGTCCTGCAGCACGCCGGCAAAGTAGGCATTGAAGCGGGCAGCGGCAGCGCCGTCGATCACGCGGTGATCCCAGGACAGCGACAGCGGCAGGATCAGGCGCGGCACGAATTGCTTGCCGTCCCACACCGGCTTGGTGGCGGACTTGCACACGCCCATGATCGCCACTTCCGGCGCGTTGATAATCGGCGTGAAATAGGTACCGCCGATACCGCCCAGCGAACTGATGGAGAAGCAGCCACCCTGCATCTGGTCCGGCTTGAGTTTGCCGTCGCGGGCGAGCTTGGCCAGATCACCCATTTCCTTGGCGATCTCGATCACGCCCTTCTGGTCGGCATTCTTGATCACCGGCACGACGAGACCGTTTGGTGTATCTGCCGCGAAACCGATGTTGTAGTACTGCTTCAGCACCAGGTTGTCGCCGTCGAGCGAGGCGTTGAACTCGGGGAACTTCTTCAGTGCGGCAACCGCAGCCTTGATCATGAAAGCCAGCATGGTGAGCTTGGTGCCAGACTTCTCCAGCTCCTTGTTCATCTGCACGCGGAAGGCTTCCAGCTCGGTGATGTCCGCATCATCATAGTTGGTGACGTGCGGAATCACCACCCAGTTGCGATGCAGGTTGGCCCCGGAAATCTTCTTGATGCGGGACAGCGGCTTGGTCTCGATCGCACCGAACTTGGTGAAATCGACCTTCGGCCAGGGCAGCAGCTCGATGCCGCCGATACCACCGCCGGCAGGTGCAGCCGCCGCCGGCACGCCGGAAGCCACCTGGGCGATGACGCCCTTGATGTAGTTCTGGACGTCTTCCTTGAGGATGCGCCCCTTCGGACCCGTGGCAGCCACCTTGGTGATGTCCACACCCAGTTCGCGCGCAAAACGGCGCACACCAGGGCTGGCATGGGATTGGGCCGGCGAAGCGGTTGCCACGGCTGCCGGCGCGGCAGCAACGGCAACTGGTGCGGGCGCAACGGTGGCAGCGGCCGGCGCGGGTGCGGCAGCAGCAGTTGCTGCGACCTGGGCCGGTGCGGCAGCAGCAGGCGCGCCTGCGCCCTCGAGGATGGCCAGCACGGCACCTTCGGCCACGCGGTCACCCACCTTCACGAGCACTTCCTTGACCACGCCGGCGGCAGAAGCCGGCACTTCCATCGTGGCCTTGTCGGACTCCAGCGTAGCCACTGGCGCATCGACCACAATGGTATCGCCGACCTTGATCGATACCTCGATCACCGGCACATCCTTGAAGTCGCCGATATCGGGCACCTTGAGTTCGATGCGGCCGGCAGGCGCAGCAGCAGGGGCTGCTGCGGCAGGTGCAGGTGCGGCCGGCGCCGGCGCTGCAGCAGGCGCAGCCGCCGGAGCGGGCGCGGCAGCGGCACCTTCTGCTTCGAGCAGGACGACCACGGCACCTTCGCCGACACGGTCACCCACCTTGACCCTGACCTCCTTGACCACACCAGCAGCGGACGAAGGCACTTCCATCGTGGCCTTGTCGGACTCCAGCGTAACCAGGGGATCATCGATCTTGACGGTGTCACCGGGCTTTACCGAAACCTCGATGACGGGAACATCCTTGAAGTCGCCGATATCCGGCACTTTCACTTCGATGAGTTGGCTCATTGTTTTTTCTCCGGGGGAAGGGCAAAGGGCGAAGGGGAAAGGGCGAAAATCTCACCCCCTTCTCCCTTCCCCCTTCTCCCCTCACTGATTCATCAGGCGAACAGCGGATTCGGCTTATTGACGTCAATGCCGTACTTGGCGATGGCCTCGGCCACCTTGGCACGCTCGATCTTGCCATCCTCGGCCAGCGCCGACAGGGCCGCCACGGTCACCCAATGGCGATCCACCTCGAAGTGGGCGCGCAGGGCTTCGCGGGTATCGGAACGGCCAAAGCCGTCGGTCCCCAGCACCACGTAGCGATTCGCCACGTAGGGGCGGATCTGCTCGGCATACAGGCGGATGTAGTCGGTTGCCGCGATGACTGGGCCTTGCGCCCCCTTCAGCTTCGCCGCCACATGGGAGAGGCGCTGAGTTTCCAGCGGATGCAGCATGTTCCAGCGTGCAGCGTCCTGACCGTCACGGGCCAGCTCGTTGAAGCTCGGCGCACCCCAGATGTCAGCTTCGACACCCCAGTCGGCCTTGAGCAGTTCAGCTGCAGCAATCACTTCGCGGAAGATCGTGCCCGACCCCAGCAGTTGCACACGCGGGCCCTTGCTCTTGGCACCTTCGCGGAACTTGTACAGACCCTTGATGATGTCGGCTTCGGCACCTTCCGGCATGGCCGGGTGCTCGTAGTTCTCGTTCATCACCGTGATGTAGTAGTACACATCTTCCTGCTCGGCATACATGCGGCGCAGGCCGTCCTGGAAGATCACCGCGACTTCGTAGGCGAAGGTCGGGTCGTAGCTCACGCAGTTCGGAATGGTATGCGTCAGCGCATGGCTATGGCCGTCTTCATGCTGCAGCCCCTCACCGTTCAGCGTGGTACGACCGGCCGTACCCCCGATCAGGAAGCCACGGGCACGCGAATCGCCAGCCGCCCAGCACAGATCCATGGTGCGCTGCGGTCCGAACATCGAGTAGAAGATGTAGAACGGGATCATCGGCACGCCATGCGCCGAGTAGGCAGTGGCCGCGGCGATCCAGTCTGCCATGGCACCGGCTTCGTTGATGCCATCCTGCAGGACCTGACCGTCCTTCGACTCCTTGTAGAACATGAGCTGGTCATGGTCCTGGGGAATGTACTTCTGACCCTCCTGGTTCCAGATGCCGTACTGGCGGAACATGCCTTCCATGCCGAAGGTACGGGATTCATCCACGACAATGGGCACCACGTGCTTGCCGATCTGTTTGTCCTTCAGGATGGTATTGAAGATGCGTACCAGCGCCATCGTGGAAGAGAACTCGCGGCCTTCACCCGAGGCCTTCAGCTGTGCATCGAAAGCACTCAGGGCAGGCACGGCCAGCGCAGCAGCCTTGCGACGGCGGGCAGGCAGATAGCCACCCAGCGCTGCACGGCGCTCGCGCATGTAGTTCAACTCGGGCGAACCCTCCTCGAACTTGATAAGGGGCATTTTCTCCAGGTCTTCATCGGAGACCGGGATATGGAAGCGATCGCGGAAGGCACGCAGCGCATCCAACGACATCTTCTTCTGCTGGTGGCTGGTGTTCTGCGCTTCGCCGGATTCACCCATGCCGAAACCCTTGACGGTCTTGGCCAGGATCAGCGTCGGCTGCCCCTTGGTTTCAACGGCAGCCTTGTAAGCCGCAAAGACCTTGGTCAGATCGTGACCGCCGCGGTTGAGCTTCCAGATGTCCTCATCGCTCCAGTCGGCGACGAGTTCTTTGAGTTCGGGCGTATTGAAGAAGTGTTCGCGCACCCAGGCGCCGTTCTTCGACTTGTAGGTCTGGTATTCGCCATCGACCACCTCGAGCATGCGTTTCTTCAGCAGCCCCTTGGTGTCACGCGCGAACAGGGCATCCCAGTTCGAGCCCCACAGCAGCTTGATGACATTCCAGCCAGCACCACGGAATTCGGCCTCCAGCTCCTGGATCACGCTGCCGTTGCCGCGCACCGGACCATCCAGGCGTTGCAGGTTACAGTTGATGACGAAGATCAGGTTGTCCAGTTTCTCGCGGGAAGCAAGGCTGATCGCGCCACGCGATTCGACCTCGTCCATCTCGCCGTCGCCCAGGAAGGCCCACACCTTGCGACCTTCGTTGTTCTGGATGCCGCGATCCTGCAGGTACTTCATGAAACGGGCCTGGTAGATGGCCTGCAGCGGCCCCAGGCCCATGGAGACGGTCGGGAACTGCCAGAAATCCGGCATCAGCCAGGGGTGCGGATAGGAAGACAGCCCCTTGCCATTGGTTTCCTGACGGAAGCCGTCCAGTTGTTCTTCGGTCAGCCGCCCCAGCAGGTAGGCACGGGCGTAGATACCGGGAATGGAGTGGCCCTGGAAGAAGATCAGATCGCCTTCCTGGTTTTCGGTAGGCGCCTTCCAGAACCAGTTGAAGCCGACGTCGTACAGCGTGGCGGAGGAAGCGTAGGAAGCAATATGACCGCCGACGTTGGTGTGCTTGTTGGCGCGCACCACCATGGCCATGGCATTCCAGCGCAGATAAGCCTGGATGCGCAATTCGATTTCGGGATCACCGGGGTAGGGCGGCTGATCAGCCGTGGTGATGGTATTTCGGTACAGCGTGTTGCCATTGTGAGGAACCACCACGCCGGCGTCGCGCATCTCTTCGACCAGGCGCTCAACCAGGTAACGCGCGCGCTCGGGGCCTTCCTTGGCCACCACGGCATCGAGGGACTCCAGCCATTCCTGAGTCTCCTGCAGGTCTGTGTCGGCCTGCAGAAGTACATGCGGCACTACTGCCATATTTTTCTCTCCTTACCAGGGGTTTCGGCACCAAAACCAGGCAATCCGGCATGGCACCGGGCGATCAAGGCCAGAAAAAAGGCGGGTCTGTGACGCCGCCTGTCTGGACACTGAACATCGGATTATAAGGCCGCGACAGCCGCATAACTGGCAAAACTACAGCTCCCGGGGGCTCAGAGCCTGATTTTCGCGCGCAACCTCGATGCCCCAATATAAAACATGCCCCAAACCCATGCAATGACAAGGGTGCATCAAATTTCATAACCGCCCCATAAAAAAACCTGACAAATCAGCATGTTGCAGCGCACAAAAATCGACCGTAATGACAAAGCAATAACCGCGAGACATTCATGCACCAAGCCTGTTGCTGCTAGGGAACACCCCGGGCGCAGCAAAGCCGGCACATGCGTGATAATGCGAAATTCAACTGTACACCGTCCATTGCAAGGATGACGCCTCGCCCCACTCCGCGTCCGGGATCCCGCTCCCTGCTGCCAGCCGTCCTTGTCGTCGTGCTGGCTGCGTTCCTTGGCGTCGTCTGGTTCGTCACCCAGGGCGAGCCCCTGCCTGGCACTTATTTCGCGCCGGAACGCTCCAGCGTGGTGGCCGTGGTCGTGCTGGTCAGCACGGCAGCCTGGGGCGTCTGGCTCGCCAGCCAGCAGCGACAGCGCGTAGGGGAGGTGGAAGAAGAACGCGATCTGTTCTTCACGCTGTCACTGGACATCTTCTGCGTGCTCAGCGCGGATGGTCGCTTCGAACGCGTGAATCCCGCGATTCTCAATACGCTCGGCCTGAAACCGGAGAATCTCGTGGAAGGCAGCTCGCTGCTGGATCTGGTGCATGCCGACGATACCCGTCTGGTTTCACGCGGTCTGGCTGCCCTAGAGGCCGGGCACCCGGCACGATTCGAAGTGCGTTGCCGTTGCGGTGACGGCAGTTGGCGCTGGCTCAACTGGAGCGCCACGCCGACACCGGAAGAGGGGCAGATCTACGCGGTAGCCCACGATGTCACTGGACGCAAGCACACCGAAGAAGCTCTGCGGGCGGAATCCGCTTTCCGCACAGCCATGGAAGATTCGGTACTCACCGGCCTGCGCGCCATCGACGCCGAGGGACGCATCATCTACGTCAACCGTGCGTTCTGCGAGCTGGTTGGCTGGCCGCTGGCCGACCTGCTGCACAAACGCCCTCCGTTCCCCTACTGGGACGAATCGGATGCCAGCCAGAACGAAGCCAAGCTCGGCGTCTGCCTCGAAGGCAAAGCCCCCTCCGAAGGCATGGAGCTGCGCATCCGCAGACGCGATGGCAAACGCCGCGATGTGCGCCTGCACGTTTCTCCGCTGATCGACGCGCATGGTGATCAGACCGGCTGGATGACGGCGATGACCGACATCAGGGAACAGAAGCGCGCACGCAACGAACTCCAGGCGGCCAATGAACGTATCACCACAGTGCTTGATGGACTGGATTCACTGGTCTTCGTTACCGACATTGCCAGCAACGAAGTGCTCTATACCAATCTGGCCTGTGCCCACCAGATTGCGCTGGGAGGCGCAAACCCGGTGGTCCCCAACCCCGACCCGGTCGACTACCCCCTGGATCCGGCGACGCTGACCAAGAAGGATCTCCCCTGCGAACTCTTCGACGGTGAGCTTCAGCACCCCAGGACAGGCCAGTGGTTCCATCTGCGCGAACGCGCGCTGCGCTGGGTTGACGGTCGCATCGCCCGCCTGGCCGTGGCCACCGATATCACCGCGATGCGCCGCGCCGAGGAGGTCACGCGCGAACAGGAAGCCAGCCTCGCACGCACCTCGCGGCTGATCACCATGGGTGAAATGGCTTCTACGCTGGCGCACGAGCTGAACCAGCCGCTATCCGCCATCTCGAACTACAGCAAGGGCTGCGTCAATCGCCTGCGCAGCGGTCAATACAAGATCGAGGACATCCTCGGCGCCATGGACAAGGCTGCCACGCAAGCCGCCCGCGCTGGCGAGATCGTGCGCCGGGTGCGCGATTTCGTCCGCAAGAGCGAGCCGCGCCGCAGCATGGTCAGCTTGGCCCAGATCACCGAAGACGCGCTGGGCATCGCGGGCATCGAGGTCCGCCGGCTGGGGGCACGCGTCAGCACCCGGATTCCCCCTGACTTGCCGGAAGTGCTGGCCGACCGCATCATGATTGAGCAGGTGTTGATGAACCTGGTGCGCAACGCGGCCGAAGCCATGCAAGAAGTGCCGATGGAGCAGCGCCAGATCACCATCGGAGCACAATTGCACGAAGACAGCATAGAGATGATGGTTGCCGACCGCGGCTGTGGCATCAGCCCTGAAAACCAGGCCAACCTGTTCTCGCCCTTCTTCACCACCAAGCCCGATGACATGGGCATGGGATTGAACATTTGCCGCTCCATCATCGAATTCCACAAGGGACGCCTGTGGATCGAAGACAATCCGCCCGGCGGCACCATTTTCAGATTCACGCTACCTCTGGAGAACGACCTTGAACCTGAACCACGCGAACAAGACACCAGCCCCGCTTGAACAGCTCGTCTACATCGTCGATGACGATGAGGCGCTGCGCGACTCGCTGATCTGGCTGCTCGAATCCGCCGGCCTCAAGGCTCAGGCCTTCGATTCCGCCGAAACCTTTCTGACGGCCTGGAGCGACAGCATGAGCGGCTGCCTGGTACTGGACATCCGCATGCCTGGTATGAGCGGACTGGAACTGCATGAAAGGCTCAACGCCATGCATTCCACACTGCCGGTGATCTTCATCACTGGTCACGGCGACGTGCCGATGGCGGTCTCGGCCCTGAAGAAGGGCGCGGCCGACTTCATTGAGAAGCCGTTCAACGACTACGACATGATCAATCTGATCCAGAACGCGCTGATCACTGATCGCAAACGCCACGATGCACGCGCCCAGGAAGCCGATGCACAGCGCCGTATCGAAGCGCTCACGCCACGCGAGCGCGAAGTACTGGAACTGATCGTCGCCGGCCGGCTCAACAAGCAGATTGCCGACGATCTAGGCATCAGCATCAAGACCGTGGAAGTACATCGCGCCCGGGTGATGGAAAAGATGGGCGTACACTCGCTGGCCGAACTGGTCCAGCACGTGATGATCACATCCCCGAAGGATGAATAGGGGAAACTCAGTTTCATGCTGCACCGCGCATGCGGCTTTGCATTCAAGCGTAGAACAAGGCGGGGAACTGCAGGCAGTGCAGTAAGCACGGCAATGCGCCCAACACGGTTATGCGTTTGAAGGCAAGGCCGTATCAGGCCGGCGCCAACAGATGCTCGGTTAGTCGTGCCCAGTAGCTGGCTCCAAGCAGCAGGTTCGCATCATTGAAATCGTAATGCGGGTTGTGCAGCGTGCAGCCGCCCTCTCCTGGTCCGTTGCCCAGCCAGACGTAGCATCCCGGCCGATGCTCCAGAAAATGGGAGAAATCCTCCGCCCCCATGCTCGGCCGCAATCCCCAATCCACATGCTCCGCCCCGACCAGCGCACTGGCCACTTCACGGCAAAGACCTGCCTCATGTGGTGTATTCACGGTCGGTGGATAGCCGTCCATGCGCTTGAGCACGATGCCCACGCCGTATGCAGAACCGACACCGGCACAAATTGCATGCATGCGCTCCCAGGTCGCCTCACGCACCTCCGGTCGCAAGGCACGCGTAGTGCCACTCAGCATCGCTCGTGCAGGAATCACGTTGTAGGTATCGCCAGCGCTAAAACAGGTCACTGAAACCACAGCAGCGTCCAGCGGATCGGTATTGCGCGCGCTGATCGTCTGCAGTGCGCCCACCAGGGCTGCGCCTGCAACAACCGGGTCTACGGTCAGATGAGGCATGGCGGCGTGCCCGCCATGCCTTTCCACATTGATGTCGAAGCGGTCGGTACCAGCCATCACGGGGCCTGGCGTGATACCGAAGCGGCCAAATGCCATGCCCGGCCAGTTGTGCATGCCGTAGATCGACTGCACCGGAAAACGCTCGAAGAAGCCATCCGCAATCATCGCCGACGCGCCGCCCCTACCCTCCTCGGCGGGCTGAAATACGAAAACCACAGTGCCGTCGAACTGCCGTGTGGCAGCCAGGTATTCCGCTGCGCCCAGCAGCATGGTGGTGTGCCCATCATGACCGCACGCATGCATGCAGCCTGACGTACGGGAACTATGCTCGAAAGTGTTCGCCTCGGTGATGGGCAGCGCATCCATGTCGGCACGCAGGCCGATCACCCGCTCCGAACGCCCTGCGCGCAGTACGCCGACCACACCTGTACCGCCGATGCCTTCGTGAACTTCCACGCCCCAGCCCGCAAGCAGTCGGGCAACCCGCGCGGCAGTTCGCGTCTCCTCGAAAGCCAGTTCAGGATGGGCGTGAAAATCACGGCGGATCTCGGTGAGCGCCGTCTGTCGTTCGGCAATGGCAGGGATGATCTGCATGTGGGGCGGGGCCTGGAACATCCAGCACAGACAGACAGTCCGCACCAGCCACGGTTCCGGTCTGGAGTTATCACTGCTTGAATCTTACACTCCGGCAGCCATGACCTCCCCACCCAAAGGTTCTCCATTGCAGTCCGCCCCCTGGATGCTTGCGGCCCACTGGCGATGGGGACTGGCCTGCAGCATGGCCGTGGCAGCCACGGCGGGCATGCTGGCGGCCATGGCTCGGCTCACGCATGTCCCCGCACAGCATCCACCCATCCTCGCCAAGTTGCATGCAGCGCAAACAGAACCGCCCCGGATGGCAGCTACAGCGATGCGGGGGAAATCCGCGCCTGTACGGCCCATGCCATTACCTCACGGCACAGCGTCTCCCTCTCCCCCGTTGCCCACAACAGCACCAGCAGTCATCCTGGCGGCACCGCTTCATGACACTACGCGGGCAATCGAAACCACCGTGATGGAAGGCGGTCAGCCCGGTTTGCAAAAAACGGAGCATTCCAGTGCAGGAAAGACCGCTCAGCCGCCCGCAGAAGCGATCCTCGACCATGAAGAAAAAACCATAGCGGGCAATGCTGGACCGCTGACGCTGGCCCAGCATTGCCCGCAGCGGACCAAACCGCTCTTCCCCTCCGTAGCATTGCGCGACGGCATCGACACCGGACGAGTATTGCTGCGCCTGCATCTGGCCGTCGATGGCAGTGTCCACCGAGTGGAAGTACTGGAGGCGTCACCACGCGGCTATTTTGAAGCAGCCAGCGAGGCAGCCACCCTGAAGTGGCGTTGCCTGCCGCCTGCGCAGACAGGGCAGGACAGCGTGCGTGCCCCTATCCATTTCGAAGTGCACTAACCGGGAACCCAACAAAAAGGCAGGGAATACTCCCTGCCCAAGGGTTCCTGCGCAGTTTGCGGATCAGCTTCAGTGAGCCTTGATCGTAGAAGCCAGCAGACCTTTCGGCCCCTGCTTGACCTCGAACTCCACACGTTGCCCTTCTTTCAGCGTGCGGAAGCCAGTCGCGGAAATCTCCGAGAAATGCGCGAACAGATCCTCACCACCACTATCCGGCGTGATAAATCCGAAACCCTTGGCGTCGTTGAACCACTTCACAATACCTGTAGCCATTGCCTTGCCCCCTGAAGCGAAACGGATGCATGCGCCAGAACGGCGCGCCCGCAGGCAGAGCACTACACCCTGACCGCTGCGCGCACGATATGCCTGCGCCTGGGCAAAGGAATATGCCGAACGGGCAAACCGGCCTGTGCCACAAAGGCTTGCCCGAAAGGGCTGATTCTGTCTGAAAAAAAAGTGGCTGAACACACCCGGGCAAACATCCACTGCATCAGAGGCAATGACTGCGCCGGAGCCCGAGTTCATTGCTTCAGCAAGACATCCACCGCCGCTTCGCACAGATCCAGCACATGCTCGAACCCTGCCCCACCGCCATAGTAGGGATCCAGTACTTCCTCTCCTGCATGGCCTGGTACGAAATCGAGAAACAGATGCAAACGCTCGCGCAGCTCGGGCGGGCAGCGATGAGCAAGCCATGTCAGGTGGCCACGATCCATTGCCAGAATGAGATCGAAGCGGTGGAAATCGGCGGTTTCCACCTGGCGCGCGCGCAGTGCCGACAGATCGTAGCCGCGCCGTTTCGCCGCCGTACGGGCGCGTGAGTCCGGCGCCTCGCCAGCGTGGTAGTCGTAAGTGCCCGCCGAATCGAATTCGAAACGATCTTCCAGCCTACGTGCCCTGGCTACATGACGGGCAATGCCCTCGGCAGTGGGGGAGCGACAGATGTTGCCGGTGCAGACGAAGAGGATGCGTTTCATCCAGGAGTGGGGAGTGGGGAGTGGGGAGTGGGCGGAGTATAGCTACTCCCGACTCCCCTCTCCCGGCCTCAGTGGTGATCCGCGCCGAACGCGCGCTGGCGCAGCTTGAAGAGTTCATCACGGGCGGTGGCGGCTTTCTCGAATTCGAGATTCTTCGCGTGTTCCTGCATTTCCTTTTCCAGCTGCTTGATCGCCTTGGCGAGCGCCTTTTCGTCCATCAGCGCGTAATCAGCCCGAGGTTCGGCGGCGGCACGGCCGGTGCGCGGGTTAGCCTCATCGTCGTGGTAGACGCCGTCGATGATGTCCTTGATGCGCTTGTTGACGGATTTCGGCGTGATGCCATGCTCGGCGTTGAAGGCGATCTGCTTGGCACGGCGGCGTTCGGTCTCGTCGATGGCGGCGCGCATCGAGTCGGTCATGCGGTCGGCGTAGAGGATGGCGGTCCCGTTGAGGTGACGCGCCGCACGGCCGATGGTCTGGATCAATGAACGCACTGAACGCAGGAAACCTTCCTTGTCGGCATCCAGGATGGCGACCAGAGACACTTCGGGGATATCCAGCCCCTCGCGCAGCAGGTTAATGCCGATGAGTACGTCGAATTCGCCCAAACGCAGATCGCGGATGATTTCCACACGCTCCACGGTATCGATGTCGCTGTGCAGGTAACGCACGCGCACCCCGTTCTCTCCGAGATAGTCGGTAAGGTCTTCGGCCATGCGCTTGGTGAGCACGGTGATCAGCACACGTTCCTCACGTGCCACACGTTTGCGGATCTCGCCAAGCACGTCGTCGACCTGCGAGATCGCCGGACGCACCTCGATGAGAGGATCAACCAGGCCGGTCGGCCGCACCACCTGCTCCACCACCTGGCCCTGATTCTGTTTTTCATAATCGGCCGGAGTGGCGGAGACGAAGACCGTCTGCGGCATCAGCTTCTCGAACTCGTCGAATTTCAGCGGCCGGTTATCCGCCGCCGAGGGCAGGCGGAAACCGTATTCGACAAGGTTGAGCTTGCGCGCCTGATCTCCCTTGAACATGCCGCCCACCTGCGGAATCGCAACGTGGGATTCATCGACGAACATCAGCGAATCGCGCGGCATATAGTCGATCAGCGTGGGCGGCGGATCACCTGCCAGGCGGCCCGAGAGATGGCGCGAGTAGTTCTCGATGCCCTTGCAGAACCCCAATTCGGAAAGCATCTCAAGATCGAAACGGGTACGCTGTTCGATGCGCTGCGCCTCCACCAGCTTGCCGCTGCGGTGATAAAACTCGATGCGCTCGCGCAGCTCTTCCTTGATGTTGTCGATGGCACGCATCACGGTACTGCGGGGCGTCACGTAGTGGCTGGAAGGAAACACCGTGAAGCGCCCCAGCTTCTGCTTGAGGTGCCCGGTGAACGGATCGAACAATGTGAGGTGTTCGATTTCGTCGTCGAACAGCTCCACGCGCAAGGCCAGCTCGGCACTTTCGGCCGGAAAGATGTCGATCACGTCGCCACGCACACGGAAACAGCCACGCTGGAAATCCACGTCGTTGCGCTCGTACTGCATCCCCACCAGCCTCGCCAGCACATCGCGCTGCGGCATCTTCTCGCCCTCGCGCAGGTGCAGGATCATGCTGTGGTAGTCGACCGGGTCACCGATACCGTAGATGCACGACACGGTGGCCACGATCACCACGTCGCGCCGCTCAAGCAGGCTCTTGGTGGCGGAAAGGCGCATCTGCTCGATGTGCTCGTTGATCGAGCTGTCCTTCTCGATGAAAAGGTCGCGCGAAGGCACGTAAGCCTCGGGCTGGTAGTAGTCGTAATAGGAAACGAAGTACTCCACCGCGTTCTCGGGAAAGAACTCGCGGAATTCGGCGTAGAGCTGCGCGGCCAGCGTCTTGTTCGGCGCCAGCACCAGCGCCGGTCGGCCGCAACGCGCGATCACGTTGGCCATGGTGTAGGTCTTGCCCGAGCCGGTCACCCCGAGCAGGGTCTGGAACATCAGACCGTCGTCGATACCCTCGGTGAGCGCCACAATGGCGCCAGGCTGGTCGCCTGCGGGCGGAAAAGGCTGATGAAGGCGGAAAGGACTGCCTTCAAAGGTGACGATCGTGGGGGAGGCAGGTATGTCGGCCATGATAAAATTCCATGCTTCTCAAGGGCGTGGCCCGTCAACCAGTTCGTCCGGCCAGCCGTTGATTATTCCGCAATTTGCAGGCCGGCGCGATCTGCCGGCGAACATCACCACCGCTGGAGACCCCATGACTTCCTCGCTCTTTGCCGCCGTCGAGATGGCACCCCGTGACCCCATCCTGGGTCTGAACGAAGCCTTCAACGCAGATTCCCGGACCACCAAGGTCAACCTCGGCGTAGGCGTGTACTTCACCGACGAAGGCAAGATTCCGCTGTTGGGCGCAGTGAAGGCTGCCGAGAAGGCCCGCCTGGAAGCCGCGCCGGCCCGTGGCTATCAACCCATCGAAGGCCTGGCCGCCTACAACAAGGCCGTGGGTGAGCTGCTGTTCGGCAAGGATTCCGCTCTGCTCGCAGAGGGCAAGACCATCACCATCGAGGCTTTGGGCGGCACCGGCGCGCTGAAGGTCGGCGCCGACTTCCTCAAGCGCCTGAACCCGGCATCCAAGGTCTACATCTCCGACCCCTCCTGGGAAAACCACCGTGCGCTGTTCGAATCCGCCGGCTTCGTGGTCGAAAACTACCCCTACTACGATGCCACCACCCGCGGCGTGAATTTCGCCGGCATGAAGGCCTGCCTGGGCGCTCTGCCCGCCGGCTCCGTGATCGTGTTGCACGCTTGCTGTCACAATCCGACCGGCGCTGACCTCTCCGACGAACAATGGGCAGAGATCGTCAGCATCAGCAAGGAACGCGGCCTGGTGCCCTTCCTCGACATGGCGTACCAGGGCTTCGCCGAAGGCATCGACGCCGATGCGGTGGCAGTACGCGCCTTCTCGGCCTCCGGCCTGCAGTTCTTCATTTCCAGCTCTTTCTCGAAGTCCTTCTCGCTGTACGGCGAGCGCGTGGGCGCACTGACCATCGTCGCCGCCAGCAAGGAAGAAGCCGGCCGCGTGCTGTCGCAGGTAAAGCGTGTAGTGCGTACCAACTACTCCAACCCGCCGACGCACGGTGGTGCAATCGTCGCAGCGGTACTGGCCTCGGCCGAACTGCGCAAGCAATGGGAGGACGAACTGGCCGGCATGCGCCTGCGCATCCGCGAAATGCGCAAGGCCCTGGTCGAACAGTTGGCCGCAGCAGGCGTGGCGCAGGATTTCTCCTTCGTCCTCAAGCAGCGTGGCATGTTCTCCTACACGGGCCTGACGGCCGCACAGGTGGAGCGCTTGAAGGCCGAATTCCGCGTGTATGCCGTCTCCACCGGCCGCGTCTGCATCGCCGCGCTCAACAGCAAGAATATCGACTACGTGGCCAAGGCCATTGCCACCGTGCTGAAGTAAGCCGCACCAGACACGCAAAGCCAAGGGGCCCGTGAGGGCCCTTTTTTTGTCGCCGGGCCGCCCCAAGACAAAATGCCTCCTCGGGGGGCAGCGAACTCGCGTAGCGGGAGAGCGTGGGGGACTTTTTGTCGCCGGGGGCCTCCCCAAGACAAAAAACGTCCAAAGGGGACCGGGCAAGTACGAAGCGCTTGGCTGAGGGGCTTTTGGGGGCGCCGCGCCGTCCCAAGGTCGTGGCTGCCCGCGCCCGTTCATGCTTCGAACCCTCGGCACGAACGGGGCTATGGCGGCAGGCCGTACACGAATCAAAATCCGTTCGCACGCAGGTATCGAAGTACGGATGGATTTCGCGGGCGATCTCCATCATCGCCACGGCAGTGCGCCATCCCGGTCACTCCGGCAGGCGCGCACGGATATCAGCCAATCCCTGCCAGCCCAGGCGCTCTGCATTGCCACGCGCGTACTGCGCGCTCTCCTCGGCGGTCTGTGCCAGAAAAGTCTCCAGCAGCCGCTCCAGCAGATGCCGCATGGGCAGCATCGGGCCGCAGAACAGCACATCATGACCACGCTGGATCACCAGGGTAGGGAAATTCTCTACATCCAGATCGCCGGCAATCTCGGGCTCATCCTCGATATCCACCCACCGGAAGGCCACACCGGGAAACTTCGTAGCAAGGGAATCAAACCCGGGCCGGTACTCTCGACAGGTACCGCACCACTGCGCGCACAGGCAAGAAACCAGAAATTCACCAGCCGATTCCACGAACACCCTTCCAGAAAGAAAACGAGGCTCCACAGAGCCTCGTGATCCTATCAAACCCGGGCGCCGATGCTCAGCGCGCGATCAAGGTCGGCGCATCCACCTTGCCCGAGAGTTCGAAGTTGCGCGCGCTGCTTTCGCCCCCCGGGAACATCATGGAACCACGCACCCGCCCCTTGAGGGTCGAATCCGGCGCGATCACCACATTGGCCGCACCACGCAGGGCACCGGCCTGGAGATTCTGGAAATCCAGTTGCGCCGGTGCATTGCTCGCGCCCTTGAACTTGCCGCTGAGCAGATCGACGCGCACCAGGCCACCGCCGACCACGCCTGGCGTGCTGCGCCGCATGCCTTCGAGCAGACCAAAGCGGTCGATGCTGCCCGCCTTGAGGGTGTAATTGCCATCCACGGCAAGTGCCCTGGCGAGGGCTTCCAGGCTATCGCCGTTTGCCGTCAGGCGGAATTCCCCACCAAGCACGCCAGTCACCGGCGGCCGGGTATACAAACGCTTCAGCACATCCCTGGCACGCAGGCTTTCCATCTTCAGCTCGCCTTCGAGCCGGAACTGATCATCAGGGATCATGCGCAAGGCACCACTGAAAGCACCACCATCCCCATTGGCTCCGATGCGATCCAGCTCCAGCCGGTCATCGGTGATCTCCCCCTGCGCAGCGATGGAGTCGAAACGGAAGGCTGGCAATACCGGCCAGCTGAAACGTGCGGTCTGCACCAGTACACCGAGTCCACCCTCCGAGCG
Source organism: Candidatus Dactylopiibacterium carminicum (assembly GCF_014736495.1). Classification (GTDB taxonomy): domain Bacteria; phylum Pseudomonadota; class Gammaproteobacteria; order Burkholderiales; family Rhodocyclaceae; genus Uliginosibacterium; species Uliginosibacterium carminicum. Next base: position 33,105 of record NZ_MDUX01000031.1, read on the forward strand.
GGGAGAAAACTCCAGGCTCACGCCAGATTCCATGCTCACCCGGATCAGGTTCAGCGTACCGTTGTCGGAAAACTGCATCTCGCCAGCAGGCAAGGCCAGCGTCTTGGTGCCGAACAGCAGCTTCAAGCCCGTGAAACTCATGCGCGTGACGATGCGCGTAGATGGTCCATCGACCGAGCCCAGACGCGCCAGAGAACTGGGACGCGCCACGATCTCGCCCGCCTCCACACGCACGCGGCTGGTGCGGAATTCAGTGATCCAGTCCGCCCAGTCGGGGCTGACCCAGGCCCGCGACACTTCGATCGGCGTCGCCGTCTGGATCTTCACCTTGTTGAGTTCAACCACGGCACCGCCCTTGAAGGCGTACCCCTGGCTGGCGTACTCGACAGGCAGCCCCAGCCAGGTGTCCTTGTCCGGCGTGGGTGCGGCGTTTGCCGCGCCCATCGAAATCCCCATCAGACCGACGGCAAACATGCGAGTCAGCGTGCGCATCCAGTTCTTCCCTAGCTCTTTGCCTTCAATGGGCACGACAGCCCTCAACTCCCGTTTCCCCCGAATGACCAGGGTTTTTCACCGCTCGGCCGCCCAGGAGAAACGACGTCCTGCAATGCAGACACGATAACAAATCCGCAGAAAACCTTGACACACGTTCGTCGTGTATCTAGAATTCTTCTTCTCAATTCCCCGATAGCTCAGTCGGTAGAGCGCCGGACTGTTAATCCGTAGGTCCCTGGTTCGAGCCCAGGTCGGGGAGCCAAATTCTGAAAGCCAGCACTTCGGTGCTGGCTTTCTGCTTTTCCGCCTTCAGCATGCACGCAATTCCGCGCTACCGGCCGATGCCTGCATACTAGTTGCAGCAACGCGTAACGCCAGCCGTTGATCGTAATGCGCGCGAGGGCACCAGCGGTCTCCGCCCGGCGCCCTCTGCGGACCAGCCCTCGTTTCCTACATGCCCAGATACTGAGGGCCGCTGCCCCCCTCGGGCGGCGTCCAGAGCAGGCTGTACTCGGGGTCGTTGAGTTCGCAGGCCTTGCAGTGCAGGCAGTTCTGCGCGTCGATGCGCACGCTGCCCGCTTCCAGCTCATAGACACCTGCCGGGCAATAGCGCGTCTCCGGCGCGGCAAAACGCACGATGCGCGCGGCTTCCTCCTGCGGCGTGTTGCGCCGTTTCAGATGGGTCGGCTGATCGTGATCGTGGCTGATGTTGGAGAGCATCAGCGAGCCAATGCGGTCGAAGGTCAGCACGTTGTCCGGCCGCAGCGCGGGCCGGGGCGAGAAGCCCTTGGCCGGCTTCATGCCCTGACGCGAGGAGCCGGGATGCGTCAGCGTCCAGGGCATGCGTACGCCCATTGCCAGCAGCCACATCTCGGCGCCACTCAGCATCGAGCCCAATGCAGATCCGCAACGTGACAGCAAGGGTTTCACGTTGCGCGTCTCGCGCAGCTCGCGTCCCACCCAGGAGGCCGACAAGGCCTCGGCGTAGTCGCCCAGTTCATCGTGTTGCCGTCCTTCCGCCAGCGCGGTCGCCACGGCCTCGGCGGCGAGCATGCCGGACTTCATCGCGGTATGGATACCCTTCAGGCGCAGCACGTTCATGAAGCCTGCGGCACAGCCCAGCAAGGCACCACCGGGGAACACCGTGCGCGGCAGCGACTGCAGGCCGCCTTCGCTGATCGATCGTGCGCCGTAGGCGATGCGCTCCCCGCCCTCGAGCAACGCGGCGATACGCGGATGTGTCTTGAGGCGCTGCATTTCCTCGAATGGCGAGAGGTAAGGGTCGCTGTAGCCGAAATGCGTGACCAGCCCCACGGCGATCAGATCCTCGCCATAGTGGTAGACGAAGCCGCCACCGCCGGCCGCCCGGCCCAGCGGCCAGCCCAGCGTGTGGGTCACGGTGCCAGGGCGATGCTTTGCGTGCGGGATGCGCCAGACCTCCTTCACGCCCAGACCGAACTGGCCTTCACCCACGCCAGCGCGCAGGCCGTGGCGCGCCTCGACTTCACGCGTCACCGAGCCGCCCGCGCCCTCGGCGAGCAGGGTGTAGCGCGCGCGGATCTCAATGCCGGGCGTGAAGCGATCGGTCTGCTCGCCAGCACGATTGACGCCCATGTCGCCGGTGATCACGCCCGTCAGCCGCCCCTGCTCGTCGAAGCAGGCCGCCACGGCTCCGAAGCCCGGATACAGCTCCACGCCAAGGGCTTCGGCCTGTTCCGCCAGCCAGCGACACAACTCGCCCAGGCTGCCGACATAGCAGCCCTTGTTGTCGACCTGCGGCGGCAAGCTGAAATGCGGCGCCTTCAGGGCCTGATTACGTGTCAACCAGAGGAATTCGTCCGTTTTCACGGGCATGGTCAATGGCGCGCCCTGGCTACGCCAGTCGGGCAACAGTTCGTCCAGCGCCACGGGATCGATCACGGCGCCGGAAAGCACGTGCGCCCCCACCTGGGCGGCTTTTTCCAGCACGCAGACCGACAGCTCCCGGCCCTGCTGCTGCGCCAGCTGGCGCAGGCGGATCGCGGCGGAAAGGCCGGCTGCACCGGCGCCGACGATCAACACGTCGTATTCGATGATGTCTCGATTCATGGGTCTGCCTTCAAGGAACCGGGGTCAGGACAATGTCGTCGGTGGACGTGGCATTGCCGGTGAAGTCGCGGATATGCCCGATCAACAGAGCGAGCCCTCCGCTGATGTACTTGTCGCGATGATGAATGATGTAGAAGGATCGGCGCAGGTCCAGATCCGGCACGTTGATCGGTACCAGACTGCCGCGCCGGAAAGCGTCACGCAAGGCCAAACGCGAGATGCAGCCCAGCCCGAGGCCCGCCTCCACCGCGCGCTTGATGGCTTCGGTGTGCTCCAGCTCCAGCCGCACGGCCAGACGATGACGATCTTCGCCGAAGGCGTGCTCGACCGCGCTGCGCGTGCCGGAGCCGGGCTCGCGCAGTATCCAGTTGCAGTCCAACACCTCTTCCCGGCTCACTGTCTGGCGCCCGGCCAGCGGATGCCCGGGGGCCGCGAACACCACCAGTTCGTCGCGCAGCCATTGTTCGACTACTACGTCCGGATGCTGGAAATTGCCTTCGACCAGCCCCAGGTCCAGCTCAAAACGGGCTACGGCAGCCACGATGTCGGTCGAGTTGTGCACCGTCAGATGTACACGCGAATCCGGGCGCTGCTGCAGGAAATCCGCCAGGAACAAAGTGGCCAGATAATTGCCGATGGTAAGGCTGGCCCCCAGATTGAGCGGCCCCAACGCGGTCTGTGCGCCCAGGGCGTTTTCCAGCCCGCGCGCGCGGTCCAGGATCTCCATGGCGTGCGGCAGCAGCCAGCGCCCGGTGTCGTTCATGCGCAGGCTCTTGCCGACGCGGTCGAACAGCACCTGGGAATAGGATTTCTCCAGCTCGGCGAGCGCCGTGCTGGTGGCCGACTGGCTGAGTGCCAGGCGCTCGGCCGCGCGGCTGGCCGAGCCGGTCTGCGCCACCGCGACGAAGATCTCAAGTTGCCTGAGCGTGAATTTTATATCAATCCAATTAATAAGCAATATATTTATTTATTTATTATCTATTTTGTAGATATTCTAGCCCGCCTTAGAATCTCGAACAAGCCAACAGAGAGGAAGCAGGATGAAAGTCATCGTAGCCATCAAACGGGTGGTCGATCCGAATGTGCAGGTACGCCCCGATGCCGCCGGCCAGGCGGTAGACCTGTCGGGCGCACGCATGAGCATCAACCCGTTCGACGAAAACGCACTGGAAGAAGCGATCCGCCTCAAGGAGCGCGGCGTCGCCAGCGAAGTCATCGCCGTCTCTTTCGGCGAGACCGGCGTTCAGGAATCCCTGCGCCAGGCGCTGGCGCTGGGCGCCACGCGCGCCATCTGGGGTCAGGTCTCCGGCCCGCTGGATCAACTCGCCGTGGCACGATTGCTGCAGCATCTGGCCGTGCGCGAAGGTGCCTCGCTGGTGCTGCTGGGCAAGCAGGCCATCGACGAGGACGCCGGCCAGACCGCGCAGATGCTCGCCGCCCTGCTCGACTGGACGCAGGCCATCGCCGTCTCCAGGCTGGAAATCGACGGCACGCAATTGAAAGCACAACGTGAAGTGGATGGCGGCGTCGAGGAACTGGAAGCCGATCTGCCGACAGTGATCTCCGCCGACCTGCGCCTGAATGCGCCGCGCTTCGTGAAGTTGCCCGATCTGATGAAGGCCAAGCGCCTACCCATCGAAACGCTGGACTGCGCCGCGCTGGGGCTGGACCTCTCGCCCCGCTTCAAGCTGCAACGCGTAGAAACGCCACCGCCCCGGCCGGCCGGCAGGCCTGTCGGCTCGGTAAGCGAGCTGGTGCAGAAGCTGCGCGAGGAAACGGGGGTGGTCGCATGAGCACGCTCGTCATCGCCGAATTCTCCGCCGCCGGCGTCAGCCGCGCCACGCGCCAGGTCGTCACCGCCGCCCAGCACTGGGGGGCTCCGGTAGATCTGCTGCTCGTCGGCCCCGCCGATACCGCCGCGCACACCCGCATCACCGGCGTGCGCAGCGTGCTGCACGCCGACGCACCGCATCTGGCCCAGCCCGTGGCCGAAGATCTCGCACGCCTGCTCGAAACGCTCGCCGGGGAATATGAAGTCATCCTCGCGCCGCACAACAGCCTGGCGCGCAATGCCCTGCCCCGCCTGGCCGCACGCCGTGGCGTCGGCATGATCAGCGATGCCGTGGCGCTGCTCGGCCCGCGCACCTATCAGCGCCCGCTGTATGCCGGCAATCTGCTGGCCACGGTGGAAAACCAGCCCGGCCTGCAACTGCTTACGGTGCGTGCCTCCCGCTTCGCCATCGCCGGCGATGAAGGTCAGGCGCAGATCCGCACGCTGGAAACCACACCTGCCGACGGACGCAGCCGCGTCACCGGCCGGCACAGTGCCAGCAGCGGCCGCCCCGAACTGGGCAGCGCGCGCGTGGTCGTCTCCGGTGGCCGTTCGCTGGGCAGCGAAGCGCAATTCAATACCGTGCTGGCGCCACTGGCGGACCGTCTCGGTGCCGCGCTGGGCGCCACCCGCGCCGCCGTCGATGCCGGCTACGCGCCGAACGAATGGCAGGTCGGCCAGACCGGCACCATCGTTGCCCCCGATCTCTACATCGCCATCGGCATCTCCGGCGCCGTGCAGCACACCGCCGGCATCAAGGACAGCAAGGTGATCGTGGCCATCAACCAGGATCCCGACGCCCCGATCATGCAGATCGCCGACTACACCCTGACCGCAGACCTGTTCGAAGCCGTGCCCGAACTGGTGCGCCAACTTGCCCCCAAGGATTGAATCATGAGCGTACTTGCCACCGAAACTGTCACCGAAGTCCATCACTGGAACGAAACCCTGTTCAGCTTCAAGACCACGCGCGACCCCGGCCTGCGCTTCGCCAACGGCCAGTTCGTGATGATCGGCCTGGAAACCGAAACCCGCCCGCTGCTGCGCGCCTACAGCATCGCCAGCGCCAACTACGAGGAAAACCTCGAATTCTTCAGCATCAAGGTGCAGAACGGCCCGCTCACCTCGCGCCTGCAACACCTCAAGCCCGGCGACCAGATCTTCGTCAGCCGCAAGCCCACCGGCACGCTGATCATCGACGACCTGAACCCGGGCCGGAACCTCTTCCTGCTCGCCACCGGCACCGGCCTCGCCCCCTTCCTCAGCATCATCAAGGATCCGGAAACCTACGAGCGCTTCGACAAGGTCATCCTCACCCACGGTGTGCGCCACGTCAGTGAGCTGGCCTACACGCAGATCATCCAGGAAGAGCTGCCCAACCATGAATTCCTGGGCGAATACGTGCGCGAGAAGCTGCTCTACTACCCCACGGTCACACGCGAGCCCTTCCGCAACCAGGGCCGCCTCACCACGCTGCTCGACAACGGCAAGCTCTGCGCCGACCTCGGCATTCCCCAGATCGACGGCGCCCACGACCGCGCCATGATCTGCGGCAGCTCGGCCATGCTCAAAGACCTTTCCGACCTGCTCGACGCACGCGGCTTCAAGGTCTCGCCGAACATCGGCGCCCCCGGTGACTACGTGATCGAACGCGCCTTCGTCGAGAAGTAAGTCCCCGCCGTTCGCTGCCTGTCCGATTCTTTCGAATCGACATCATCCCGGCGAAAGCCGGGATCCAAAGGCTTTGGAAGAAAGCACCGGATTCCGGCTCTCGCCGGAATGACGATGGGAGCCGACCGACCGGGGCGGAGCCGCCAAGGGTTCCGCCTCGCATCCTGGGTACAAAGTTGTAATAGACGGGCCGCACGCCGCAAGGCTGCGGCCCTTTTTTCGTGCGCCACACGCAGGGCGTCCCTTCGAACGCACCAGACAAGCATCCGTCATTCGCCCCAAACGCTCCGCAACATTCGACGGGAAAAGCGCCAAGAAGCCGCTGGCGTCACCTTGATGCCCATGGTTTTATTTGTCATGATGAGGCCAGTCACGGAAACGAATTTTTAAATAGTCAAAGACTTGCCATTGCGGGTCGTTTTGACAAATAAACCTTTATTGCCTCGTTTTGAGGTCTACTTCACGTTAGCCATGCTAGAGCCTGTTCACAGTATCCGGAATGTGTTTACATTCTGGAATTTGGGTGTGAG
>NZ_MDUX01000105.1 GCF_014736495.1 Candidatus Dactylopiibacterium carminicum
TCGATGTGGGATTCGACTATGCATAGCGCTTGACGGCCAAGACGGTTGCTCAGTCGGCAGTGTCACGCTTGGTGTCAGTGGTTCGAGCCCGCCGCTCAAAGCCTTCAGTCAGCCACTGTGCTCGTTCAATGGCGCAGCCTATTCCACCAGTTGCAGCCTGGGTTTTGCGGATGCAGGTCTGCTGTTCAGTGTGCCGTCCCAGATATCCGGCGTGACCTCCAATGCCATTACGATCACGGCCGCGAAGACGGACGACGCGACCAAGCGTTGCGTGCCGGCCTTTGCCAGCGTGACGCGTAATGTGAGCTTCTGGTCGAGTTATCTGAGTCCCGCTACCGGCAGCATGAGCCTGGCCGTCAATGGCAATGCCGTTGCGGGTGCAAGTCCAGGGACCAGTCTGCCCCTGAGTTTCAATGCCAACGGGGACGCCACGATTACGCTGAACTATCCGGATGCCGGACAGATTGCATTGAATGCCCGCTATACCGGCAGCAGTGCCAATGGTGACAGCGGCCTGGTCATATGGTTCGAGCACCTTTCCCGTGGTGCCGTACGCTTTGTGCGTGGATAGCACCGATGCCAACTGGCAGTGCAGCGGGACGGATGCTGCGCTGCAGGATCCGGCCGCTTGCAGTGTCTTCAAGCGGGCCGGAGAGAGCTTCGTTCAGCGTGTGACCGGCAAAGCCTATGACGGAAGCAGCAATGCGGCTTGCAGCCTGCCTACCACACCCAATTACCGGCAGGATGGCTTGGTTCTCGCCAGCGCTGTGATTGCCCCCAGCGGAGCCAATGCCGGACTGCTCTCAACCACTTCGGTGAATGTGGGCAGTGGTGGTCTGGGCAGTGTGGCCCAGGCCCAGAGTGAGGTGGGTATCTTCCGCCTGACAGCCACGCCGCCGACGGGGGCCTATTTCGGGCAGACCGCACCGACCGGGCAGAACAATTTCGGTCGCTTCATTCCGGCAGGTTTCACCGTGTCGGGCCAGGCATTGACCAATCGTGTCGCGGCGGCCTGCTCGTCAGTTTCTACGTTCAGTTATCTGGGCGAGGCGGTAGGCGTCGGCTTCACATTGCAGGCCGTGAATCTGAACGGAGCCATCACCGGGAACTACCGTGGCAACTATGCCCGCCTGAACCTTGCGCCGGTTACGGGTGCGGGCAGCAATGGTCTGGCATTCGGTGCGCAATCCGGCGGCAGTCTTCTGAATTCCCGCCTGAGCAGTAGCTGCACCAGTTGCGCCGCATTCGTCAGTGGCAGCAGCGCAATCCAGGCGCGTCTTAGCGTATTGCGGGCCACAGGGTCACAGATTGATGGGCCATTCGACAGTGCGAGCTTCGGATTGGTAGCCACTGATGCCGATAGCGTGGGCATGCGTGGTCCTGATTTCAACTGGGATCTGGCTGGAGCTCCAGAAGGCGTCGCATTGGGGAGTACACGCCTGGTGTTCGGCCGTCTGCAGGTGGGCAACACCTATGGCTCGGCGCTGCTTCCGCTGCCAGTGACTGCACGTGCCCAGATGTGGAACGGCAGCACATTTATCGACCATGGGGCAGATAGCTGCACACCTTTTCAAGTCCCTGCGACAGTCTCCGTGAACAGCAGTAATACGGCCACTCTGGCTTGCAATGGGGGCGTAGGGCTTTACGGCAGTCTCGCTGGTGTAAATGCCAGTGTCGGTGCCACGGCAGCGGGCGGTACGGTGAAGCTCAGCGGTGGTGCCAGCACCTTGCGGCTAAGTCCGCCAACCAATACCGGCGGCGGCTATCTGGATCTCGTGTTGGCGGCGCCGGATTACCTGAAATACAACGTGGATGGCGTGGATCAGAGCCTGCCGGGCTGCACGACACCAGGGGATGGCTACCTGCATGACGACAATCCGCGCGCGCGGATCCGCTTCGGAGTGAAGACCAATTCCGGTGTGATCCACCAGCGCGAGATCTACTGAGAAGAAGAGCCGGCGAAAACCCGTGCCGGAGTCGTGGCGACATGGATACGGCCTTCGGGACGGTAATGCAGCAGGCACGAGGAGGGAGCGCGCTATGTGGCCGTTGGGATTGAAGCGCAAACGGCAGCTGCCGGTAAGTCTGGCCACGATGCCGGGGCTGGCTGTGGCGGTGCGCATGTCGCCCGGCCCTGAGGGCCGGGCTCATCTGCGTGAGGTACGTGTGTTACACAGCGAGTCTTCCGCAACGGAACGGCTCGATCAACTCGCGCGGGAACTCCGCATCAAGCAGGCGCCCTTGCAGATCCTGCTGGAGGCTGCGGATTACCAGTTCATGCAGACGGAGTTTCCATCCCTGCCTGTAGAGGAGTTACGGACAGCCATCGGCTGGCAGATGAAAGACATGCTGCGCCAGCCGCTGGATCAGAGCACGCTAGATATCCTGCCGCCACCCGCGCAGGGAGATGGCATTCGTCGTACCCAGGGTTACGTCGTGTCTGCCGCGAACAATCTCCTGCGGTCGCGCATGCTCCAGTTCAGGGCCTATGGCAGCGATGTGGCGGTGATCGACATTCCCGAGCAGGCCCAGCGCAATCTGGCCGATTGTCTCGAAACCCCCGGTCATGCCACTGCAATACTCGCTCTGACGCCTGCGGGTTGCCTGCTCACTGTGAGTCGTGAGGGTGAACTGTATTTCGTACGCAATTTCGAGCTTGGGGGGCCATTGGCCGAGAATGAGCACGCACGTCGCGAGCAATTCGACCGCCTGGTGCTGGAGTTGCAGCGTTCCTTCGACGTACTGGAGCACCAGTTCTCCTTTCTGTCTTTGTCGACACTCTGGCTGGCGCCGTTCTCGCACATGGAGGAATTGTTCGGCCTGCTGATCGATACCTTGTATCTGCCGGTGAAGATTGTCGTACTGGAAGAGCTCTTCGATTGCAGGGAATGCCCTTTGCCGGGCGACCCCACTCAGCGGGGGGCGTTGTTCCATGTGCTGGGACTGGCGCTGCGGGCGGTCGGAGAGCCGGCATGAAGCCGCAGATCAATCTTGTCAGCGCGGCTTTGCTGCCACCGCGGCCCTTCTTTCAGTTTCAGAGCCTGGTGCTCTATGTGGCAGCCGCGATCGTGATCCTGCTGCTGTTCTCGTTCTTCATCCATGGCGGCCTGAGTGCCTATGAAGCCAGCGCGCACGAGATGCAGGCCCGTGTGGCACAGCGAGAAACACAGGTGCAGACCCGAGAACGGCAGCTGCAGCCACGCTTGCAGGATCCGGCCGTAGCTGCCTCTCTGGCGCATGCGCAGGCAGAGCAGCAGGGACTCAATGCCGTGCTGGAGGCTTTGCATGAGCCTGAAGCCGCCGCTCTGAAGGCTGCAGCCCTGTTCGACGCATTGGGAGACATCCCGCCAGGGCGTGTCTGGCTGACTGGCATTGATCTGGTACGGGGGCACGTCTCATTACAAGGTCTGGCGACTGAATCCTCTGCAATCCCCGCCTATCTGACGCTGTTGGGGCAGCAGCCCGCACTGCACGGGCAATCCTTCACGACCTTCGAATTGGGGCGGCAGCGCTTCGGCGACGGCCCCGGCGCGCCCGAGGCGGTGAAATTCAGCCTTACAGCTAGGCCGGAGGGAAAGCCATGAACAGACTCTGGCTACAACTGGCAGATCGTTTCGACGCGTGTGCTCCACGCGAGCTTGCACTGATTCAGGCCAGTCAGCTGGACCCGGATGCCGCATCCCGTCAGGAGATCGCACGCCTGGAGGATGAGAACAAGCGTCTGCGTGTTGCACTGGATAGCGAACAGGCGCTTTTCGTACCACCGGCACAGATGGCTGTATTGCTGCGTGAGCTGATTGCCGGTCAGCAAGGGTTAGAGCTTTTGAGTCTGAAAGCGGGCAACCCCGAACCGCTACTGGCGCAGAAGGATGCGCCTATCGGGCTGTTCCGCCACAGCCTGGATCTGGAATTGCGCGGCAGCTACGCCACGTTGGCAGCCTATCTGGCCCATGTGGAGCGGCTGCCCTGGCGGTTGGGGTTTTCCTCGTTGTCCTTGCGTACCGAGACCGCACCACGGGCGAATCTGAAATTGATTCTGTACACGGTAAGTCTGGAGGCGACATGGTTAGGCCTCTGATCCCATTCCTGTTGATGCTTTCGGCATCCACGATGGCGGCCCCCCGCAATGACCCCACCTTGCCACCCAGCGGATTCGCGCCCGTCCCGCAGGCCAGTACCGAGCGCACGGATCGTCTGCTGTTGCAGGCCGTGATCAATTCCCCTCAGCGCCGGCTCGCCATCATCAACGGCCGCAGCCTGCGTGAGGGAGAGCGGCTGGGTGAATGGCAGATCCGCAGTATCCGCCCGCGTGAGGTGCTGCTCGTATCGCCACACGGAACACAGCTGCTGCGCCTGAACTTCCCATCCAAGCCAGCGGCGGATTGAATCGCCCCCGGTTCACTAGACACTTCGAAGCCTTAAGCTGGCAACCAAGTGGAGGTGTCTATGAGTAGCAAGCGATACACGGAAGAGTTCAAGATTGAAGCGGTCAAGCAAGTGACCGATCGCGGACATAGCGTTGCGGACGTTGCCGGGCGACTGGATGTGAGCAT
>NZ_MDUX01000106.1 GCF_014736495.1 Candidatus Dactylopiibacterium carminicum
TGAAAAACAGTATTTCATGAAGCTCGGGGCTGTCTAGGAAACCCGGGGCGATTCATCTTGTTTTTTTGTGGTGAGCACATCTGGACTACTGGCGCAACCAGTCAGAAGCATCAGTATCACCAGCCCCCTAAATATTTTCATTGCAAGTTAATTGTCATGTTGTCAGGTTGCGGAAGTTTAAGTGGCATTCCTGATCAAGCAATGAGATTGATCCGTGACGAGACCATGGGCTAGGGATGTTTGTCGTAAAATCCCAACTCCCCTGACTATTGCATCCAAGGACACACCATGCCTGTGAATCTGCCTCTGCCCATTGCCGAAAAACTCCTGCCGGTTGCCGGTGTACGCCTGGGTACAGCAGAGGCGGCGATCCGCAAGCTGGGGCGACGTGATCTGACGCTGATCGAGTTGGCGCCTGGCAGTCGTGCGGCAGGGGTGTTCACGCAGAATCGCTTCTGTGCCGCACCGGTTACGGTCTGCAAGGAACATTTGATGGCAGGCCCGATTCGCGCGCTGGTGATCAATACCGGCATTGCCAACGCGGGCACCGGTGAGCTGGGCATTGCCAATGCACGTGCTTCCTGTGATGCGGTGGCTGCCACGTTGGGTGTATCCGCCCCAGAGGTGTTGCCCTTCTCGACGGGCGTGATCCTCGAACACTTGCCGGTCGACAGACTGGTCGCTGGCCTGCCTGCAGCCAAGGCAGCACTCAAGGCCGATGGCTGGTTCGATGCCTGTCACGCCATCATGACTACCGATACTCAGCCGAAGTGTGCTTCGCGCCAGATTCAGCTGGGGGGCAAGACCGTGACGCTGACCGGCATGAGCAAGGGCGCAGGCATGATCCGGCCAAACATGGCGACCATGCTGGGTTTCCTGGCCACCGATGCCGCGGTGGCTCAGTCACTGCTGGAGCAGCTGGTGCGTGAGGCGGCCGACCTCTCGTTCAACAGCATCACGGTAGATGGCGATACCTCCACCAACGACAGCTTCATCCTGATAGCCACTGGCGCTTCGGGCGCGCCGGAGATCACCGATGCCACCTCGGCTGACTACAAGGTCCTGCGTGAGGCGGTGGTCAACCTGTCGGTCTGGTTGGCACAGGCCATCGTGCGGGATGGCGAGGGGGCCACCAAATTCATGAGCATTGCCATCGAAGGTGGCAAGAGTCGCGAGGAATGCCGCCAGGTCGCCTATGCCGTGGCTCATTCGCCCTTGGTGAAGACCGCCTTCTTCGCTTCCGACCCCAACCTTGGCCGGATCCTCGCCGCCATCGGCTATGCCGGTGTGATGGATCTGGACGTGAGCCGTCTGCGTGTCTGGCTGGGTGACGGCAAGGAAGAAGTGCTGGTTGCCGAAAAAGGCGGTCGCGCCGATAGCTATGCGGAAGAAGCTGGCGCGCGGATCATGGAGAGCGCGGAGATTACCGTGCGTGCCGATCTGGCACGGGGCGATGCCTCCGCGACGGTCTGGACCTGTGATTTCTCCTACGATTACGTGAAGATCAACGCGGACTACCGCTCGTGACCTCATCGTAGATTTCATGCAAAAGCCCGCTGCATGCAGCGGGCTTTTTGTTGTCTGACTGACTATGTCCGTCAGGTGGCGGCTTTGGCTTCGCCGAAATGCCAGTGTGCGAGGCTGGTGGTTAGCGGTACGAAAGCCAGCACCAGGCCGAGAATGGCCAGGCTCGAAACGTAGTGTGCCGGGGCCATGACATCCTTCTGCATCCACAGGGTCAGCATGATCGGCGTCAGGCCGCCGAATACGGCATAGGAAACGTTGTAGGAGAAGGACAGGCCGGAGAAGCGGATGGCGGCAGGGAAGGCGCGCACTGCCGCGATGGGCACAGTGGCCACTGCGCCGACGGTAAAGCCGGTCAGGACATAGCTGCCGATGAGACTTTCCGGGGTGCCCGGCAGACCGCTGTAGAACCAGTAGCTGCAGATCATCAGGCAGATGAAGCTGATGATCATGCTGATGCGCAGATTGAAGCGGTCGGCCACCCAGCCGAAGAAAAGGCAGCCAATGGCAAGTGCCACGGTTGCCAGTGCATTGGCCTGGGAGGCAAGCGCCGGCGCGATGTGATGGACTTTCTGCAGGTAGGTCGGCGTCAGCAGGATCACCACCACGATGGCGGCGGAGAGAATCCAAGTCAGCAGCATCGAAATCACGCAGGCTCCGAAGTGCTCACGCAGCAGGATTTTCAACGGCAGGCCGTCGTCGGCCAGTTTGCGGCGGGCCTGCATTTCGCGAAAGACCGGCGTTTCTTCGAGGAAGCGGCGAAGATAGACCGCCACGAAACCGAAGACGCCGCCCAGGATGAAGGGGAAACGCCAGGCGTAGGCGGCGACTTCCTCGGGCGTGTAAAAGCCGTTGATCGCGACGGAGCCCAGTGAGCCAAGCAGGATGCCGGCCGTGAGGCCCGCCGTAAGCGTGCTGACCGCGATGCCCACGCGATTGCCCGGAACGTGTTCTGCCACGAATACCCAGGCTCCAGGAACCTCGCCACCGATGGCCACGCCTTGCATGAGGCGGAAGAGCAACAGGAGCAGCGGTGCGGCAATGCCGATGTTGGCATAGGTTGGGAGCAGGCCGATGGCCAGGGTCGGCAGCGCCATCAGGAAGATCGATAGCGTAAACATGCGCTTGCGGCCGAGGATGTCGCCGAAGTGGGCGATGATGATGCCGCCCAGTGGGCGCGCCAGATAACCGGCGGCAAAGATGCCGAAGGTCTGCAGCTGGCGCAGCCAGTCAGGCATGTCTGGGGGGAAGAACAGGTTGCCCAGCACCGCGGCAAAGAAGACGTAGACAACGAAGTCGTAGAACTCCAGGGCGCCGCCGAGGGCCGACAGCGAAAGCGTTTTGTAATCCTGGGCGTTGAGTGGGCGCTGCAGATCCAGCTGGCTGGATGTGGTGGATGGATTCATGGCGGGTGAGGACCAGACCCCGGAAAGGGCGCAATGGGTTGTCGGAGCCCTGAAGCATACTGCCGTACCTTGCCTGCCGGCTGCATGTGGCTGGGGTCAGGCTGTTTTTCGTCAAGCGATTAAGGTTTACCCTGGCACGGTTCAGCCTCGCGCAAAGCGGACTTTCAGGCGCCAGAGGCCTTGGGGGGCCGCCGATGCTCGGGCGAGCAGTTGCCGAGTGTTCGGATTGGGCTGATCGTAATCGTTGCGGGGCTGCGAGATATCGCGGATTTCCAGTGCGACCGGGCTACCCGAGAACTCCACCCGCAGGCGTTTGCCGCGCAGTGTGAGCAGGGCGGCGCCGTCTTCGAGCTGGATTGCTGCCTCGGTGTTCATCGCCCAGCGGATTTCGCTGCCGGGCTGGACGCCATGAATTTCGTCTTCAAGTTCGACCTGATCGCCCAGAAAGCGGGCGCGCCGGCTGGCTTGTCTGAGCTGGCCGGGCAGGAAGAGCGGCGTTAGATCGAGCAGCGCCTCGTTCTCGCGCTGCATGCGCAGACTGGCCATGCCGGTGGCGTCATGCAGGCTGTCGGCGATGGAAAGTGTGTTGTGTGCGGCGTTGCCGAGACGGAAGACCTGCCAGCGCGGCGATGACTGTTTCATGTTCCAGAGGTCGATTCCCCGGCGTTCCAGGCTGTTGTAATCCTGCATGCCCAGATCCTTGGCCCAGCGGATGCCATCCAGATCCAGCACGAAGCTGCCGCCGTCCATATGCGCGTGATTGTGTGCAGCGCCTCCACCCTTGATGGCGAAATAGAGGGCATCCGGATCCGTCCAGGAACTGCGCCAGATGGCCAAGGGCTGCGCGCCCTGTCCGGAAAAACTCAGCGCCGGGAGGCTGCTTCCGGCATGCTCCGGCCACCAGAGCGCCACCAATGGTGCAAAGCGTTCATTCAACCCCTGCCTGCGCTGGATCATCGCGCGCTTCGCCTGGACCAGCGCGGGCTGGCCCAGCTCGTGAGCCAGATAGAAGATGGCCGGGTTGAGATCCTGCCCTTCGCCGCCATCCGCGAAGTTGAAATGCTTGCCGGCAGGGCCCACGCTTTGCGCGTAGAACACGGCGCTCTGCTTGAGACCGGGCGCCGCCATCAGCTGCCAGTCTTCGCCGACGCAACTGCGCAGGGCGGCGATCAGGAGCATTTCGTAACTGCTGCCATAGCTCCAGTAGCTCGGGCCCTCCGGGTAGATGCCGTCGGGTTGGTAAGCCTCGAGCGCAATGAAGGCATGCTGGCGTGCTGCGGCCAGCAGATCGGCGACGAGTTCGGGCGCGTCTTCGGCCACTGCCAGTGCTCCCAGCACCATGCCGCCGATGCAGACTGAATCGCCCCGGGTTTCCTAGACAGCCCCGAGCTTCATGAAATACTGTTTTTC
>NZ_MDUX01000107.1 GCF_014736495.1 Candidatus Dactylopiibacterium carminicum
TGAAAAACAGTATTTCATGAAGCTCGGGGCTGTCTAGGAAACCCGGGGCGATTCACGTGCAATTCAGATGGTTATGGGATAGAGTGGCGCCCCTTGCGTTGTACCGAATACGGTGCAACCAGTTTCATCGTCTCTGACCCCCTCCTCACGCAATTCCGATTTCCGCTTCCGGAATATCTCCGCGTTTGTCGTACTGGTTGGCGCCGATGCTGTTCGCAGCACTGCTTGCTGCGCCTTATGCGCCAACCATCCGCCCGCCGCCACGCGGCCGCGGCCGCTTTGCGCTTTTCCCTTAGGAAACCGATGTCGTTCGAAACCCTCGGGCTATCGCCCACCCTGGTCAGCGCAGTGACTCGCGCCGGCTATACCAGCGCAACGCCTGTCCAGACCCAAGCCATCCCGGCCGCCCTGAGTGGTGCAGATCTGATGGTTTCTTCCGCCACAGGCAGCGGCAAAACCGCCGCCTTCATGCTGCCTGCGCTGCAGCGTCTGCAATCCGACCCCCGGGCACGCAGCATCGGCCCACGCGTGCTGGTGCTCTGCCCCACTCGTGAATTGGCCCAGCAAGTCGCCAAAGCCGGACAGACTTACGGCCGTGGCCTGCGTCGCCTTTCCATCGTCAGCGTGGTCGGCGGCATGCCCTATCCTGCGCAATTGCGCCTGCTGCGCCAACCGGTCGACGTACTGGTAGCCACTCCCGGACGTCTGCTCGACTACATCGGCAGCGGCCGGATCGACTTCTCTCGCTGTGAAATGCTTGTCTTTGATGAAGCGGATCGCATGCTGGACATGGGCTTCCAGGAAGATATCGAACAGATCGTCGCCACACTGCCCAAGGAAGTTCAGACACTGATGTTCTCGGCCACCTTCGGTGGCGAGGTCGGGCGTCTGGCTGCCAGCATGCTCAAGCAGCCTCAGCGTATCGAACTGGCCAATCAGACCGACCGCCATTCGGACATCGAACAACGCGTTCACTGGGCTGACGATCAGGCACACAAGAATCGCCTGCTCGACCACCTGCTGCGCAACGAAGGACTGACCCAGGCCATCATTTTTGCGGCAACCAAGCGTGACGCCGAATGGCTCTCCGAAACGCTGGCCGACAAGGGATTCGCTACAGCCTCTTTGCATGGCGACATGCCGCAAGGCAAACGCAACCGGACGCTGACCGGACTGCGGCGCGGTGACATCAAGATCCTCGTGGCGACCGATGTGGCCGCACGCGGTATCGATGTACCCACCATCAGCCACGTGATCAACTACGGCATGCCGATGAAGCCGGAAGACTACGTACACCGCATCGGCCGTACCGGCCGCGCCGGACGCAGTGGCATTGCCATCACACTCGCCACCGCGGCCGAGCGCTCCAAACTGCGTGCGATCGAACGCTTCACCACGCAAAAAATTCCAGCCAGCGAAATCGCCGGACTGGAGCCCAGGGCCAAGCCCGAGCACCGCGGCACAGAACGCCCTCGTGGATTTAGCGACCGCCCCCGGAGCTTCTCGGATCGCCCGCGCTCAAATGCGGAACGCAGAATGGGCGCTGGGCGAAAGCCGGCCAAGGCTGGAGAAGGAGAATCCCGTTCAGCCTTCCGTCAAGAAGACAGGACACGTCGCCGGGCGCCGTAAAAACGACAGTTTTACGTATAGCTCTATCAGCGAGGCCCAACAAAAAAGGCAGCCACATGGCTGCCTTTTTTGGGTTTAAAGAAAGATCATTTCAACTGATCCAACAACAAACCCAGAATCTGTTTTGTCGCCTCTGCGGGAGCTGGGGCCCCATCCTTGTCCAGCAGGCTTATCAGGCTTTCCTGCTCGCCTCGAGCTTCGATCTTGACCTGATACTGGCTAGTTCCCAAAGCAGGTTTGCTACGCCAGAACGCCAGTTTTGACCAAAAACCTTCCTTCTCCTTGTTCTCTTGCTCTGCAGCAAGGTGGCGCACGGAGTACAAATTTTTGGCCCTGTCGCGGTCTTCCACTACAACCCCGACGCGATCCAGTGCGAGCCCCAGCTGACGCCATGCTCTGTCAAGCGGTTGCTTCACACGCAGTTGTTGTCTGCCATTCGTCGCCGTAATCAGCTCTGCCTGAGCCGAAAGAGGCGCCTTGCTTTCCGCAACAATCTGTTGCGCCGTCTGGGACTCAACTCCCAAGTACACGACCAGACGCTGCAGCATCTCGGCCTCCAGCTCTACATCTGCGGGACGAGGCATCCAGATCGTACCATCAACAAAATCTCCCTTGGCAACCTCTTCCAGCCGTTGATGGCTGATATAGATTTCCAACTGTCCAGGTTCGATACGCTCGACACGGAGCCGGAAACGATCGCGCTCGCCCGTACTGATCAGGGAGCCCAGTACACGCCCCAAGGCATTCTGGATCGGATCCTGATAGAGCTTGGCACGATTTTCAGCCCAATCGGTCATCATCACGCCGACTGCAGCATTTTCCTGCAACACGATGAACCCATTGGCCTTCCAGAAAGCCAGTAGTTTCGGCCACGTCTGGTCAATGCGTGCATTGGGCAGAACCAGCCAACGCTGAGTGCCCGCTCGCTGCATCCTGATTCCCGATGGTGCTTCTTGCTTTGCAACCTGGGGCACCACCTGCCCTTCCACGGGCTGTTTGACTACAGCAGCGCTCTCTGCCGTTGCAGTTACTGCAGGCGTAGTCAAAAGATAACGCTCGTCCCTTGTCGGTGCAGTCAGGTCCGGCGGTACCTCAAGACGTGCTGAAGCGTCTTCCGGCTTTGCCCCCGGGGTACGATAGTCGATCGTCGGCCGATCATTTTTGCCGCCACAGGCAGCCAACATGGCAAGCAGGCAAACACTTGCCCCGATTCGCAGTGTAGAACGCATGAAAACCTCTCAGAACTGGATGTCGGCCGCGCGCATGGCAAGACGCACGCGCTCATGAAAACCTTCTGACAGCTGGGTAAGGGGCAAACGGATCCCCCCTCCCATCAATCCGATTTGCTGTGCTGCCCACTTCGCGGGAATGGGATTGGCCTCGACGAAGAGATCACGATTGAGCAGGAAGAGTTTCCTGTTGATCGCGTTGGCCTGCGCCACATCCCCCCTGGACGCCGCTTCGCACAGTTCGTGCACCAGACGCGGCACCACGTTGGCACTGACCGAGATCACTCCGTGCCCCCCCAACAACATGAATGCCATGGCTGTCATGTCGTCACCGCTGTAAAGCGCAAATCCTTCGGGCGCGCGCATGGCAAGATCAGTAATCCGCTCGATGTTGCCGGTGGCGTCCTTGATGCCGATAATGCCCGGCACCTTGGCCAGGCGCAGAACCGTATCGTTCTGCAGATCCGCCACCGTACGGCCAGGGACGTTGTACAAAATCACCGGCAGATCCACGGCCTCCGCAATACTGCGGAAATGGCCATAGAGCCCCTCCTGGGTCGGTTTGTTGTAATAGGGCACCACAGACAATGATGCCTGGGCTCCGACCTGCTTGGCAAACCTTGCCAACTCGATTGCCTCCCGAGTGGAGTTCGCCCCGGTTCCTGCGATTACAGGCAGGCGCCCTGCTGCGTGCTCAACCGCAGTCCGAATCAGCTCGCAATGCTCTTCGACGGTGACCGTGGGCGACTCCCCTGTGGTTCCGACGACGACCAATCCGTCTGACCCTTCTTTCACGTGGAAATCGATCAGCGTGCGAAAACGCACCAGATCAAGCTTTCCATCCGCGTTCATGGGGGTCAGCAAGGCAACGAGAGAGCCGGTAATCATATCGGGCAGCGTGAAGAACCAAAGGATTAATTGTACCCGAAGGCAGCAAACCGCACGGTTTACCCGCGATTCAAAGTGACGCAGCAGATACAAAAAGCCCCACTCAAGGTGGGGCTCATGAAATGTCCGGATCTCAGCGCTTGCTTCCACCAGCATCCGGCTTGGCTTTCGCCGCCGCGGTATCCACCTTGCCCTCACCACCCAACACCAGCTGAGCAACCGTCTTGGCCGTCAAGCGCTATGCATAGTCGAATCCCACATCGAGC
>NZ_MDUX01000108.1 GCF_014736495.1 Candidatus Dactylopiibacterium carminicum
TGAAAAACAGTATTTCATGAAGCTCGGGGCTGTCTAGGAAACCCGGGGCGATTCATTCGAGGACAGGTGCATCACAAGAAAAAAGCCGACGGCGCGAACTGTCGGCTTTTTCGATGCCTGCTGACGCCTGATCAGAGCTTGCCAGCACCAGCGTTTGCACGCACATAGGCAGGAACTTCACCAGCCGGCTTGACCTTGTTGTTGCCATACAGGGTCGGTTTCCAGCCCACGTCCGGCGACAACGGCTTGCCCGCGGCTTCCTTGATGTCCAGCGGTTTGCCGTTGACCAGCGAACCCGCATCGAAGAACTTCGTGCCACCCATGTTGCCAACAGCATGCTCGGCACTACCGTTCTTGATCTCGAAGACGTTGGCTTCAGAGTAGATCGCCGAATCCTTACCCGCACCCAGAGCCTGACGGAAGATGTTGCCCTTGGGCTTTGGCACAGAAAGCACACGTCTATGGTTTTCATAGGCAGTGGCTTTCGGATCGTCCGCCAAAGTGGCATCGCCCACGAACAGATTGTTGTAGGTGTGCACCTTGCCGAAGCGCACGCGCGGCATGCGCTGGCCGACGTTGTCGAACACGTTGTTGTGGAAGGTCACGCGCAGTTTGCCCGCATCGGAAGTACGGCTGTCGCTGCCACCGATGAGGTTGGTTTTGTCGTGATCCTTGAACAGGCTATAGGAGATCGTGACCAGATCGGCTTCGTTGGTAACGTCTACCGCGCCATCATGATGCTGGACCTTCTGTGTCGGCTCATTGTGCGGGAACGGGAAGACCGGCGGGAACTTGTCATCAGTGCGATCACCTTCGGTGAAAGTGCAGTGGTCGATCCACACGCGCTTGCCACCATTGATGGAAATCGTGTCGTATTCGGAATTCCAGCGCCCCCCTGGGCAGAGCTGCGGCCCCTTGGTGGCATCCACATAGGCTTCCTGGCAACCAGGATAGCTGGCATCGATCTTGAAAGAGTCGCCCGGATCCCATTGCGGGAAATAGTCAAAGGCATCTTCGAAGGTGATGTTGCGGATGATCACATTCTCGGAGCCAGCGCCGATCACCAGATTACCCTTGACGATCTTGGCATCCTTGTCGAGACCGATCAGCGAAGTATTGGAAGGAACCTGCACCACAATGCGCGCTTTTTGACGGGATTGCGAAGCCGCACGAGCTTCTTCCTGCGGACCAGTCAGTTTGCGGATGGGGCGTCCCTTTTCCAGCTTGACGTTCCACACGGTCGGCGCGTAGGCCTTCATGTATTCATTGAAGTCATACGGTGCAACCGCATAATCCTTCTCAGTCAGTTCCTTATTGTTGTCATCCACCGACAGGTTGATGGTGCCCTTGACCAAGATGATCGTGGGCTCTTTGCCCCCCTTAGTCAGGGCCGCGACCAGTTCCTTACGGTTGGTGACCGTAAACCTGTTTTCGGCCTTGGCGCCGATACCGCCGGTCACCGCGCCTTCGGCTGCAGCCCAACCATCGTTGGCGGGCAACGGCTGCGACGCAAGATCGGAACCACCCGTAACGACGGGGCTGGAAACCGGACCGCTTGCGCAAGCGGCCAGCAGTCCGGCCGCTACGAGCGAAGCGAACAGAGTTTGTCTTTTCATATGTCTTCCTCCTGATGTACTCAAGAAACAGAAACCGCGCAAACGATGCGGCACCCGCGCGGAACTGCCGACAAGCGGACAGACCGTGGGATCATAACCTGCATTGATTGCAAGGGCTGCGCCTTCCACCGTATAAAAGCAACTGGGAAGAGCCCCTACGCAGCATTTCCGCCACAAGTCATGGATTGTATTGAGACAGATCGGGCATAGCTCTGACCTACAAGCTCACGTCTGACTCTACTGACTACTTCCGTTCAACTTTGGCTTCCAGAATTTCCCAGCGCTCGAGCAACGCAAGCAAGTCATCATCGATCTGAGCCAGTCGGGCCGTCATGCGGGCAGCTTCGGCTGGTTGCGCACGAAAGATGGTCCCGTCGTTCAACTGCTGCTGCAACGCGCCCTGCTCGCCTTCAAGCGCTTCGATCTTCTCGGGCAGGGCATCCAGCTCGCGCTTCTCGTTGAAACTCAGCTTCGCCGTTCGGTTTGGCACTGCACGGCGCTCGGTCTCCACCGGCCTGACTGTACTGGCACGGGCGGCGGCCTGCTCGGCAATCTCGCGTTCAGCAGTCTTGACGCGTAACCAGTCGTAATAGCCCCCGGCGTATTCACGCCAAAGCCCTTCACCTTCGGCAGCGATGGTCTGAGTGACGACGTTGTCGAGAAAAGTCCGATCATGGCTAACTAGGAAGACCGTACCGTCATACGACTGCAGCAATTCCTCCAACAACTCCAGGGTTTCCACATCGAGATCATTGGTCGGCTCATCCAGCACCAGGATATTTGCCGGCCGGGCAAAAAGACGTGCCAGCAACAACCGGTTGCGTTCGCCACCGGACAAGGTGCGCACCGGACTGCGCGCCCGCTGTGGCGTAAACAGGAAATCCTCCAGATAACCGATCACATGCTTGCGAGTACCCGCGATTTCGACGTAATCCGAGCCTGGGCTGATCACTTCGGTTAATGGAGCCTCGGAATCCAGCGCGGTGCGGAACTGATCGAAGTAAGCGACCTGTTGCTTCGTCCCACCCCGGATGCTGCCCGAGTCCGGCTCCAGCTCGCCAAGAATCAGCTTGAGCAGTGTCGTCTTGCCCGCCCCATTCGGTCCGAGCAGACCAATACGGTCACCGCGCAGAATGCGGGCCGAAAAATCACGGATCACAAGCTTGTCACCAAAGGATTTGCCGACTCCCGTCAACTCGGCAATCAGCTGTCCGCTCGCGTCGCCACGCGCCAGTTGCAGGTTCACGTTACCGAGCCTGTCACGCCGGGCCACCCGCTCTCGGCGCAGACCTTCAAGACGCTTTACGCGCCCTTCGTTGCGCGTGCGGCGCGCCTCCACGCCCTTGCGGATCCACACTTCTTCCTGGGCCAGAAACTTGTCGAACTCGGCATTGCTCTTGGCTTCCATTTCCAGCATCTCGGCTTTGCGACGCTGATACTCCGTGAAGGAGCCCGGAAAGCTTGCCAGCCGACCACGGTCGAGCTCCAGGATGCGGGAAGCGACGTTATCCATGAAAGCGCGGTCATGAGTGATGACCATCACGCCCCCTCGGAACGCACGGATCAGGTCCTCAAGCCAGCCAATGGCCTCCACATCGAGGTGGTTGGTCGGCTCGTCAAGCAACAGCAGATCCGGCTCGCCGGCGAGCGCCCGCGCCAGTGCCACACGCTTGATGCCGCCACCCGACAAGCTTGAAACCTGCAGATCGCCATTGAGCTTTAGGCGGTCGATGACCTGTTCGACCTTGTGATGCAGACTCCAGCCTCCGTCGGCCTCCAGGCGCTGCTGCAGCTCTGCCATGCGCACCATCGCAGCTTCGTTGCCTTCGGCCAGCGCATGCGCGGCAGCATGGTATTCACCGACCAGACGGGCAGCCTCACCCACGCCTTCGGCCACCGTGGCAAACACGTTCCGGTCCAACGGGAAGTCCGGCTCCTGCGCCACGTAGGCAACCTTCAACCCTGGCTGACGCCAGACCACGCCATCGTCCAGCTTCGTCTGCCCCGCCAGCGCGCGCAGCAAGCTGGATTTTCCGGCACCGTTACGCCCGATCAGAGCGACCTTCTCACCCGGCTCCAGCACCAGTTCGGCATGGTCAAGCAGCGCCACATCGCCGAAGGCAAGACAGGCATTCTCAAGGGTCAACAAAGGCATGGCAGGCCACAACGAAATCAGGGGCCGCCATTGTAAGCGAGCCCTTGTATCTTTAAGCCTCGGACCGGCTCGGGTAGCCCGAGCGGCCTCTGGGATGTTTGAAGCCCGTGACTGAGCACTGGGCGCCTGAGCCGGA
>NZ_MDUX01000109.1 GCF_014736495.1 Candidatus Dactylopiibacterium carminicum
TGTCGGCGCCGAAGTAAAACTGAGCCAACGTGCCGACCGAAATGTGAGCCGGGGCTGGTTGCCGATTTTGGGTTACTCGGCTGTGGATAAGTGTAAGGTTTTTTGCTTTTCCTGAAGTTTATTCTTCCCGGTCTTGCCGCGAAGAGCGTCCGCAAAGGGCGTAGCCCGTCGCGGATCGCTCCTGCGAGAAGTACTGGTCAGAACGGTTCTGCTTTCGCCTCCTTTTCTTCTCCTGTGTCAGCCTGTGCCTGTGAGGGCTTGGTGCCCTGTGTCTTGGCCTTGATGCGGCGGCGTGTTTCGGCATGGCTCTGGCGGTAGCGTTGTGAGTCGTTGCCGGTCTCGATGATGTGGCAATGATGGGTAAGCCGGTCGAGCATGGCGGTGGTCATCTTGGTGTCGGCGAACACGCCGCTCCATTCGCCGAAGGCGAGGTTGGTGGTGATGATCACGCTGGTCTGCTCATACAGCTTGGAGAGCAGGTGGAAGAGCAAGGCGCCGCCGCTCTGGCTGAACGGCAGGTAGCCCAGTTCATCGAGAATCACCAGATCCATGCGCATCAGGCTCGCGGCGATCCGTCCGGATTTTCCTTGCGCTTTCTCCTGTTCGAGCAGATTCACCAGATCGACCGCGGAGTAAAAGCGCACGCGTTTGCCATGGCGGGTAACGCCGGCAATGCCCAGGGCGGTGGCCAGATGGGTCTTGCCCGTGCCGGTGCCGCCCACAAGCACGATGTTGTGGGCTTGTTCCGTGAAGTCCAGGCTGGCCAGTTGCTCGATCAGGCGCTTATCGACGGGTGAGACTGTGAAGTCGAAACCGGCCAGATCGCGATGCACCGGGAAGCGGGCCTGGGTCATCTGGTTGCGGATCGAGCGCATGGCGCGATCCGTGTGCTCGGCCTGCAGCAGGTGTTCGATGAGCCAGCGCGAGGCGTCGAGCACGGCGCTTTGACCGGGCTGTTGAAGTTCTTCCCACGCCTGCTCCATGCCGTGCAAACGGAGCGCCTTGAGTTCAGCGGTAATGTCAGGCCTGGGCATGATCGGCCTCCTCGCTCGGGTTGTGCGCTGCTGGCCCTTCACGCAGGCTGTCGTAGCGGGCGATATCCACGAGCGGGGGCGTCGCCAGTTGCAGGCCGGTGGCGACATTCTCGGGTGGCGGCGGGGCATTGAGCCTGCCCAACACATTGATGACGTGCTGGGCGCTGATCCGCCCCGACGGCGCCAGACTCTCCAGCGCGAGTTCCACCGCCACCAATACCGTTTCAAGCCCGAGTTCTGGCACAAGTGCCAGCATTTGGGCCATCACCCGGTCGCCGCCGTCCTCGCGCAGGATTGCGCGGCGCAAGCGCTGCAAGGGCTCGGGCAGGTCGGCAAACGGCGCGCCATTGCGCAAGGCGCCGGGTTTGCGGGCAATCAGGGGAATGTAGTGCTGCCAGTCGTAGCGGGTCTGTGCCTTGGCCGACAGGCGTACATGGGTGGCGATGATCTCGTCCTCGGCCACGATCATCACGCTGTCCGGATACAGGCGCGTGCTGACCATCTGCCCGGCCCATTCACAGGGCACGGAGTAGCGGTTCCGGGCAATCGCCACCAGACAGGTGCTGGAGACGCGCGCGATGCGCTCCACGTAGCCGTCGAAGGGTTCCGGCATCGGCATCAGGTGCGCGCGCTCCATTTCCAGCACCTCGGCCACGCTGAACTCACGATGCTCCGGGTGGCGAATTTCCTGCCACAGCGTCCGGCAGCGATCCCCCAGCCAGACATTGAGCTCGGCAAAGGAGCTGAAACGCTGATTTGCCGCGTCCGTCCAGATCCGTCGCCGGCTGTCCTGAACGTTCTTCTCGACGACACCCTTCTCCCAGCCCGAGGCGACGTTGCAGAAGTCCGCATCGAACAGGTAGTGCGAACACATCGTGGCAAAGCGCGCATTGACCTCGCGTCCCTTGCCCTTGAGCACGCGATCGACCGCTGTCTTCATGTTGTCGTAGATGCCCCGGCGCGCCACGCCACCCAGCGCCGCGAAGCTGCGCGTGTGCGCATCAAACAGCATTTCGTGCCCCTGGCTCGGGTAGGCCACCAGCCAGAACGCACGGCTGGCGCACAGCTTCAGATGCGCCACCTGCACCTTGTAGTAGATGCCGCCCACCAGCAGCCCTTCTTCACTCCAGTCGAACTGGAAGGCCTCGCCGAAGGCAAAGGACAGTGGCACGAAGGCATTCACCGCAGCCGCCGCGCCAGCGCCTGCGCGCCAGGCCCGGATGAAATCCGTCACCCGGCTGTAGCCGCCTGTGTAACCGGCCTGCTGGATCTGGGCAAACAAGGCTTTCGCGGTGCGCCGGTCCCGCCGGGGACGCTGCGCATCGGCCTTCAAGGCCCGACGCAACTCATCGTGAAACGGAGTGAGCTTGCATTCACGCGCCTCTCGCCGGTACTTGGACTCAGCATCGCCCGGCGCCTTGAGCCACTTGTCTATCTGTCTATCGTGTTGCGCGACAGACTCGTCAAGCGCGATATCTCGCGCACCGACTTCTTCTCGCGGAAATACATCCGCCTGATCTTGCCAATCATGGCCATGGGGATCACTCATCTTTCCTCTGCGCAAAAAATGCTCAGAGTAGGTTGAACACCCGGCTCACTTTTACTTCGGCATCACGCCATTTCCCGGCTCAGTTTTCGGTCGGCGTCAACAGATCTGGCGAAGCAGTTGCTGCCGGGCAGCTTCGAGCATGCGGTGCATCATCTGTTCGAACATGAAATCGACCTCGGCGGCTTTGCCGCCCGCTATCGCAACGACCGGAACGGGGCGCCAGCTTACCCGCCCAGGATGCTGTTCCAGGTCATCCTCTGCGCCTACGCCCGTGGTGTCGTCAGCAGCCGGGGCATCGAGCGGCTGTGTCGGGAACACGTCACCTTCATTGCCCTGTGCGGCGATACTGCCCCGCACTTCACGACCCTGGCTGCCTTCGTCTCCGAGCTGGGCGACGAAGCCGCCCGGCTGTTCGCCCAGGTGCTCTACCTCTGCGACCGGCAGGGGCTGATCGGGCGCGAGATGTTCGCCATCGACGGGGGCAAGCTGCGGGCCAATGCGTCCAAGACGAAGAGCGGCACCCGAGCTGATTTCCAGCGTCAGGCCGACAAGCTTGAAACCGCTGCCCAGCGGATGCTCGAACGCCACCGCGACAACGATCGCCTGCCGGTCGAACCCGACCTCGCCGAGAAGGCCCGCCAACGCATTGCGTCAATGCAAAAGGAGGCCAGCGAACTGCGCCAGTGGCTGGCTGACCACCCCTCGGACCGCAAAGGCAGCAAGGGCGGCATCAGGAAGAGCAATCGTACCGACCCGGACAGCGCCAAGATGGCGACCGGCAAAGGCGTCATTCAAGGCTTCACCGGCGTCGCTGCGGTCGATGCCAGACATCAGGTCATTATCGAAGCGCAAGCCCACGGCACTGGCTCGGAACAGGAACTGCTGCTGCCGGTCGTGCGCGCCATGCAAACGCAAGCCACCCCGGAAACGCTTTACACGGCCGATGCCGGCTATCA
This sequence comes from Candidatus Dactylopiibacterium carminicum, assembly GCF_014736495.1. GTDB lineage: Bacteria > Pseudomonadota > Gammaproteobacteria > Burkholderiales > Rhodocyclaceae > Uliginosibacterium > Uliginosibacterium carminicum. Next base: position 3,540 of record NZ_MDUX01000109.1, read on the forward strand.
CTCCGAAGCCAACCTCAGGATGCTGGCCGAAGAAGGCATCTCGGCCTTGATTGCAGATAACGGCATGCGCCAACGCGATGAACGCTTCAAGGGTCAGGGCAAACACAAGCAGACTGAATCGCCCCCGGTTCACTAGACACTTCGAAGCCTTAAGCTGGCAACCAAGTGGAGGTGTCTATGAGTAGCAAGCGATACACGGAAGAGTTCAAGATTGAAGCGGTCAAGCAAGTGACCGATCGCGGACATAGCGTTGCGGACGTTGCCGGGCGACTGGATGTGAGCAT
>NZ_MDUX01000032.1 GCF_014736495.1 Candidatus Dactylopiibacterium carminicum
TGAAAAACAGTATTTCATGAAGCTCGGGGCTGTCTAGGAAACCCGGGGCGATTCAAGACCGTCGATGGAATATCCGGAGCAGGCATGGGCGAAGCCGGGCCTCAGGAATGGGGTCGCGGCAGGCCCTGAGCTCATGATGGGTTGGAGTGGTATTGATCTGTGGAGTATTGCCCTGCGGCAGAAAGATCATGTAATGGAGCTAGCGGATGCCGGCGCGCAGGAAACTCTGCACGAACTGCCGTTGGAACAGCAGGAAGGCGACCAGCAGGGGGGCCGAAGTCAGCAGGGTGGCTGCGGTGATGATCGCCCAGTCGATTCCCTGATCGGTGCCGGCGAATACGGCCAGGCCGACGGTGATGGGGCGGGTGTTGACAGTATTGGTGGCGATCAGAGGCCACAGGAAGTTATTCCAGTGGTGGCTTACCGAAACCAGCGCATACGCCAGGTAGGTGGGTTTCGCGAGCGGTACATATACCCGCCAGAGCACGCCCAGCGTGCCGCAGCCCTCAATGCGCGCGGCTTCTTCCAGCTCACGTGGAATGGTCTTGAAGGTTTGGCGCAGCAGAAATATGCCGAAGGCCGAGGCAATGTAGGGCAGCGCCATGGCACTCACCGTGTCGACCAGACCGAGGCTGTGGATGGTGCGGTAGTTCGCCACGATCATCATGTCCGGCATGATCATCAGCTGGATCAGGACTAGTGCGAATACCAGGTCGCGCCCTGGGAACTCGAAGCGCGCGAAGGCATAGGCTGCCAGCGTGCCCAACACGAGCTGCCCGGCCAGGATGACGGCGACCAGTACGCTAGTGTTGAGGAAATAGCGAGGGAAGGGGGCGGCCTCCCAGGCGGCGCGGAAGTTGTCCAGCGTGAGTGGTGCGAAGAGTTCGAAGCGGGTGGAAAATTCGGCCGGGTGAAAGGCGGTCCAGATCGCATAGAGCAAAGGTGCGAGCCAGACGATGCCCAGCGTCCAGGCGCCGAGGGTGTCGAGCCAGCGGCTGAGGGGCAGCGGCGTCACGCTGGCGGCTTCCATCGACGGGGCGAGCGGCAGGGTGGTGGAAGTGTTCATTGGTAATGCACCTTGCGTTCGAGCCAGAAGAACTTGAACAGCGCAATCGCCGCCAGCAGTGCCAGCAGCACCATGGTGAGCGCGGCCGCGTAGCCCTGATCCCAGAAGCGGAAGCCGACTTCGTAGATGTAGTAGAGCAGGACGGAGGTGGCGTTGTCCGGCCCGCCACGGGTCATCACGAAGATGTGATCGATCAGGCGGAAAGCATTGATGACGGCTTTGACCGAGACGAACAGCGTAGTCGGCATGAGTAGCGGAAAGGTTACCTTCCAGAAAACCTGCCAGCGGCTAGCGCCTTCCAGTCTCGCGGCTTCGCGCAGTTCCGGCGGGATCTGCTGGAGTGCGGCGAGGTAGAAGATCATAAAGAAGCCGGCTTCCTTCCAGACCGCCACGACGATGATCGCGCCCAGCGCGGTTTCCGTGCTGCCCAGCCAGTTGTGCGCGGGCAGGCCGAAGAGGCCGCGCAGTTGGTCGAAGAGGCCGTAATCCGGGGTATAGAAGAACAGCCAGATGTTGGCCACCGCGATCATCGGCAGCACCGTAGGCGTGAAGTAGGCCAGGCGCAGCAGGCCGCGCCCGGCGATGCGTTCATTCACCCACAGCGCCATCAGCAATGCCAGCGCGATGGAAGGCAGGATGGTGCCTGCCGCGAAGATCAGGTTGTTGTGCAGCGCCGTCCAGAAGATCGGATCGGCGAGCAGATCACGGTAATGATCCGCACCGATGAAGACAGCCGGCCGGTTGGCCCGTGGTGTGGTGAACAGGCTGTGCCAGAAAGTGGCAACCGCCGGATAGTGGGTGAAGGCGGCGAGCAGCACCGCCGCCGGCAGCAGCAGCAACCAGCCATGCAGCGCGGCCAGCCGACCACTGTTGCCGAGGGGGTGCGTTTTCATCGCAGGCTGCCGCTCAGCGATAGGGGCGCAGGATGCGCTGGGCTTCGCGTTGAGCGTCGCGCATGGCTTGCTCCGGCGTCTTGGTGCCGTTCAGCGCGGCCTGCAGGCCATCGTTGAGGGCCTTGGTGACGCGCTGATTCTCATGCGTGGAGAGTTCCGCCACGGCATATTCCAGCTGGTCGCGCGCCACCATCGGCGCGGGGAAATCGGCCACGTATTTCTTCATCGTGTCCGTCTTCCAGGCCTCCGGGGAAACCGCCACGTAGCCGGTCGCGATGGACCATTCGGCCGCGCGCTGCGGCGTGGTCATCCAGCGCACGAATTTCAGCGCGGCGGCGCGTTCCTCCGGCGTGGAACGCTTGAAAATGTGGAAGTTGCCGCCGCCGGTGGGCGAGCCCGGGTGCTTGCCGGCGGGCAGCATGGCCACACCGAAATTGAAGCCGGCATTGGCGCGGATGTTGGTGAGGTTGCCGGTGGTAGTGTAGATGATGGCGGCCTTGCGCTCGAAGAAGTCCTTCGGCGTGGTACCCCATTCGACGACGCCCGGCGGGTGGATGCCGTGCTTGCGGGAGAGATCCACCCAGTACTGCATGGCCTCTACCGCCTGTGGCTTGTCGAAGTAGGTTTCGTTGCCGGCGGCATTCATCAGTTCGATGCCGTTCTGCGTGGTGAAGGTCTGGAACAGCCAGTACGGAAAGCCGGAGGAGGGCACCTGTACGCCCCAGGTGGTGACTTTGCCGGTGGCATCGCGCTTGGTGAGTTTCTTGCCGTATTCGATCAGCTCCTTCCAGTTCTTCGGCGGGCGCTCGGGGTCCAGCCCTGCCTGCGCAAACAGTTCCTTGTTCCAGTACATCACCACAGTGGAGCGCTGGAAGGGGATGCCCCAGGTCTTGCCGCCGGTCTGGCTGTTTTGCATGAAGCCGGGATAGAAACTTTTCATCCAGGCCTTGTCGTCGGCGCTCTTCACCAGATCGTCGAAGGGCACCACGGCATCCTCGTCGATCAGGGTGTACATGTCGGTGGACAGCAGTACCGAAACGTGCGGCGCATCGCCACCCTTCACCGCAGTGACCACCTTGGTGATGGTGTCCTGATAGCTGCCGGAATACACCGGCTTGACGCGGATGCCGGGGTTTTCCTTTTCGGAGGCTGCGGCCATGTCGTCGATGACCTTGGTGATCGGCCCGCCGACTGCGATTGGATAGAAGAAGGTCAGCTCGGTGGCTGCGGCGGTGGCGGTCAGCGAGGCGGCCAGCATCAGGCCGGTCGCGATCCGCGTGAGGGCGGAGAAGGGCTTGCTCATGGATGAAGCTCCTGCGTGAGTTGAAGCGGAGGGAGAGAAAAAGAGGCCTGCATGCACTTTCAGGCGCGCAGCCGCAGCCCGTCAGCACGGGAAAACAGGTGCTGCTCGTTTGGGTGCCATTCCAGCCCGAGCGTGTCGCCGGGTCGTGCCGAAACCCGCCCGGGCGCCCGCACCGCGATACGCTGGGCGGTATCCGCGTGGCGGCAGATCAGCATCGATTCCGCGCCGAGGTATTCGACCGCTTCCAGCGTGGCAGGCAGGCCGCATTCCGGCTGGCACAGGCCGATGTGCTCGGGGCGCACGCCCAGCCACCATTCATGGGGCGGGCGCCCGCCGGGTAAGGGCAGATCGTCGGGGACCGGCAGCAGATTCATCGGTGGCGCGCCGATGAAACCGGCCACGAAAGCGGATGCCGGGCGCTCGTACAGCTCGGCCGGGCTGCCTTCCTGCTCGATGCGCCCTTGGCGCATCAGTACCACCTTGTCGGCCATGGTCATGGCCTCGGTCTGATCGTGGGTAACGTACACCATGGTCATGCCAAGGCGTTGCTGCAGGGCACGGATCTCCGCGCGCATCTGCTGGCGCAATTGGGCATCGAGGTTGGACAGGGGTTCGTCCATCAGGCATACCGGCGCCTCGGCGACAATGGCGCGTCCCAGCGCCACGCGTTGGCGCTGCCCGCCCGAAAGCTGTGCGGGCCGCCGCTCAAGCAGCGTGGACAGCCCCAGCAGTTCGGCGGCGCGTTGCAGGCGTGCGGCACGCTCGGTGGCCGGCACACGGCGCACGCGCAGACCGAAAAGAATGTTGTCCGCCACGCTGAGATGCGGAAACAGTGCGTAGGACTGGAACACCATGGCAACTCCACGTTCGGCAGGTGCGAGACGGGTGACACGCCGGCCGCCGATGTCGATCTCGCCGCCATCCACCGCTTCAAGGCCCGCGATCAGGCGTAGCGTGGTGGACTTGCCGCAGCCTGAGGGACCGAGCAGGGTGACCAGCTCGCCGTGCGGAACGTGCAGATTGATGCCGTCGACGGCGGGCGTGCTGCCCCACCGTTTCACGACCTCGCGCAGGAAGATTTCACTCATCACAGATTCCTTTTCGGGGGGCTGGTCGCATTTATGCGCAGGACGCCAGCGGGGATTGCGCGGATTCGCCCGCCACGTGCAACTGCGGGCGACGCTCTGGTATGGCGTCCAGATATCCGGCCGGTGGCAACGTGTCGGTGAAAAGATGATCGGCATCGGCGAGCCGGCCGCCGCGCGCCAGCGCGCCCCGGCCGAATTTCGTGGCATCCGCCACCAGCAGGGCGCTGCGGCAGTTGCGCATCATCGCCAGGCGGGCGGTCACTTCATCGGTATCAAAATCGAGCAGCGTGCCGTCGTGATCCACGCCGCCCACGCCGAATACTGCGTAATCGGTCTTGTAGGCGGCAAAGCAGTTCGCGGCTGCACTGCCGACCACGTCGAGATCGTTGGTCCGCAGCGTGCCACCCGCAATGATCAGCTCGATGCCAGGTTGCCCTGCCAGCGCATTGGCGGCGTTGAGGCTGTTGGTGATGACGCGCAGCCGCGTATGGCGGCGTAGCGCCACGGCCACCTGCTCGGGTGTGGTGCCGATGCCCAGGGATACGCTGGCACCATCCGGGATAAAGGCCGCCACCATGGCGGCAATGCTCCGCTTGGCCGGCAGATGGAGAATCTGGCGGCGCTGGTAGGGGAGATTGGTGGTCGGCGCGGGCAGATCCACGCCACCATGCACGCGGCGCAGCAGGCCGTGTTCGCACAGCGGATTGACGCAGCGGCGGATGGTCTGCGGCGTGACCTCGAAGCGCAGGGCCAGCTCGTCGATACCGACGAAGCCGTCACGGCGGACCAGTTCGAGTATTTCCCGGGCGCGGGCATCGAGAAGGGGCTGTGGCATGCGTGATCCGAATGAGCGTGTGTTCATTCGAAACACTAATCAGCCAATATTGCCGTTCGTTTGCACCAATGTGATCGTCAAATGAAAATGGCGGCGTGACCCATGCCGTGCATACAAACAACCCCTCGGGCATCTTGAGAGGAGGCCTAGTGACGAAAAAGGCGCCCCGGGAGTCCGGTGCGCCTCTTTTCCATTTGGTGGTTTCAGGCACCAGCCAGAATTGGCCCGTGCCTGGAACGGCCGAATTTACTTGGTCAGTGTCAGCGTGCCCTTCATGATCGCCACGTGGCCGGGGAAGGAACAGAAGAAGGTGTAGCTCTCGCTGGCCTTGAGTTTGGCCACGTCGAACTTCAGGGAATCGCTTTCGCCGCCGCCGATCAGCTTGGTGTGCGCGATTACGCGCGTATCGCCAGGCTTGATGTAGTTGTTGGCCGGGCCAGCCATGATGCCGTCCTTGTCCACGCCATCCAGGTCGGCGGTCTTCACCAGTACCCAGTTGTGGCCCATGGCAGTCTTGGGCAGCTTGCCGACGTGCTTGAGCTTGACGGTGAACTGCTTGCAGCTGGCCGGCACGCTCATGGTCTTGAGGTTGAATTGCATGGCGTCGTTGCCTTCGATCTCGGCTTCGCAGGGCGCGGCAAGCAAGGGGCCGGCGGCACAGAAACACAGCAGGGCGACGGTTTTCTTGAGCATCTTCATGGGCTTCTCCTGTCAGGGTAAAAACGGGGATTGCCGCCGGCAATGGATCGGCCGGAGGCGGCCAGGCAAACCGTACCTCACCTGGCACACCATTGCCATCCGGGCCGCTCCAGAGTCCGATCCCCTCGGCACGCCTGTTGGCTGCTGCCGCTTGCGACGCGCGGCGGCCTTGGGGCATAGTCCGGCTCCTTTGTCTGTCTTGCCGTACGCCCCATGCTGCCTGCCATCCACGAACGCATCGCCACAGAACTCGCCGCCCAGCCACGTCAGGTCATCGCTGCCATCGAACTGCTCGACGGTGGAGCCACCGTGCCCTTCATCGCGCGCTACCGCAAGGAAGTCACCGGCGGGCTGGACGATACGCAGCTGCGCACGCTGGAAGAGCGCCTGGGCTATCTGCGCGAGTTGGAAGAGCGGCGCACGGCAGTGCTGGCGAGCATCGAGGAGCAGGGCAAGCTCACGCCGCCACTGCGTGCCGAGATCGAGAATGCCGAATCCAAACAGCGCCTGGAAGACTTGTATCTGCCCTACAAGCAGAAGCGCCGCACCAAGGCGCAGATTGCACGCGAGGCGGGTATCGAGCCGCTGGCCGATGCGCTGCTTGCGGATCCGTCACTGAAGCCTGAGGAAGAAGCTGCCAAGTACTTCAACGTGGACGCCGGTTTTGCCGATGCCAAGGAGGTGCTGGACGGCGCACGCCAGATCCTGATGGAGCGCTTTGCCGAAAATGCCGAGCTGGTCGGCCAGCTGCGCGAGTATGTGGGCGAGCATGGCGTGGTGCGGGTTTCCGTAGCGGAAGGCAAGGAGAACGACAGCGAGGCCGCCAAATTTCGTGACTACTTCACTTACAGTGAAAAGCTCGGCAACATTCCCTCGCATCGGGCGCTGGCTTTGTTCCGGGGCCGCAATGAAGACGTGCTGCGCGTCAAGCTCGCGTTGGACTCCGATCCGGAAGACGGTTCGCGCTCGCCCGAGCCGAACCCCTGCGAGCGCAAGATTCTGGTGGCTGCCGGCATCAAGGACCAGGGCCGCGCCGCGGATAAATGGCTGGTCGATACCGCACGCTGGACCTGGAGCGTGAAGCTCGCCTTGTCCATGGAGCTGGATCTGATGGGCAAGCTGCGCGAGCGCGCGGAGGAAGAAGCGATCCGCGTTTTTGCCCAGAACCTGAAAGCCCTGCTGCTCGCGGCGCCGGCGGGTGCAAAAACCACCATGGGTCTCGACCCCGGCATCCGCACCGGCGTGAAGGTTGCCGTGGTGGATGCCACCGGCAAGCTGCTCGACACGGCCACGGTCTATCCACACGAGCCGCGTCGTGACTGGGATGGCGCATTGCACACCTTGACCGGCCTCATCGAGAAGCACGGTGTGCAACTCATCGCGATCGGTAATGGCACGGCCAGCCGCGAAACCGACAAGCTGGCGGGAGAATTGATCGCCCGATTGAAGCAGCCCTCTCCCCCGGCCCCTCTCCCCCAGGGGGCGAGGGGAGCGATCACGAAGATCGTGGTTTCGGAAGCCGGTGCTTCGGTGTATTCCGCTTCGGAACTCGCCGCGAAGGAGTTTCCGGAACTGGATGTGAGTCTGCGCGGGGCTGTTTCCATCGCACGTCGCTTGCAGGATCCGCTGGCGGAACTGGTGAAGATCGAGCCGAAAGCGATCGGTGTTGGCCAGTACCAGCACGATCTGAATCAGGGCAAGCTGGCGAAATCACTCGACGCGGTGGTGGAAGACTGCGTGAACGCGGTCGGCGTCGATGTGAACACCGCCTCTGCCGCGCTGCTCACGTGCATCTCGGGGCTCAACACCACGCTGGCGCAAAACATCGTCGCGCACCGCGATGCCAATGGCGCTTTCAGCAGTCGTGCGGCCCTGAAGAAGGTGCCTCGCCTGGGCGACAAGACTTTCGAGCAGTGTGCCGGCTTCCTGCGCATCAACGAGGGAGACAACCCGCTGGATCGCTCGGCGGTTCACCCCGAAGCCTATCCCGTGGTCGAAAAGATCCTTGCCGACGTGAAGCTGAAGGCGCGCGACCTCATCGGGGATTCTGCCGTGCTGAAGAATCTGGATGCCAGGAAGTACACCGACGAGCGTTTCGGCTTGCCGACCGTGCAGGACATCCTGCGCGAGCTGGACAAACCCGGCCGCGATCCGCGCCCCGAGTTCAAGACCGCATCCTTCCGCGAAGGCGTGGAGGCGATCAAGGATCTCGAAGCCGGCATGCTGCTGGAAGGCGTGGTGACCAACGTCACCGCCTTCGGCGCTTTCGTGGATATCGGTGTGCATCAGGATGGGCTGGTGCACGTCTCGGCGCTCGCCAACCGTTTCATCAAGGATCCGGCCGAGGTGGTGAAGGCTGGCGACATCGTCAAGGTGAAGGTGGTGGAGGTCGATCTGCCGCGCAAGCGGATCGCGCTGACCATGCGTCTTTCGGATGACGTGGTGCGCAAGCCTACGGGCGAGGCGCCTCGTAACAATGCGCAGCGAGGCAAGCCGCAGCAGGCATCCCGTGCGGAACAGGCGCCTGCCGGCAGCGCCTTCGCGGCCGCTTTCGCCAAGGCACGGCAGCGGTGAGACAGCAGCGCCCCAGCACGGCGTTGCGCACGAGCTGGCGCGCCGTGCCTCGCAGCGTCTGGGCATTGGGCTTTGTCTCGATGCTGATGGATATTTCCTCCGAAATGATCCACGCCCTGTTGCCGATCTACATGGTGACGGTGCTGGGAACCTCGGTGCTGGCGGTCGGGTTGATCGAAGGGATTGCCGAGGCGACGGCTTCGGTGGTCAAGGTGTTTTCCGGCGCGCTCAGTGATCGTCTGGGCAAACGCAAGTTGCTGGCAGCCCTGGGCTATGGCCTGGGGGCGCTGACAAAGCCGATCTTCCCGCTGGCAGGAACACTGGACTGGTTGATCGGCGCGCGTTTCATCGACCGCGTGGGCAAGGGCATCCGCGGGGCACCGCGCGATGCGCTGGTGGCCGACGCCACGCCCCCGGCGTTGCGGGGAACCGCCTATGGTGTGCGGCAGACGCTGGACGTCATCGGCGCTTTCCTCGGCCCCCTGCTGGCCATCGGGTTGATGTGGCTGACCGCCAGTCATTTCCAGACGGTGTTCTGGGTCGCAGTGATCCCGGCATTTCTGGCGGTATGGGTATTGCTGGTTTTCGTCCGTGAGCCGGAGACGGCTTCAGCTTCGAAGCCACGGGCGCCGCTGAGCCGCGCCGCGATGCTCAGCCTGGGCGCCGGCTACTGGTGGGTCGTCGTGCTTGGCGTGGTGTTCACGCTGGCGCGCTTCAGTGAAGCCTTCCTGATCCTGCGTGCCGGCGAGGCGGGGCTGTCGCCGATGTGGGCTCCTCTGGTGCTCGTGCTGATGGCGATTGCATTCTCGCTGTCGGCGTATCCTGCCGGTGCGCTCTCCGATCGCATCAATCGGGTGACGGTGCTGGCGATCGGCATGGGGTTCCTGATGGCGGCCGATCTGGTGCTGGCCTTCCTGCCGGGCTTGTCTGGCGTGATCCTGGGGGTTGTGCTGTGGGGTGTGCACATGGGTTTCACCCAGGGCGTGCTTAGTGCCCTCATCGCAGACAGTGCACCCGCAGAATTGCGTGGCACGGCCTTTGGTGTGTTTCATCTGCTGGCCGGTCTGGCGCTGCTATTGGCGAGCGTGATCGCGGGTGCGTTGTGGGATGCCTGGGGCTATCAGGGCACCTTTCTGTGCGGTGCCGTCCTGGCGATGCTGGCACTGGCGGGCGCCGCAATACTGCCGCAGCTGAATCGCCGCCCTTGACGGGCTGCGGGCTGAAACATGCCGGGTTGGCAGAGGGGGCGGCAGACCGCCGCCCGGCTTCTGTCTGCCCGGATCAGTTGTTTGCGCGATATCCAGGGCGAATGCGCCGCAGCGTGTCGTCCTTGAGCACGAAGTGGTGCCACAGGGAGGCCACGATATGGATGCCGACCAACGCATAGACCGCATTGCCGAGGAATTCGTGGGCGTCATGCACGAAGCTGCGCAGTGCAGGATCCGGCGCCACCAGATGGGGCAGATTCATGCCGAAGAAGGCGACCTCGCGGCCGCCGGCCTGGACGAAGACGACGCCGCTCAGTGGCAACGCGAACATCACGATGTAGAGCGCCCAGTGCAGGGCATGTGCGCTCGCACGTTGCCAGGCCGCATCGCCCAGGATGGCCGGCGCGCCTGCGTTGAGGCGGATGCCGAGGCGGACGAAGGCGAACAGGAACACCAGCAGGCCTGCGCCGATATGGAAGCTCATCAGGGTGCTGCGCATGGCCTGCCCGCCATCCCTGGGGATATTGCCGCGCCATTCGATGGCGACCAGCGCGACTGCGAACAGGACGAACATGAGCCAGTGCAGCACGATCTGGCTGCGGCTGTATTCGGTGGGGGCCGGCATGATGGATTCTCCGAAGTTCTGGGTGCCGACATTCTAGGGGCTGTTGACGGTCCTCCACTGCAGAGCGCTCGCGCAAGCGCGGCCGGTCAGTGGCAAGCACCGTTTACTCGGCGGGGGCTTGTGTAGGCTGGGTCTGGATGCCGCGGCGTTCGATGAACAGCGTGTTGCCGGAGGTGCGTTTGGCCTGGCGCTTGGCCTCGGTGGCCATGGCGGAGATTTCATGATGGGAGGCGCTGCATCCGGCAGGCACCGCTAACGCCCCGATCGAAAGGCTGGGCAGGCAGTGCACCACCTGGCGCCCCTGGCGATCTTCGCTGAGGATGCCATCACGAGCGATATCCTCGCTGCTGCAGAAAGCCGGTACGCGCTGGCCGAACTGACCCAGTACGGCTTCGCAGCGTTGTTGCCAGTCCGTGCTCTGGAACAGCACCAGAAAGTCATCGCCGCCGATGTGGCCGATGAAGTCGTCGCGCGGGTCACAGGCTTCCACCAGCAGGCGGGCCACGAGCTGGATCAGGTCGTCACCACGCCGATAGCCTTAGACGTCGTTGTAGGGCTTGAAGGCATCGAGATCCGCATAGCAGGCGACAAAACCAGAGCCATTTTCGAGCAGGCGTTCGATGTGCTCGCTGATCGGCACGTTGCCGGGTAGCTGGGTCAGCGGATTGGCGTAGCGGGCGGCACGGATCTGCATGTCGGTGATCAGCGCGACCATGTCGCTGATGCTGCCCACGCCGAGATAACGCCCGTTCTCCGTGACGATGAAGCTTTCGGGGATGCTGTTGCCGGCGGCGCTGGTGACCAGGCGCGAGAGTTCCTAAATGGGCATGCTCTCGTCGATGATCAGCGGCGAGGTATCCATCAGTTGCGCGCAGGGCTTGCGGCCGTAGAGTTCACGGCGGTAGGGGCGCGCAAAGCGGTCGATCATGGCGCTGCGCATGATGATGCCCAGCGGGATACGCTCGTGGTCTACCACCGGGATGGCTTGCAGGGCGGGGTCCGTCTCGAAGCGGACGAAGACGCCATCGTTGTCCAGTTGCGGTGACACGGGGGCCACCTGACGCAGCAGTGCCCGCGCGCTGACCTTGCCGGCGGGCGCTGCCGTATAGCCAGGGAACACTGCGATGCGTGTGGCATTCAGGGCGTTGAGCACCGGCTCGCACACCTGGAGCTGCACCTCGGTGGCCGGACGGGCGATGAAGAAGCCCTGCACAAAGGGAATGCCGAGGTCGCGCAGGGTGTTGAAGTCCTCCACTCGTTCCACGCCTTCGGCGATGAGACTGGCGCCGCAGGTCTCGGCCATGCCGTGCATGGCGCGCACGAGCTGGAATTTGAGGGGATCGTCGCTGATGCCGTGGATGAAGTGACGGTCGATCTTGACGAAGTCCGGGTGGATCTCGGTCCACATCCGCAGATTGGACATGCCCTGACCCAGGTCGTCGATGGCGATGCGGTAGCCCAGGCTGCGGAAGTGTGCGAGCGCGTCGCGGAAATGATCGAAGTCGGCGATGCGCTGGTTCTCGGTGATCTCGATCACCACGCGGCTGGGCGGGATGTTGAGCTGGCGCATCAGGGACAGCGTGGCGCCGTTCTGGAAGGCCGGGTCATGCAGGCTGGCGGGCGTGGCGTTGAGGAACAGCGTGCCGGGTACCTGCTGCCGGGCGAACTCCTCGAAGATGCGGGTGCGGCAGGCGTGGTCCAGCGCATTCGTGCGGCCGCAGCGTTCCGCCGCGGCGAACAGGCTGGTAGGGCCGTCGAATACCGTACCCCTTGGCCGCACGAGGCCTTCGTAGCCGAGATAGGTACGTGTGGAAAGCCCCAGGATGGGCTGGAAGACCACGTCCAGCGCTGCCCTGCCGATGATTTCATCCAGCGCCTGAGGGTGCGTGACGTCCACACCGGTCTGGGGGGCGTGGTCAGCGGAGAAGGCGAGTGAGGCGGGGCACATGGTTCGGGCGCAATCAAAGCAGCCTGCAATCTATGGCCCGCATGTTGCAATGAGGTTGCAGACGGGCGGCCGCGACACAAGGCTTTGCGTTGGCGCAGAAGAATTGTCCGGTTTGGTGCCCGGGCCGCTAGTCGCCGCTCAGCATGAACAGCCCTTCGCGGGCCGCGCGCAGGATGGCTTCGGTGCACGGATGGGTGATGCGGCGCTGCACGCTGATGGCGTAGTAGGCCTGCTCGATCTCGGCGCTGGCGCCGATCATCTGCACGGCATAATCGCGACAGATCTCCTGCGCGAGTACCCGGGGCGCCATGAATACGCCCCAGCCGGCGCGGCCGCAGGTCTTCATCAGGCCGCTGTCGTCGAATTCGGCCTGGATGCGCGGGCGCAGGCCCTGTGCATGAGCCCATTGCTCGAACTGCTCGCGCACGCCGGATTCTTTGGTCAGCAGCAGGAAGGGCAGGCCATGCAGGCAGTGCGGAAACAGTGCGGTACAGCGCGCGGCAAGCGGCGGAGCAGCGAAGAAGGCCATGGGCGAAGCGCCCAGGCGGTGGCTGTAGGCCTTGACGCTGAAACCGACCGGTATCGGCGTGTCGGCCAGCACCAGATCCAGCCGGTGGGTGCCCAGCTCGGCCAGCAGATGCTGCATTTCCCATTCGCGGCAGAGCAGGCGCACCGGCAGATCGAGCATCCGCAGCGGGGCCAGCAGGTGCTGCACGATGCTGTTGGGCAGCGCATCGTTGATGCCGACCCGGTATTCGGTAGGCAATCCATCGAGCTGGTCGCTGCCCAGCAGTTCCTGCAGTTCGGCGCCGAGCGAGAAAATCTCACCGGCGTAGTTCAGCGTCATCTAGCCGGCATCGGTGAGTACCAGCCGGCGTCCTTCCTTGCGGAACAGGGCGCGGCCCAGTCGCTCCTCCAGCTGCTTGATCTGACCCGAGAGGGTCTGCGGCGTGGTGTGCAAGGCTTCGGCCGCGCGGATCACCCCGCCGCAGGTGGCTACCTTCCAGAAGTAGAAGAGATGGCGATAGTTCATGACAGTTCGAGAAAACCGAATGATCTGGTGCTTATGTTCGACTATACGCGAATCATAGCCAGGCCTAGAGTGAGCCGTGCCATCCGTCAGTGACGGCCTTCCCCGATGAAGAACAGGAGTGGAACATGAAATTGACCATCAAGCGTACGTCCGGGGCTTCCCTGGATGTCGGCCTGATCAGCCATGTCGAGCGCCGCATGGAATTTGCGCTCGGACGTTTCAGCCACCATGTGCAGCAGGTGAAACTCGGTCTCAGCGATGAGAGCTCTCCGCAAGGAGAGACCGAGAAACGCTGCCGCCTCGAACTGCTGCTGATCGATAAGGAGCCGCTGGTGGTCAGCGAACTTGCGGTGGATGAGTACGCCGCCGTGAACCGCGCCTTTGCCGTTATGGCCTTGCTGGCGACGCGCCGTGTCGATCGGCAGCCGCGTGAGCGCGCCGAGGGGATACCGGTTTACGGCTGACTGGGCGCCGATATCAGATCGCGTTACGCGCCAGCTTTGCACCGCTTTTCGGGTTGCGCATGCTGGCGCCGTCCGCCGTGGTGGGCGGGAAGCCTGCCGGCGAGACGCGCGCGCCCCCTGTCTGAGGCGTGCCGCTGGCCAGCGTGTGCAGAGCCTGCTCCACCTGGGTCACGATTTCCTGTGCGGTGGCCAGATCGTTGCGGAAGAAATCTTTCCTGGCCGTGACACTGACGCGTGTGAGGCTGGGTGACAGCGTCTCCAGCTCCATCACGATGTCCAGATCGGCCACCTTGGCATGGGTCGTCTGAACGTTTTCCGTGCTTTCCACCGATTCGACCTGCAGTTGCAGCTTGCGGCCGGCCAGCAGGATCGCGCCGTCTACCTGGCCCATCGGCGCGCTGAACGTGCGCGAGGCCGTGCTGCCCATCTTGTGGGAAAGCCCGGCACCGGCACCGGCGCCAGCCAGTGAGACCGCCAGCGCAGCGCAACCATTGAGAAAGCAAAGGCTGATCAGGCACAGGCAAGGGCGGATCAGGCGGGAAACGGCGCGGTGCTTGAGGGTCGGCATGATGACGATCGGCGGTGAGTTCTGAGACAGCGCCGTGCTGGCGCATACTCACCTCATCAAGCAGTCGACATGCCATTTCGGACCGTTTGCTGCGCCTGCCGATTGACGGCTCGCGCAACGGCATCAACGGCTTATGTTGCGATCGTGACTTTTTTCACGGATTCGCCTGCGAGCAGGCGCCAGGGGCCATTCGCAGGCGTACGTCGTCTGGCATGGCCCCTCGGTAGTTCGCGCCCGCGCAGGCGCCGGACTGACGCGTTTCGTCAGTCGGCGGCGCGCTGCGTCATCCGGCGTGCGTCATTTCCCGGCTTGGGCGCTGCGATTGTCGACTTCCTGCTTCACGGCCTGGGCCAGATCGTGCACCGCCATGGCGTAAAAGCTGCTGCGGTTGTAGCGCGTGATTACGTAGAAATTCTGGAAGCCCAGCCACCATTCCGTGGCTTCACCCGGCGTGACCAGGTCGACTAGCGTGATCTTCTGGCCCAGTGCGCTGGCCGGCAGCTCCGCTTCGATACCGTATTCGCCGAGGATGCTCACATCGATGGCCGGTTCGATGCCGGCATCCGCCAGGCGCTGGGCCTTGGCGGCGTCCGCCACGCGGGCCTGGCGCACGATGGGCGTGCCACTCTGCCAGCCGTGCTGCTGCAGGAAGATGGCGTCACGCGGGCTGCCATCCAGATCCACCTTGCCGTTGCCGTCACCATCCATGGCGAAATTGCGCACGCTGCTGGGCAGGAACTGTGGCAGGCCCAGCGCGCCGGCATAGGAGCCGGTGTAGCCGGTGACATCCCGGCCCTGCTCACGCGCCAGCAGGAACAGGGATTCCAGCTCGCGGCGGAACAGGTCTGCGCGCGGCGGGTAGTCGAAGGCCAGAGTGGCCAGCGCCGAGAGCGTATTGAAATTGCCGGTATAGCGCCCGTAGATGGTTTCCACGCCGATGATGCCGACGATGATCTCGGCGGGCACGCCGGTACGCTGGCTGGCTTGGGCCAGGGCCTCGCGGTTTTCCTGCCAGAACTTCGCGCCGGCCGAGATGCGGATCGGCTCGATGAAGCGGGTGCGGTAGCGCTGCCAGGAGCGCACTCCCGGGTTGCTGGGCGGACGGATCAGCTCGATCACACGTGGCTGTGGTGTGGCGCGGGCGAAGGCGGCATAAAGTTCGCCCTCCGTGAAGCGGTTGCGGGCGGCGATTTCAGTGATGAAGGCCTGCACGTCGGGGCGCTCGATAAAGCCCTGGGCATGGGCGGGCAGCGTGGAAAAGACGGCGGGGATGGCTGCGAGTGTCAGCAGCAGGGAACGGCGAAGGCTCATGGTCTGAAATTCTTGATCGTGCGGGCAAGCTCGGCGAGCTGCGCCGGGGTGGCTGGGGCTGCGCCATGGCGCAGGCGGGAATACTACTGTTCCGCGATGACGGCAATGGTAGCGGCCCCGGCCGGCAGGGCCAAGCCGGCGCGGTGTGCGTAGTCCGTCGGTGCTTCCCAGGCCTGGCGTGCCACGCCCGCGCGGGCGAGGCGGCGGCAGAAGCGTGACCAGAGACGGTCCAGCGCATCGCCAGACTTGCGCGGACGCAGCCGTATCCCCACCCAGGCCAGCCAGAGCGCCGCGCCCGCGCCGAGCAGCATGGCCATCTGGCGCCAGTCCGCGTCCGGCAGGCCCAGCTGTTCCAGGAATTGACGCTGGCGCTGCGCGTTGTAACCCAGCACTCACTGGTTCCAGCTGTTGTTCAGTGCTTCCCAGCGGTGGCGCAACGCGCGCAGCATGGCCAGAGCCTCGCGCATGAACAGTGGCCTGGGCTCGCTGCTGGAAAGGGCGCGGGAAAGGCCGCCATCGATGCGCTCCGGCGCACTGGTGGCGGTCGGGTCCACGCGCAGCCAGCCGCGCCCGGCGATCCAGACTTCGGCCCAGGCGTGGGCGTCGGACTGGCGTACCACCAGGCTGCCGTCGACGGGGTTGAACTCGCCGCCCTGGTAACCGGTGACCACGCGTGCCGGCACGTCGGCCGCGCGCATCAGCACGACGAAGGTCGAGGCGAAGTGTTCGCAGAAACCGCGTTTGCTGTCGAAGAGGAATTCGTCGGCCGGATGCGCCTGCGCCAGCGGCGGATACAGCGTGTATTGCAGACGTGCATCGCGCATCAGGGCGATGCCGGCATCCACACGGGCTGCCGGATCGGCATGCGCGGCGGCCAGGGCTTCGCCGGCAGCGCGCGTGCGCGGGTTGTTGTCCGGCAGGCTCAGGGCCGCCTTGAGCGCGCCGGGCCACTCATGCAGGCCGACCGGGGTGGCCGGGTAGGAGACCAGTTCCAGACGTTGCCGGGCGCTGACCGGGCGACGTGCCATCAGTGTGAAATCGTGGCCGTAGAGCGCGCCGCGTTGGCCGTCGGCGAGTGGATAGTCCATTGCCAGCAGCCAGCCCTGGTAGTGCGGCTCCAGCGTCATGGTGTAACGGTAGGCAGGCCCCTGCACGGCATAGGGCGGTTCGTTGCGCAGCATGTTGTCGCTGCGCTGCCAGCGCCTGCCATCGAAGCGGGTGAGTACCGGGCCGCGCCAGTAGCGTTCGCGCGCGGGCGGTGGATCGCCGGCGAAATCCACGCGGAAGGCGATTTCGCCGGACTGCACCAGCTCGGAGATGGAGCCGGGCTGCATCTCGTTGGAGAGCCCGGTGACGCCGGTGAACGCATCTCCCGGCATGCCCCACAGCGGGCCGTCGACGCGCGGGAAGAGTACGAACAGCAGCAGCGTCAATGGAATGGCCGTGCCCAGCAGGCGCAGGCCCAGGCGCAGTTGTCGTGCCACGGGCAGGGTCGGTCGCTCGATGTGCGCGCTGGTGGCGAGGATGGCCAGCGCGCAGGCGAGCACGCTGGCGGCCACGAACAGGGTTTGTTCATTGAGGAACTGCCCGGTCATCAGGAAGCAGCACAGCAGCAGGGCTGCGCGCGCATCGCGCTGCTTGCGCGTTTCCAGCAGCTTGAGCGGCAGCAGCAGCGCGAGCATGGCGAGCCCTGGCTGGCGGCCGAAGAGCTGGTGGTATTCGAATACGGTGATCGCCGCGCCGATCAGGGCGATGGGGATCAGCACCGCGCGGTGGGGGATGGCGCGATCCTGCCAGGTGAGCCAGCCCCGCCAGGCCAGCATCAGTGTGGCCAGTACGGCGACGCCGACGGGCAGTGCCGGCAGGAAGGGGGCCAGCGCCAGCGTGGCGGTGGCCAGCAGGTAGAGCCCCAGGCTGCGCTGGACGGCGGGGCTTTCAGCGCGGCGCATCGTCGGCCTCCGCCGGGTGAAGGGCCAGGCTTTCCAGGCAGGCGCGGTAATGCGTAGCGTCTTCACCGGGGCCGATCCGTCGGCCGGGAAGATACAGACTGCAGCGCAGGCCATGCTGGCGGGCTTCCAGCAGCCAGCGGGTAAGCTGGCCGAGGCGGCGCTCGATGTCCATCTCGTCAGACAGGGCATCCCAGTCCAGCACGCATTCAGGTCGTTGCTGGCTGGCGAATACCTTGGTCAGCATGCCTTGACCGCGCGCGAGCTGCTTCCAGGCAACCTGGCGCAAGGAATCCCCTGGCTGGAAAGTGCGCAGGCCGGCGAAGTCGTCGGCCTGCGGCGAGGCCAGTCCTGCGCCAGTGTCGCCGCCATCCTGCCCGCGCGACGGCAGCGGGTGTTCTCCGTGGGGGGCGGGATAGACCAGCACTGGCGCATCCGGCGCGATGTGCGCCCAGGCGCGTATCCAGCCCAGCGGCTGACGGGTTTCCAGCGTCAGCAGGCCGGGCTGGCGCAGACCACGCGGCTGGCCCGGCAGGTTCAGCCGCAACAGTGCCTGCGCATTCGCGGCGAGATCCGTACTGCCGAGCGCCTGTCCGTCCGCGCTGCGGATCACGATGCCGGCGCGTTCATGGCGCTGTGCATTGCGCAACTGCAGATGCCAAGCGCTTTGCGCGTCCGCGAAAATTTCTTCCGCCGGTGCGAGCCGCAGCTCCAGACCATGCAGACCGCGCCAGGCATGCAGGATGTGCAGCACGAAGACCGCGCCGAGCAGGAACACCAGACCATACCCCAGCGACAGGTTGTAGTTGATCGAGGCGATCAGCATCACCAGCAGCGTGATCAGCAAGGCGAAGCCGGCGCGACTGGGGAAGACGTAGATGCGTGCGGCACGCAGCCGGATCGGCTGGGGCTCTGGAATGCGCCCGCGGATCGCCCAGCGCCGCCAGCGTTGCTTCAGGCCGGCCAGGCGCTGAGTCATACCAGCGCGGCTTCGAGCAGGCGGCGCGCCATTGTGGCGCCCATCTGCAGGCTGTTGCCCAGGCGGTGCCCGGCGACGGCTGGCAGCACGGCCTGTACGTCTTCGGGGCGGGCGTGGTCGCGGCCGTCCAGCAGCGCCCAGGCGCGTGCGGCGGCGAGCAGGCTGAGACCGGCGCGGGGGCTGAGCCCATGGCTGCCTTCGGCCAGACTGCGGCTGGCGGCCAACAGGGCCTGCAGGTAGTCCAGCAGGCGCTCGCCGACGTGGGTACGGCTGGCCAGCGCCTGCAGTATCAGCAGATCGGCGGGCGAGATCGCGGCCGGCAGGCGGGCGAGAAGTTCGCGGCGGTCATGGCCGGCAAGCAGCTCACGCTCGGCAGCGGCATCCGGCAGCCCGAGCGACAGGCGCATCAGGAAGCGGTCCAGCTGGGATTCGGGCAACGGAAAGGTGCCGATCTGTTGCGAAGGGTTCTGGGTGGCGATGACGAAGAAGGGGGCGGGCAGGGCGTGGGTGCGGCCATCCACGCTGACCTGGCGCTCTTCCATGGCTTCGAGCAGTGCGCTCTGCGTCTTCGGTGTGCTGCGGTTGATCTCGTCGGCCAGCAGCACCTGCGAGAACAGCGGGCCTTGATGGAAACGGAAGCCTTGCTGGGCGGCATCGAAGATGCTCACACCGATGAGGTCGGCCGGCAGCAGATCGCTGGTGAATTGCACGCGCTGGAACTGCAGCCCGAGGCTGACCGCCAGAGCATGGGCCAGTGTGGTCTTGCCCACGCCGGGCAGATCCTCGATGAGCAGATGCCCGCGTGCGAGCAGGCAGGCGAGTGCCAGCCGCAGTGCCTGCGGCTTGCCCAGTAACACGGTGCCGAGTTGGTCGAGAACGTGCTTGAGTTGTTGGGCTGCAATCGCGGGCGTAGGAGCGAGAGGGGCGGACGACATGGCGGTTTCCGGGCAGGAGAGGCTGTTGGCTGCGGTTGATGACAGCAGTCTGAGCAGGATGGTTCTCCTGCTGCTGGCCTGAGTGTACCCGTGTCTGCATGCCGATCATCCCGCGCCGGTCGCCTCGGGGAAGCCAAGGGATACGCAGGGCGTGAAAAACCCGCCGTGCGCCAGGTGCGGCACGGCGGGTCTATCGGTCGGGGCTTGCTGCGCAGTTTATTTGGCTGCTGCGCGGGCTTCGGCCAGCCAGCCGTCGTAGGTCTTGCGATAGGCCCTGATCCAGCCGGCGACGTGACGTTCGATGTCGGCCTGCTTGTTCTCGCCCTGGCGCATGCGCATGTTCTGCGCGTTGATGTCGGCGTTGGGCAGTTTGATCACGGCGAACAGGCGGGCGGCTGCCGGGTTGGCGTCGGCCCAGGCCTTGTTGGCGACGATCTGCTGGTTGTTGGCCTCGAAGCCGTAATTGACGCCGTCGGGCAGTGCGGTGTCGGCATCGGGCTTGTCCTTGATGGCCGAGAACGGCACCTGCAGCCAGACCACGTCCTTGCCCGGCACCAGCACACCGCTGACCCAGTAGGGGGTCCAGGTGTAGTAGAGGATCGGCTGGGTTTGTTTGTAGCGGGCGATGGTGTCCGCGATGATCGCGGCGTAGGAGCCCTGCCGGTGGGTCACGGTGTCGCGCAGGCCGTAGGCATCCAGATGGTGTTCGATGGCCAGTTCGCAGCCCCAGCCGGGGTTGCAACCCGCCAGATCCGCCTTGCCGTCGCCGTCGGTATCGAACAGCTTGGCGATGGCCGGATCCTTGAGCTGAGCAACGTTGGTGATCTTGTATTTCTCGGCGGTGGCCTTGTCGATCAGGTAGCCCTGCAGGGCGCCGGCCGAATAGATGCCTTCGCGGTACAGCTTGGCATCGCCGCCGGCCTTGGCATAGAACTCGGCGTGCAGCGGATTCCAGTGTGTAGCCATGAAAGTGGCGTCGCCATTGGCGATGGCTACGTGACCGGCCGCGTACTCGATCTCCTTGATCGGTTGCACGTCGTAGCCCAGATCCTTGAGCGCCTGCATCACGATCAAGGTCTGAAAGGTCTCTTCGGCGATGGAGCTTTTCACCGGCACCACCTTCACGCCCTTGCCGGGCTGGTCAGCGGCGGCGCTGGCCATCGTGTTCATGCCGAGGCACAGCGTAAGTGCGCCGAGTGTGGTCTTGAGGAAATGTCTTCTCATGTGTCGTGACTCCTGGGAGAAGGTTGGAAAAAATCAGTGGCCGGCCTTGTGGCCAAGCCTTGTCGGCAGGGCGAGCAACAGTCCGATGGGGCCGCTGCGCCACCAGTGCGCACCTTTGCGCTGTGGGCGGGCCATGGCCTGGGTGAGGCGGTCGAGCATGATCGCGAGGATCACGATGCCCAGACCACCGACGGTGGCCAGCCCCATGTCCAGCCGGCCGATGCCGCGCAACACCATCTGGCCCAGACCGCCGACCGCGATCATCGAAGCGATCACGACCATCGACAGCCCCAGCATCAGGGTCTGGTTGATGCCGGCCATGATGGTCGGCATGGCCAGCGGCAGCTGGATGCGGAACAGCATCTGTAGCGGCGAGGCGCCGAATGCGTTACCCGCCTCGATCAGATCGCCGCGCACCTGGCGGATGCCCAGGTTGGTCAGGCGGATCAGCGGTGGCAGTGCGAAGACCACCGTCACCATCACCCCTGGCACGTTGCCGATGCCGAAGAGCATCACCACCGGTACCAGATAGACGAAGGCCGGCGTGGTCTGCATGGCGTCCAGCACCGGGCGCAGCAGTGCTTCGAGGCGGTCGCTGCGCGACATGATGACCCCCAGCGGCAGGCCGATCACGAGGCAGAAGACCACGGCGGTGATCACCAGCGAGAGCGTGACCATGGCGTCGTTCCAGGCGCCGATCAGGCCGATCAGCGTCATCGACAGCACGGTGCCCAGCCCCAGCCGCCGGCCGCCAAGCTGCCAGGCGATCAGCCCCAGCAGCGCGATCATCACCAGCGCAGGCACCGACAGCAGCGCGTGCTCGATGCTGGTGAGGCTGCTGTCGATGGGCACGCGCACGGCCTGGAAGGCGGGCCGGGCGTTACTGACGACCCAGTCCAGTCCATGCTCCACCCATCGGTCTACAGGCAAAAGCGCATCGCGGAAAGGGTGCATCCAGTCGATGCCGGTGGGGTCCGCCGAGGCCGCCGGGCCGTCCAGCCAGTCTCCGGGCGTGGGGGCCGGGTCCAGCCAGGCATCTGCGCCAGTCGTGCTCTGCCCGGCATCGCCGCCCACGGAGGCCCAGGGGTTGTCCATCTGCGTTTCAGTACTCATGCGGCCTCCTGTGTGGTCTGACGGTGGAGGAACTCCAGCATCGTGTTGCGTGTGACAGAGCCGCGATAGCGGCCTCTCTCGTCGATTACCGGCAGGCCCATGCCGAACGGCGTGCGGGTCAGGGGCTCGTAAAGCTCGGCGATGGGGCGGTCGTGGGCGATCGTCTGCACGTCGGGCAGAAAGGCCTCGACCAGTTTCGCGTCATCGCTGCGCCTGAGCGCCTGACGCAGGGATTCGATGGAGACCACGCCCAGCAGGCGCTGGTCCGGTGTCAGCACATAGCCGTACTCGCGGTCGTTGGCGCGCAGGCGTTCTAGTGCGCTGCGCACGCCCATGCCGGCGTGGTCGATCAGACTGACCTGGGTACGGCGGGCGATGTCGGCCGCCGAGAGGATGGAAGTTGCGTCGACACCGCGGAAGAAGGAGCGGACGTAATCGTTGGCCGGATTGCGCAGGATCTCCTCTGCCGTGCCGACCTGCACCACGTCGCCGCCCTGCATGATGGCGATGCGGTTGCCGATGCGGATGGCCTCGTCCAGATCGTGCGAAATGAACACGATGGTGCGCTTGTGTGCGGCCTGCAGTTTCACCAGCTCATCCTGCATTTCGGTGCGAATAAGCGGATCGAGCGCCGAAAAGGCTTCGTCCATCAGCAGAATGTCCGGATCGTTGGCCAGCGCACGCGCCAGGCCGACTCGCTGCTGCATGCCGCCGGAGAGTTCATCCGGATAGCTTTCGGCCCATTGCGCCAGGCCCACCTGCTCCAGCGCGGCCAGCGCGCGCTGGCTGCGTACAGATTTGTCTTCGCCGGAGAGCATCAGGCCAAAGGCGGCATTCTCCAGCACCGTGAGGTGTGGCATCAGCGCAAAGGACTGGAAGACCATGCTGATGTGCTTGCGGCGGAAATCGCGCAATTCGCGGTCGGACATTCTGGCGATATCCGTCGCGCCGAACAGCACTTGCCCCGAGGTGGGCTCGATCAGGCGGTTGAGCATGCGCACCAGCGTGGATTTGCCGGAGCCGGACAGGCCCATGATCACGAATATCTCGCCTTCATGGACTTCGAAGGAGGCGTCATTCACGCCGACGGTATGCCCGGTGCGGGCAAAGATCTCTTCTTTTGAAAGGCCTTGAGCCACCAGACTCATGGCTTCCTGGGGCTGGTCGCCGAAGACCTTGTATAGATTTTTGACTACTAGCTTTGCTTGCATTGTATTAATGCTGGCAAGCCGGCCCCCCGCTCCAGGGTGAGCTGTTCAATTCGAGGTACAGCAGGAGCAAGGATCCCTGAATACAGTCGTGGAAACTGTCGGGATATTCTGCCGGGAGCGAATCATGACGATATCGTCATTCAATCGCAGCAGGCCAGATTTGAAAAGTGGGCGGACCCACACCGTAACATGGAACGGAGAACGATTACAAGCAATCGGTTGTATTTTCTTCTGTGGGAATGTTTTTTTATGACAATGAATTCTGATGGATTGCTTATGAGGTCATAAGCAATGAATGGTAATTACAAAATCATTCAAATGACATTGTAATTGGACCGGCGCCCGGCATTCAGTTTGATTGTTCGCGTTGCGATCTGGCGGGGGCGTGCGTTGATTTGCCATCTTGAATCGGCTGTGATTCACGACGCGCCGGATGGTTCTGAAATCCGGAAATATCCACCTTGGCGAAAGCCGGAAATGCCGATGGGGCAATAGCCGTTTGCGGCCGGAAAGCGGAATGCGCCGGCGAGTGGGGCGAGCGCCGGGTCAGCGCACGCGGCCGGGTTTGATGCCGTAGCGACGCAGCAGCGCGTGGTAGTAGCTCACCAGCTGGGCGAGATTCTTGTTGCCGGCATCCTGAGCGCGTACCCGTTCGATGAACTGACGGGCGCTGCTGGCGAACTGGTCGTTCCAGCCGAGGTGCTCGATATGCTTGAGCAAGGCCAGTGCTGCATTGAACAGTACGGCCGTGTTGCCGGGCAGCTTTTCGGCAGCCTGCAGCATCTGGCGTACGGCGCCGGGATAGTCTCCGCTCTGTGCGAGCTGGGCGCCCTCGGTCATGATGTCGCGCACCTGGGTGCGTACCTGTTCGGCCAGTTCGTTGCCGAGCTCGCCGCGCCCGAGATCGGTGAGCATGTTCTTGATCTCTTCGACCGCGGCATCGTCGGCAGCGTGCCGCATCACATCCATGATCACTTCGGCGGCCTTGTCGTCCTGCCGGTTTTCAATGCAGATGCGGGCCAGTTGCTTTTGCAGCCCCATCGAGGTGCCCAGTTGGGGGTCGTTGTAGCGCAGGGCTTCGTCCAGGGCTTCCTGCGCCTTGGCGAGATCTCCGAGCTGGGTTGCCACCATGGCACTGGAGACGGCCTTGCAGAGCGCGGTCTTGGGCAGGCCTTCCATGTTGCGTTCGAGATCGCGCAGGGTGTTGGAGGCGCCGGCGGCATCCCCCATGCCGAGCTGGGCGCGGACCAGCGAGACGTGATCCTCGGGGTCGCGGAAATCCGAATACTTGCTCTTGTTGACCACGGTGGACAGCACCCGCGTGGCGGTTGCCATGTCGCCCACTTCGGTAGCCACCTCGCCAAGCCGGCGCAGTCGCCGCACCGTGTGTGGCGAGACGCGGACCGCGTCTTCCAGTGCTTCCTTGGCGGCCATCGCCTTGCCCGCGCTTTCGCGGACGCGGGCAAGCCAGTCGTAGGCATCCAGGTAGAGCGCGTTTTCCTGCAGTAATCCCGATAGCAGCGCTTCTGCTTCGGCCAGACGCTTCTGCATGAACAGCGTGCGTGCCAAGCCCAGACGTGCCCAGGGGACGGCCGGGGTTTCGAGCACTTTCTGATAGACGATCTGCGCTTCTTCCGCCTCGCCGATGCCGATGTGCAGCTCGGCGCGCAGGCGCAGGAAGTCGACCAGGTATTGCGGCTCGTCGATTTCGCCCTGGCGGCAGGATTCGATGGCTTCCAGCGTGTTGCCTGTCTCGATCAGCCGGTAGGTGGGCATGAACGCATCGCGCTTTTCGAGCGCACGCGAGAGGCGGTTGAGCAGCTTGTCGGAGGAGAAGGGCTTGAGGATGTAGTCGTTGGGCGCCAGTTCGGCCGCGCTGACCACCTTTTCGTACTGGCTTTCGCCGGTGATCATCAGGAACAGCGTGAAGAGCGGCACCAGGTGGTGGTTACGTAGATCCTCCAGCAGGTGTTGCCCATCCTACCCGTCGCCAAGATGATATTCGCAAAGGATGACGTCGTAATTCCTGTCGCGCAGCATGCGTACCGCAACGCCTGCGGAGACAGCCAGCGCAATCTTGCTGACGCCGCAAAGCGTGAGCATGTTGCGCAACTGCGAACGCATGTTGGCGTTGGTTTCGACGATGAGGACCGAGATTTCTTCGATCTGCTGCGGCATGGGGCGCTCTCCGGCGCTGCACAAGGGTCTGTGTGCACCGGATTGACGGCTTTTTACAGCTTTTCTGAAGGGGCGCCGGGCCGATCGGCAGTTTTCAGCTGCCGAGTGCGGCGAGCGCGAATGCCAGGTGCCGCGCCCGCTCGTGCAGCGAGGCGTAGCGTCCGGAGGCGCCGCCGTGGCCAGCCTCCAGATTGGTCACCAGCAGGGCCGGGCTGCCCTTGCGTTCGCGCAGCCGGGCGACGTACTTGGCCGGCTCCCAGACCATCACCTGGCTGTCGTGCAACCCGGCCTCCACCAGCACCGGTGGATAGGGGTGGGCATCGAGCGTGTCGTAAGGAGACCAGGCCAGCAGACGGTGGTAGTCCGTCACGCGTTGCGGATTGCCCCATTCCTCGTATTCACCCACGGTCAGCGGCAGGCTGGGGTCCAGCATGGTGGTGACGACGTCGACGAAAGGCACTTCGAGGACTGCCGCGCCAAACAGTGCGGGATCGAGCCGCAGGCTCGCCGCCACCAGCAGGCCGCCGGCGCTGCCGCCGTTGGCCAGAATGCGGCCGGCGCGCGTGTAACCGGCGCTTGCCAGTGCTTTGCCGCAGGCAACGAAGTCGCTGAAACTGTTTGGCTTGTGTTTCAGGCGCCCGCCGTCGTGCCAGCGCTGGCCAAGTTCTCCGCCGCCGCGGACGTGGGCGATGGCATAGATCCAGCCACGGTCGAGCAGCGAGAGCCGCGTGCTGGAGAACCAGGGGTCTGTGGCGATGCCGTAGGCGCCATAACCCTCCAGCCAGAGGGGCGCATTGCCATCGAGCGGTGTGTCGCGGTGATGCACGATCGATACCGGAATCCGGGTGCCGTCGGCCGCCAGAGCCTCCAGGCGCCGGCTGACGTAATGCGCGGCATCGAAACCGCCCAGCACGCGGGTCTGCTTGACGCAGGTGGCGCGGCGCGTGAGCGGGTCGTAATCGAAGGTGGCATCCGGCGTGGTGAGAGATTCGAATTCGTAGCGCAGGAAGGGAGAATCCCAGGCCGGCAGATCCTCGATTTCGATGCTGTAGGCGAGTTCCTCGAACGCGATGTCGTGCGTTTCCCCCGTGGCCAGGGCCGTCACCCGCAGGGTCTGCTGGCCATGGATGCGCAGGCTCAGCACCTGCCAGTCGCGCCACAGGTCCACGCCTTCGATGACCACCGCTTCGTCGTGTGCCATCAGCTCGCGCCAGGCTTCGCGGCGCCAGTCGCCGACAGGGACTTCGAGCAGGCGGAAATTCGGGCCGCTGTCATTCACCCGCAGCAGCAGGCGTTCTTCGTGGTGGTCTAGTTCGTACTCGATAC
Source organism: Candidatus Dactylopiibacterium carminicum (assembly GCF_014736495.1). Classification (GTDB taxonomy): domain Bacteria; phylum Pseudomonadota; class Gammaproteobacteria; order Burkholderiales; family Rhodocyclaceae; genus Uliginosibacterium; species Uliginosibacterium carminicum. The sequence continues at coordinate 26,528 of NZ_MDUX01000032.1, forward strand.
CGGCGCGGCGGCGCGCGAACAGCCGCCAGCGCGCATCGGGCCGGTCTGCGGGCAGCAGGCGCAATTCGTTGGTGGTGTGGCTGCCACTGGTGAGCACCAGGAAGCCGTCGCTGCGCGTGCGCATCAGAGACAGCGAGAAGCGTTCGTCGTGCTCGGTGAACAGCAGGGCGTCCTCGCGCTCGCCGAGGCGATGTCGCCAAAGCTGGAAGGAGCGCTGCGTGACTGCGTCTTCCACGGTGTAGAACAGGGTGCGGTTATCCGTGGCCCACACCAGGCTGGTGATGCGCTGGCGTGAGAGGCGCAGATCCTTCCGGCGGCGAAGGTCGCGCAGGCGCAGGCGGTACTGGCGGTTGCCGCGTGTGTCCTCGGCCCAGGCCAGCAGATTGCCATCCGGGCTGACCTCGAAATCGCCCACTTCGTAGAAAGTCTTGCCTTCGGCTTCGCGGTTCTCGTCGAGCACCACCTCCTCGGGTGAATGCTCCCACCGCTCGTCGATGACGCGCTTACGCGCGTGGATCGGATAAGCCAGCCCCTGTTCGGTCCGGCTGTAATACATCCAGGCGCCGAGCCGGAGCGGTACCGACTGATCATCTTCCTGGATGCGCGCGAGCATTTCGGCGTACAGGGTTTCGCGCAATCCGGCCAACGGCGCCATCGCGGTTTCAGCGTAGGCATTCTCGGCCTGCAGATGCGCCAGCACGGCCGGATCGCGACGCCTGTTCAGCCAGTGATAGGGGTCTTCGCGCGTATGGCCGTGCGCAATCAGGCGTTTGGGTTTGCGGGGAGCAACGGGCGGCGTGGCGGAGAAATCGAGCACGGGAAACACGGGGCGGTTTGGCTTGGACATCGTGGCGACAGTGTACCCGGGCTTACTTCTCAAGGACGAAATCGCAGGGCGATCGGCGGGCATCATCGCCGCCTGCGCATATCGGGATATAGACCTCGAAGCGGCTTTCGAGTCTGGAGGGCAGGTATTGCGCATTGCGGCAGCGCCGCAGCCAGGGGCCATCGGCAGCATGCCAGCCGGTGGCCGCCGCGATGCGGGTCCGCAGGGCGGCTGCGTCGGGCACGGGCATACCCGCCTGGAAGCTGAACACCGCATAGAAGCCAGCGGGCAGGATGCCGTGATCCAGGCCGGCGATACGTTGTTCCAGTGGCGCATCCAGCAAGGCTGCCTGCACCTCGATGCGGCTGTGTTCATGCCGGGCGTACAGGTTGTCGGCCGCATTCACCGCCCAGCCGAAACGCTTGTGGCGCGGAATACCGCTGTGCATCGCGCGGGCACGCAGTTCGTCGGACGCCTGCTGCAGCTCGTTCCGGGGGCCTGTGTAGGGAAGGTACTGGATGCCCAAGGATGGCAGGGCTTCGATGCGCAGGTCGGGCTGCTGCTGACCGGGGCGATCACGGAAGGCCGAAGGAGCCTGTCCGTGCAGACGGCGGAACGCGCGGCTGAAGGCGGCTGCTGAGCCGTAGCCGGCATCCAGCGCAATGTCGAGCAGGGAACGTTCGGGATGGGTGCCGATCTGTTGCCGCGCGCGCAGCAGGCGCAGACGCCAGACACGGCTCATCGGGGTTTCCTGCGCATAGGTCTGGAAGGCGCTGTCGAGCCGGTGCCGGGTCATGCAGGCGATGTCGGCCAGTTCGGAGAGGCTCAATGCATCGTCCAGGTGCTGGTCGATGTATCGGGCCAGGTGGCCGAAGCGGGCGATCTGCCGCAGCTGCGCGTGGAAATTCATGTCGCCATCTTACCGAAGCGGGCGTCGCTGCTTCGCGTGGCGGCAGCAATCGGGCAATTCCGATCAAGGAGGCGGCAGGCCGGCTCGCTACCGTGCGTGCTCCAACCTTCCTCGATCAAGGTTCGCTCAGCCATGGATGCCGCCAACCCGGTCCGTTTTGTCGCCAGCACCTTGTTGTTCTTCCTCGGTGAAGACAGAAGACGCTATTTCACGCACATGCCCGTGGTGCTGATCACCGAGACGGGCGAATTGCTGCCGCCCCTGCTCAATGGCCTGCTGATCACCCTGCTGATGAGCCATCAGCCCGGAGACAGCCTGTTGCCCCTGGGCTTGCTGATCCTGGCGCTGGCGGCTTCGCGCGGCGTCATCGGCTGGGTGCGCCTGCGCAGCAAGCGGGTGCTGGGGCAGATCGCGCTGAATTGCCGTTATCGCGCCCGTGTGTGGGGATTCGAGCGCCTGGTCGGCTTTTCGATGAGCTGGCATCACCGGGAATCCGCCGGCAACAAGGTGCAGCGTCTGATGACCGGCGCCGATGCCGTGCGGGACTGGGGCAACTTCCACAACGATGTGGCGTCTCCCTTGTCATCGATGCTGGGGGTTGCGGTGGCCTGTGCCTTCATCAGCCCGTACTTCATCGTGTTCGCTGCGTACTTCGTGATGGGCATGGTGCTGATAGAACGCTTTTTCGACCGCAGGATCGCGCAGCTCAGCACGCACATCAACGGAGGTATGGAAAGCGCCAGCGGAACGCTGGTCGAGGGCGCGACGAACATGCTGACCATCAAGGCGAGTGGCGCGGGCGGCATGCTGCGTCAGGCCGTCGCACGCAAGGAGGCCCGCGCCACCGCGCTGGGGCACGAACGCGTGGCGCTTTCCACGCGCAAGGCGTTGATGTTCCATGTGCACATCGGTGTTGCGCTGGGCATTTTCCTGACGGTGATTTCCTGGGCCGCATTGCATGGCGTGATTGCCGTGGGTTTCGTGGTGACTTACCTGCAGTTTTTCCAGAGCCTGCGTGCCGCAACGAATGCCTTCACCGACCGTTTCCAGATTCTGGTGGAGCACCATGCCGATCTGATGCGCTTGATGCCGTTGTTCCAGGAGGCGCAGGGTAGGCGCGGGCAGGCACCGTTTCCCGTGAGCTGGCAGCACATCCGGATCAGCGGCCTGCATTACGCCTGGGGTGAGCGATCCGTGCTGTGCGGGCTGGATCTGATCGTGGCGCGCGGCGAGCGTATCGGTATCGCAGGGGAGTCCGGCAGCGGCAAGTCTTCTTTCATCAAGCTGTTGCTCGGCCTGTACGAGCCGCAATCCGGCACGATAGAGATCGGCGGTCTGCGCCGGCAGGACATCTCACCGGCCGATTTCGAGCAGCACGTTGCAGTGGTGCTGCAGGAAGTCGAGCTGTTCGACGTTTCGCTGAGAGACAACATCACGCTGATGCGCGAACAGGACGACGGATGGTTCATGCAGGTCTGCGAGGCGGCGCAGTTGGGCGGATTGATCACACGTCTGCCGCAGGGTGTCGATACGCCACTCGGCGAGCGCGGTCTGAGCCTCTCGGGGGGCGAACGTCAGCGTGTCGGGATCGCGCGCGCCCTGTACCGGCGCCCGGCGCTGCTGATCCTGGATGAGGCTACCTCGGCGCTCGATGGCGCGACCGAGGATCTCGTCATGCAGGGCATCCTGTTCTGCCTAAGCGCCGATGCCACGTTGATCGCCGTCGCACATCGTCAGCGCTCGCTGCGCCAGATGCATCGGGTCGTGCAGATCGAGCAGGGGATGCTGAAGCCGAGCGCGTGCGCCAACCCCGAGATCGTCTAGTCAAGCGGATGGCGTGCCGGAAAGTTCGGCCTGGTTTTCTACCACAGCCCCTCGTGGGTCCAGCTTCAGCCGGACAGGTTGCGGGGGAGTCAGGCTGAAGCCTGACCCACGAGGCGGAGTCGTTCGCTCAAGCTGAAGGAGGTCGTACAGTTTCTAGCACTATGCTGGCTTGAGCGGCGGTGCCGGGATGCGTTCGGTCTCGCCCGGTACCGCCGGGAAGCGGCCGGCCTCCCAATCCTCCCGGGCCTGTGCGATGCGCTCGCGCGAGGTAGAGACGAAGTTCCACCACATATGGCGCGGGGCATCTAGCGGTGCGCCACCCAGCAGCATCACGCGGCTGTCGGCGGTGGCGGCGATGCGTTCCTGCCAGCCCGAAGGCAGGACGGCCAGCGTGCCTTCGCCCGCGGTTTCACCCTCGATCTCCAGGGCGCCGCGCGCGACATAGACCGCACGTTCGCTGACGGCTTCCGGGAAGGAGAACTGCGCGCCCGCATCCAGTTCGCCGGCGGCATAGAAAGTGTCGAGCGCCTGGGTGACGGGCGAGACGTGTTCGTGCCAGCGCCCGATGAGCAGGTTCCAGTGCGCGCCGTTCTCGTGCCAGCGTGGCAGATCGCCTGCGGGATAGTGGAGGAAATCCGGCTCGGCCTCCTGCTGCTCCGCAGGGAGGGCCACCCACATCTGGATGCCTTCGATCTCGATGCCGGCAGCGCGGATGTCTTCCGGGATGCGCTCGGAGTGCACCACGCCGCGGCCGGCGCGCATCCAGTTCACCGCACCCGGTTCGATGCGCTGCACGACGCCCAGACTATCGCGATGCATCATTGCGCCGGTGAAAAGGTAGGTGAGCGTGCCCAGGCCGATGTGAGGGTGCGGACGGACGTCGTTCTCCGTGGTGCCGGCCCTGAAACTGGCTGGGCCCATGTGGTCCAGGAAGATGAAAGGGCCGACATTGCGCATCTGCATGGCGGGCAGCAGGCGGCGTACGGTGAAGCCGATGTCGCGCGATTGGGGTTTCAGCAGCAGGGGGCGGGGGGCGTTCATAGTTCTGTTCTCCCGGAATCGGTCTTGGAGGGATGATGTGCCAGGGAGGATGCCTGAAGCGCATTTCCAGGGGAATCCGGTTTTGCTTCGGGCGGCAGTTGCAGCATTTTCCTGCCGGCTGCGCGCGACACCGTATGCGCCGCTAGCGGCGCCGTGGCCAGCAGGATCAGCAGTGCCAGCAGTGCTTCCAGCGACGTTTCCTCGCGCGTGGCGGCCATGGCGCCGCCGAGTGTCAGTGCCGCACCGAGTGTGCCGGCCTTGCAGGCCGCATGCATGCGGGTAAAGCAATCCGGCAGCCGCACGACGCCGATGGCGCCCACCAGGCAGAACAGCGCGCCAGCGAGGATGAGAAAGGCTGACAACCAGCCGAACAGGTTTGTGCTCATGGCTGTTCTTCTCCGTCGGCCTGCCCGTGGCGTTTGTCGGGGAAGAGCAGCACGAAGGCGGTCGAGGCGAGAAAGGACACCAGCGCCAGGATCAGCGCAGCATCCAGCAGGGTACGCTGGCCCGTGAGCAGCGCCAGCAAGGTGACGACGGCCACGCTGAGCAGGGAAAGCGAATCGATGGCCACCACGCGATCTGCCGGTGTGGGCCCGCGCAGCAGGCTGTAGGCGATCAGTACGGCACTGACGGCGAGCATTCCCAGGGCCAGGGGCAATACCCAGCTCGCTCCAATGATCTCGATCCTCATGGCGTACTCCTTTCTTTTTTCGGTATTCCGGCATCCAGCCAGGCCAGCAGGCGCACTTCGATGGCGCGGATGTCGGCAATCACGGTTTCCGCAGGTCGGGCATCGAGTATCAGGAAGCAGCCCTCGTCGCGCCGGTAATCCAGGGCGAGGGTTCCCGGCGTGAGGGTCAGCAGGCAACCCAGGACCGTGGCCATCCGGTCGCCCGGCCGCTCCAGCGGATAGGTGATGAGGGCAGGCTGGATGTCGATGCGCGGGCTCAACACGATGCGGCCGACATGCCAGCTGGCGCGCACGGCGTCACCGATGAACCAGATCAGGAAGCGCGCGCCGATTTCCACCCGATGCACGTAGGGCCAGGTGCCGGTGATCGGCGCCGCCAGCCGCAGGGTCAGGTGGACCAGCACGAAGCAGCCCAGGACGCCGAGCGGACTCAGGCTGTTGGCGAGCGCGGCCAGCCCGATGGCAAGTACGCAATGCAGTCCGAACATGTCAATGGCCTCCCTGTGCCGTGATGGCTTGGATGTAGCCTGATGGATTGCCCAGCTGGGCCGCCGCCGCCGTGGCGTAATCCATCACCGGGCCTGCCGCCAGGCCGATCATCACGGTGATGCCGGCCAGCGCAGCGACTGCGATCCAGGCCGAGCGGGGGCCGGCGGTGGCGCGCAGGCCCTGGGTGCCGTCCGGATGCGGTTTGAGAAAGGCTTCGTTCCAGATCTTGCTCATCGACAGCAGCGTGAAGACCCCGGTCAGCAAGGCCACGCCGGCGGCGATCCAGGCATGCCCTTCCAGGCTGGCGCGCACCAGGATGAACTTGGCCCAGAACCCCGACAGCGGCGGGATGCCGGCCAGGGACAGTGCCGGAATGGCGAACAGGATGGCCAGCCAGGGGCGGCGCGCATACAGCCCGCCCATCGCCGCCAGACGCTCCGAGCCAACCAGGCGTGCCGCCAGGCCACCGACGAAGAACAGGTTGGCCTTCACCACGATGTGGTGAATCAGGTAGAACACCGCGCCCGCCAGCGCCAGCGGGCTGGCCAGCGCGAGGCCGAGGATCATGTAGCCCACCTGGGAGACGATGTGGAACGACAGGATGCGCCGTATCTCGACTTGCGCGGCAGCACCCAGCACGCCCACCAGCATCGTGGCGCAGGCGACCCAGAGCAGCACTTCGTGCGCGAGGCCCGCCTGCGGCCATACCAGGGTAACGATGCGGATCAGGGAGTACACGCCGATTTTGGTCAGCAGCCCCGCGAACAGCGCGGAAACCGCCGTACCGGCGACATGATAGGAAGCAGGCAGCCAGCCGAACACGGGGAACAGCGCGGCCTTGACCGCGAAGGCGAACAGCATCAGCACGATGGCGGCCTGGGCGTTGTCGCCAAGCATGCCCGTGGCGGCCAGGGAGGCGAGCCCGGCCATGTTCAGCGTGCCGGTGGCGCCGTAGAGCATGGCTGCCGCGAACAGGAACAACAGGGTGGCGACCAGGTTGAGGATCACGTATGACAGGGCACCGGCCAGGCGCCGCCGCCCGCCGCCGAGTGCGATCAGCGCGAAAGAGGCCATCAGCAGCACTTCGAACCAGACGTAGAGGTTGAATACGTCGGCGGTGATGAAGGCACCGGCCACGCCGGCCAGCAGCCCCTGGACGAAGAGATGAAAGTCGCTCGCCAGGCTGCCGGCTTCATCGTGACGCAGGCCATACAGCACCGTGGCCAGACCGATGATGCCGGTGATCGCCACCATGGCGGCGGAAAGACGGTCGATGGCGATCGAGATGCCGTAGGTGGCCTGCCAGCCGCCCATCTGTACGGCCAGCACTTCGCCCTGGCTGGCCAGGCCGACGAGCAGCAGCCCGGCCAGCGCCAGCCCGGCTGCGCCTAGGGCGCTGATCAGTGCGACCAGTCCGCGATGCTGCCGCAGCAACAGGCACAGGATGAAGGTCGTCATCGGCAGCAGGACGGGAGAGACCAGAAGCAGATTCATGTGCGGATCTCCCCGGCGTCGGCTGCGGGCAGATCGGGTGCCGGCAACAGTGCCTCGCGGGTGATGTCGTCGGCGATCAGGCTGTCGTGTTCCGCATGGGCGCGCAGCGCGACGGCCAGCGCGAATACCAGCAGCGCGAAGCCGATCACGATGGCCGTCAGCACCAGCGCTTGGGGCAGGGGATTGGCCATGCCGGAGGCGACACCCTCCATCGTGGTGAAGGCGGCCTGGCTGCTGCCCAGGCGGCCGGAGGCCACCACGCCGAGATTGACGGCATTGCCCAGCACGACCACGCCCATCAGGATGCGCACCAGATTGCCGGACAACATCAGCCAGATGCCTATCGCGGCGAGCATGCCCGTGGTGATTGCAGCGATGATCTCCATGTCAGGCCTCCTTCTCGTCGAGCAGGCGCAGCAGCATGTGCATGACCGCGCCGAAAACCGCCAGCAGCACGCCGACGTCGAACAACAGCGGGGAACCCAGCGGTACGCCGCCCGGTGCGATCCAGCTGCCGCTCAGGAATGGCTGACCGCGCAGCAGGCCGATCACGCCGGCACCTGCCGCCAGGGCCAGACCCAGGCCGCTGAGCGTTGCAGGCTCGGCGCGCAGTACCCCCTTGGCTGCGCGCGAACCGAAGCCGAGTGCCACGAGCAGTACGCCGCAGGCCGCCACCAATGCGCCGATGAAGCCGCCGCCGGGCAGGTTGTGACCACGCCAGAGCAGTAGCAGCGCGATCAGCAGCATCAGCACCGCGAAGGGTTTGAGCGTCTGCTGCAACAGCACGGATTCGAATCCGCGTTGCGCCGTGCCGCCGGGGCGCAGCCCACTTCCCAGCATTGGCGCGGCGGCCAGCGCCGCCAGCGTGACGACGAGGATCTCGCCCAGTGTGTCGAAGGCCCGGAAGTCGACCAGGATCACGTTCACCACATTGGCGCCGTGCCCCAGCGGCAGGCTGTGGGCCGTGAACCACTCGGCGATGTCGCCTTGCAACGGGCGCCCGAGGCTTGCCAGCATCACGGCCGCGATGGCCAGACCGAACAGGGCGGCGATGCCCAGGCGCAGGGCGCGCCGGGTGGCCGTGTCGGGTTGCCGACGGCTTCGTGGCAGGCGACGCAGCACCAGCGCGATGAAGACCACGCTGAGCGTTTCCACCATGATCTGGGTGATGGCGACATCGGGGGCGTTCACCGTGAGGAAGAACAGCCCCAGGCCCAGGCCGGACAGGGAGAGGGCGGCAATCTGGGCGATCCGCTCTCGCAGGAAGCAGACGCCCAGTGCGCCGGCCAGCGTGAGGAGGCAACTTCCCAGGCTGGGCGGCAGGATCGGCGAGGTCTGCATATCCCTCAGTCCGTGTAGCGCCAATGGTGCCGCGATGGCCAGGCTGATCACGCTGGCCACGCCGACCAGCAGGGCCAGGTGGCGCTGCAGGGAGCCGTGCTGGAAGGGCGTCGCCAGCCATGCCGCGAGGCGGAAGATGCCATGCAGCAGGTTGTCCCAGAGCCTGTCGCCCTTGATGTGCCAGAGCGCTCTGGCGAGATTGAGGGCATTGCGGACGCGATGGCTGTTCAGATAGAAGAGCACGCCGAGCGTGACGGTCAGCAGGCTGGTGACCACCGCAGGCGTCAGCCCGCCCCAGAGATACAGCCTGACCGCGACTGGGCCATAGGAAATCGCCTGCACCGCGGCATCGATCAGCCAGACCTCCGGGAAGTCGCTTAGCACGCCCAGCGCGAAGCCGGCCAGGGCCAGCAGCATCGGCCCCAGCCACATGGCGACACCGACTTCGTGCGGTGTTTTCGGATAACGCCCCTGCTTGCCCAGGAAGGTGCGCAGGAAGACGATGCCTGCCACGGTGAGCAGCAGGGCATTGGTGATCGTCATCACCGCTGTGATGGCCCAGCCCAGCGGGCCAAGCTCGATCAGCCCGGCGTACTGGAATTCCTTGGCGATGAAACCGAAGAAAGGCGGCAGACCGGCATTGGAGAACGCAGCCAGTGCCACGGCGGCGCCGGTCAGCGGCATGAAACGGATCAGCCCGCCGAGATAGCCCGTCTCACGGGTGCCGGTGGCGTGGTCGATCGAGCCGACCGCCATGAACAGCGCCCCTTTGTAGAGCGAATGGGCTAGCAGATAGATCGCGAAGGCCTGCAGACCATAGCTGGTGTTCGTGCCCAACAGCATGGTCAATTGGCCGGGCACGGTGACCGTGGTGTAGGCCAGCATGCGCTTCAGATCGGTCTGGCGGAAGGCGAGAATGGCACCGAGCAGGGCCGTACCTGCACCGAAGAGCATCAGTGCGCCATCCCAGCCGCCTCCGCCGCCAAAGATGGGATTCAGCCGCGCGAGCAGGTAGATACCGGCCTTGACCATGGTCGCCGAGTGCAGATAGGCCGAGACCGGTGTCGGCGCATTCATGGCGTTGGGCAGCCAGATGTGGAAGGGGAACTGTGCGGATTTGGTGAAGCAGCCCAGCAGGATCAGCACGGCGATGGCCGGAAATACCGGACTGGCCTGGATGGTCTGACTATCGAGCGTCGAGAAGGACCAGCTACCGCCCGTATCGCCCAGCAGGATCAGCCCGGCGAGCAGTGCCAGACCGTCCCCGCCGGTGATCAGCAGAGCCTGTAGCGCGGCACGGCGCGATTCGGGCTTTTCATGCTGGAAGCTGATGAGCAGGAACGAGGTGATGCTGGTCAGTTCCCAGAACACGAACATTCCGATCAGGTCGTCCGCAAGCACCACGCCCAGCATGGCGGCCATGAAACCGAGCAGGTAAGCATAGAAACGGCCAAGCTGGTGATGGTCCGAAAGATAGCTGCCTGCGTACAGCACGATCAGCGTGCCGATGCCGCTGATGAGCAGGGCAAACAGCAGGGAGAGGCCATCCAGGCTGAAGCTTAGCGAGACGCCCAGGGCAGGAACCCAGGCCAGGCTCTCACGCAGCGGTACGCCGGAGGCGATCTGGGGAACCTGGGCGACGAACCACAGGAAGGCGGCCAGAGGGGCCAGAGCGAGTAGCCAGGCGGCCCGTTGATCGAGTCGCTTTGCCAGCAGCGGGGCGACAAGCATGGCAGCGAGGATGCCGAGGATTCCGGTCAGCATGGCAGTTTCCTTCAGGACAAGGAGTGAATCGCCCCCGGTTCACTAGACACTTCGAAGCCTTAAGCTGGCAACCAAGTGGAGGTGTCTATGAGTAGCAAGCGATACACGGAAGAGTTCAAGATTGAAGCGGTCAAGCAAGTGACCGATCGTGGACATAGCGTTGCGGACGTTGCCGGGCGACTGGATGTGAGCATCCACAGTCTGTACGCATGGATCAAGCGCTACAGCCTGACGCCGCAGGAGCGTCAAACGCAGGATAGCCAAGAGGACGAGTTACGTCGGCTACGAGCCGAGCTCAAGCGGGTAACCGAGGAGCGCGACATCCTAAAAAAGGCCACAGCGTACTTTGCCAAGCAGTCCGGGTAAGGTACGCCTTCATCGAAGCGCATCAGAACGTCTGGCCAATCCGACGCATGTGCAAGGTCATGCGGGTCCATCCGAGTGGGTACTACGCCTGGCACAAGCCCAGCCGCTGTCTGCACCTGCCCTGGAAGATCAGCGCATTGAAGGCCTGATCAAGCAGTGCTGGCTGGAAAGTGGTGCCGTGTATGGTTACCGTAAGATCACGCATGACCTGCGCGATCTGGGCGAATCCTGCGGCAAGCATCGTGTTGCTCGGCTGATGCGCCAGATCGGCCTCAAGTCCCTGACGGGCTATGGGCGTCGGCCGGGCCGCTACGGGGGGG
>NZ_MDUX01000009.1 GCF_014736495.1 Candidatus Dactylopiibacterium carminicum
CCGACACCCGACACCCGACACCCGACACCCGACACCCGACACCCGACACCAAATGTTCAATCCCACCCGAGATCAAGCCCGCCTCTTCTTCATCGAAAGCTGGCGCAAACACCACGCCCGCGAACCCCTCACGGATATGGAGAGCGTGGCCGCAGAGCTGATCGCCCAACACCCGGAATACCACGCATTGCTGGAAAATCCAGAAGCCGTGCACAAGGATTTCCGCCCCGAGGATGGCCAGATCAACCCCTTCCTGCACCTCTCGCTGCACCTGGCCATCCACGAGCAGCTCTCCATCAACCAGCCGGCTGGCCTGCGCGACGCCTACGACGCCTGCCTCGCCCATCATGCCGGCAATCGCCACGCTGCCTTGCACGACATGCTCGAAGCCCTGGGCGAAACCCTGTTCAACTCCCAGCGCAATGGCCAACCGCCCGACGCCCAGGCCTACGTGGAAAATGTGATGCGGCGCGCCGGGCGGCCTTAGGGGACACGCCACCGAACGACCCGAATCGAACGACTCACCTAAAGTTCAGGCGTGCCCGCCTGGAGGAAACACCATGCAGACCTTCACCGCCAACGAAGCCAAGACCCGCTTTGGCGAATTCATCGATCTGGCCCCAAAGGAACCCGTCCGTGTGATGCGCCGGGATCGCGTGGCAGGCGTCATGGTCTCGGCCAACGATTACGAAGCCATGCGCGCTTTCTACGCTAATCGGCTGCAACACAGCCTCGTCAGCAGCGCCGAGCAGGCGCGCGCCCAGGGGCTGACGGCAGAATTGCTCACCGCGTTGCTTGCCGATGAGAGCTGAGCCGCTCGCCGTCATAGACACCAATTGCTGATCAGCGCGGCCCTAGCGGGCGACACGCCCCCGCTGAAGCCGTTACATGGCTTCTGGCCCGACAGGAACGGTTACCCGCCTGAGCGACCACTTCCGAACGGAGCGCAATGCGCACGCTACCCACCCGGGCTTGTCCCTCTTCGCACCAAGCCCGTAGCGTGCGCACTGCGCACCACGACCCGGCCCCATAGCAGACCGACAGACTGGAATCCAAACTTGCCAAGGAAGGAAAATGGTGCCAAATTGGCACCATGATTTTCAACCCCAGCAAGCCATCCGGAAAATGCGCCTGATCCGGCCATTTTCGACACGCGGGACGCATGGACGCTGCTGGCCCCATGCCCCCCTGGAGGTACCGACCATGTCCATTTCGCGCAGGAGTGCGAATCATCCCGAGAAGGGCCGGATTACGGCCAGGGTTCCTTTGAACGTACAGGAAACGATACAACGAGCAGCCGAACTGACGGGCGTCCCCGTGAACGCGTACATCGTTCAGGTGGTACATCAGCATGCGCAGGATTTCATCGACCGTCATGAGATGAAAAACATCGTCCTCTCCGAACGGGACTCGGAGTGGTTTCTGGAACAACTGGCCAAGCCGCGTTCGCCGAACGCAAAGCTGAAAAACGCCCTGGCCGCGTACCGCGAGGCTGTTGATGACGACGAAGATCCGCCCGCTCTCCCAACTGCCGAAGGCGTTGCTTGATGCGCGCGCAAGTTTCGATTGCGGCACGCCCGTGCTGAACCGGTATCTCGCCCAGAATGCCTCGCAGCACGAAGCAAGGAACATCAACCGCACGTTCTGCGGGATAAGGGACGGCGCACTGGCAGGGTTCTACTCGCTGACCAACGCAACAGTTGATGTCAGTGCGATATCGCCCGGTGTGATCAAAAAGTACAAACTGCCAACCCATCTGCTGCCCGCGGTTCGCCTGAGCCGCCTGGCAGTGGATGTGCGTTTCCAGCGCAAGGGCCTGGGGAAATGTCTGATGATCGATGCGATGTCACGAGTGATACGCGTGGCGGATCTGTCGGGCTGCATCGGCCTGGTCGTTGATGCGAAGGACGACAAAGCCGCGAAATTTTACGAAGGGTTCGGCTTTCGCCAGACGCCGGAACACGAACTGCTGCTGTTCATGCCGCTGCCGGAAATCCAGACTCTGTTTGCAACCGGCTGACCTGGGCGAATCCGACCACGCCCCCAACCCAAACACCCGCCATGCCACAGACCATCAACACCGTCATCTTCGATCTCGGCAACGTGCTCATCCCCTGGGACCCACGCTGGCTGTTCCGTCAGCTATTGCCGGACGAAGCCGCCATCGACCGCTTCCTGACCGAAGTCGACTTCCACGCCTGGAACCTCCAGCATGACGCCGGCCAGCCCTTTGCCGTCGGCATCGCCCAGGCCAGCGCCCGGCATCCGCACTACAGCCACCTCTTCCAGGCCTATTTCGACCGCTGGGACGACACCGTCGCCGAAGCCTTCCCGGAGTCCGTCGCCTGCCTGCATGCGCTGAAAGCGGCAGGGCTGCGCGTACTCGCACTCACCAACTTCTCGGCCGAAACCTTCGCCCGCGCCCGCCGCCGCTACGCCTTTCTCGCGGAGTTCGAAGGCATCGTCGTCTCCGGCGAGGAAGGCCTGATCAAACCCGACCCCGCCCTCTATCAATGCCTGTCACCCGCTACGCAGTCGACCCCGCCACAGCCCTGTTCATCGACGACAGCGCAGCCAATGTCGCCACCGCGCGCCAGCTCGATCTGCGCGCCATTCACCTGACAGACCCGGCACGCATCCGGGAGTGCTTCCGCGCGCACAACCTACCGGTATGACCAGGCTTCACCTGTAGATCCGGCTTCAGCCGGATGGGCAACAACCCGTAGGGTGCGCCGCGCGCACCATTCATCCGTCGCAGCCGTGCATCCCGGAGGATCAAGGCCCGCAAAAACGGTGCGCATGGCGCACCCTACTCACAGCACAAATCACCTCTCCACAAATCACTACGCCTCAAGGAATAAGGGTTACCCCTATTCCTTGGGCATGACCCAATCGGGCAGACACTGACCAAAATCGTCAGCCCAAAGGTCCACACTCAGGCAGTCAAGTCCGGGACAAAAGGGCTTGCAAACCGCAACAAACTGAAAAATAAGAATTTTTCGCCAACGACGAACGGCCCCCTCGCTTGGCACACCATTGGCTACATATGCAGCACACGGATTTCTTCCGTTTTTCGTATCCCCAAGGAGATTCACTATGAAGCGTGTTCAACAAGGTTTCACCCTCATCGAACTGATGATCGTCGTGGCGATCATCGGCATCCTGGCTGCCATCGCGCTGCCGGCGTATCAGGACTACACCGTACGCAGCCGCGTTTCTGAGCTGGCTGTTATGGCTTCCGGTGCCAAGACTACCGTTAGCGAAAACATTGCCAATAATGGTGGGGTACTTGCCACAGATAACTGCGTTGGGGTAAATGTATTCTCTACCCCGACAAAGAATACGGCGAGCCTCGCCTGCACAGCCGATTCAGGCGCCATCGTTGTTACTGGAACGGCCGCAGCCAAAGATGTGGTACTGACCTATACGCCCACAGCGTCAACTGAACGTGTATCTTGGACTTGTACCACTGCTCCAACGAACTTCAAGTACGTTCCTGCTGAATGCCGTAATGCTTCCGAAACCTAATGCTGCTTGAGGAAAGCACCTCGCGCACGCGACCACGCTTTCCTTTTGCTTCTGACGCCCTTCTTCGGAAGGGCGTTTGTTTTTATGTTTTCAGCAAAGCATCGTGACTATGCCTCCCCCTTTTCTTTGGATTAGCGGCCTATTGTTATTTGCCTGCGTGCACTGGAACCCTTGGGGTTGGCACTGGAATGATCTCCAGCGCTGGGCATTTATTCTTCTGACCATATTGGCATGGCTGCATCTGACCTACCTAGAAACGAAGCCTGTCGTATTCAAATTCTCTTTTTCCTCGAAAATCCTCCTGGCGCTGATCGGACTTACTGGAATAGCCAGCATCCTAAGCAGCCAATACCCTGCCTGGGCCTGGATCGAGGTTTCGGTTTTCGTGGGTATGGCCCTGATTGCGCTAGCGATACGCCAAGTCTTTTCAAACAATCCTGAAGTGATGCCTCAATATGTACTTGCACTGTGCGCATTCGTGGCTTTCATGATGGTACCTCGCCTAGGGATTTTCAGCTTCGCTCTTACCAAAGACCCGAAGAATGCGATGGATGTTTTACATAGTGGATTTTTCAATGTACGTTTTCTAGGCCAATTCCAAAGTGCAACGATTCCGATAGTCGCTGCGGGTTGCCTATTACTGACAGGCTGGAAAAAAGCGGCCTGCGCAATACTGTTATTGGGGTGGTGCTGGATCGCTGTTTATACGCACACACGAGGAACCCTATTGGCATGCTTGGCTATGTTATGTGTGGCAGCCCTTGCAAACACCTCAACAGCACGCCGCCTGGCCAGTTTTGTTTTGATTTCTTTCGCTGCAGCGTGGTTGCTTGACACTGTACTTTATGCACTTCCAAACAGCCCCTTTACGCTGGCTGGTGACACTTCAAGCCTTCGTCATCCCGCGGGGGTGACAAGCCTTGCAGGCCGGGAGATTATCTGGAGTCAAGCTTGGGCCATGTTCAAAGAAAACCCATTGCTCGGCGTCGGCCCAATGCACTTCGCCTCTCTTCATTCGAAAGCAGGGGCACACCCACACAATATCCTGTTGCAATTACTAGCAGAATGGGGGTTAATTTTCTCTTTGTGCACAATCTATTTTGGTTGGCTAATGACGCGCCAAATATTGAAAATCATACGCACCTATGATCTGTCTGCAGAAAAACTGGCTCCCATCCTTGCTCTGAGCAGCTTGCTTGCACAAGGACTGGTTGACGGGATATTCGTGGTCCCAAACACTCAAGTTTGGCTAGCTATCATGGCAGGTTGGACATGGGCCGTTTGCAATCAAACCGTCACAACAGTCACTCAGAATGCAACACAAACATGGAAACGTCATTTTGCGCTAGCCACTACGGCAATACTACTTATGTATATGGCTGTCTTCTCCTTCCTAGACTTTAATCAGGCATATAGCGCGCGTACCCAAACAAATGAGGTCTATTGGCCACGCTACTGGTCTATGGGATTCATCCCCTAAAAATCGTTTCACCATGTGGTAACCACCACCGCACATCCAACGCCCCTCCCCGCGAGGGGCGTTTTCTTTTCTACCCCCGCATTGTTCGCCCGCCCCGGCCTCAACGATCCAACGGTGCGCATGGCGCACCCTACAGCCGGTTTTCTTTGCCGGCATGGACGCTCGCTTCCCCTTCCGGACGCTGTGACGATTCCCGGATGGCATGGATGATCGTCGCTTTGGTTTCGATCCTCTCGCCATGCCCCGCTATCGCCGTTCACTCACACCTGGCGCAACTTTCTTTTTCACTGTGGTGACCCACCGCCGCCAACGGATTCTGACGGACGAGCCCGTGCGCATCGCCCTACGCGAGGCCATCGGCCATGCGCGCACACGCCTGCCGTTTCACATCGATGCCTGGGTGCTGCTGCCGGATCATCTGCACTGCATCTGGACGCTGCCGCCCGGCGATGCTGCTTTCGGCCACCGATGGGGCTGGATCAAACGTCGGGTGACACATGCATTGGCGGCACGATACGAGCGCGCGGAATGGCGCAATGCTTCCCGCATCGCACGGCGGGAATCCACGATCTGGCAACGCCGCTTCTGGGAGCACCAGATCCGTGATGATGCGGATTACGCCGCGCACATGGATTACCTGCATTTCAACCCTGTGAAGCATGGCCACGCCAAACGGGTGGCGGACTGGCCTTACTCGACCTTTCACCGCCTGGTCCTCAAAGGCGAGTACCCGGCGGACTGGGGCGGCGGCACGGATGTGGCCTTGTTCAGCGGGGATGATTGAGCCGGCTGGTGCGCGTGGCGCACCCTACGTGTGATCCAAACCCAAACCGTAGGGTGCGCCATGCGCACCGCCATTCCTCAAATCTCCACCTGCGTCCCGAACTCCACGACACGGTTCGGAATGCGGAAGAAGCCCCCTCGTTCGACGATGCTTGAAAGCAGATATCCGATTACCTACTATCTCAGCGAATCTTGAAAGGAAGGGCACGCATGCGGCCATCTGCTGTTCTCGACATGAAGCGAAATGCCGTGCGCGAAGTGGTAAGCCGCTTCCGCACCACGAATCCGCGCGTGTTCGGCTCGATACTGCGAGGTACCGATCAGGACGACAGCGACCTTGATCTGCTCGTCGATACCCTCCCGGGCGCTACGCTCCTGGATCTGGGTGATCTGCAATACGAGCTAGAATCATTGCTCGGGATTCAGGTGGATGTGTTGACGCCAGGTGATCTCCCGTCTGGATTCCGGGCAAAGGTCCTTGCCGAGGCGAAACCGGTCTGATGGAAAATCGTCTCCCTGATTACATCGATCATATCCAGCAGGCGGCAACCGATGCCCGCAGCTTTGTCGAAGGGCTGTCCAGAAACGATTTCCTGGCCGACAGGCGCACCCAGCAAGCCGTCCTCATGAGCTTGATAGTGATTGGTGAAGCCGCCACAAAAGTGATGGACGCCTACGGAGAGTTCTCCCGGATGCACACCAACGTTCCCTGGCGAAGCATGCGCAACATGCGTAACCGGATGGCTCACGGCTATTTCGATATCAACCTGGAGGTGGTGTGGGAGACCGTGCAGGAATGGTTGCCCGAGCTGCTTGAGCAACTGCCCGCCGTGCGCCAGAGCGCGGAGATGTCGCAGAAGACAGAATAGCGCTGGTGCGCACGGCGCACCTACGCGTGATCCAAACCCAAACCGTAGGGTGCGCCATGCGCACCGCCATTCTCAAATCTCCACCTGCGTCCCGAACTCCACGACACGGTTCGGCGGGATGTGGAAGAAATCCGCCGCGCTGCTGGCGTTGCGGAACATGAAGAAGAACAGGCGCTCGCGCCACATCGCCATGCCGGGCTTGCGGTGCGGCACCAGGCGTTCGCGGCCGAGGAAGAAGGTGGTCTCCATCAACGCGAAGGAAAATTTGCCCTCGCTGGAGAGCTGCTGCAGCGCAGCGGGGATGTCCGGCGCTTCCTTGAAACCGTAGCGCACCAGGATGCGGTGGAAACCGTAATCCAGCGATTCACACTCCACGCGGTCGATCTCCGGCACGGTGGGAACATCTTCGGTAACCACGGTCAGCAGCACGATGCGCTCGTGCAGCACCTTGTTGTGCAGCAGATTGTGCAGCAGGCGCGGCACGCCCTCCGGGTTGGAGGTCATGAATACGCCGGTACCGGCCACGCGATGGGGCGGCGAGTGAAACAAAGACTGGATGAAGAGATCCAGTGGCATGGTTTCGACGCGGGTGCGCTCACCGAGCAGATCCCGCCCGCGTCGCCATGTGGCCATCAGCGTGAAGATGGCCGCGCCCAAGCCGAGCGGAAACCAGCCGCCATCCAGGATCTTCACCGCACAGGCGATCACGAAGGCGAGATCGACCACGAGGAATCCCACCAGGAAAACGAAGCCTTTGCTCAGCGACCATCGCCACAGGTGACGCACCACTACGAAAGCCAGCAGCGTATCGATGAGCATGGTGAGCGTGACGGCAATGCCATAGGCCGACGCGAGGTTGCTCGATGAGCGGAAGCCCAGCACTACGGCCACCACAGCCACCAGCAGCGCCCAGTTCACGCCCGGCACATAGACCTGGCCGATCTCGTGACTGGAGGTATGGATGAAGGCGATGCGCGGGCAATAGCCCAGCTGCGTGGCCTGCCGTGTGAGCGAGAAAGCGCCCGAAATCACCGCTTGTGAGGCGATGATGGTCGCCGCCGTGGCCAGCCCGATCAGTGGATACAGCAGCCAGCCTGGTGCCAGAAGGTAGAAGGGGTTGCGCACGGCAGCCGGATCAGACAGCAGCAGCGCACCCTGCCCCAGATAATTGAGGTAGATGCAGGGCAGCACCAGGCCGAACCAGGCCAGCTTGATCGGGCGCCGGCCAAAGTGCCCCATGTCGGCATACAGGGCTTCCCCACCGGTAACGGCGAGCACCACGGAGCCCAGCGCGAGGAAGCCCAGAATGCGATGCTCGGCAAAGAAACTCAGCCCATACCAGGGATTCAGTGCCAGCAATACCCGAGGCTGTTCGACCACCTGCAGCACGCCCAGGGCGCCCAGCGTGAGGAACCAGAACACCATCACCGGGCCGAACAGCGTGCCCACCTGGCCAGTCCCCCGGCTCTGCATCCAGAACAGCGAAAGCAGCACGCCGATGGCGATGGGTACGACGAAACCATCGAACGCCGGTGTGGCGATGTGCAGCCCTTCGACGGCGGAGAGCACCGACATTGCCGGTGTGATCACGCCATCGCCGTAGAACAGCGCGGCACCGAAGAGCCCCAGGATGGTGAGCAGCCACATCTTGCGCGGCGAGCCCTGCACGGCACGGTTGGCCAGTGCGGTGAGCGCCATGATGCCGCCCTCGCCGCGGTTGTCCGCACGCATGATGAAGAGTACGTACTTGAGCGATACCACCAGCATCAGCGCCCAGAACACCAGCGAGAGGATGCCCAGCACATTGGGCATGTTCGGCGGAATGCCATGCCCGCCGAAGATTTCCTTCATCGTGTAGAGCGGGCTGGTTCCGATATCGCCATACACCACGCCCGTAGCGGCCAGCGTAAGCGCGGCCAGACGTTTACGCGAGGCTGACATGCCGCTTTCTGTGCTGCTCATGCGATCTTCCCCCGAAGGCCGCTGGCGGCGGGTTCTAAGAGTATCCGCCACGGCAAAGTGCGCGGAGCGTACGCGCCTTGATCATGTGCCGCAATAAGGGGAGAAGACCGATGGTGAGGCACAACCGGGCACGAACGGTAGGGTGCGCCGTACGCACGCGGGAGGAATGGTGCGCACGGCGCACCACCCTGCACAGGAATGCAAGCCCGTAGGTCAGGCTTCAGCCTGACTCCCATCACCCTATCCGGCTGAAGCCGGACCCACGGGCTTATACGCGTCTCCGCCCTTATTCCTCGGCGTGATTGCGCGCACGCGCAACACGCCGCTGGCGCACGCCTTCGGCGAGAAGATCGAGCAGTTGCACGCTGTCTTCCCAGCCGATGCAGGCATCAGTGATGCTCTTGCCGTATTCGAGCGGCTTGCCCGGCGCGAGATCCTGGCGGCCGGCGACGAGATGGGATTCGCACATCACGCCAAACAGGCGGTCATCACCCGCCGAGAGCTGTTCGGCCACATCGCGCGCCACATCCATCTGCAACTGATACTGCTTGCGGCTGTTCGAATGCGAGAAATCGACCATTACGCGCGAGGAAACGCTGGCCGCAGCCAGCTCCTTGCAGGCCTTGTCCACATTGGCGGCGTCATAGTTCGGCTCCTTGCCGCCACGCAGGATGAGGTGACAATCTTCATTGCCGCTGGTAGAGACGATGGCCGAATGGCCAGCCTTGGTCACCGAGAGGAAGTGGTGCGGCGAAGCTGCCGCCTTGATCGCGTCGATGGCGATGCGCACATTGCCATCGGTGCCGTTCTTGAAACCGACCGGACAGGAAAGACCGGAAGCCAGCTCGCGGTGCACCTGGCTCTCGGTGGTGCGTGCGCCAATGGCGCCCCAGGCGATCAGGTCCGCAATGTATTGCGGCGTGATCATGTCGAGGAATTCGGTGGCGGCCGGCAGCCCCATGCCATTGATCTCCCACAGCAGTTTGCGCGCGATGCGCAGGCCGTCGTTGATGCGGTAGGAGCCATCCAGCCCCGGATCGTTGATCAGCCCCTTCCAGCCGACAGTGGTGCGCGGCTTCTCGAAATACACCCGCATGACCACCAGCAGGTCGTCCTTCAGGCGATCCGCCTCCGGCTTCAGGCGGCGTGCGTATTCGAGTGCGGCGGCGGTGTCATGCACCGAACAGGGGCCGATCACCACCAGCAGGCGGTCATCCGCGCCATGCAGGATGCGGTGGATGCCATGGCGGGCAGTAAAGGCCGTCTGGGCAGAGGCTTCTGTGGCGGGAAACTCGCGCAGCACATGGGCCGGGGGGGAGAGTTCCTTGATTTCGCGGATACGGACGTCGTCGATATGCAGGTGGGTGGAGGCGGTCATGGCAGAAGACGTTTCAGCAACAAGGCCTGCATTCTAGATTCTATGTACAAGTACAAGGAAATTTTATGTCTGGGTGCGAGGTTGTCCGATGAGTGTGGGGTCAAAAGGAGTCTCGGAGTTCCACACGGCGAACGCGACGCGCAGGATCTTCCTCGCGATGATGCAGTAGATAGCGGTGCGTGGCAGTCCCCTGCTCAGCAAAGCGTCACGCATGGTACGCCAAGGCGTATTGCGGCAAGCACTGATTGCCGCCATGTATAGCAACCGCCGTTCTTCCGGATTGCCACGCTTCGATAGCTGCCGGGTGCCGACATATCTACCTGACTCCCGAGGTCGAGGGTCGAGCCCCACGGCAGCCACCAGCGCATCACTGTTCGCATAGTGGATGCGGCTCATGCGTAAGGCCAGAGTTGTGCTAACCAAGGGTCCCACACCGTGAATCCCCATCAGAAGCTTGCATTTGCGCTGCATGACGGCATCAGCAGCCATCAGATCCTGTAAGCGTTGATCGATCTGAGCAATCAGCGCTTCAAAGGCCTTCATGAGCGTAGAAAGCGCTGATAGACATGATGCGTCACCTTGAGAGAAGCTCATGGACAGACTGGCACGCTGCTTGACGACCTGATGTCTCCGCTGGATCAACGTCGTAAGCGCAAGGTGATCTTCACTCAAGGGTGCATAAGGATGGCACTGAGCGGATTCATTGTGCGTGTAACGTGCAATGCCAGCGGCATCAAAAAGGTCGGTTTTGCCTCGCACCCTCAGGCTCTTGAGATAAAACGCAACATCCTTGGGGTTGAACACATAAACCCGATGCCCTGCCGAAAAGGCCAGATCAGCCAAAGTTCGATGCAGCGTCCCCGTCGCTTCCATTCCCAATGTGCATTGCACCGGCAAATTCGCGAGCCAGCGCTTGATTGCAGCAGGTTTGTTCGGGATGCGAATGAGCGGCTGGATGTCATCAAAGGTAGCAATGACTAGTTCATCCATGCTGACATCGATTCCGATAGACAGGGGCTGAGTATTCACGCGTGCGAATCCTTATGAATAAGTTGATACAGGTATCGTTTTTTGCGTGAGCTTGCAGCTATCGGCGGTCATGCCATCCAGGCACGCCGCTGCATTCCTCATCGACGCTGACAAAAACGAAATGGGAGCATTTCTAGAATCGTCTGTCCGTTGAAACGGCAGATAGCCCGAACCGCCCTTGCCCTCGAAAATATCGCAACGTCACGTTTAAAGGCGGGGCTTGGCGGCCAAGCCACCAATGCCGAGCGCAGGCGCGGCAATGGCCAGGTCACCACTGGTGACGACGTTGCCCGAGGTCACTGGCTGATTGCTGACGGGAAAGGGCTGTTGTGTGCCCTGCCCTTGATCCCAGGCGACGAAGTAGCCACGTTCGACGATGGATTCGCAGAGGTTCTGCGGCACATCGATCCGCGTGGCCTGCTGGCTGTAGCAGCGGCATCCCTTTGACTTGAGCGTGACGCAGGCAGCGGGATACGGCGCAACGGTTGGCTTGGTCACGTCGTCGTAGATAGGCGCCGTATTGGGCAGGCCGGGAATGCGTGCCTGGTGCGCTTCGAGATACGCGAACGTCGTGAGCTTGCCCGTCACAGGGTTCTGGCCAGGTGTGGCCGGTGCGCCTGTGGCCTGGATGCTCGGGTTCTTGAACCGATCCACAGCCTGCTTTTCGTCCATCCGTGGTGCCAGCCAGCGCCAGACACCGAAGATCAGGACAGCGAGCAGAGCCGGCATCAGAAACAGGAACAGCAGCCGCCACGGCATGCGCCCTTTGACGACATGCAGCTCGGCGCTCTGGTAGAGGTCAAAGACGTTCTTCGGGTACGGAAATGGCGTCTTCTCGGAGTCATCACGGTTCTTGTCGCACTGCTCCTTGCACTTGTCCCAGGCATGCACCGTCGCGTAGTGCTTGCCGAAGGCGCGGACCATGTGGCGGTGCTTGGTCACCAGGCGCCGGATGTTGTTGTCGATCAGCATCGGGTGTTGCGTGATCAAGAAGATGCTGTAGCCGCGGTGCCGGTGCTTCTCCATCTGCGCGACGTGATCGGGCACCTGTGAGCCTGTGCCGCGAGGCCGGAAGATGTCCTGCGCTTCGTCGATCACGATGATCGCGCCGACCGGCAGCTCGAACCACTTGCGCGGGTCTTCCATCTCGATCCAGCCAGGCACCTTGCAGCCCCGGATATTGTGGAAATAGACCTGCCGTTCGTACGGTTTGCCTTGCCTCTCGGCTTCCTTCCGTTCGGCTTCGGTGAGGTCCATAACGTGATTGATGGTGTAGAGCGTCTTTGACGCGCCAGGCAGGCCAGTGTGCAGATTCAGTGTGCTCATCGCGGGCTCACTTGTTCAGTCGCTTGAGCGTGAAGGAGAGCGAGGAGAGCGAGGCGAACGCCATCCAGCCACTGATGAGGATGTTCAGCGCGTCGAACAGTCCGGCGTAGGCCGCAAACTGGATCATGACTGCGCCGAGACCTGCCGCGCTGCCACCGCCACTGCCGCCACCTGCGGACTGGACGTAGGCAACCATCTGCGTAAAGTCGGAGACGATGTAGCCGATGAGGATCTCGAAGCCCTTCACCATCGTGAAGGTGAGGCCGAGACCGACCAGGATCATGCCGATCCGCTTCGAGAAGAATTGCGTGAGTCCGGCAACGATGCCGCCCACAAGCGATGCTGCGATTACCGGGAGTGCCATGTCATGCCCTTTCTGTAACGTTGCGACTATTGCCGGAAGGCGTCAGCGCAATTCCTCTGGAATCTTCGATTCCTGCCGGAATTCTCCTGCCCCCTTCCTGACCGGTGTCCGTGTCTGTGTAGTACGTGTGAATCGTCGGCGGACGGAGCGCCAGGCGCCTGGCGCTCGCCGTGGTGAGGGCAGACCGGCAGGGCACTCGAAAAAAGGTGAACCTCTTTTTTTCGGTGTCCTGCACGTCCCCGTAAAGCCTGTCTTTCAATTCCTGATAAAGCGTCGGAATCGAAAGCCATTTACGGGGCGCCTGCGGCGTCTGCATGCGTTCCTGGACGGTTGTATGGTTCTGCTGCCAGGGTGAAGTGTTGTCTGGGCCTTGCTGGCCAGGCTGGCGGTTTTGGGTCATGTCGGCACCGTCCGCGACAGCAGATGGACCACGCCGATGTAGGCAATGATGTGCATGATCAGCCGCAGGAACTTGCCCAGTTCGCAGAGGATGGAGAGGTCGAACTTGTACTCACGGCCCTTGTAGGTGAAGCCTTTCTCCGCGATGCAGCTGCCGGAGAAGGTGAGGTAGTCCTTCCGCTTCTCCTGGAAGGTGGCCCATATATCGAGATCGCCGGAGCCATCCTTGTTGAGCGCAGCATCGATCTCGGCCTGAGTCGGCAGGTTCTGCGAGGTCTCGTCGTGAATCGCGCTCAGGTCGTTGGCTTCTTCGGCCCAGGCCCACTGGCATCTGATCTGCCAGAGCTGTGTCGCCTGGGCGCACTGGACGGCATCACCGTCACAGCTCGGCGCGGTCTGGCAGTAGGTGCCAGTGAAGCTGCCGTTCTTGCAGATCGAGAGCTGCGGCATCTGCTGGCAGAGGTTGAGCTGCTCGGAGTCGCCACGGCTGGCCCCAGTCGTGGTGGTACTGGTGCTGGAACCATCACTGCCAGTTGTGGTGGTGGTCGTGGTGCAGCTGCCGCCGCTGCAGGTGGTTTCCTGCGTTGTCGTGCCACCGCCGACGGAGTTGCCGTTGGAGTCCGTCGTGTTGCTGCCTGATCCGGTGTTGAACTCGACAGGGTCCGTGCTCTGTTCGGGAGGAACGCAGACCACAGATCCGTTGACGGTGCCGTAGCCCTGCCCGGCTTCCAGGCATTTACAGATCTCGCAGCTCGGCAGACTGGAGCCGCTGCCACTGGATGATCCGCTCGAAGAACTGGAGCCACTCGAGCTAGAGCTTCCGGAGCCAGAACTGGAACCGCTTGAAGAGCTAGAGCCACCGGAATCACCACCATTGAGATTGCCGGGAATCGGCGTTTCAGCGCCACCGCTGGAAGAGCCTTGTGGGCACGTGATCGACGATTCGGAAACCGTGCAGTATTCCAGGGCCGCGCCGGCGGAATTGACGACGCTTTTACCAGTCGTGCCCTGGCATGAGATTTTGGTCAGCAGGCAACCATTCGAGCAGAGGTAATAGTCGTTCGTGTCGCCGACGGTGCCAGAGCCGAATCGGTTGGCGGTTTTAGCGCCCTTCGGAAACCAGCCGCGAGAGGTGGCGTTGCTGACGGGGCAGGATTGTTGTGAGGACGAAGAGGAGGATGCCGCACCGCAGGACCACGCGCCCCACTGATTAGGGCCAACTGGAACCTGCCCATCAGCGCAAGACAACACAGAAAAAAGATTACCGCCAGCGCCAGCGCACGTAAAAGAAGAATCGCGATACGTGTCCGTGTATTTTTTATTTATTGAGCCACACGAACGGCCATACATGCTCTGACAAGCAGACTGACATGCCTGTTGCGCGTCGATAGTCCAAACAGCATTTTTACCAGAACCGCCAGAGCCATTAAGCCATTCAACTGCATTTGCAGGAGAGAAGAAAAATAAAATTATCAGGGCGCAAACAATATCCAGCCAGCGCCGAGCATTGCGATTAGCAGCCACAGTCCCATTTTTCATTCCCCCGCCCCCGTTAAATAAAAAGGGAGGCCGAAGCCTCCCCCGGCCTTTTTTAAATCACCGCGATTTACATCGCGCGGCGAACCCACTTGTAGGCCTTGATGGCGACCGCAACGAGCAGCACGGCGCCACCGATGAGACCGATCGGCGTCAAGGTGCCGTCGATCTCATCAACCACTGCGGACACATCGATGGCGGCTTGTGCACCGGTCGTGAGAGCCAGCGAGAACACGCCAGCCACAACTGCGAGGATTTGCTTCTTCATGCTTCAGGCTCCTTGTCTGGAGAGTTGAGAAAATTAGCGAGGGTGCGAAGCCCCCACGCCGCGCCCCAAACCAGCCAGATCACACCGCCGATCTGTGCTGCTTCAGAGATGGAGAGGTTCCACGGGCTGTTGGCCATGCTGACGGCTTCCGCGCCCGTGAAAACCACATAGGGACACTCCGCAACGCTCGCGGGCTCGCTTTGAATCGCCTGGAGGTCAGCGGAGAGGCAGAGCATCAGGCGGCAGCCTTGTTCTGTGCCGGATGCGGTTGGCCGGGCACCGGCTTGATCGGAACAATCTCGACCACGGTGATCTTCTGGTCACGCTTGCCGGTCACCAGCTCGAAATGCACCTCGGCCGAAATCGGGAATTGCATCTCCATCAGGTTCTTGACGATCTGCGAGGAAGCGCAGCGGTATTCGACGGTGCGCCAGCCTTTAGAGGTGCCACGGCTTTCGTCCAGCGGCTCTTCGATCCAGATGGCGCCGGAATCCATCTGCTTGCCGTCGATCTCGCCTGTAAAGAAGTTGGCGCCCTTGATGATGTCATTACGCTTGAAGCCACTCATGCTGCTACCTGCCTTTCTGGAGATGGTGGGCCGATCAACCGGCGACCCTCTGGAAACTCAGCCAGGGCGGACTTCTCCAGCCGGCGTGGCACACCTGGGCGAGTAATTTGGTCAAGAATTTCATCCGCGCTGATGCCTTTAAGCCGCATGACATTAACTGCCTGGCCATAGCTTTGGCGCTGGTAATAAACGAGCTGGCCGAGCGAGATTTCGCCCTCTACTTGATGGGTGCGGATACGCTCTGCGGCGGCCTCAAGAATTCGCTCAAGGCACTTGTAGGCACCGGTGAAGTACTGGTCGCGTTCGGTCAGAACCGAGAGCGGGATATCGCGATCGATGTTGCGAATCTCGACCTCGAAGCGAACTTATGGGCTGTCCGGGTCGCCCAACTGGCGGCCTTTCTCGTAGGCCCGCAGCATCTTGCCGTTGGTCCTCCGGCCAATTTCCAGTGTTCTGCCGTAGTGAGGGTTCAGCCAGTCACCGGGCGTGCTGTGGCGCGGGTTGCGGCCTCCGGCGTTGAACTCGCCGCCCTGATACCAGGCCACGGCATCTTCGATGCTGAACTCGCCCTGGAGACAATCGACGGCCAAGTCGACGCGCGTGATCACCGGCTGAATGAGGCTTTCCGCCCACTGCCTCACCGCGTGCCAGTCGGCCACCTTGGAGCAGCCCGTGCCGGACAGATCAAGGCGTGCCCTGCCCTTCTTAAAATCACCTCCCCAGTCGCAACGACCGATGAAGATCGGCGTGCCATTGACCGGGATGTAGTAGCGGACGCCGTGGTCATAACCGAGCATGCCCGCGCACTCTTCACCGAACACTGAACCGCCCAGCCAGGTCAGAAGCTGGTCATGACAGTTCAGGCCGGGATGCTCATCCGGTTCAGGAAGGAAGGTGACCGTGAGCCAATCGACCTTTGCGCCACCTTCCGGATGCTGAAAACTTTCCCCCCCTGTTAGCAGGGCGGCGGCGGCTGCGCCGCCGCTGGCGCGCTTCGCTTGCGCCGCGTACGTCGCCACCGCCGATGGCCTGCTCATGGCGGCGTAGCGCTTGCATGAAGGCAGACGGCTTGTAGGAGGTCATGGATGGACCTCCGCTGCTAACATAGCCAGTTCTACATGCGGAGCGGGTATGCCATGGTTGAATTGCTGGCCACGCTGGTTGTGTTTGGGGCCATCCTTGTAATCTTCCTGAAAGAAGAGAAACGGAAGAAGGCTGAGACTTGGAAGCCGATTCCATGGGGAACGACGACGAGACCAGCTTCTGCTAAGAAACCGGCCTACAGGGCAAAGCGGGTAATGACCGAGGTGGAGCAGAAGCTGTACCACCGGTTGCGACGCGCTCTGCCGAATCGCGTAGTCCTGGGGCACAGGTCGGGCTGTCGCGCATCATCGAATCCACCAGCGACGACATCGGAGAATTCCGTGCCATCTCGCAGAAAAGCGTGGATTACCTGGTGCTGGCGGCTGACAGTTCCGTGATCGCTGCCATCGAACTGGATGACTCCAGCCACAACAAGCGAGACCGGAAAAAGGCCGACGCCACAAAAGATGCTGCGCTGGCCAGCGCCGGTGTGCGGATGATTCGATGGCACGTCCGGAACATCCCAGACGTAGAGGCTATACAGATCGAAATCAACGGACCCGAAGAACAAACCTCTCCCCCAATCGATCAGAAATGAACAATCGAGGGGTTGTTTACGTAGGCGTGAGCTTGTATCTACCGGCGGTCATGCCATCTAAGCACGCCGCTGCATTCCTCATCGACGCTGACGCAAACGAAATGGGGATATTTCTAGAGATTGTCTGTCCGCTCAATCTTGAAGCAAGCAGATAGCCTGTATCGTCCCTCCACCTCGGCGTCCTATCTGATGAAGCCACAGGACGCGTCGAGAACATACAAGCCTGTATGGCCGGGAAGGCCGTGTCAGCTGATGCGGAAACGCTGCGCCAGCTGATGCATCTCCTCGGCAAGCGTGCTCAGCATGTTTGCCGCGTTCGAGGTCTGGCTGGCAGCGTGTGCGCCCTGTTCGGAGTCCTGGGCGATTTCTTCTACGCGCCGCGAGATCTCGTGCGTGGTGCTGGCCTGTTCGCGCAAGGCGTCGAAGATGGCCGCGACTGCTTCGGCCGAGGCGGCGACCGCCCCCTGGATCTCGGTGACCGCATCGCCTGCGCGGTGGGCCAGATCCACCCCCTCGGTGACGCGCGAGGTCGCGGCATCCATGCTGTCGGCCACGCTGCGCGTGCCTTGCTGGATCATCGCCACCATCTGCGTGATTTCCACGGTCGAGCGGCTGGTGCGTTCGGCGAGCCCGCGCACTTCGTCGGCGACCACCGCGAAGCCGCGCCCCGAATCGCCGGCGCGTGCGGCTTCGATGGCGGCATTCAACGCCAGCAGATTGGTCTGGTCTGCGATCTCGCGAATTACTTGGACGATGCTGCTGATGTGCGCGGAATGGTCTTGCAGTGAGGTGACGGCCTCCACTACCTGCTGCACGGCACTCGAGATCAGGCTGATCTCCTCTGCGGTCTGGCGGATGATCCGCCCGCCACTGTTCGCCAGTTGATCGGTCTGCTCCGACAGCGCTTTCGACTCGTTGGCACGATCCCGCATCTGGTCGACCGAAACCGACATCTGCTCAATCGCGGAGGCCATCGCGGCGGCGGCCTGCGATTGCCGCCGCGCGGCCAGCGACCCTTCACCCGACGTCTCGTTCAGTGCACGCGCCTGCGGGCCCATGGTGGCGATGCGGTCCACCAGGTCCGCCACTAGTTCGTGCAGTTTGTTGCGCATGATCGCGATCTGCGTGAGTACCTCACCGATCTCGTCATACATGCCGATCGGCAGCGGTGCGGAAAGATCGCCGCTTTCGGCAATGCCGCGCAATAGCTCGCGTGTCTTCGCCATGTTGCGCGCGAGATAGCTGATCATGGCCGCGAACATCGCGATGCCGGCCAGCAGCGACAGGGCGATGGCCACAAGCCCCAGCGTTCGCCGTTGCCTGGCTTCCGCCAGCGTTTCCAGGGCGGCGGCATCGGATTGCTGGCGCGAGGCTTCCTGCTGCGCCAGGATGAGCTGTTCCAGCGCCAGCCAGGCTGGCGTGCCGTCATGGTTCAGGGCGGCAATCGCTGCGTCGCGCTCCCCGGCCCGTGCCTGTGCCACGATGCCGGCCCGCAACTGGCGTTCAATCTCGTGCTGTGCGCGAATTTTCTCCAGCGCCTGACGTTCGCCATCGTCCTGCGTCAGTTGTCCGGCCCGGGTCAGCGCGGCCATGAACGCCGTGTCCGCCGTCTCCAGCCCGGTGGCGGACGTGGAGTTCTGCGGGTCCAGGATCACGTTGCGCAGCGCCTGCCCGGCTTGCAGCCCCTGCGCGTGCATGTCGGCATAAGCCTGCAGACGGATCTGATCGCGTTCGATGAGGTTGCGCAATTCCGTGCCGAGCACCTGCTGTCCGTATTGGGCGATGCCCGCGCCCAGCAGCATCAGCAGTGCGAATACCAGGAAGGTTGCCCAGAAACGCCAGGCCAGGCGGACGTGCCGGTTGAACGAGACCAGTCGGCCGAGACCCCCGGTGGGCAATGTCCGGCCGCCAAGCAGGTGAGGTGCCCGGCGGGCATGCAGTTGGGCGAACAAGGCCTCGGTGGTCTGGATCTCGCTGCGTGAGGCCTCCGTGCGGACCGACATGTAGCCCGAGCCATCGGGCAGGCCCGTCAGGTTGGCGCGTACCCAGTAGTGGTCGCCGTTCTTGCAACGGTTCTTGATTACGCCGGTCCAGGGACGGCCAGCCTGGATCGTGGCCCAGACGTCGCGGAACACTTCGGGAGGAACGTCCGGGTGACGCAGCAGGTTGTGCGGTTGCCCGACCAGCTCTTCCCGGGTGAAGCCGGAGATTCCGATGAAGGCATCATTGACGTGCGTGATGTGTCCCCGCGCGTCTGTCCGGCTGATGATCACCTTGCCTTTGGGGAACGGGCGTTCCTGCCCGGTCACGGGGTGGTTGATGCGCATCTTGCTCGACCATTCTTGACATCGTTTGCGTTCAAGATATGCAGCAGCCATTTGTCGGGATCACTCCGTGCCCGCAAGGACAGGCGGGGCAATAGAATGGAGTGGGCGCATGCCGCGCCGCGTGGAAGATGCCGGGGTATGTCGAGGACATGGCATGACGGAACTGATCGGATGCGGGTGGATATGCTGAAACTGTTGCGTACGTGGAGCGTTCCGGGCCTGGCGCTATGCCTTGCACTCATGGCTGGCTGCGGTCGTGAGCCGCCGTTGCGTGTCGGACTGCTGGCCGAGCTGTCGGGCAATTCGGCCGATTTGGGCGAGGCTGCGCGCAATGGCGCTGCACTCGCGCTGGATGAGGCCCAGGCCAGCAATCTGCTGGGCTCGCGCAAGGTGGTGCTGCGTGTGCGCGATACCGGCGAATACCCGGCTTCGGCGCGCGAGGCGCTGGGCGTCCTGCTGATGTCGGGTGTGGATTTCGTGGTCGGCCCCGGCACCAGCAGCATGACTGCCGCGGTGCTGCCGGCGGTGGATGAGTTCGGTGTGGTGATGATCTCGCCTTCGGCCTCGGCACTGGCGTTGTATGGCGTCGACGATTATCTGTTCCGCGTGAATTGGACTACGCGTGACAACGCTGGCCATTACGCGCGGTATTGCCACGCCCGGGGTTTCCGCCGCCTTGCCGTGGCGGTGAATGCCGACAACCGTACCTATTCGGAGAGCTGGCTGCAGGAGTTCCGCACGGCGTTCGAACCGCTGGGCGGCCGGCTGGATACGGTGCGTTTCTTCGATCTAAGGGCCGACAGCGTGTCGCCGCTGGTGGACGATCTGCTCGCTACGCCGAGCGACGCCTTGCTGTTCGTCGCCAGTGCGGCCGATACCACGCGTCTGGCGCAGCAGGTGCGCAAGCGGGATGCGCGGCGTCCGCTGATTGCTGCGGATTGGGCCGGCACGCAGCAGCTCATCGAACTGGGCGGGCGCGCCGTGGAGGGGTTGCACCTGGTGCAGAACTTCGACGTGGAGGATCGTTCCCCGCGCTTCCAGAAATTCGTCAATGCCTATCGGGACCGTTTCGGGCGGGAGCCCTCGTTCCAGAGCGTGATGGCGTATGACGCCATGTCGGTGGCTTTGCAGGCAGCGGCTCGGCAGCCGCGCGGCAGTACCTTCAAGCAGACGCTTCTGAGCATGGGGCCGTTTCATGGCTTGCAGCAGTCGCTGGATTTCGACGTCAATGGCGACATTCAGCGGGCGGCCTATTTCATGCGTGTACGTGATGGTCACTTCGTGCGGGAGCAGTGATGAAACGCGCTGACTGGCATCTGCACGGTGCCTTGATCGTGCTGCTGTGCGTGGCTTCGGCCACCAGCTTTCTGCTGGCGGGGGGGCTGCTGCTGCTCTGGCGCCTGCCCCAGATCAGTGCTGATACCCGGGCGGCACTCATCGCGGATGCACATGAAGTGGCCATGCGTGCCGAGGAGCAACTGCGCGCGCAGAACATCCAGCTTGAGCTGCTGGCCCGCATGCTGATCGAATCCCCGGCCGGGCTGCCCGACGCAGTGCTGAGCCAGGCCGTGACACGTGGCGGTTTTTCCGCGGTGTATCTCGTCAGTGCGGATGGCCGTGTGGGCCAGGCGGCGGTCTCCAGCACGCTCGGCGTGGCGCGTGCGCGCGAACTGGTCGGCAACGATCTGAGCGCCTCTCCGTTGTTTCTGCGCCTGCGCCGGGAGGCACGCTTGAGTTGGAGTGACAAATACGTCTCGCCGGTGAGCAATCGCGTGGCCGTGGGGATCGGCGTGCCGGCCGGCGATGCGGTGCTGATCGGCGAGGTGGCTCTGGCCGGCATCGCCCGCTGGGCTGAGGTCAGCGGGAGCGGCAAGCAACTGTGGATCGCCGATTCGCGTGGCGAACTGCTGGCCGACAGTGAGGATGCCGAGCGTGTCGGAGTGTTCAGCCTGGCCAACCAGCCGCTGTTCGTGCGCGTGCTGCAGCAGGGCGGGCCGCAGGTGGGGCATATGAGTCTGGAAAAGCAGGATTTCGATGCTGCCGTGGTGCGCTCATCGTTGCTCAACTGGTATTTCGTGGCACGCAGCGCGGGGGGCTGGCGCAACCCGCGCGCGCGCACCGCCTTCGAATACGCCTTCCTCGGGCTGGGGTTCTCGTTGGGGCTGGCCTTGTTGCTCGCCCCCTGGTGGGCCACCCAGATGGCGCGGCCAATTTGCCAGATCAGCGCGCGGGCCGGTGCCGTGGCGCGCGGCGACAAGGTTCAGCCCTGGCCACGCAGCGGCATCGCCGAGATTGACGAGCTTTCGAACCGGTTGGCGGCAATGGACGAGGCGATCCGCGCCCGCGAGCACGAATTGCGCGAACTCAATGCCGGGCTGGAGCTGCGCGTGCAGCAGCGCACGGAGGAGCTGGCGGGCGCCAATGCCGAGCTTTCCGGCAGTCTGCTGCGGCTGCACCAGGCCCAGGACGAGCTGGTTCGTGCCGAGAAGCTGGCCGCGCTGGGCGCGATGGTGGCCGGCCTGGCGCACGAGCTGAACACGCCGGTCGGCAACAGCTTGATGGCCACCTCGACGCTGCGCGATGCGCTGCTTGCTTTCCGCGAATGCGTGACGCGCGGCGTGCGCCGTTCCGAGCTGAATGAATTCCTCGCCGCGGCGGATACAGGTACCGACATCGCACTGCGCAATCTGCAGCGCGCGGCCGAGCTGGTCAGCAGCTTCAAGCAGGTGGCGGCGGATCAGGCCAGCTCGCAGCACCGTGCCTTCATGCTCGACGAAATGGTGGCCGAGGTCGCTCTCACGGTACGCCCGCTGCTGCGCAAGCATGGTGTGGTGCTGGAGATCGATGTGCCGGCGCAGATCCGCATGGAGAGCTATCCGGGGCCGCTCGGCCAGGTGCTCACGAATCTGCTGGTGAATACCACCATGCATGCCTTTGCCGGCCGGGAAGGCGGGCTGGTGGTGGTGAGCGCGCTTCCAGCCGAGGCCGGGAGGGTGTGCATCGAGGTTCGCGACGATGGCGTGGGCATTGCCGCCGAGTTGTTGCCACGCATCTTCGACCCCTTCGTCACCACGCGTCTGGGCAGTGGAGGTACCGGGCTGGGCTTGCACATCGTGCACAACATCGTGGTGCAGGTGCTGGGTGGCAGCGTTGGCGTACAGAGCACGCCGGGCGAGGGCACGGTCTTCGTGCTGGAGCTGCCGACCACCGTGCAGGCGTCACCGCAGGCCGACATGCCCTGATACGGCCGATTGCGTCGGCCGACCGTATCAGTCCAGCGCCAGTTCCGGTTGCATGGGCTCGGCCAGTGGGCTCAGGTGGCTGGCGCGCACGCCCAGCAGGCGAAGGCGCTGCTCGAGCGGTACGCGCTTGAGGCATTCGCCTGCGGCGCGCCGGATCATGCGCGCATCCGTGGTGGCTTCAGCCAGCGTGATGTCGCGCGTCACGCTGCTGAAATCCGCGTAGCGCAGCTTGATGCCGATGGTGCACGCCATCACCCCCTTGCGCACCAGGTCCGCCGCCACGCGCTCGCACAGCGCGGTAAACAGCTGGCCGAGTTCGGTGCGGTCGTTGCGGGCATGCAGGTCACGCGCGAAGGTGGTTTCGCGGCTCACGGACTTGGGCTCGCTGTGGGTGACCACCGGGTGCTCGTCCAGGCCGTGCGCGGCGGCATGCAGCCAGCGGCCGTAGTGCTGGCCGAAATGGCCGCACAGCCAGTGTTCGTCGGCCGCCGCCAGTTCGCCGATGCTGCGGATTCCCAGTGTGGCGAGCTTCTGGTCGGCCTTGGGGCCGATTCCGTTGATCTTGCGTACCGGCAGCGGCCAGATGCGTGTGGGCAGGTCGTCCATGCCCAGCAGCGTCAGTCCGTCAGGCTTGTCGAGGTCGGAGCCGATCTTGGCCAGCAACTTGTTGGGCGCGATGGCGATGGAACAGCGCAGCCCGGTGGCCGCCGCAACGGAGTCCTTCAGCCGGCGTGCGAGGCTGGCGCTGTCTTCTTCGTGCGTGCTGAGGTCGAGGTAGATCTCGTCGATGCCGCGATCCTCGATCTGGGGAACGATTTCCCGCACAGCTGCCTTGAACAGCCGCGAATAATGCCGGTAGGCGTCGAAGTCGACAGGCAGCAGCAAGGCATCAGGGGCGAGCTGGGCGGCTTTCATGAGACCCATCGCGGAGCCCACCCCGAGCGCGCGTGCTTCGTAGGTGGCGGTGGTGATCACGCCACGGCCGGCATAGTCGCGCAGGCGGGCGCAGCGCAGGCTGCCGTCCGCCTGGCGTTGCGGTGCCGGCACGCTGCGCCCGCCGATCACCAAGGGCTGGCCGCGCAGCTCCGGATAGCGCAGCAGTTCGACCGACGCGTAGAACGCGTCCATGTCGAGATGGGCTATGCGCCTGTCACTCATGTGCCGGAACGGTCAGACGAACAGCAGCAGGCTGACCGCCATGACCGCCATTCCCGCGATCAGGCCGCCGATGGCGATGTGGTGCTCGCCATATTCCTCGGCCGTGGGCAACAGTTCGTCGAGCGAGACGTAGACCATGATGCCGGCCACGGCAGCGAAGATGACGCCGAAGGTGGCGTCGCTGAACAAGGTGCGCAATACCAGATAGCCGATCAGCGCGCCCACGGGTTCGGCCAGTCCGGACAGGGCCGACAGCCAGAAGGCCTTGCGCCGGCTGCCGGTGGCGTAGTGGATGGGCACCGAGACCACCATGCCTTCCGGGATGTTGTGGATGGCGATCGCCAGTGCGGAAAACAGCCCCATGCGCATCAGCCGCCCTTGTGCATGCGGCGGCAGCTCGCGACCAGGCTGGTCCGCCCGCGGGATGTTGCCGATCTCGTGCGGATTCTCGTAGGAGGGAATCAGCCTGTCGATCAGGGCAATCAGGGCGATGCCCGCGAAGAAGGCCAGCACGGTGTAGCTGTAGCCGAGCTTGTCGCCGAAGGCGAGGCTCAGCGAGTCGCGCGCCTTGACGAGGATCTCGACGAAGGAGACGTAGATCATCACGCCGGCGGAGAAGCCCAGCGAGCCGGCCAGAAAGCGCGGATTGAAGTTGCGCGAGAGCAGCTCCATGGCGCTGCCGATGGCTGTCGACAGCCCAGCGAACAGCGTTAAGCCGAAGGCGATGAGGAAGTTGCCGTGCTCGATCATGGTGTCCGCTGAGCGGGCAGGCCGTTGCGTTCGATGCGGTCCTCCAGCTCGCCGATGGCCGCAGCCAGCGAATTGCCGGTTTCCTCGATGCGCTTGTGCAGCTCGGCCCGTGCCTCGGCATCGCGTTGCGCGAGCATCACGAGTTCGGAAGCCAGGTAGCTGCGCAGTTCGGTGAAGCGTGAGGCTTCGGCCTGGTCGGCCAGCTCGCGGCTCGCACGGGTGTCGCGGATCTGGCGGCGGGTTTCCAGCAACACGCCGGTCTGCAGGTAGAGGATGAACACCAGGAAGGCCGCCGAAACCAGCAGCAGCAAGCCCAGCATGATCAGGCCCAGTGGTGCGTTGATGGTGGCGACGGCGAGCGAGAGCGTGGTGGGCGCCATGATGGCGATCCAGTTCAGGACGACGAACAGGCCCGCGAAAAGCAGGACGACGAGCAGGACGGCTGAACGCAGGGTCATGGCTGAAGTCTCCGCAAAAGTGGAGCTCGCATCATACCCGCGCGCCCGGGCGTTCAGGCAGCGCCGGGGCCGTGGTTGGCGTACTCCCAGAGGCGGTTGCAGTGCGGATCCGCGTCGACCTGGGCCAGTGTGTCGCAGCCGCGGAAAGGGCGCGCGCTGGTGGCCGCTGGTGCCCAGGGCGCCTCACGCCGGAAATGCGCATCGATGAAGGATTCGCGGATCAGCAACTGACCGTTGGCCGTGATGCCGGGGCGGTAACCCTCGCGTGCGCCCTCATCCCAGGCCCGGCCGAGGCTGGCTCCGTCAGGCGTTACGCCGGCGTCGCAGCGGAAACGGCAGTCTTGCGCCAGGAAGCCCCAGGGATGGCTTGCCGGCGTGCTGGGTGCAAAGACGATGCCGGTCGGGCGGCGCGCGCTACGCATCAGGAATTCGCACTGCTCGAACACCGCGCTGGCCGCGCCGAAGAGGAAATCCACGTCACCGGCGATGCGGCAGTCACGTGCCAGCACGCGCACGATGCGTTCGCGCGCATTGAGGAAAAGCGTGTCGTGCAGGCTGTCCAGATCCAGCCCCAGCAACTGGGTACGGTCACCGTCGACGCGCAGGGCTACGGCCTGGGCCTGGCGTGCTTCGGGTGCGGGCGGGAAATCGTTGCAGAGGCTCAGGTTGGCGATCACCAGATCCGTTGCCTGGCTCCATACCGTGGCGGTGCCGAAGGTGCCCAGTGCGTCACCTTCCGGCCGATCCGCCTGAGACTGGTACATCGCCCAGGCCGGATCTCCCGGCTGGAAGCGGCCATCGGCATTGACCCGGGCGCGATACTCGCCGATCGACACTGTCGCCACCAGATCCAGGCACAGGCGAACCTCTCCGCGCTGCTGCCCGAGGCCGATGATGCTCAGTGGCGGCGTGCCGGCCGGGATGTAGACCGCGCCCCGGTATTCGCCCGGCAGCACATGGATGGTCTGCCGTTCGCGCCGGCCGCTGGCGATGGCCGCATTGACGGCCGCCTGCACGCTGGCGTGATGCCCGGCGCCGACCAGATGGTCCGCCACAGTATGTGGCTCAAGTATCTGCGGCAGCCAGGGCTCGGTGTCAGGGCTGGCGAAACTGCCGGCAAGACGGAAATAGGCTGCGGAGGTGAAGTGTTCTGCTTCGTGGGGAGGAAGCTGGGGGCGGTCGGAGGGCAAGATGCTGCACCCGTGATTGGTAGCGGTAACACTAGCATTCAGCCACAGCCGACTCAAGCCGGGCAATGCCTGCGGGCTTCTTTCTATTCGGAGCGCTGCCGCAGCGCGGCGTCACGGCGGAAGCCACGGTCGGCCTGCCAGCTGGCGATACCGGCGACGCTGCCGATGATCACGAATACTGGCACGGCGCCGAATAGTGCCGCTATCGCGCCATACGCCGAGGGCGCGGTCAGCCCTATAGCGTTGCCCATCATCGAGCGCAGGCCTTCGCCTTCACCGGCCTTGCTGGGCGGCATGGCGCGGTAGACCAGGCTGAGGATGTTGGGTTGCCCCACGCCGCCCGCCAGCCCGAAGCAGAAGCCCAGTACGGCATGGATCGCGCCATGGCTGGCGAAGGGCAGCAGCAGGAATACCGTGGCGGTGAGACCGAAGGCCATGGTCATCATGCGCCACTCGTTGAAGCGGCGGGACAGCCAGGGCATCAGTGCGCGTACGGCGAAGGTGCCCATGGCGAAGGCGGAGAGGATCATGCCGATGGTGGTGGCGGAGAAGCCGCGTTCATGGCCCAGCACCGGCGTCATGAAGGCAAAGCCGTCGTAGGCCATGGAAACCACCATGGCCAGTAGATAGATGCGCAGCAATCCCGGATCGGAAAACACCATGCGCACCACGCTTTCGCCCTTGGCCTTTTCCTCGCGCGGCGGGCGGTTGCCGCCGGGCAGGGGAACGAAGCGGGCCAGCACCAGGCTGGCGAGCACACACACCGCCAGCACGCCGTAGGCGGCGGAGAAGTCCCAGTGGTCCAGCACGAAACCGCTCATGGCCGGTGCGCTGACCGACGACACCGAGCCACCCATCGCCAGCCAGCCGAGCATGCCGACCCGCTCACCCTCGTGCTTCACCGGCATCAGGCTCACCGCGACGTTGGCTGCGAGCATGAAGCTGGCGAAGCCGAAACCGCAGACCACGGCGGACATCAGCACCGTCGGCGCCCAGGGAAGTGCGGCGGCCAGCACCAGGCCGCCGAGCATGATCAGTTGTGCGGTATGCATCACGCGCCGTGTACCGACGCGGTCTATCCAGCGCCCCATCAGCAGTGAGAGCAGCGCGGGCAGCAGGCTGTAGCCGCTGTAGGCGATGCCGGCCATGGCCTTCGAGCCGGTGTGTTCGAGCATGAACAGGGAAGCGGTCACCCGCCCCCCGCCCATGGTGACGTTGGCGAGGATGGAAACGGCGATCAGGGCGATCACCTGGATCTGGTTACGGCTGAGTGACATAGCCGATATTGTAACCAGTTCGCACAAAGTCATCCGTCAGGGGAAATGCGGCACGAGACGGGGCGGGGCGCCATCCCGGCCGTTGCCGCCGCACGACCCCGGAAGCTGTTCAGGCCTCGAAGTCGCGCAGGTGAGCCACGTCCGGGATATGGATGGTCTTGCCGTCCAGTTGCACCAGGCCTGCGTCGGCCAGGCCGTGCAGGATGCGCGATAAGGTTTCGGGAGTGACCGACAGCCGCGAGGCGAGCACCTGTTTGCTGGTGGGCAGGTCGACCGAGAGTGAGCCCTGTGCTTCATCGGCAGCGCCGCCGGCGCTGAGCAGGAAGCCGATCAGGCGCTGCGTGGAAGAACGCAGCGCATAGCCTTCCACGTCGCGCACCAGCGAGTGCAGGCGCAAGGACATGCCGGCGAGCAGGCGGCGCGCGAAATGCGGATCATTGTCCAGCACCGAGAGCACCGCTTCGCGCCGCACGCCAAGCACCAGCGATTCGGTCAGGGCCGAGGCTGTGACCGGGAAGGGGCGGTCGAGGAACATCATCGCTTCGCCGAAGCTCATGTGTGGCGGAATGATCTCCAGCACCTTCTCGTTGCCGTTCGGGGCGCTCACCGCCAGCTTGATTTGGCCGTGCGCCACCATGAAAAAGCCGGTGCAGGGCGAATGTTGGCGGAACAATACCTCGCCGCGCGCCAAGCGGTGTTCGGTGGTATCCGCGGCGATGCGGTCCAGTTCGTGCGGCGCCAGCGCGGAGAACAGCGGCAAGCGACCAAGCAGGCCGCGCACGTCGGCTTTGGGAGGAGTCTGCATCGGGGATACCTCGTGGGTGGCGTGTCCGCATGTTAGCCGGGCGGGCGCTGGCGTGAAACTGCGCCGCCTGCAGGGTTGTCCCAACCCCGTCTGTATAGAATGCGGTTTCCAGCGTTCACTATGGCGCTCATGACAACAAGGCCTGACATGCAATCTCTGTTCGACAATCCGCCCGACCGTCTCCAGTCCGACAGCATCAAGTGGCAGCGCTATGCCGGCCGTGAGGTGTTGCCGATGTGGGTCGCCGACATGGACTTCGCCGCACCCGAGCCGGTGCTTGCCGCGTTGCGCGCGCGCATCGACCACGGTGTGTTCGGCTACGCCCACCCTTCCGCACAACTGGCGCAGACCGTGGCCGAGGCCATCGCGCGTGACCATGACTGGCAGATCGAGCCGGACTAGATCGTCTGGCTGCCCGGCGTGGTCCCCGGCTTCAATCTCGCCTGCCGTCTGGCCGGTGAGCCCGGCGCCGGTGTACTCACCTTCCCGCCCATCTACCCGCCCATGCTCACGGCACCGGGCAATGCTTCGCGGGGGCTGTTGCGCAGCGCGCTCAAGCTCGTCGGCAGCCGCTGGGAATACGATTGGGACGGGCTGGACGCCCTGCACAAGGAGGATGCCCGCCTGCTGCTTCTGTGCAATCCGCACAACCCTGTCGGCCGTGCCTGGACGCGCGATGAACTCACGCGCATGGCCTGGCAGGCGGAAAAGCACGACTGGCTGATCTGTTCCGATGACATCCACTGCGGTCTGGTCATCGACCCCGCCGCGCGTTACACACCGATCGCCGCGTTGGATGAAGCCGTGGCCCAGCGCACCATCACGCTGATGGCGCCTTCCAAGACCTGGAACATCCCTGCCCTCGGCTGCGCCTTCGCGGTGATTCCCAACGCCCACCTGCGTCGGCAGTATCAGATCCTCGCGCGTGGCCTGATGGCCGATGTGAACGTGCTCGGCCTCACCGCCTGCGAGGCGGCCTATCGTGACGGTGGCCCCTGGCGTGCAGCGTTGCTCGACTACCTGCATGGCAACGCCCAGCGCCTGCATGCTGCAGTCAATGCCATTCCGGGTCTGCATATGACGCCGGTGGAAGCCACCTACCTCGCCTGGATCGACTGCCGTGCACTGGATCTGCCCAGTCCGCAGAAGCATTTCGAGGCCCACGGCCTGGGCCTTTCGGATGGCCGCGATTTCGGCCTGGAGGGCTTCGTGCGCCTGAATTTCGGCTGCAGCCGCGGCCTGCTGGACGAAGCCATCGTCAGGCTGCAGGCGGCATTGACCTGATACAGCCGGTGGCCCGTACGCGCACGGTGTGGCAGTACCTCGCCGCGCGCGAATGGATGCATGTGTCACCCATGAGGGATACGTAAAGATATATCTTTTCTCTTGGCTGTCACCAGTAAAAGATATATCTTTTTCGTGGGCCATCCATTCTGGATGAGCTCAAGACCCCCTTGGGAGATTGACATGCGAGACATGCACAAGGGCCATGGCGGCCCACACCACGACAGACACCATCACCACGGCAAGGCCGGCATCGAGAAGGAATTCCGGGGCGGCATGGGCCGGCGGATGTTCGAGCAAGGCCATCTCCGGCTGCTGATCCTGAGCCTGCTGGAAGAACGGGCACGCCATGGTTACGAAATCATCAAGGCCATCGAAGAGCTTGCCGGTGGCGATTACACCCCCAGCCCCGGCGTGATCTACCCGACGCTGACCTTGCTGGAGGAAACCGGCCTGGCGAGCGTGAGCGAACTTGCCGGCAAGAAGCAATACGCCATCACCCCGGATGGTGCGGCGCTGGTCGCCAGCGAAGCCGAAGCGCTTGCCCGTGTGCGTGCCCGCCTTGGCGCTGCGGAATCGGTGGCCGAGGCCCGTCGTTCCCCCGAACTGCAGCAGGCCATGCACAAGTTCAAGGCGGCGCTGCATCAACGCCTGAGCCAGGGCGAGGCGGATACAGAACTCACCCGGAAGATCGCGACCGTGATCGAACGCGCGGCACAGGACATCGGGCAGGCTTGAGCCCGGTCGCTTCACGAAAGGACAGAACATGCAGAAACATCATTACCGCGTCACCCTGGATGCCGTGGATGCCGAAGGTACAGTGCTGGCGGACAGTGCGCCGCTCCGTTTCGTGGCGCGCTGCCATGACGACATCTTCGCCATCGTCGAGCGTTCGCGTCAGCGCGGCCAACTGAGCGCTGACGATGCCGCAGCCATGGCCGTCGGCCTCAAGCTTTTCGGCGAGATCGCGCTGGAAAATCGCAAGGATCCTCTGTTCAGCCAGATCTCGCAGGATCTGGGCGCTTTCATCGGCAAGCTCAAAGGCACCCGTTGAGGAGGCGTCATGCGTTCCTTGCCTGCGGGTGTATCGACTCCCGTTCCTTCAGTCTCAGGCGGGGCGCATGCAGGCTGCCGCTCCGTGGCGATGCCGTGCATTAAGGAAAGGTGGAAATTCGTCGCCCTGTGAATGTCATGGGCCCATCCTTGATATTCCATCGTGCTGAATTCGCGCGCCGCCTGTTTTTGCCCGGATACGTGTTTGGTCAATGGCCTTCGATGTTCAGGGCACGCAGGGCTTGGCATGGAGGATAATTCCGTGTGCCTGAGCTTTCAGGCGATACATCGATGAGGCCGTGGGAGTGATGATGGAGGAGCGCGGACAATCTCTGCGCAAGGGATTTCGTACGCTGGCGACGGTGCGTGTGGCCCAGCATGTTTTTCAGGTGCGTACGCTGGAGATCAATCCGAGCGGCATAGCACTGGCCGTCGCCGCCAACCCGCCCGTTGGAATGCTGCTGGAGCTGGATCTGTCGATTCCCGTGCGCGGTGGCCCGGCCCGAGTCCACGCCAAGGGGCAGGTGACACACAGTGTGCTTTCAAGTGCAGAGGGCGGCTTTCGTGTCGGCGTGAAGTTCGTGGCGCTGGATGAAGCCGCCAGGAACGCAATCGACACCTATCTGCATCCTGCCGGCTGACCAGGCCGGCGGAATCCCTGAAAGCAGCCTTTTCTGTCTAACGGGCCCTCCTGGCCTTGCGCGCGGCGGCAATCATGCCCTTGAGCCACTGGTCGTGACCGTTGATCATCGGATTGGGCTCGGCCGAGGCCAGAGCCCGCGCCGGCTCGCCGCGCTGGGTTTCCTGTGTGAGGATGCGCAGCCTGCCGCCTGGCAGATCTTCCAGCAACCAGGCGTGATGAACATCCAGACGGTCTGCCGGCGTGCTGCCAGCCCACCCGTGCCATGCCACACGCGCCGGTTTTCCGCTGGCGGGGGCGACATGTTCGACCACTTCTGCCTCCACCGGGAAGCCAAAGGTTTCGAAGTGGAAACGTACGCCCTCCGCCAGTTCCGGGCCTTTGCCATCATGAAAGCGGACGTTGGCCGAGTTGGCGTAATAGGTCGGCCAGCGCGACGGGGTGTTCAGGAAAGGCCAGACGCCTGCCACGTCGAGACCTGCGACGATCATTTCGTTGGAGGCGAAGTTGTCGGTGAAGCCGGGGACATAGCCTTCCGGCCAGATGATTGTGTTCATTGAGTACTCCTTGTGATCCGAGGATGCCGTGGCGCTTCCGGCAGGAAGCACGTTGGCGCGTGATCACAGGATGCATATCGTCCGGATATGAATCCAATCGCGATTCCGTATTTGATGCATCACGTTTCGTGATATCTGGCATGTCGCTGCAGCGCCTGAGCGCCACTTACGGTCCGGTGCGTCGCTCTTTCAGTGCGTGCATTTTCTCGCGCAGATGCTCGGCCACGAATGCTGCGCGTGCGGAAAGGGGCCATTCCGCGCGGTGGACCAGCCACAGCGGATATGGGTCACCACTCAGCGCCACCTTGATTGCCGCAGCTTCAGCGAAGGATTGGCGGGCATGGCGGGGGATCACGGTGAAGCCGAATCCCCGGGCGACCGCATCGAGGATCAGGCCGACCTGATTGATGTAGCCGCGGCGCGGCAGGCGACGAACGCCGGGGTTGCCGGGAAAGGCGCGGCTGAACAGGCGGGTGGCCATGGCTGGGCCGTCAGGGTGCTCGATGAAGCCCAGGCGGGCGAGATCGTCCCAGGAGGTCACCATCTGCCCGGCGGGCACCACCAGTTCCAGCACTTCCTCGGCGAATTCGCTGGCCGAGAGGCGGGGGTCGTCCGGTCGCAGGGTGACGATGCCGAAGTCGTACTGCTTCTCCCGCAATGCGTCGATGATCTCCGGGTCGGGCGCGAAGCGGTGGCGGATCACCAGTCCGGGGTTTTCCGCCTGCAGCGCCAGCAATGGTGCGTGGATGGCCAGGCCGACGCTGCCGGGGGTGGTCAGGCCGACTTCGCCGCGATGCGCATCGGCATCGGCCAGGCGCACCTTCAGGCGGCGACCGGCCTGCTCCACTTCGTGGCAGTAGTCCAGGAAGGATTCACCGGCCGGCGTCAGCTCCAGCGCACGCGGATGCCGTACCAGCAGCGGGCCGAGCTGTGTCTCGAGCTCACGTACGTGCTGGCTGACCGCGGCCTGGGTGAGATTGAGGCGGATGGCTGCGCGGGTGAAGCTGCCTGTGTCGGCAAGTGCCAGGAA
Source organism: Candidatus Dactylopiibacterium carminicum (assembly GCF_014736495.1). GTDB lineage: Bacteria > Pseudomonadota > Gammaproteobacteria > Burkholderiales > Rhodocyclaceae > Uliginosibacterium > Uliginosibacterium carminicum. The sequence goes on from NZ_MDUX01000009.1 coordinate 32,943, forward strand.
TGTCTGGATCCATTGCGGGCTGAACACAATGAACTCTTATGGATTCGATAAGTTGCGATCAGTTTATCTTAATCGAAGCGCTCTCTAAGCTCCGTTGTCCGCACCGTTTCCCGGTGCCTGCCTTTCATTCCGCAGCACCCATTTTCCGGAAAGGATTTCCCCATGCCTCCCATGTTCAAGATTCTCGTGATACTCACCTCCCACGCCACGGCGGGTGGTAGCGGTCAGGCCACCGGATTGTGGCTGGAGGAGTTCACCACGCCCTATTACGCTTTCGTGGATGCCGGAGCACAGGTGGATGTCGCCTCGATTGCCGGGGGCAAGGTGCCTATCGATCCGAATTCGGTGGCGGCGGAAGGGAAAAATCCGGCCAGCGTTGAGCGTTTCCTGAAAGATGCTGCCACGCGTGCGAAGCTTGATGGCTCGCAAAAGATCGACACCTTGAAATCCGCAGGTTATGACGCCGTATTCATGCCGGGAGGCCACGGCACGATGTGGGATCTGCCGGCAAGCGACCGACTGGCAAAGCTGCTGACGGAAGCCTGGGGCGAGGGCAAGGTGATTGCTGCGGTCTGCCATGGACCTGCGGGGCTCGTGAATGCCAAGGATGAGAAAGGGCAGCCACTGGTGGCCGGCCGCCGTGCGGCTGCCTTCACCAATACAGAGGAAGTGGCCGCCGGCATGGACAAGACCGTGCCCTTTGCGTTGGAAACGCGCATCCGCGCGCTTGGCGCGCGTTACGAAAGCGGTCCGGACTTCCAGCCTTTCGCCGTGCGTGACGGACGTCTGGTCACCGGTCAGAATCCCGCTTCATCGGAGAAGGTTGCCGAACTGGTGCTGCAGGCTGTTCGCGAATCGGCTGCCGGCAGGCATTGAGGCGAGCATTCCGTCACCCATCACGCAAGGACTTCCGCATGTCATCCCTGTTTTCTCCCTTCACGCTCAAGGATGCCCGGCTGCGCAATCGCATCGCGGTGCCACCGATGTGCCAGTACAGCGCTACCGACGGCTTGGTGAACGACTGGCATCTTTCGCATTACGCCAGTCTGGCCCGTGGTGGTGCCGCATTGGTGATCGTCGAGGCAACCGCCGTCTCGCCCGAAGGGCGCATCACGCCCGCATGCCTGGGGCTGTGGTCGGATGAACAGGCCGCCGGCCTGGCGCGTATCGCGGCAGCCATCAGGGCTGCCGGCGCGGTTCCCGGCATCCAGATCGGCCATGCCGGCCGCAAAGCCAGTGCAAACAGTCCCTGGGAAGGTGACGATCATATCCCCGCGGATGACCCGCGCGGATGGGAAACCCTCTCTCCCTCGGCCATCGCCTTTGGTGCCAACCTGCCGCGCATGCCGACGGAAATGGGCACGGATGACATTGCCCGCGTTACCCGTGATTTCGCCGCCGCCACACGGCGCGCTCGCGAGGCCGGCTTTGAATGGCTGGAGCTGCATTTCGCACACGGTTATCTCGCCCAGAGCTTCTTCTCGCCGCATGCCAACCAGCGGTGCGACGGTTATGGCGGCGATCATGCAGGTCGTGCCCGCTTCCTGCTCGAAACGCTGGCGGCAGTACGCGCCGAATGGCCCGAGCGCCTGCCGCTCACGGCGCGTTTCGGTGTCATCGAGTATGACGGGCGAGACGAGGAAACCTTGGCCGACTCCATCGAGCTGGTACGCGAATTCAGGGCCGGTGGGCTGGATCTGCTCAACGTCAGCGTCAATTTCTGCATTCCCACGGCGAAGGTACCCTGGGGCCCGGCCTTCCTGGCGCCGATCGCCGAGCGGGTGAAGCGCGAGGCTGGTCTGCCGGTGGCATCCTCCTGGGGGATCGAACGCGCGGCCGACGCCGAGCGTGTGGTGGCCGACGGGCAGATGGATCTGGTCATGATCGGCCGTGCGATGCTGGCCAATCCGCACTATCCCTATGCGCTGGCCAAAAAGCTCGGCCTGGACCCTTCCTGGGTGCTGCCGGCGCCGTATGCGCATTGGTTGGAGCGTTATCGCCTGGAGGCGGACTGAGCGGCGATTCGCGCAGGTGCTCGGCCGTGTCTGCGCATGGCCGACGTGCCGGTCATGCGGTGCCGCAACTTGCCACCAGCAATTCACGCAGCCAACGTTGGCCGGGGCTGCCGTGATTGCGTTCATGCCAGACCAGCATCTTGGTGAAGCCTGGGATCTCGACGGGAGGATCGAACAGACGTAGCCCCGGCACGTCTGCCACCAGGCGTTCGGGCAGCACAGCCACCAGATCGCTCTGGCGCAGGATTTCCGGCAGCACCAGAAAACTCTGCACGGACAGGCTTACCCGCCGTGTACGGCCGGCTCTGGCCAGTGCCTCGTCGGTCACGCCGCTGAAGCTGCCGCCGTTGTAGGAAACGAGTGCATGTTCCAGCGCACAGAAGCGATCCAGGCTCAATGCCGGTTCGCCGGCAGCCGGATGATCCATGCGCATCACGCAGACGTAGCGCTCATCGAACAGGCGGCGCGCATGCAGATCGGCCGGCGTGCTTTCTGGCGTCAATAGCGCGAAATCCAGCTCGCCGTGCTCCAGTTGCGTCTGGACTTGCACTTCCCGTACCGGCAGCAATGCCACCCGTATCCCCGGCGCCCGTTGCTTGAGTGCTGAGAGGAAGGGTAAGGCCACCGCACTCAGGGCGTAGTCGGTCGCTGCGATGCGGAGCGTAAGGTCGGCGGTGAGTGGATCGAACTCCACCGGCTGCAGCAGCACATCGAGTTCGGCAAGGATCCGTCTGAGCGCGGGTGCCAGCGCCAACGCCCGTTGTGTCGGCACGATGCCGCGCTGGCTGCGGACGAAAAGCGGATCGTCGAAACCGTCGCGCAAGCGTGTGAGCATGCCGCTCATGGCGGGTTGGGTGACGTTCAGGCGTTCGGCCGCGCGCGTTACGCTGTGCGTGTCGAGCAGCGCATCCAGCGCCTTGAGCAGATTCAGGTTCAGCGTACGCAGGTCACGCATCCGGGTTGGCGAACTGGCGCAGGGCGACGGCAGCCGCGAAGAAGCCGAAGCTCGCGGTGACGCACACGCCCGAGCCGTAGCCTGCGCAGGAAAGCCCTTGCGGTGCGTCGTCCGTGGTGCAGGCGGCAGGGCGCTGCAGTGGTTCGGTGGAGTAGATCGTCGGAATGCCGAATTTGCGTTTCTTGTCCTTGGGAAAGCCGTGCGTCTTGCGCAACTGGGCGCGTACTTTGGCAAGCAGCGGGTCCTGCTCGGTCCGGGAGAGATCGTCGCAACGGATGCGTGTGGGGTCCTGCTTGCCGCCGGCGCCGCCTGCCATGACCAGCGGCATGCCGTGTGCCGCGCACCAGGCGGCCATGGCGATCTTCACGCGCACCTGGTCGATGGCGTCCACGATCAGATCATGACCAGGCAGCAGGGATGCGAGGTTTTCCGGTGTCGCGAAATCTTCCACCACGCGGACCTGACAGGCCGGATTGATGGCGAGGATGCGATCACGCATGGCGTCCACTTTGGCCATGCCCCAGGCCGGATCCAGCGCATGGATCTGCCGGTTGGCATTGGATTCGTTGACCATGTCCAGATCGATCAGCGTGAGCCGGCCGATGGCGCTGCGTGCCAACGCCTCGGCGACCCAGGATCCCACGCCGCCGATGCCGACCACGCAGATGTTGGCCGCGGCGAAGCGGGCGGCGGCAGGTTCGCCGTAAAGACGGCCGACACCGCCGAAGCGGCGGGTCAGATCCGGCTCGCTCGTGGCTGCCGAGGCTAAAGGTGTCGCCGCCGGGGGATTGGATGAATTCATGGAAACGTCTGGCGCAGGTGCACGAAGGTCTTGCGGAACTTGATGAGTTTTGGGGCGATCACATAGGCGCAATAGCCCTGGCCGGGATTGTGCCGGAAATAGTCCTGATGCTCCTCACCGGCATCGAAGAACGGACCCGCCGTTTCCAGAGTGGTGACGATGGGCCTGGGGAAGGATGAGGCCCGTTCGGTGAGCAGTGCCCGGGCGGCGGCATGTTGGCTATCGTCAAAGTAGAAGATCGCGGAGCGGTACTGGGTGCCGACATCGTTGCCCTGACGGTTGAGCTGAGTGGGGTCGTGGATCACGAAGAAGACTTCGAGCAGTTGGCGATAGCTGATCACGGCGGGGTCGAATTCGATCAATACGACTTCGGCATGGCCGGTATTCCCCTGGCAGACGGCTTCGTAGCTGACGTGGTCAGAGAACTTTCCTCCCATGAAGCCACTACGCACGGAATGTACGCCTCGTAGCTCGCGAAAGGCGGCGTCGAGACACCAGAAGCAGCCTCCTGCAAGGCTTGCACGTTGAATGGCGATCTCCATAAGAGGCTCCTCTGAGTATGCTGTTCAAATTTGCAAGAATCGTCCGGAAGTACGAATCCCGGCAAACAAAGGTCAAATTGCTGTTTTTGTAAGACAAGAGACCTTACAATTCAGTCAATTATTTTTCGTGGTCATGCCCACGAGAGCCGCTGACGGCGGCTGATGCAGCCAGGCGCCTGGCTCCTGCCTTCGTTACGATTTTCACAGAGGTCGTAACGGTTTTGTCTCCAATCTGTCCTCCGTTGTAGCCGTCGCCTACCAGGCGACGGCTCTTTTTTTGAGAGCGGTTTGGCTGCGACGGATTGCCTCTAGGCGCAGGTGTACCGGTGTACGGACCAGGCCAGCACGTCTGCGGTGGCTCTGCCCTTCCCTCATGCTGACGCGCCAAACTCTGGACTCCTTTTTCCCGGAGTCCGCCGTGCCCGCGCTTTCCAACAGGATGCTGTACGTCTGCATCTGCCTGATCTGGGGTTCGACCTGGATGGCCATCACCTTTCAGTTCGGCACGGTGGATCCTTCCGCCTCGGTAGCCTATCGTTTCTGTCTTGCCGGGTTGATCCTGCTGGCCTGGAGCGCGTGGCGCGGCGAGGGCTGGCGCCTGCCGGTGCAGGCGTTGCGTTGGGCTGCCCTGCAAGGTGTACTGCTGTTCGGCATCAGCTATAGCCTGACCTATGAGGCGGAGCGGCATATCGCGTCAGGGCTGATGGCAGTGCTTAATTCCAGCATGTTGCTGTTCAACCTGATCGGCATGCGCATTGCCTTTGGCCGCCGGCTGGATGCCAGATCTCTTACGGGCGCCGGTCTGGGCTGTCTGGGCATCGTGCTGGTGTTCTGGCCGGAACTGGGCAGTATCGATGATCCCTCTGCCTGGCTGGGCGTGGCATTCGGGCTGGCCGCCGGCTTGTTGGCCTCAATGGGCAATCTGGTGGCCCAGCGGAACCATGAGGCGCGTCTGCCGTTGCTGGTGACCACCGGCTGAGGCATGCTTTTCGGCGCGGGGGCCGCGGTCATTGCCGTGCTGTTGCAGGGCAAGCCCCTGGCTTTCGATTTTCGTCCGACCTACATCGCTTCGCTGCTGTATCTCGCCCTGTTCGGCTCAGTGATTGCCTTTGCGGCCTATTTCACGCTGCTGGGCCGCATCGGTGCCGGGCGGGCGGGTTATGTGGCTGTGGCGGTGCCGATCCTGGCGTTGCTGCTGTCCGGGTTCTTCGAGGGTTTCGTGTGGCGGATCTGGACGGTGCTGGGTATTGCCAGCGCGGTGCTCGGCAATCTGATCATGCTGGCCGAGCCGGCAGGGCTGTACCGGTGGCGGGTGTGGCGCCGCAGCGCCCGTGGGGTTTCATCTTCAAGCGCGTGAATTTGGGCCGCTTTGCCCAGCGTTCGCAGGCAGAACCGTGTCAGCCCATGTGCGCCAGCAACCGCCAGCTGGCCAGGCCGGCCAGCGTGGCGATCAGCGAACCACCCACATGCAGGCCGATCGCCACAATGGCCATGAGCATCTGCCCATGCTGCAGCAGTTGAGTCACTTCGGCGGAGAAGGTGGTCAGACCACCGAGGAAGCCAGTGATCACGAAGAGTTTCCAGGCCGGAGAGAGCCCCGTGTACTGTGTGAAGAACGCCAGCGACAGTCCGATCAGGTAGCCGCCGACTAGGTTGGCGACGAGGGTGCCGAGCGGGATGGCGGGAAACAGATTGTTGAATGCGCATCCCAGCAGCCAGCGCGCGATTGCGCCGAGTGCGGCACCGAGGCTGATGGCGATGACGGATTGAAGCATGATGGCGTGGGTGTTTTGGGGTGGAGAACGCAAGCATAGCGCTGGTCGGTTGGCTTGCGCACGCCCTGCGGCAGAGGCTATGCGCCGGTATGATGCCGTTTCGGGCGGAGCTGCCTGCCGGCGGTCCGTATGCACGGGTCACGAGGATTTCATCGCATGAGTTTCAATACCTGGCTGGCTTTCTTTGTCGCGGCATGGGTCATCAGTCTTTCGCCCGGGCCCGGCGCGCTGTCATGCATGGCTGCTGGGCAGCGTTTCGGTTTCCGCCGTGCGTTGTGGAATCTGCTCGGATTGCAGTTGGGGCTGGTGTTCCTGATCGCATTGGTCGCGACCGGTCTGGGGGCGCTGCTGGCAACCTCGCAGCACCTGTTCGAATTCGTGAAATGGGCCGGTGTGGGCTATCTGCTCTGGCTGGGTGTGCAGCAGTGGCGGGCGCCGGCGCGGCCGCTGGTGGCCAGCGAAGCCGGGCCGGGGGATGCCCGTGCGCTGGCGCTGCGTGCTTTTCTGATCAATACCAGTAATCCGAAGGGCATTGTTTTCATGCTGGCTGTGCTGCCCCAGTTCGTCGATCCCGGGGCGCCCCAGGCCCTGCAGTACATGATCTGCGGCGCCACTCTGGTCTTCACGGACGTGGTGGTGATGTGCGGTTACACCTTGCTGGCGGCACGTGTGTTGCGTTCGTTGAGCGATCCGCGTCATCTGCGCTGGCTGAATCGTGCCTTCGGCAGCCTGTTCGTGGGGGCCGGCATGTTGCAGCGGGTTTCCGGCGTTGAGCTCCATGGTGCGATGCCTGGCATGGATTGCCTGTGTCGGCCTGCTGTTCGCCTGTTCGGCTCGGCAATCCGCGCCCGAGATACCAAGCGAGGTTTCCGTGCCGCCCACCGGCAAGCCGGACGAGGCTGCTACGCCCAGGCCGCCCGTATCGGCGGGCGGAGAACCGCGTTCGCAGCAGCCTGCCGGGATGACGCCGCAAGGTTCCACGCGTGCCCGTGCTCTGGCCCATGCCCGTGCAGGTGCGAAGGCTGGCCCCATCGAGGCCCGCTACAGCTGCAGCTTCCGTAACGAGACGGGCTATAACGGTAGCAGTCGGGCACGCATCGAGGCAGGAGAGGTGCGCGAACTGAATACGCGGATCGAGATTCCCGGGCGAGGTGAGTGCGATCTTGCCTGGGGAGACTTCCGGCAGACGCAGAAGATGCCGTCCATCGAGCTGGTGGGGAAGACGGACCGTTGCACCGCACGGATCTGGCAGCAGGGGCAGCGGCTCACGGTGTCCTATTCGAATTGCGCAGCCCGGTGCAGCGGGCGCGATACTTTCCAGTACGTGTGGCCCGTGCTGGTGGATCTGCGCAACCAGCGGTGCGACTGAAGCTGCGTGCCGTCAAAAACTTTATTGCAATGTGTGTAAGTGCCACGTTGCTGTAGCCGTTAATCACTACAATCCTGCCGCCGGGCGTGCGCGTTCCGGCGTCGGTGCCATGCTCACCACTAGGTAGCCGAGGTACTTCCCGGGGTGTCCGGCCCGGATCCGAACCGTTCCATCTCGTCCGGCTGCGGTCATGTCGTCCGCAGCGCCAGTCCAAGAAAGAGAGCAGCCCGATGGCTACCTGGGGGTTTGGCCTGCGCGCCAAATCGATGTTCGCGCTGTGCATCGCCTGTCTGTTGACCCTGCTGCCGGCGAGCATCATCGGCTGGCAGGTGATCGAAGGTGTGCGCAATCACTTCGGCGAGGCCTATGCCCGCAACTACACCCAGCTCAAGCGGGAGCAGATCGTCAGCCTCGTCTCCCGCGAGCTGATGCTGGCCCGGCGGCTGGCTGGCTCCGAGCTCACCCGTCAGTGGTTGCGTGATGAAGAAAATCTCGACAAGAAAGCCCTGATGTTCAGGGAGGCGGAGGCCTATCGGGCAGATCTGCAGAACCACGCCTATTTTATCGCCAGCGCCGCCAGTGGTAATTACTACTTCAATGGCGACGACAAACCCTACAGCAGTGCGCCGCGCTACAGGCTGGAGCATGGCAAGGACAGCGATTCATGGTTCTTCGGCACGCTGGATCAGTCGGATGACTACAACATCAACGTCAATTTCGACGTGCCTCTGCAGCTCACCATGGTCTGGTTCAATGTCAGCATCCGCGACGAGGCACGGAAGATCGGCGTGGCCGGGGCCGGGCTGAACCTGAACGGATTCCTGCAGACATTCATCAATACCGACGAGCCGGGCGTTACGCCGCTGATCATCGCCAGCAACGGCGCCATTCAGGCGCATCGCGAGGCGGCGCTGATCGCTACCAATCAGGCGGGGAACGTTGCCAGGCCCGAGCAGACCCTGCCGGGGCAGTTGGCGGACAGCAAGGACAGGGAAGCACTGCAGCGGGCGATGGCGCTGGCGGCTGAGCGCCCCGGCGAGGTTTCGACGCTATGGGGCAACCTGGATGGACGTCAGCAATTGCTGGCGCTCTCCTACATTCCCGAGCTGAAGTGGTATGTGGTGACTGCGGTAGACCTGCAGATGGCCAAGGTGCTCGACGGCGGCTGGTTGAAGAACAGCCTGCTGTTGCTGCTGGTGCTGCTCGCCATCCTGCTGGTGTTGTTCAGCCTGGCGGTTAACCGGCTGGTGCTGCGGCCCCTGGAGAAACTCCACCACTCGGCTACGGCCATTTCTCATGGCAATTTCGACGTCAATCTGCCCGAGGACAGCCGCGACGAGATTGGTGATCTGAGCCGCGCTTTCGCGGTGATGGTGAACAAGGTCCGCACCTATACCGAGGATCTGGAAAGCGAAGTGCGGGAACGGACCGAGGCGCTGGAGGCTGCGAATCGCGAAATGCGTCTGGCGCACCAAAAGATCAATGACTCCATCGATTACGCCAGTCTGATCCAGAAGGCCATCCTGCCCAGCCAGCAGATGACGCAACAGCTCGGTGAGCACCACTTCGTGCTGTGGCGGCCACGCGATGTGGTCGGCGGGGATTTCTACGTTTTCCGCGCCGATGGATCGAGCTATCTGATCGGGGTGGTGGACTGTGCCGGTCACGGCGTCCCGGGCGCGCTGATGACCATGCTCGCGCGTGCCGCCATCGACCACGCCATGACCAAGACCGGCATCGCCTCCCCAGCCGCGATACTCACCCAGACGGACCAAGCCATGCGCGCGATGTTGCAGGATTGTCCGCTGCCCCGTGCCATCGCGACCAACATGGATGCCGGTCTGGCCTATGTTGATCTGGAAAACCGGCGCATGGTCTATGCCGGCGCGAAGATCCCGCTTTACTGGAGCGACGGCGACAAGGTCGGCCATATCCAGGGCGATCGCCGCGCGATCGGTGACCGTCGCCAGGGGATCTATACGGACAAGGAAGTCGAACTGCATGCCGGCTTCACTTATTACCTCGTGACCGATGGATATCTCGATCAGGCAGGCGGGGAGCTGGGTTTCGGATTCGGTAACAGCCGCTTCGCAGAATTGCTGCGCTATGTGGCACAACGCCCCATGCAGGCACAGGCTGCCGCCCTGGAAAAAGCCCTTGGTGAATACCAGGGAAACTATTCCCAGCGTGACGACATCACGATACTATCGTTTCGTTTTGACTGAGGCGGAATCTCATGGAAGCCATTGATTTATTTGGACTTCGGGAGCTTTTCAATCGCTGCCGGATATTGCTCTGTTTCAACGGTCCCATTTCTCGCAGCCTTATCGAGGAAATCGGCAACGCACTGAGAAATTACCTCCAGGCAGATCAGGCACACCCCTCTTCCGCCATGGATGTTTTCAGCGTCTATATTGAACTCACCCAAAATATCCGTCATTACTCGACGAGCAGGAATTACGACGAATTGGCCGGTTCCGCCACCGTGGTGGTGGCCCGCGATGAGCGTGGTTTCTATGTGGTTCAGGCCGGCAACCTGGTGGAGCAGGAAGACGGCGAGCTCCTGCTCGCCAAGGTGGGCGAGCTGGCGCGGCTGGACAAAACCCAGCTCAAAGCTGCCTACAAGGAGCAATTGCGCAAGCCTCGCAGCAGCGATGCCGTGTCTGGCGCCGGGCTGGGGTTGATCGACGTGGCCCGTAAATCAGCCGAGCCGCTGGTGGCCAATCTCTCGCCCGCGAGCGATGGCCGGGCATTCTTCAGCCTGCGGGCGGTCATTTAATCTGGAATACGCTTAAGCATGAAAGAACTGAATATAAAGGGTACGCAATCCACGCCGGAAATATCGGCCAGATGGGACGACGGCGTGCTCAGCATGAGTGGCGATTCCTATCCGGAGAATTCATTCGAATTCTTCGGCGAAGTGATCGGTTGGCTTGAAGAGTACCTGCAGAAAAGCGAACAGGCGCTGCATCTCGAATTGCGCCTGATCTACATAAATACCAGTTCCGTGAAGGCGATGATGGATATCTTCGATCTTTGCGAAGAGGCCTTCGGCAGGGGGCGGGCGGTGCGGGTGAACTGGTATTACGATCCACGCAACGAACGTGTGCTGGACCTGGCTGACGAATTCAAGGAAGACTGCAGCTTCCCGTTTGAAATCACGGAAGATGCCCAGCACTAACCTGACCGGCAGCGACAGGGAATTCCTTGCGGACCTGCAGACGCTGCTGGCGGATCCTGCGCAACAGGACAACCCGATGCGTGAGCCGCTTGTCCGGCTGCTGGAGCAGTTCCTGGGGCAGCGCGAGCGCCTGGAGCGCCTGGTGCGCATTTCCGACGGCTATCACCATCTTGCCCGCGATCAGCGCCTGAGTCTGGTTGAGCAATATGACAAGCAGGTTCGCCGCCTTGAAAAGCTGGCACGGATTTCAGATCGCTATCAGAACAGTTTGCGCGAATTGAGCCTGGCGCTACGTGATGCTGCCCTGCACGACCCACTCACCGGACTCGCCAACCGCCGCTTCCTGATGGAGCGCCTGCGCGAGGAGGCCGACCGCAGCAAGCGCCTGAAGCGAGGGTTTTCTCTCGCCATCATGAATGTGGATCACTTCAAGCACATCAACGATGAATATGGTCATGAAGCGGGAGATCTGGTCCTGCAGGCAATTGCGCGTGCCATCGAATCGCAGCTGCGTGAGTATGACCAGTGCGGCCGCTGGGGTGGCGAGGAGTTCCTGATCCTGTTGCCTGAAACCCCGTTGGACCAGGCACAGGCGGTGCTGGAGCGCATTCGCGTGGCGGTGGCAGAGATCAATCGGGTCGGCGGTGAAATCAGTACCCGGCTCTCGGCCAGTTTCGGCCTGGCCGAACATCTACATGAAGAGAATTTCTCCGCGACCATCAGCCGTGCGTATCAGGCGCTGTATGCAGCCAAGGCTGCCGGACGCAATCGTGTGGAGCAGGCCTGACGCTGATATCTGGAGCAAGGTATCGCTCCTGAGCCCGGGGGGGCTCTTCGGCAAGCGTTGTTTGTAGATGGCATGCTTCCGAACCGTTCCGTCCCGCGCCCCGAAGCGCGCCCAAGGGCTGCCCGTGGCGAGAGTAACTGCCCATATATGAGATATTGGACGGCTCCGTACAGGGCCCGCCTTGAAATCACCCACTCCCGCCCCTATCATTAGCACTCGCCGGGGTAGAGTGCTAACGGCTGCCGTGCTGGCAACGTGGCCCGCCCGCTTTTTCCGGATGCTCTGCATCCTTTGATTCCAGATCAATCCCTTACAGGAGTAAACATGAAGATTCGTCCGCTGCACGACCGCGTCGTCATCAAGCGTGTTGAAGCCGAAGAAAAGACCGCCTCCGGCATCGTCCTGCCTGGCGCTGCTGCTGAAAAGCCCGACATGGGCGAAGTGGTGTCCGTCGGCACCGGCAAGCTGCTCGACGACGGCTCTGTGCGTGCCCTGCAACTGAAGGCCGGCGATAAGGTCATTTTCGGCAAGTACAGCGGCCAGACCGTGAAGGTCGATGGCGAAGAGCTGCTGGTGCTGCGCGAAGAGGACATCTTCGGCGTAATCGAAGCCTAAGACCGGCTTCGCGCTACTGCGCGAGCTGGGCTGAAGGCTCCGGTGCTCAACGTACTCCAGTACGTCTGCGCTCCTCGCCTTCATCGCAGCCCGCTCGCGACGCGCGACTCCCGACCTTCCGCATTAACAAATTCCACTCAATTTCTGGAGTAAGAAATGGCTGCTAAGCAAGTTCTGTTCGGCGACGACGCACGCGCCAAGATCGTCAACGGCGTCAACATCCTGGCCAACGCCGTCAAGGTGACCCTGGGCCCGAAGGGCCGCAACGTGGTGCTGGAGCGCTCCTTCGGTGCTCCCACCGTAACCAAGGACGGCGTTTCTGTTGCCAAGGAAATCGAACTGAAGGACAAGTTCGAGAACATGGGCGCCCAACTGGTCAAGGAAGTTGCTTCCAAGACCTCCGACAACGCCGGTGACGGCACCACCACCGCGACCGTGCTGGCCCAGGCCATCGTGCGTGAAGGCTTCAAGTACGTGGCCGCCGGGTTCAACCCTACCGATCTGAAGCGCGGCATCGACAAGGCCGTTGCTGCCATCGTCGGCGAGATCAAGAAGAACGCCAAGCCCACCACCACCTCCAAGGAAATCGCCCAGGTCGGCTCCATCTCCGCCAACAGCGATGAATCCATCGGACAGATCATCGCCGAAGCCATAGACAAGGTCGGCAAGGCCGGCGTGATCACCGTGGAAGACGGCAAGAGCCTGGACAACGAGCTGGATGTCGTCGAAGGCATGCAGTTCGACCGTGGCTACCTGTCGCCTTACTTCATCAACAACCCGGACAAGCAGATCGCCGCGCTGGATAACCCCTTCGTGCTGCTGTACGACAAGAAGATCTCCAACATCCGTGATCTGCTGCCGGTGCTGGAGCAAGTCGCCAAGGCCGGCCGTCCGCTGCTGATCATCGCCGAAGACGTCGAAGGCGAAGCCCTGGCCACCCTGGTGGTGAACAACATCCGTGGCATCCTGAAGACCGTCGCCGTCAAGGCTCCGGGCTTTGGTGACCGCCGCAAGGCCATGCTGGAAGACATTGCCATCCTGACCGGTGGCCAGGTGATCGCCGAAGAAGTTGGCCTGACGCTGGAAAAGGCCACCCTGAACGACCTCGGCCAGGCCAAGCGCATCGAAGTCGAAAAGGAAAACACCACCATCATCGATGGCATCGGCAAGGCTGACGCGATCCAGGCCCGTGTTGCCCAGATCGAAACCCAGATCGAAGCCTCGACCTCCGACTACGACAAGGAAAAGCTGCAAGAGCGCAAGGCCAAGCTGGCCGGTGGCGTGGCCGTGATCCGCGTCGGCGCCGCGACCGAAGTCGAAATGAAGGAAAAGAAGGCCCGCGTTGAAGATGCACTGCACGCCACCCGCGCTGCCGTGGAAGAAGGCGTGGTCGCTGGCGGTGGTGTGGCCCTGCTGCGTGCCCGCGCTTCCATCGGCGAGCTGAAGGGGGACACCCCCGATCAGGACGCAGGCATCAAGATCGTGCTGCGCGCGGTCGAAGAGCCGCTGCGCCAGATCGTGGCCAACGCCGGTGACGAGCCCTCCGTGGTCATCAACAAGGTGCTGGAAGGCAAGGGTAACTATGGTTACAACGCCGCCAATGGCACCTACGGTGACCTGGTCGACCTGGGCGTGCTGGATCCGGCCAAGGTGACCCGCTCCGCGCTGCAGAACGCCGCCTCCGTGGCCGCGTTGATTCTCACCACCGATGCGCTGGTGGCCGAGCTGCCGGAAGACAAGCCTGCTGCCGGCATGCCCGACATGGGCGGTATGGGTGGCATGGGCGGCATGGGCATGTAACCGGCCTGCGGATAAACCTACTGCGCGGGCCGATCTCGAAGTTCCGGTGCTCGACGTACGTTTGTACGTCTCCGCTCCTCACTTCGACCTCGACCCGCTCGCTACGGTTTCTCCGCGACCGGTGCGTGTGTGGCACCAAAGTTTCAAAGGCAAAACCCCGCTGAAGCGGGGTTTTGCCTTTCGTGCAGCCTGCGATCCAGATCTTGCTGGAAGGCTTGCACGGATACTGCCAGCCCGCGTTCCTGCTTCGGCCCCCTCGGCACGAACGACGTTTTGGCCGTGGGCGCTCCGATACGAAATCTGTTCGCACTGAGGTGTCGAAATGCGGGCGGATGCGCTACCGATCTTTGTTACCTGCCTCTGAATACTCAGTTGTCGTGGCGGTCCGTCTTTTGACGCCTTCGTGACAGTGCGGCGTCAGGCCGTGTTCCGCTTGATCGTGGTCAAGCAGGTGTTGTGTTTCGCTCAAGCCAAAGACCTTTCTTTCGATATGGATTCTGCTCCGGAGTTTTCGTCTAGTCGTTTCCGATGGGCGTGGAGTGTTCGTGTCCCCGGCGGGTTGCTCGGTTGCAGACCCGCTCCCCGGAATTTCCTCAGAAAAGAAAGAATCAGATGGCCTTCTTTGTATGGAGTGACGATCTCGCCACTGGCGATGCCCGTATCGATAACGACCACCAGCAGCTCGTGCAACTGGTCAATGACCTGTATGACGCAATGAAGGGTGGCAAGGGAAACGACGTCCTGAAAAAGACGCTGGATGAGTTGATCCGTTACACCGCCTCACATTTCCGCCGCGAGGAAAGTCTGATGGCGCAGATCACCTACGCCGATACCGCTGTGCACAAGGCCGAGCATGAGCGTTTGGTAAAGGAGGTGCTGGACCTGCAGAAGCGTTTCGAGAGCGGTTCGGCGACGCTGTCGATCACCGTATTCAATTTTCTCAGCGACTGGCTGCGCAAACACATCAAGGAATGTGATGTGAAGCTGGGCCTGGCACTCAAGCAACGCGGTCGCGCTGCCTGAGCCGCTTTGCGCACAAACCGGGAGACGGCTTGGCGGATTGCCGCGTAGCGGCCAGAATTCCGTCCATGTCCATACCGCCTCCCGGCTGGATCAGCATTCCAGCCAGTTTTCTCGGTGAATCAGGCCAGATCTGGTTACGCGAAACCGAAGACAAGAATCGCCAGCTGTTGATCAAGCAATTGCTGGATGGCATCTATCCGCACCCCTTTGTGATGGACGACGGCAAGGTGCGGCGCCTGCATTTCAGTCTGCGCCTGACGCAGAGCGAGATGCGGCTGGATGCGCCCGATGAGCTGGCCGTGGCCTATACCCGCGCGATGCTGGGTTTCCTGCTGTTTCAGCCGACGCCGAAGCATGTGGTGATCGTGGGTTTGGGCGGCGGCTCCCTGACCAAGTACTGCTATCGCAAGCTGGCACGCAGCCGGGTGACGAGCGTGGAGCTGATGGAAGGGGTGATCGCTTGTCGCGACTGGTTTCTGATTCCGCCGGATGACGATCGTCTGCACATCGTGCAGGCGGATGCTGCGGAGTATTTCGCGCGCGAGCCCGAGGGGGCGGACGCCATTCTGCTCGATGCCTATGATGAGGAGGGTGTGGCGCCGCAGCTATGCACGTTGCGGTTCTATGCCAATCTGCGCGCTCATCTGAAGCCGCGTGGCATGCTGGTGGCCAATATCTCGGGCCACAGTCTGGTGGCTGAAACGCATGTCGATCTGATCCGCAAGGCTTTCGACGGACGTATGGCGGTTGTTGACGTAATGAGTGACGGCAATCGTATCGTGTATGCCTTCAACGATCCTGCCTTTCCGCCGGATTGGGGGCGCCTGCAGCGCAAGGCGCGTGAGTTGGAGGTACAACACCCGGCCGAGTTCCAGCGCCTGCTACGCGAGATGGAGCGTAGCGCTCAGCGCGAGAAGCGCCGGGGGCGGCGCTGATCAACCCGCCAGCTGCGCGAAGGCTGCGTCGGCAGCAGTCAGCGTTGCAACGATGTCGGCTTCGGTATGTGCGGCAGAAACGAAGCCGGCCTCGAAGGCTGATGGCGCCAGGTAATGCCCGGCGTCCAGCATCAGATGGAAGAAGCGGTTGAAGCGTTCGCGATCCGAGGCCATCACGTCCGTGAAGGACTGTGGCAGAGCCTCGCTGAAGTAGAAGCCGAACATGGCGCCGACGTGCTGGGCACAGAAATCGATGCCATGCTTCGCGGCTGCGGCCGTCATGCCGCTGGCGAACTGCGCGCTACGTGCGATTAGTGCATCGTAGAAGCCGGGCGCGCGGATCAGTTTCAGCGTCGCCAGCCCTGCGGCTACGGCTACGGGGCTGCCGGAGAGCGCGCCGGCCTGGTAGACGGGGCCGAGCGGCGCGATCTTTTCCATGATCTCGCGTTTTCCCCCGAAGGCACCAACGGGCATGCCACCACCGATGATCTTGCCCAGCGTGGTGAGGTCCGGCGTGATGCCGTAGAGACCTTGCGCGCAGCCGAGGCCGACGCGGAAGCCGGTCATCACTTCGTCGAAGATCAGTACCGCGCCATGCGATGTGCATAGTTCGCGCAGACGCTGCATGTATTCTTGCGACGGGCGCACGAGATTCATGTTGCCGGCCACCGGTTCGATGATCACGCAGGCGATTTCGTCACCTCGCGTGGCAAAGCATTCCTCCAGTGCAGGAAGACTGTTGAAATCGAGCACCAGTGTGTGTTTTGCAAAGTCGGCCGGAACACCGCCGGAGGATGGGTTTCCGAAGGTCAGCAGGCCCGAGCCGGCCTTCACCAGCAAGCTATCGGCGTGACCGTGGTAACAACCTTCGAATTTCACGATTGCATCACGCCCCGTGAAGCCGCGTGCCAGACGGATTGCGCTCATCGTGGCCTCGGTGCCGGAAGAGACCAGACGCACCATTTCGATGGCGGGCAGCATCTCGATGAGCAGTTCGGCCATTTCCACTTCACGCTCGGTGGGGGCGCCGAAGGAAAGTCCGTCCGCTGCCGCTTGTTGTACCGCTTCGATGACCTCGGGGTGTGCATGGCCTAGGATGGCAGGTCCCCAGGAGCCTACGTAGTCTGTGTAGCGGGTGCCATCGGCATCCCAGACGTAAGCGCCTTGAGCGCGCGCGAGAAAGCGTGGCGTGCCGCCGACGGACCGGAAGGCTCGGACGGGGGAGTTCACGCCGCCCGGAATGCTGCGTTGGGCACGCTCGAAGAGTTCTGCGTTTTTGCTCATCATTTATACAGGGCTGCGAATTTGGCTGCCTGAACCCGTGGGTCGGCAGCCTGATAGATGTCGGTGATCACGGCGACCCAGTCTGCACCGGCTTCGATCAGCGGGGCGACATTGCTGGCGGTGATGCCGCCGATGCAGGTGACGTGCGCGCCGAGTTCATGCCTGGCACGGGAGATCAGAGCGTGCGGGGCGGCCACGGCATGTGGCTTGGTTGGCGAAGGGTACATTGCGCCAAAGGCCACGTAGGCGGCACCTGCCATGTGGGCCAGACGCGCGAGCTCGAAATCGTCATAGCAGGAAACGCTGACGGCTAGGTCCGGCGCCGTGGCGCGGATTTCGGGCAGCGCACCATCGTCGCGTCCGATATGCAGGCCATCGGCACCAACGGCCAGCGCGAGCTCGAAGTCATCGTTGACGATGAAGCTGCAGGAGAACGCCTGCGTGAGTGCGCGCAAGGCTCTGGCCTGTTCCAGGCGCAAGACGGGCGAGGCCGTCTTGTGGCGGTATTGCAGTACGCAGGCACCGCCTTCAATGGCTGCACGGCTGACCGCGAGCAGGTGTGCGGTATCGTCCCAGTCTGGCGTCACCAGATAAAGGCCCCGCTTCATGCAGACTTCCAGTCGCAGAAGTGGTTGGGCACGATGCGGCCCATGCCCAGGCGCCAACCCTGTGCCTGGGCGTGCCAGGCGTAGCGCTGAGCCAGCCCGACGGCCTCTTCCAGCGAAGAGCCCTGTGCGATGAAGGCTGCCAAGGCCGCCGCAAGAAGGTCATTGCCGCCGAGATGACTGCCGGGGAGGCGTTCCCAGCTGTCGGTACGCAACATGCCTTGCTGTCCGAAGAGGGTATTCACGATCTGTGGCGACTGGGCATGGGCGCCAGTCAGCAGTACGTGGCCGGCACCATAGGCCAGCAGCAGGCGCGCACTGTCGGCATGCCCGGCAGGATAGGCCGGTGGGGCGTCCTCCGGCTCCGCTTCGCCTTCATCCACTGAATCATCATCGGGCGCCAGGCGCGCGGCGTCCTCCGGGCCACAGATCACGATCTGGCACAGTGGCAGGATCAGCTCGCAGATTGATCCCAGCATGTCTTCTTCTGTTTCCGCGTCGCTGCCGTGCAGTGTCAGGTCGGGCGCGTACACCACAGGGATATCCGGATAGTCGGCGAGAACGTCCGCCACTTCGGCCACGTTGTCCGTGCTGGCGAATTGGCCGAGTTTGAAGCAACTGACAGGAATGTCTTCCAGCAGGGCGCGGGCCTGATCGGCCACCCAATCGCCATCGGTCGCGAAAAATGACTCGGTCCGCGAAGTGTCCTGTACGAGCAGGCCCGTGCTCACGGACAATGGATAGACCCCAAGCGCGGAAAGGGTAAGGGCATCACCGCCAAGGCCGATGGCAGACGTTGGATCGTTGCAACCGAAGCTCAGGACGGTGGACGGAGTGGTGAGCAGCCGGGGTGGGAGCATGGCGAGGCGAGCGGCAGCGGAGAAATCTGCCCGGGATACTACGGGACATTGATTTTAACCGATAAGGCTTATCGTAAATCGGCATGAGACGGGGATATCCATAGTGGCTCAGGTAAACCCGATTGGCAAAATCGGGGCACAATGGCGTTTAATGCGTGAGCTAATTACGCATTAAAGCCCTTGGCCCGGTCTTGCTGCGGTCGGTGAAACACAAGTTTGGTATATTTGCCGCCACCTACCCATAAAAGAAGGCGCTTGACCATAGGGGCTGGCTTTGCCTAGCCGGACAACAATACCGCACGGAAGGCTGGCGCGCCGGGCGGATGGAGAGGAGTTCTACGTTGGCAGAACGATCTGATGCCTCTGGCACCAAGGTGATGGTGATTGACGACAGTAATACCATTCGCCGCAGTGCAGAGATATTCCTGGCCCAGGCGGGCTACCAGGTCCTGCTGGCCGAGGATGGTTTCGATGCATTGGCCAAGATTGCCGATCATCATCCCAGTCTGATTTTCGTCGACATCATGATGCCTCGTCTGGATGGTTATCAGACCTGTGCCCTGATCAAGAAGAATCCCAAGTTGTCTGCGACCCCCGTGATCATGTTGTCATCCAAGGATGGCCTGTTCGACCGTGCGCGTGGCCGCATGGTGGGCTCCGATGAATACCTGACCAAACCCTTTACCAAAGACAGTCTGCTCAAGGTCGTGTCCGCACACTTGGCCGCGCGCGGACAAAACTGATCCGTTGAATCCCGTTTGAGGCTCCACCATGGCAATCAAGAAAATCCTCGTCGTCGATGACTCCCCCACCGAACGTTTCGCGCTGGTCGAATTCCTTTCCAAGCAAGGTTATTCAGTGGTGACTGCGGATAATGGGGAAGAGGGCGTGCTGAAGGCGAAGGCTGAATTGCCGGATCTGATCCTGATGGATGTGGTGATGCCCGTCATCAACGGTTATCAGGCCACGCGCACCATCTCCCGCGAGGAGAGCACGCGCAACATCCCCATCATCATGACTACCAGTAAGGATGCCGAAACCGACAAGATCTGGGGCATGCGTCAAGGGGCCTTCGATTACATGACCAAGCCGCTCGACCTGCAGGAGCTGCTGCGCAAGATCCAATCGATCGGCTGAAGCCGGCAAAGGGGAGGTGTCGCATGGCAAAGCGCATCAGTCTGCGGGAGTTTCAGCAGGATCTGACCAAACGCCTGGCTGAAATGAGCAGCAGCGGGCGTCGTTCCGCGCTGCTGGCGGTCACCGCTGGCGCTGAGAACTGGCTGGTGGACCTTTCCGATGCCGGCGAGATCATCGCCGCACCGGCTCTGACCGAGGTGCCGCTGACCCGCAACTGGTTCCGCGGGCTTGCCAACGTTCGCGGCAATCTCTACAGCGTGGTCGATTTGGCTGCCTTCTGCGGCGACCCCTTGCCACAGCTCACCAATGACTCGCGCATGATGCTTATCGGTGCCAAGCATGGTCTGCACACCGCGTTGCTGGTGTCGCGTGCGCTGGGGCTGCGCAATCCCGATGATTTCGAGCTCGATGAAAGCTTTGCCGATGCGCGGCCGTGGATTGGCGCTGCATTACGGGACAATCAAAACCGGCTGTGGAAGCGTCTGATCGTGCGGCCCCTGCTGGCTGATCCGCGCTTTCTCGATGCCGGTGCCGACGCGCGCTGAAGCTGCGCAGCGCCGGCGGTGTTTGTAGCACGCTGTGTTGAAACCTATGCAAGGCGGCGCCCGGGGCTGCCGCTCATAACGAAACCAACGCCCGCATCATTCGGAGCACTCGTATGGCACTCAAACTTCCTGGCTTTCTGACTCGCAGCAAGGCAAGAACCGTTGGTTCGGACCATACCGTCATGGATAGCCGCGCCACGCTGCTTGAGTCCGCCGCTCCAGGCCGCGCCAGCATCCGGCGCAAGCTCCCGCTGCTCGGGGATCGGCCGCTGACCGAACAGATGCGGATCATCGGCAGCTTCTTCGGCGTGACGCTGATTGCCGTGATCGCGCTGACCTATCTGCAGATCAACTCCGCGCGCCAGGGTACGGCCTATGTGTCCGCCACCGGGCAGATGGGTACTCTTTCCCAGATGCTTGCCAAGGCCGCGCAGCTGGCCGTGACTGGCGGACGGACCGGCTTCTCCGAACTGAAGGAAAGTCGCGAACAGTTCTCCGTGCTGCTCGAAACGATTTCGAAGGGCGGGAGTGTGGATGGCATCTTCGTGCCGGCCTCGCCTGCGGCGGTGCGCCCCCAGCTTGATGAGGTGGCGACGATCTGGGCCAAGGTCAACAAGGAAGCGCAGGACGTTGCCAATCAGCAGGTGCAGATTACCCGCCTGGGTTCTGCGGTGACCAACATCAACAGCAACAACGCCCAGTTGCTGGACTTCGCCGAACAGGTTGCGCGTGCCAAGCTGAAACGTGGTGCCAATGCACGGGACATCGAAACCGCCAACCAGGTCGTGATGCTTTCGCAGCGCATGGCCAAGAATGCCAACGCGCTGCTGGCGGCGGAATCGGTGGATCCGGAAGTGATCTTCCTGCTGGGCCGTGACCAGAACACCTTCAGTGAACTGCTGGAGCAACTGGAAGGCTCCGCAGTCGATGCGGATGCGAAACAGAAACTGGAAGACCTGAAACTCGCAGCCACCAAGCACCAGGTGGCGGTGGGGGGCATTCTGGGCAACGTGCAGCCGTTGCTGACGGCCAAGCGCTCGGGCATCACCATCTTTGAGGAATCCACCAAGCTGCTGGATGCCATCAAGGTGTTGTCCAGCGCCTACAACCAGGCCTACACGGGTATCAGCTGGTTGCTGATCGGCATCATGATCCTTGGCCCGCTGGCCTTGCTGGCACTGGCCGGTCTGGTCTGGGCCTACAACAACGACCTTTCGCTGCGCCGCGACGAGGCCGATCGCCAGCGGCAACTGGCGGAAACCGAAAAGAACGCTACGCAGCAGGCCATTCTGCGGCTGATGAACGAAATGGGCGACCTCGCTGACGGTGACCTGACCATCCGCGCCACCGTGACCGAAGACGTGACCGGTGCCATCGCCGACTCTGTGAACTACACGATTGAAGAGCTCTCCGTGCTGGTTCGCCGCATCAACGACGCGGCAGGCCGTGTGACGATTGCGACCGAGACTGCACAGCGTATCTCCGGCGAACTGCTTGACGCTTCCGAACGCCAGTCGCGCGAGATCACCCAGGCGGGCTCGCAGATCCAGGAAATGGCGCGTTCGATGACCAGCATTTCCGGCTCTGCACTGCAGACAGCCCAGGTGGCCCGTCGTTCGCTGGAGGCAGCTCGCAAGGGGGCAGATGCCGTGCAGGCATCCATCCGCGGCATGAACGAAATCCGCGAGCAGATCCAGGAAACCTCCAAGCGGATCAAGCGCCTCGGTGAATCCTCACAGGAGATCGGCGAAATCGTGGAGCTGATTTCCGATATTACCGAGCAGACCAACGTGCTGGCTTTGAACGCAGCCATTCAGGCCGCTTCTGCGGGTGAAGCCGGGCGCGGTTTCACGGTGGTTGCCGAAGAAGTGCAGCGTCTTGCGGAACGCTCCGCCGAGGCCACCAAGCAGATCGCGGCCATCGTGAAGACGATTCAGACCGACACCGGCGATGCTGTGGCGGCCATGGAAAATTCCACGCGCGGTGTGGTCGATGGAGCCAAGCTTTCCGACGCGGCCGGCCAGGCCCTGTCCGAGATCGGCGATGTGTCGGTGGAAATGGCTACGCTCGTCGAAAAGATCTCGGCCGATACGCAGCGTCAGGCCAATGTGGCGACCGAGGTATCGGAAGCCATGCGGGGCATTCTCTCGATCAACGAAGCCACCACGCGCGGCACACAGCAATCGGCCGTGTCAATCGGCCAGCTGGCCGATCTTGCGGTCGAGCTCAAGGGCTCGGTATCCGGCTTCAAGGTTTGATGACGGTCGTCCCGCATGCCACGCGCTTCCTCCTCTGCTCCGCCGGGCGGACAGGGCCGGCAACGTTGCGTCTGCACACGAGGCAATAGATGAGTCAAAACAGCGATTTCGATGTGGGTCCGCTGACCTGGGTGAAGGCCGAGATTGATGCCGCGCTGGCATCTGCCCGCGAGCGTCTGCTGACGGTGCAGGAAAACCCGGACCAACGCGAGCCCTTGCGCTTTGCCCAGAGCTTTGTGCACCAGGCCAGCGGTGCGCTTTCCGTGGTCGGCCTTGATGGTGTGACGCAATTCGCGGAAAGCATCGACAAGCTGCTTTCCGCCCTGGCGGCGGGAGACTCCCCTGCAACGCCGGAGAATCTGGCGCTGACCCTGCGTGCCACCGGCGTGCTCGGCAACTACATCAACGAAGTGGCCGCCGGGGCCCCCAATCAGCCCTTGCGTCTGTTCCCCGTCTATCAGGAACTGGCGTCTGCTCGCGGTGGCGATGCACCCTTGCCGGCGAAGTTGTTCTTTCCCGATTTGAGCGCTCGCCCGCAACTGGAGCGCGTGGCCGCCATTGCGCCAGACCGTGCAGCCCACGAGTTGCGTGTGCTGCGTGGCCGCTTTGAGAAAGGCCTGCTTGGCTGGCTGCGCAAGCCACAGGAGGCCAAAGGGCCGCAGGACATGCTCAATGCCGTCGCACGCATCGAGCAGATCCAGTCGCAACCGGCTACCCGTACCTTCTGGTGGGCTGCCATCGCCTTCTTTGAAGGGCTGGTGGCGCAGGCAATTCCGGCGGACCGTGACACCCAGCGTCTGTGCCGTCGTATTGATGCGCAGATGCGCCGATTGCTCGAAGGTTCGCAGATCATCGCCGAGCGCCTGGTGCGCGATGTGCTCTACCACGTAGGTACTGCCCGGACTGAAACCCGCCATGCGCAAGCCGTGCGGCAGGCATTCCAGCTCGATCAGATAATCCCGGGCGTAGATGCGGAGCTGTCCGACACCTTGCGGCAGCCGCATGTGCTGCGTGTGCGCGAAACACTTGATCAGAGCAAGGAAGCCTGGAACCGGTTCAGTGCCGGTGCGGCCATCGCGTTGCCGCAGTTCCAGGAACAGCTCTCCGAGCTGGTGCGCCGGACCGAACCGATGCGGCTGTCGCAGGTCACGCGTCTGCTCGAAACGCTGGCGGGTACTGTGGCCTGGCTGCGAGCCGACCCCCTGCGCCAGTCCGACGACTTGTCGATGGAGATCGCAACCAGCCTGCTGGTGGTCGAACAGGCAGTCGAGTCGCCCAATGCCGACCAGGCCATGCTGCGTCGTCAGGTGGATCTGCTATGTGGTCAATTCGATGCCCGGCGGGAAGGACAGGTCGTCGTCGAGCTGGATCTCACGCCGTTCGGCGAGGTCTCGCGGCGTGCCCAGGAGCGTCTGTTCTTCAATCAGCTGGCACGGGAAATTCTCACCAATCTCGGACAGATCGAGCAGACCCTGGATGCTTTCTTCCGCAATCCGGACCTGCGTGAAACCCTGCCGGCACTGGCTGCACCACTCAAGCAGATCGAAGGTGCCTTCGCTGTGCTCGGCGAGACGCGTGCCGTCGCGCTGGTGCAGGAGAACACCGCTCGCATCCAGGCCTTTGCCACCGAAGAAAACCTGCCGGCACCTGAAGAGTTCGATACTCTGGCCCATCAGTTGTCCGCGCTGGGCTTCTATGTTGATGCGCTCAAGAATGGCCCGGCACGCCTCGAAGACTTCATCGAGCCACGCAAGCAACAGGAAGAGGAAGAGGAAGTTCCTGCAGGGGAAACGCTGGAGTTGCAACTGCAGCGCGAAGCGGAAGAAACCCGCAATCTGGCGGCTGCACTCAAGGATGCTCCCCAGGACGAAGCCCTGCGCCAGCAACTGGTCAGCAACCTCGAATCCTTGCGCGACGATGCCCAATTGGTGGCCGATGCCGCGCTTGAGCAGCGTGCTCGTGAGGCATTGAGCAGCCTCAAGGCTGGCGGTAGCGACGTCGGCGAATTGGTCACGCGTGATGGTGGTGCGGTCGTCGAAGCGCCCCAGCCCTCCGCCGAGACCACGCGTCTGATCAGTGCCAGCAGTGAGGAACTCGACGCCGAATTGCTGGCGATCTTTCTCGAAGAAGCGCATGAAGTGCTGGCTACCATCGCGGAACATCGCAATCTGGTGGCCGCCGGTGCGCACGATTTCGATGCACTGACCACGGTGCGTCGTGGTTTCCATACGCTCAAGGGGTCCAGCCGCATGGTGGGGTTGGGCGATTTCTCCGAGGCTGCACGCCACGTCGAGATGACCTTGAACCGCTGGTTGCAACTGGAGAAGGATGCCACGCCGGAACTGATCGCCCTGCTTGACTGCGGTGTGCTGACTTTCGGTGCTTGGGTGGAACAACTGGAGGGCGGCGGCAGCCCCTGGCGAGACGCAGCCGAACTCATTGCGCAGGCGCAGCGCCTGCTGTCTTCTCTGGATGGTCCTGGAGATGACGATGGCTCGGGGCAACCCAATCCGGCAGTGGTCCTGCCCGTGGGTGACAGCGGTATGCTGGATGCGTCTCTGACCGCCACCGCCCTGGCCCCCCTGCTGGATAATCCGACGCTAGAGACCAGTTCCGAACTGGATCTGACAAGTACGCTGCTGGAACTGGACCTGGCAGCGCTTCCCTCGGGGGAGCAAGGGCATACCGAGATCGATCTGTCGGTCACCGATTTCGAAGGCGACGTATTGCGTGCCTTTTCCGAGGAGTTCGGCGAAACGAAGGCAGCCGTTGCCAGCGCCGACAACGCGCAGCGTTTCCTGCCGCCGGGTGTGAGCGTCGATGGCGATTTCGACTTCGACCTAGGGGAACTTGCCGAGGATTCTCTACCCGAGAAAGAGGGGGCGATTCCCTCTGAGGCGGATCGAGACGATGTCGAATTGACCTTGCCTGAATTGGTGGAAGAAGTTCCGGAAGAGGCTGCCGCAGCCGAGCTGGATCTGACCGAATCGCAGATTGGCGGTGTGCTTGAGGGGCTGGTGGCAGAGCGTGAAGGCAATGCCGAGTTCGATCTGACTGCCACCGATCTCGCCATCGAGCTGCAACGCGAAGAGGAAAGTGTCGATTTCCCGCAGTCCCTGGGGCTCCCACTGATCGAAGATCTGTTGCTGGACGAGCAGGCCCCGGCCGAGCAATCTGCATTAGCCGATGAAGCGCGGGAGAATCCGCAGGACGGAGCCACTGCCGGGACGCAGGAGGTCAAGGCCGATGAAATCACTATCGGCGACCAAGTCCTGTCGCGTGGGCTCTACGATCTCTATGTTGCTGAATCGCGCCAGCTGCTGGATGTCCTTCTCGATGAACACGGCCGTCTGGCCGGCAATCCGCTGCGTTACCCCTCCGTCGACTCAATCCGCGCGGCACATACGCTGGCGGGGATCTCCGGCACCGCCCGCATCGAGCCGGCCTACGCCCTGGGCAAGGCGCTCGAGCATGCGCTGCATCGGTTTGCCGATCCACAGGTTGCACCCGAGCCGGTGCAGACCGATCTGCTTGGCACTGTCATCCTGACACTGGACGGGATGCTGGGCGAAGTTCTGCTGCTGCAGATGCCTGAGGACACGCCTGACCTGATCGAACAACTGCGTGCCTTGCAACCCTCGTTGGGTGAGCAGATCCCGGTGGCTGACTTGCCTGTCGTCACCGAGGTGCCGATTGCGGCCGTTCCGACCCATGAGGAGGGAGAGCAGCCCGCCGCTACCGATTCGGGCGACGAGCGTGCTCCGGTGGAAACGCCTGAAACGCTGGAGATCGTAACGGAAGTTTCCGCACTGAATGTGGAAACCATCGTGCTGCCCGAGGCGCCAACGCCTGACAACATGGAGGCTGCGCCGGCCGACGAACTCGATGAGCAATTGCTGCCCATCTTTTTCGAGGAGGCCAATGAACTGATTGAAACCATTGCGGCCACACTGCGTGAAATGCGTGCGGCGCCCACCGAGGCTGAGCCTGCATTGGCATTGGCGCGCAGTCTGCACACGCTGAAGGGCAGCGCACGGATGGCTGGTGCGATGCGCCTGGGGCAGTACGTCCACAATCTTGAAGGCTATCTTGAGATGGCCGATGCACGTGGACAGCCGCATGGCGTGCTGGTAGATGACTTGGAAAGCGGTCTCGATCACGTGGTGGCGATGATCGAGCGTCTCAGGCATCCAGAGCAGGTTGCTGCTGCCGAATCGGCGCAAACGCCCGTGGAGCTTGATGCCGAAACTGATTCCCGGTCTGCGGATATCCCGGCCCAGGATGTCACCGCGTCTCGACCGCAGGTCGCGCCGCAGTTCCCGCTGGACGAACTGGAGGCTGCCCAGCCTGCACAGCGTGCCCCGTTGCGCGTGCGTGCCGAGCTGATCGACCGGTTCGTCAACGAGGCGGGTGAAATCTCCATCGCGCGGACCCGGATCGAAGGCGAAATGCGTGTACTGCGCCGATCCCTGCTTGATCTGACGGAAAACGTGATCCGCTTGCGCAATCAACTGCGTGAGGTCGAGATCCAGGCTGAATCGCAGATGCAATCGCGCATCGCGGCTGCCGAAGCGCAACATGCGAATTTCGATCCACTGGAATTCGACCGTTTCACGCGCTTGCAGGAACTTACGCGCATGATGGCCGAGTCGGTTGGTGACGTGACCACCATCCAGCAGAATCTGTTGCGCAATCTGGATGCAGCGGATTCTGCACTGCATGCGCAGGGGCGGTTGTCGCGCGACCTGCAGCAGGCGCTGATGGGCGTACGTATGGAGCCCTTCGAGGAGCTCGCGGATCGCCTCTATCGCATCGTTCGCCAGACCGCGAAGGAGCTTGGCAAGCGCGCCAATCTGGATATCCAGGGGGGCGCGATCGAAATCGATCGTGGTGTGCTGGACAAGATGACCGCACCGATCGAACACTTGTTGCGCAACGCCGTGGCGCACGGCATCGAACTGCCGGAGCAGCGTGCGGGCGCGGGTAAGCCCGAGTTTGGTCAGATCACCCTCAAGCTCACCCAGTTGTCCAACGAAATCGCGCTGGAACTGGCCGACGATGGGCGCGGACTCGACTACCAGCGCATCCTGGCGCGCGGTCGTGAGGCGGGCCTGCTTGGTCCCAACGAGACGCCGGGTGAAAACCGCCTGACCCAGCTGATTTTCGAGCCCGGGTTCTCCACCGCACAGCAGGTTTCCGGCATTGCCGGCCGTGGCGTCGGCATGGATGTGGTGAAGAACGAAACCTTGTCGGTCGGTGGCCGCATCGAGGTCTTCTCCGAGGCAGGCAAGGGCTCGCGTTTCATGGTCCACCTGCCGCTCACGCTGGCGGTCACCCAGGCCTTGCTGGTGCGTTCGGGCGAACGGACCTACGCCGTGCCTTCGAACATGGTCGAGCAGGCGCTGGAGCTCAAGGAAGCCGCGCTGGCCGACATTCGTGCCAGGGGTTTCGTCGAATGGAAGGACACCCAGTATCCGCTAGCCTACATGCCCCGTCTGCTGGGCAATCCGTATGCCCAGCCGGCGCAGAGCCGTTTCCACTGGGTACTGCTGGTGCGCGCGGGCAGTCAGAGGCTGGCCGTGCTGATCGACGAGCTGCGTGGCAACCAGGAAATCGTGGTCAAGAACGCCGGGCCGCAGTTCGTGCGCCTGCAAGGCTATTCGGGTGCGACCGTGCTGGCTGATGGCGAGATCTCGCTGATCCTGAACCCTGTGGCCCTGGCCGCATGGCAGAGTACGGCCACGGCGCCGCTGGACGGGAAGGCGGCCGAGCTGGATGAGCAGCCTCTGGATGCCTCGCAGACCCGTATCCCCTCCGTGATGGTGGTCGACGATTCGCTGACCGTGCGCAAGATCACCAGCCGCTTGCTGGAGCGCGAGGGTTTCCACGTAGTGACGGCCAAGGATGGTGTCGATGCGTTGGAACAACTGACAGAGTACAAGCCGGACGTGATGCTGCTCGACATCGAGATGCCGCGCATGGATGGCTTTGACCTGGCACGCAACGTACGCGCGGACGCGCGCCTGAAGGATGTGCCGATCATCATGATCACTTCGCGCATGGCGGACAAGCACCGCAATTACGCGATGGAAATCGGCGTCAATCATTATCTCGGCAAACCCTATCAGGAAGAGCAGTTGCTGGAGCTGATCACCGGCTTCATCGCGGCACAGCGCGCCTGATACGAGGTTTCGCGACACAGCAAAGGCCTGCGCAAGCAGGCCTTTCTGCTCCAAGGGGCAGGCTTGTCGTGGCGCAAGGATTGGCAGGCGTTGCGCAAAAAATGCGCACT
Organism: Candidatus Dactylopiibacterium carminicum; assembly: GCF_014736495.1. Lineage (GTDB taxonomy): Bacteria > Pseudomonadota > Gammaproteobacteria > Burkholderiales > Rhodocyclaceae > Uliginosibacterium > Uliginosibacterium carminicum. The sequence goes on from NZ_MDUX01000009.1 coordinate 61,723, forward strand.
TCATGGCCCCCGTCTAGTAGAATCGCGCCCTTCGCGAGAGTCGCCCGGCCCATGCAGATCGCCTCAATTTCCTTGAAAAACAATCTGTTTGTCGCGCCCATGGCCGGTGTGACGGATCTGCCATACCGGCGCCTGTGCCGGGCCTTCGGCGCAGGTCTGGCTGTTTCGGAGATGATCACGGCCAATACCCAGCTGTACGCCAGCACCAAGACCCGGCGACGCAGCGACCATCGGGGCGAACCGGGGCCGATCTCCGTGCAGATTGCCGGCGCCGATCCGCAGCAGATGGCTCAAGCCGCACGGCACAACGTTGCCAACGGGGCGCAGATCATCGATATCAACATGGGCTGTCCGGCCAAGAAGGTCTGCAATGTGGCGGCGGGCTCCGCCCTGATGCGCGACGAAGCGCTGGTGGCGCGGATTCTTGAGGCGGTGGTCGAGGCTGTGCCGGAAGTGCCGGTCACGCTCAAATGCCGTACCGGGTGGGACCGCGAGCACCGCAACGTATTGCGCGTCGCGCATATTGCTGAGGCAGCGGGCATCCAGGCGATTGCCGTACACGGCCGTACCCGGGCAGACCTCTACATGGGAGAGGCGGAATACGAGCATATCGCCGCCGTCAAACAGGCCGTGAAGATCCCGGTGATTGCCAATGGCGACATCGACTCACCGCGCAAGGCAGCCCGGATCCTGCAGGCTACTGGTGCCGATGGTGTGATGATCGGGCGGGCGGCACAAGGGCGGCCCTGGTTGTTTCGCGAAATTGCGCACTTTCTGGCCACTGGCGAAGAAATGCTTCCGCCGACTCTGGCCGAGGCCCTGGCAACTGCCAGAAACCATTTGCAGGAACTGCATGCTTTTTATGGTGAGTTGGCCGGCGTGCGCGTGGCGCGCAAGCATCTTGCCTGGTATGCGCGCGGGCTGGTCGGTGCGCATGCCTTTCGCCAACAGATCAATCAGATCGAGACGGCTGCCGCACAGTTGCAGGCACTCGAACACTATTTCGCCGGATTGGGCGCACCCGATGAGCGTCTGACTCCGGCTTCCGTAAATCCACACTCCGACATGGAATCGCTCGCCGCATGAAACTCAAGGAAAACGATATTGCGCTGTGCGTGACGCAGTCGCTGGAGCGCTATTTTTCCGATCTCGACGGGGAGACTCCCGCGGATCTGTATGCCATGGTGATGCGTCAGGTGGAACGCCCGCTGCTCGAATCGGTGATGACCCGTGTGGGCGGCAACCAGACCCAGGCCGCCGAGATTCTCGGCATCACCCGCAACACCTTGCGTCGCAAGCTCACGGATCACGGTCTGCTCTGAGCCTGCCTTCGTTCATCCACTCTTCCGTTCAGGTTCCCATCATGAAAGTCACCCAGGCCCTTCTCAGTGTTTCCGACAAGCGTGGCGTCGTTGAATTCGCACGCGAACTCGCCAGGCTAGGCGTCGAGTTGTTGTCGACCGGTGGTACCGCTCGCGCGCTGCGCGACGCCGGGCTCGACGTGACCGACGTGGGTGACTACACCGGCTTTCCTGAAATGCTCGATGGCCGCGTGAAGACGCTGCATCCCAAGGTGCACGGTGGCATCCTCGCGCGCCGGGATCTGAAAGAGCATCTGGACACGCTGGAGGCACATCACATCCCGCGCATCGATCTGGTGGTGGTGAATCTCTATCCCTTTCAGGCCACCGTGGCCAATGCGGATTGCAGCCTCGATGATGCCATCGAGAATATAGACATCGGTGGCCCGACCATGGTCCGCGCGGCAGCCAAGAACCACGGCAACGAAGCCGGTGGCGTGGGTATCGTGACCGATCCCGAGGATTACGCCGCCGTGGTCGAAGAGCTTCAGGCGAATGCAGGCGCACTGAGCCACAAGACACGCTTCGAACTGGCGCGCAAGGCGTTCACGCATACCGCGCGGTATGACTCCGCGATCGCCAACTGGCTGACCTCGGTGGATGCAGATCAACTTTCAGGCGCTAAGGCGCCGGTGCGTGTGGAGTATCCGAGCCGCCTGCAACTGGCCTTCGACAAGGTGCAGGATCTGCGCTACGGCGAAAACCCGCATCAGACCGCCGCCTTCTATCGCGACCTGACGGCGCCTGCTGGCGGTATCGCCAGCTACGCCCAGCTGCAGGGCAAGGAACTGTCCTATAACAACATCGCCGATTCCGATGCGGCCTGGGAGTGCGTCAAGGCTTTCGACACTTCTGCGGTGGCCTGTGTCATCGTGAAGCACGCCAATCCCTGTGGCGTGGCGCTGGGCACTACCCCGGAAGAAGCCTATCGCAAGGCTTTCTCTACCGATCCGACTTCCGCCTTCGGCGGCATCATCGCCTTCAACGCCGAGGTCGACGCGGCGACCGCACAGGCTGTTTCCGGCCAGTTCATGGAGGTCTGCATCGCGCCGTCCTACACCGCCGAGGCGCTGGAGCTGCTGGCCGCCAAGAAGAACGTGCGCGTGCTGACCTGTCCGCTGGGCCGTATCTCGCAGACCGATTACAAGCGCGTGGCCGGTGGCCTGCTGGTGCAGACCTATGACGATGCCGTGCTGACAAACGCCGATCTGAAGATCGTCACCCAGCGTGCTCCGACCCCGAAAGAACTATCCGATCTGCTGTTCGCCTGGCGCGTGGCGAAGTATGTGAAGTCCAATGCCATCGTGTATTGCCGGGACAACATGACCGTCGGTGTCGGCGCGGGGCAGATGAGCCGCGTGGATTCCGCGCGGATCGCCAAGATCAAGGCCGAGAATGCCGGGCTGAAGATCGAAGGCTGCGTGGTGGCCTCGGACGCCTTCTTCCCGTTCCGTGATGGGCTCGACGTGCTGGCTCAGGCCGGAGCTACCGCCGTGATCCAGCCTGGCGGTTCGATGCGCGATGCCGAAGTGATCGCTGCGGCCGATGAGCAGGGCATGGCCATGGTATTCACCGGTTTCCGTCATTTCCGTCACTGATGCAAGGGTTCCATCGATGAAGTTTGTCGTAGTCGTGCTGCAGATGCTGTCCTGTCTGCTGCCATTGGCCGTTTCGGCCCAGACCAAGCCGTTCTATGAAGAACTCTGGGACGATACCGTGGGTCGTACGCGCGAAACCCTCGATGAGGGAGATTGGCACTTCCTGTTGTCTGCGCGTACCTATCACATGCCGTTCGCCTATTCCAAGGAGCAGCTGGACGACCAGAACAACAATCCGCTGCCAGGCTTCGGCTTTGCACGCGGGCGCTATCTGGAGAATGGCAACTGGTCCGGCATCTATGCCTTGGGTTTCCGTGACTCCTGGAGCAAGCCCTCCTATCTGCTTGGCTACAACTACAACTGGGTGACGCAGACAGAGTACGCGCGCTTCGGTTGGGGTGCATCGATGGGGCTGATGACACGCAACGACTACTTCAACTATTTTCCTTTCCCTTACGTCCTGCCGACCTTCTCCGTCGGCAAAGGCCGCGTCACGCTGGAAGCTTCGTATGTCCCGGCCTTAAAGAGGGGAACGGGGAATGTGGCATTTTTCTGGCTGAGATTTTAGTAAAGGTAGAAGTATGAAGATTCTGGTGATTGGTTCCGGTGGACGCGAACACGCCCTGGCCTGGAAGCTCGCGCAGTCGCCGCGCGTGCAGAAGGTCATCGTCGCGCCTGGCAATGCCGGTACGGCCACTGAGCCCGGGCTCGAGAACGATCCGGCCAGCACCGTCGCCGAATGGATCGAGCTGGTGCGTCGTGAGGATGTTGCACTGACCGTGGTCGGCCCCGAAGCGCCGCTGGCCGCGGGGGTGGTCGATGCTTTCCGTGCCGAAGGGCTGCCGATCTTTGGCCCGACCAGAGCCTGCGCCCAGCTCGAATCCTCCAAGGATTTCGCCAAGCAGTTCCTGGTTCGCCACAACATTCCCACCGCGAAGTACCAGACCTTTTCGGAAGCCGACGCAGCCCACACTTACGTGGATGCCGAGGGGGCTCCCATCGTCATCAAGGCCGACGGCCTGGCCGCCGGCAAGGGCGTAGTGGTCGCCATGACGCTGGAGGAAGCGCACGCAGCCATCGACATGATGTTGGTTGGCAACAAGATGGGCGACGCGGGTGCGCGCGTGGTGATCGAGGAATTCATGCAGGGCGAGGAAGCCAGTTTCATCGTCATGGCCGATGGCCGGCATGCGCTGGCGATGGCTACCAGTCAGGATCACAAGCGTCTTAAGGATAACGACCAGGGCCCCAACACTGGCGGCATGGGAGCCTATTCACCGGCGCCGGTGGTCACGCCGCAGGTGCATGCGCGCGTGATGCGCGAGATCATCAATCCGACGCTGGCCGGCATGGCCGCGGAGGGGCATGCCTATACCGGCTTCCTCTATGCAGGGTTGATGATCGATGAAAGCGGCGCGCCGCGCGTGGTCGAATTCAATTGCCGTTTCGGCGATCCGGAAACCCAGCCCATCATGATGCGGCTGAAGACCGACCTCGTCGAACTGGTCGAAGAGGCGCTGGCCGGCAAGCTGGATGTCGCCGAAGCCGAGTGGGACCGCCGCGTGGCACTCGGCGTCGTGCTGGCCGCGGGCGGCTATCCCGAAGAGCCTCGTAAGGGTGATGCCATCCACGGGCTGGATGCGAAGCTTGAAGACACGCATGTGTTCCACGCAGGCACTGCGCTGCGCGATGGCAAGGTGGTGGCGAGCGGTGGCCGTGTGCTGTGCGTGACGGCGCTTGGCGATTCGGTGAAGACTGCGCAGGCGCGAGCCTATGAGCTGATCGGCCAGGTCGGGTTTGAGGGCATGCAGTACCGGCGGGATATCGGATTCCGCGCGATCAAGCGCTGAGCGCACCGATCTTCCCGTCGCCGGTGTTGCCGAAGCGTGGAGCGGACATGAGTCTGGAGCACGAGATCCTGGACAGGCTGTGCGAATACCTGTCGCGCTCCCTGCGTGTGGGAGGCTTGAAGCTGGCTGCTGCCAGCGGCGATGGTCGGGTGGATTCACAGGCCAGCGAGCAGGAGATTTCGAAATCCCTGCTCAACTACGCACAGGCCAACGACTGGTTCAGCCAGACGCATGGCCTCTCCATCGAAATCGCCCCTGCGCGTCATTGGTACGACTTCTGTGTGCGCGGGCCGGGTTTCTTCCTGCCAGTCAATGTGAAGGTTTCCGTCTGCAAGAGTTCGGATAACCTGTCGAGCAAGGAAGGCGTCTTCTTCGCCCTCACCGGTGTCGATCCGAAGGCCGTGACCATCAATACCTGGGAGCGGTTCTGTGAACGTCTGGCCGAGTATCGTGGCCGGGACCCGCGTGCCGACTATTACTTCCTGGTGGTTCACAAGGAACGGCAGAACGAGGTGTTCTGGACCAGTCTGAAATCCATCGGCCAGCTGGATCCGAACGGCAACAATCCGCCTTTCCACTGCCATTGGGGCAAGAACCGCGAGCGCGTCAGCCGCAGCACGCAGGAGGCCGAGGGGTATATCCTCGGTGTGCTCGGCGAGACCTTCCGCCTGCGTGCCGAAGCCTGGCGCAGTTTCCGCAAGGCCTTTCATGCGCAGACCGTGGAGGATCAGTAATGGATCCGAGACTGCCGTTGCCACTTGCCGGACCGGAGGGAGAGAGCCCCTGGGGGCCGGTTTCAGACTGGCTGCCGCCTGACCCTGAATTCAGGCCGATCCGGCGTGGCTGGTACGACGTGGCATCCGATGGCGAGTTGCATCCCGTGCGGCTGTGGTGGTCGCTGGATTGCTGGCTGGAATCCCCGGTCGCGACCGAACCGTTTCCGCGCCAGGCGTGGTCCTGGCGAGGACTGCTGGCGTCCGCTTCGCGTCGTGCGCTGGATGCGGAGAAGATGGGGCAGGTATTCACGCCGGATGCCGTGGTAGAGCAGATGCTCGCGCTCAAGCGCAATGAAGGCTGCACGCTGGAGCCCTCCTGCGGCGATGGTGCTTTTTCGAGCCGTCTCCGCAATTGCGTGGCCATCGAGCTGGATGAACGCGTCGCGCCGCCGGATGCCCGACGCCAGGATTTTTTCACCTTTCCTGAAAGCGAGCAGTTCGACACCATCATCGGCAACCCGCCCTATGTGCGTTTCCAGGACATCCTGCCGGCCACACGGGCGCTGCTGCGCATGGATCTGTTCGACCGTCGCAGCAATCTGTATCTCTTCTTCATCGAGAAGTGCGTGCGCCATCTCAAGCCTGGGGGTGAGCTGATCTTCATCGTGCCGCGGGAGTTCATCAACCTGACGGCGGCGCGCAAGCTCAATGCCTGGCTGTTCGAGCAAGGCACGATCACGGACTTCATCGAGACCGGAGACAGCAACATCTTCGGAGCCTACGTGCCCAACTGCGCCATCTTCCGTTTCGAAAAAGGGCGGTTGGAGCGGCGCATGCACGACGGGCGACGTTTCGCCTGCGTGGGCGGCCAACTGCAGTTCCTGCGTGGCGAATATTCGGTGCCGCTGGCAGATCTGTTCATGGTGCGGGTGGGGGCCGTCTCTGGCGCTGACCCCATCTTCACGCACCCGCGCGGAAATCGGGCGTTCGTCTGCTCCAAGACTGTGGATACCGGCGAGACGCGGCGCATGTATTTCGGCGTGAAAAATGCGCATCTGACGGCACACAAGGAACAGCTGCTGGCGCGCCGGGTGACGAAATTCGACGAATCCAACTGGTGGCAATGGGGCCGGCTGCATCATGTGTCGGACTCGCCGCGTATTTATGTGAACGCCAAGACGCGACGGGCGCAGCCCTTTTTCACGCATCAATGCACGGACTACGATGGTTCCGTGCTGGCACTGTTCCCGCGCCATCCTGCAATGGACATCGCGCGTGCCATCCAGCTGTTGAACACCGTTGTGGACTGGGCCGAGCTGGGTTTCGTCTGCGATGGCCGTTTCCTTTTCGCCCAGCGCAGCCTGCAGACCTGCATGCTGCCGGAAGTCTTCCGCGAACTGCTGCCGTGACGGAGGCCCTCCGGCGCGCGGCGGGCAATGGACCCTGACACCTGGACTGGCGCAAAATACGGCCATGTCTGGAATTCATGTTCAACGTTTCGTCGTGCCGGCTTCGGCCATCGACCTCAATCGCCACGTCAACAATGTCGAGTACCTGCGCTGGATGCAGGACGTAGCTATCGAACACTCCACGCAGATGGGCTGGCCGATGGAGCGCTATCTGCGCAATCGCTGCTCCTGGGTGATCCGCTCGCATTTCATCGAATACCTGCGTCCGGCACTGCGCGACGATGAACTCATGCTTCTCACCTGGGTGACGGAGATGGGCGAGCGCAGCTCCGTGCGCAAGTACCGATTCTGGCGCCCGCGGGACCGGCAGATTCTGGCCCGTGCCGAAACCAACTGGGTCTTCGTCGATGCACGCGTGGGTTTGCCACGCGACATCCTGCCGGAAGTCCGCGCGGATTTCCGGTTGGTGGCCGACGAGACCGAGATCGAGACGCTGCTGGCGGAGCTTCAGCCCGCCGAGAGATCGCCTGCGATATAGCCTTCCAACTGGCGGATGGTTTGCTGCTGGGCGTCAATCACGGCCTTCACCGCATCGCCGATGGTGACGATCCCGATCAGCTGGCCGCGTTCGACCACCGGCAGATGGCGGATACGATTGCCGGTCATGATCTCCATCACGTCATCCACGGTTTGCGAGGGCGAGATGGTCAGCAGGTTCTGCGTCATCAGCTCGCCCACGTGGGTCGCTTTGGATGCCCGGCCTTTCAGCACCAGCTTTCGAGCGTAGTCGCGCTCGGTGAAGATGCCGACCATGCGGTCAGCTTCCAGCACCAGGACGGCGCTGACGTCCTTGGCAGCCATCAGCTCCAGCGCTTCATACACGCTGGTGTCAGGGCTGACCGAGATGACGGACGGAGTTCTCTTGCCTTCGAGGATCTGGCGAACGCTGGTCATTGCTGGTCTCTCTCTGGGTGGGGTGGGTAAGATAAGCATATGCCATTCTTTTGAGAAATTTCCTGTCAGCCGTGATATTGATCACGTACGCTTCTGTTCGGCTTGGTGCACCATAAGCTCGTGTACAAGTCACGCCACGTATCGCGGGTGTGGCGCGTGAGGGAAGGCCAGACCATGCAACAAGACAATCCGGACGACAAGCGCAAGCGCCGCCGCTGGCTGCTGCTTTTGCTGCTGCTACTCAGTTTCGGGTTGGGGGCAGGTTGGTGGCAGGTACGTCGCTCCTTGCCGGCCACTGAAGTGGCCGGAAACGGTGCGCCTGAGCCTTCGAGGTTGGCGACTGCCGATGGCATCGTGCCGGATGCTGTCAATCTCGGAGAGGTTCGCCCGGATGCCGACGCCGAGGCGCGCGACCGTGACGCCGCCAAGGGTGTGCAGCGCGCACGTACTGCCGCTCGCAATGGTAACAAGCGCTCAGGGCCCGGTGCCGACGCGCTGGCGGAGGCCTTGTTGGCAGCCGATCCGGCAGGGGCTGGTATCCCGGACGGCGCTTTGCCAGGGTCGTTTGCCGAGGGCGCGCCACTGCTGGCTGCAGCTGATCCAGCAACGCCGGGTGGTTTCGCGCCCGAAGCGACTCCCGGTGCACTGACCTCGCCATGCCGTGAACCCTGGCGCCGCCAACGGTGGCTTCATTCCGGGGGCCGTGACCCAGGTTACGCGCCGGTGCCCGAACCTTCCACCTATCTGATGCTGCTGGCGGGGCTAGGTTTGCTGACTGCCGTGGCCAAGCGTCGTCGCCAGCAAGCCTGATTCAGGACTTACGAGGATAGAAAGCCCGTGCTCAGGCGCGGGCTTTGTCTTTTTTGTCCAGCCACGCCAGCAGGCCGTGTGCGGCAGCCCTGCCACTGGCAAAGCAGGCGGTCAGCAGATAGCCCCCCGTGGGGGCTTCCCAGTCCAGCATCTCGCCCGCACAGAACACCCCTGGCAGCGCATGCAACATGAGCCCTTCGTCCAGCGCCTCGATGCGTATTCCGCCGGCACTGCTGATGGCTTCGTGCAATGGGCGTGGGGCTGCCAGGCGCAAAGGCAAAGCCTTGATCGCGATGGCAAGGCGTTCAGGATTACGGTAATCGTCCGCGCCCAGGCATTCGCGCAACAGCGCGGCTTTGACTCCTTTCAGTCCCAACCGGCTTTGCAGGTGCGAAGCCAGCGAACGGGCTCCACGCGGATGGGCTGCTTCGCGCGCCACCCAGGCGGCGTCGCGGGCTGGCATCAGATCAAGCTCCAGTACGGTATCGTGTCCGGCCTCCAGACTGTCGCGTAAAGGCGCGGACAGTGCGTAGACCAGTCCACCCTCAATACCGGTGGCCGATATCAGGCATTCCCCGCTACGTGTGTGTATCTGCCCCTGAGCGTCTGTGAAGCGGGCGTGTACGTTCTTCACGGGCTCCCCTGCGCAGCGCTCGATGAAATGTGGGCTCCAGTGAATGTCGAAGCCACAGTTCGCCGGGCGCAAAGGTGCGATCTCGATACCCAGCCCGGCCAGCCGGGGCAGCCAGGCCGCGTCCGACCCCAGCTGCGGCCAGCTGCCGCCGCCCAGGGCGAGCAGAGTGGCCTCCGCCTTGAGTTGCAACGGCCCGTCAGGCGTTTCGAAACAAAGATTGTCTCCTTGCCAGCCCTGCCAGCGGTGGCGTACATGGATGCGCACGCCAAGCTGTCGGAGTCGATGCAGCCAGGCGCGCAGCAAAGGTGCCGCTTTCATCTGGGCGGGGAATACCCGTCCGGAGCTGCCGACAAAGGATTCGATGCCCAGGCCGTGCATCCAGGCCCGAATCTGGTCCGGCCCGAACTGGCCCAGCTGTGGCGCCAGCCAGCCAGCGCGCGTGCCGTAGCGCTGCAGGAAACTCGTTGAGTCTTCGCTGTGGGTAATGTTCAGCCCGCCTTTGCCCGCCATCAGGAGTTTTCGTCCGAGCGAGGGCATGGCGTCGTAGAGGTCCACATCCAGCCCTGCGCCCGCCAGGATCTCGGCGGCCATCAGGCCGGCGGGGCCGCCGCCGATGATGGCGACGCGGTTTTGTGCAGAGGGGGGCTGGACGGTCATCGGAGGCTGTTCCAAGCGAGGCGGGCGGGCATTTTAACGGTCCGTACCCGTCTGGCGCAGATCAAACAATCCGTGATAACGGGTGGAAGGAGGGCAGCGCAAGGTCTAACATATTGGCCGATTTTGACGTGTTTTGTTGCGTTGCGACAAAGCGCAATTTGAGCCCCCATCCGGTAGAAAACAATCATGCAGACCTTTTTCCTCGCTCCTACCCGCCAGAATGTCGGCCTGACTTCCGTGGCGCTGGGCGTCGTCCGTGCCCTGCAACGTCAGGGCCTGCGCGTCGGCTTTGCCAAACCTGTAACCCAGGACGATACCGCCACCGAACGTTCGGTGCACTTCGCCCGTGAGATCTGTCAGGTCTCCGCACCGAACGCGCTGACCACCGCACAAGTAGTGGCCCGCATCTCTGCCGGCCAGATCGACGAACTGCTCGAAGACATCGTCAGCCTGTGCATGGGAGCCGCCGAGAACGTCGACGTGCTGGTGATTGAAGGTCTGCACACCGATCCGAGCTTCTCCTTCACCACTCGCCTGAATGCCGACATCGCCCGCAGCCTGCAGGCTAAGATGGTGCTCGTGGCCAGCGCCCAGGATGCAGGTGTGACCGGCGAGGTCAAGCTGACCGCCAGCCAGTTCCGCGCTGCGGGCTGCAAGGTGGCCGGCACCATCTTCAACAAGGTTGCCGCCGATTTCGACGCGACCGCCGCCGCCGCTGCGCTGGACAAGCTGCCGCTGTGGGGCGTGATCCGCAACAACCCGGCGCTGCTCGCGCCGCGTACGCTGGACGTGGCCCGTCACCTGAATGCCGACGTGGTCGTCGAGGGCGAGATCGCCCAGCGCCGCGTGCTGGAAACCGTGGTGGCCGCCCGCTCTGCCGCCGAGATGATCAACCGCCTGAATCCGTGCGCGCTGGTGGTTTCTGCCGGCGATCGCGACGACGTGATGCTGGCTACTGCACTGGCAGCCTCGCGTGGCGTGCAGCTGGCCGGTCTGCTGCTCACGCATGATTCGGGGATTGACCCGCGCATCATGGAGCTCTCCGCCAAGGCGCTGGACAATGGCCTGCCTATTCTGCGCGTGAAGGGCGATACGTTCTCCACCGCTGCCGCCATCAGCCGCATCTCGCCGGCCGTGGCCGCCGATGACACCGAACGCATGGGCCAGGTGCTCGACAGTGTGGCCGAGGCGCTCAATGCAGAGGCACTGCTGGCCTCCGTGAAGATGCCGTCTTCCACCCGCATGAGCCCGCCCGCCTTCCGTTACCAACTGATCCAGAAGGCCCGTTCTGCCAACAAGCGCATCGTGCTGCCCGAGGGTGATGAGCCGCGTACCATCAAGGCTGCCGTGATCTGTGAGGAAAAGGGCATCGCACGTTGCGTGCTGCTGGGCAAGCCGGACGCCATCAAGGCCGTGGCCGCAGCGCAGGGCGTGACCCTGCCGGATTCGCTGGAGATCCTGGATCCGGACAGCATCCGTGAGCAGTACGTGCCGCCGATGGTCGAACTGCGCAAGAGCAAGGGCCTCACCGAGGGTCAGGCACGCGATCAGCTGCAGGACACCGTGGTGCTGGGCACCATGATGCTGGCGCAGAACGATGTGGACGGCCTGGTTTCCGGTGCCGTGCACACCACCGCCAGCACCGTGCGCCCCGCACTGCAACTGATCAAGACCGCACCGGGTAACTCAATCGTTTCGTCCGTGTTCTTCATGCTGATGCCGGACCAGGTGCTGGTGTATGGCGACTGCGCCATCAACCCCGATCCGAACGCTCAGGAACTGGCCGAGATCGCGCTGCAGTCCGCCGCTTCCGCACAAGCCTTCGGCATCGATCCGAAGGTCGCGATGATTTCCTACTCCACCGGCACGTCCGGCCAGGGCGCAGATGTCGAGAAGGTCAAGGAAGCCACCGCGATCGCCAAGGAAAAGGCGCCCGAGCTGGCACTGGATGGCCCGCTGCAGTACGACGCGGCTTCCGTGGCGGACGTGGCCCGCTCCAAGGCTCCGAACTCGCAGGTCGCAGGTCAGGCTACGGTCTTCGTGTTCCCTGACCTGAACACCGGCAACACCACCTACAAGGCCGTGCAGCGCAGTGCCAACGTGGTGTCCGTTGGCCCGATGCTGCAAGGTCTGCGCAAGCCGGTGAACGACCTGTCGCGCGGCGCACTGGTGGATGACATCGTGTTCACCATTGCGTTGACCGCCATCCAGGCTGACGCTCCGGCCAAGTAAGCTGGAGTAAGTGTTCGAAAAAGACACCCCGCGATGCGGGGCGTTTTCATTTTCAGCGCCCCAGTTGGCGCGCAAGCCGTTGCCAGGTGGGGATCACCGAGTCCGGATTCAGCGACAGGGTCTGGATACCTTCTTCCATCAGCCACTGCGCGAAATCCGGATGGTCGGAGGGGCCCTGGCCGCAGATTCCTACGTATTTGCCCAGCCGGTTGCAGGCCTGGATCGCGCGGCTGATCAAGGCCTTGACGGCTGGATCCCGTTCGTCGAAGGCGTTGGCCACCAGGGCTGAATCGCGATCGACGCCCAGCGTGAGCTGGGTGAGATCGTTGGAACCGATGGAAAAACCATCACAGAGCGCGAGGAAATCCTCTGCCAGCAAGGCATTTGCCGGAATCTCGCACATCAGGATCAGACGCAGTTCGTCCTCGCCGCGATGCAGCCCCTGGCGTGCGAGCAACTCCACGACGGTGCGTGCTTCGCGCACGCTGCGTACGAAGGGCAACATCAGTTGTACGTTGCGCAGGCCCATTTCCAGCCGCACCTTGCGCAGTGCGGCACATTCGAGCGCGAAGCAGCACTGGTAGGACGGCGCGATGTAGCGCGCTGCGCCCCGGAAGCCCAGCATCGGATTTTCTTCCTCGGGTTCGTACAGTTCACCGCCCAGCAGCTTGCGGTATTCGTTGGACTTGAAATCCGACAGCCGCACGATCACCGGCTTGGGCCAGAAGGCCGCCGCGATGCTGCCAACCCCCTCGGCCAGGCGCTCGGTGAAAAAGGTCTCGGGCGAGGCATAACCGGCCGCACGCTGCTGAATCTCATCCTGCAGTAGCGTCGGTAGCGTGGCGAAATCGAGTACCGCCCGAGGGTGGATGCCGATCATGTTGTTGATCACGAACTCGATCCGCGCCAGACCGACGCCAGCATTCGGCGTCGCGGCGAAGGCCATTGCACGCTCCGGGTTGCCGACGTTGAGCATGATCTTCACCGGCAGTTCAGGCAGTGGTGTTTCCTGGCGCGTACGCAGCTCCCAGGCTTGCTTGCCGGCATAGACGTGGCCGGTGTCACCTTCGGCGCAGGAGACAGTAACAAGCTGCTCTTCTGTCAGCGTTCGCGCGGCATCGCCACATCCCACCAGCGCCGGAATGCCCAGCTCGCGCGCAATGATCGCGGCATGGCAGGTGCGTCCGCCGCGCCGGGTGACGATCGCCGCGGCGCGTTTCATCACGGGCTCCCAGTTCGGATCGGTCATGTCCGTAACGAGCACGTCGCCCGGGCGTACGCGTTCCATCTCATGCGCGCCGGCCACCAGGCGTACCGGGCCGCTGGCCACTTTCTGGCCAATGGCCCGTCCGGAAAAGAGCGGGGCCGAGTCGGGTGTGATGTGGAAATCCTGGAGGGCACTGCCCGTTTCCTGCGACCGTACGGTCTCCGGGCGGGCCTGCAGGATGTAGATCTGGCCATCCAGCCCGTCTCTGGCCCATTCGATGTCCATCGGCCGGCCGTAGTGGCGCTCGATGCTGCAGGCATCACGGGCGAGCGCCAGCACTTCCGTGTCTGTCAGCGAGAACTGTGCGCGCTGCTCCGGCGCCACTTCTTCGAGGCGTGTGGAGTGGCCTGCATCCCGTCCTTCGGCATACACCGCGCAGCGCCTTGGCGCCCAGCCGGCGGCGGATCACGGCTTGCCGGCCAGCGGCAAGCATGGGCTTGTGCACCAGGAACTCGTCGGGATTCACTTCGCCCTGCACCACGGTTTCTCCCAGCCCCCAGGCCGACGTGATGAACACCACGCCACGGAAGCCGGACTCCGTATCCAGCGTGAGCATCACGCCGGCGGCGCCACGGTCCGAGCGCACCATGCGCTGCACGGCGACACAGATCGCCACGCCGGCATGGGCGAATCCCTTGTGCATGCGGTAGGCGATGGCGCGGTCGTTGTAGAGCGAGGCGAATACAGCGCGCACCGCGCGCAGCAGTGCGGCGTCGCCACTGATGTTGAGGTAGCTTTCCTGTTGCCCGGCAAAAGATGCGTCGGGAAGGTCCTCGGCTGTGGCAGAAGAGCGTACGGCCACGCTGACATGCTCGCCCAGACGTTGGTATTGCGCCAGGATTGCCGCAGCCAGGCGCACCGGCAGCGGTGTTTCCTCCACCCAGGCGCGGATGCGCGCCCCTGTGGCAGCCAAGGCTGCGAGGTCTTCGGTATTCAGATCGGCAAGGGCTTCGTCTATGCGCTGGCCCAGCGCTTCCTGTTCCAGGAATTCGCGGAAAGCCTGCGCCGTGGTGGAAAATCCGCCTGGCACGCGCACGCCGGCATTGCCGAGCTGATTGATCAACTCCTCCAGGGAGGCGCTCTTGCCGCCGACACGCCCTACATCCTGCATGCCCAGGGACTCAAAGGGGAGGAGAACCAGTTCATTGCTCATGCTGCACCTCGGTCCGCTTGCCAGGAAACTGCCTGCGCAGCATTCTAGGGAAGGCGCCTGTTGCAATGCAGCATGCGCGCCCGTCCGGTCATCGTCGCTTTCCCCTACGCATCTTTCCGGAGGTCTGCCTTGTCAGGCATACGCAGCGTCTTCTTCATCTCGGACGGTACCGGCATCACCGCCGAAACCCTGGGCCACAGCCTGCTGGCCCAGTTCCAAGAATGCCGTTTCCGGCTCGAGCGCCTGCCGTTCGTGGATTCGCAGATGCGGGCCCAGGCCTGTGTGCGCCAGATTCGCGCCGCTGCCATGCGGGACGGTGTGCGACCCATCGTCGTCAGCACGATCGTGGATGCCGCCGTGGTGGCCGCGCTGCGCGAGGCCGATGCGTTGTTCCTGGATCTTTTCGAGCAGAGCATCGGTCCGCTGGAGGCCGAGCTGGGGGTGCGAGCCAGCCACTCGGTCGGCCGTTCGCATGGCATCACGGAGTCGGCCAGTTATTTCGCGCGCATCGAAGCGATCAATTTCACGCTGGCGCATGACGATGGTCAAAGCCATGAGCGGTTGAACGAGGCGGATGTGATCCTGATCGGCGTCTCCCGCTCGGGCAAGACCCCCACCAGTCTCTATCTTGCGCTGCAGTTCGGCATCAAGGCGGCAAACTATCCCCTGATCCCGGAGGATTTCGAGCGGGACTGCCTGCCCCCCGAATTGCTGCGCCATCGTGGCAAGCTCTTCGGCCTTTCCATCAGCCCGCTGCGGCTGGCGCAGATCCGTAGTGAACGCCGCCCCGGCAGTCGCTATGCCCAGCCTGACAACTGCAATTTCGAGGTCGAGGCCGCACTGCAACTGATGCAGCGTGAGGGGGTGGCGGTGATCGACTCCACCGCGCGTTCCATCGAAGAGCTGGCGGCCCTGATCCTGCAGGCCATCCAGCCGGCGGAGCAGGGCTGACGGGGGCGCAGTCGCCCTGTGGGAGGGCGATTTCCAGAAAGGCGTCCAGGCGTGCCGAGCGGGACTGGGCTCGCCAGGCGAGCACCAAGGGCAGGCTGGCGCCGGCGTCTGCGAGTGGCACGAATCTGACGCCATCCACGCGGATCGTGGCGAGGGACGCGGGCAGCACCGCGATGCCCTGTTCGGCGGCCACCAGGCCGATCTGCGTCAGTGCCTCGCGTGCTTCCTGTACCACGCGCGGCGAGAAGCCGGCGCGGCTGCACAGTTGCTGGATGTGGCTCACGAGACTGGCGCCGCTTTGCTCCGGATAGGCGATGAAAGCTTCGTCGCTGCATTCGTGCAGGTGTGCACATTCACGTGCGGCCAGGCGGTGCCCTTCAGGCAACACCAGGTACAGCGGGTCGTGTTGCAGCAGGGCGCATTCCAGGCCCGCAGGCGGTGCGCTGCGATTGCGTACGAAGCCGACATCCAGTTCCCCGGCCAGCAAGGCTGCGAACTGGTCGGAGGTATACATCTCGCGCAGTTCACCCTGCTCGCCACGCGCGATCCGCTGCAGTTCATCCCCCAGTGCCGTACTGGCGGCGAGAATCTCACGAGCGCGTTGCAGCAGATGTTCGCCGGCCTCCGTGAGGCGCACGTTGCGCTTCGTGCGCACGAACAGACGCAGGCCCAGCTCCGCCTCCAGCGCCTGGATCTGCTGGGAGAGTGGTGGCTGGCCGATGTGCAGCCGTGCAGCCGCACGCGTGAAGTGCAGTTCCTCGGCCACGGCGACGAAATAACGCAGATGGCGCAATTCCATAAATCTGTTTCAGATATTAGTTGGAGCGGAAATATATATTGAACGCTGGGTATGGCCAATCCTAAGATGAGCGCCTTTCCGTCCATCCAGATCTCGCCGGAGCCCGCATGACCGATCGCTACGCCATCATCGGCAACCCCATCGCCCAGGCTAAATCGCCTGCCTTGCAGACTGCATTTGCGCGCCAGTGCGGGCAGGATCTGGAGTACGGCGCAATCCTCGGCGAACCGGGCGCCTTCGCGGCCGCGGTGCGCGAGTTCCAGGCCGGTGGCGGGCTGGGCATGAACATCACCATGCCCTTCAAGCTGGACGCCTTTGAATTGGCCGATGAGCTCACGCCGCGTGGTCGTGCCGCTGGCGCGATCAATATGTTCACCTTCCGCGCCGATGGCACGATTCTCGGCGACAACACCGATGGCTTCGGCATCGTGCGTGACATCACCCACAATCTCGGCGTCAGCCTTACCGACAAGCGTGTGCTGTTGCTGGGGGCCGGCGGCGCGGTGCGTGGCACCCTGCTGCCGTTGTTCGAGGAAAAGCCCGGCGAGGTGTTCATCGCCAATCGCACCGGTAGCAAGGCGACCGACCTGGTTCGGGGTTTTGCGGACCAGGCAGGCGCGATCAAGCTTGCGGGTGGTGGTTTCGCCGATATCGCCGGGCATTTCGACGTAGTCATCAACGGCTCGGCTTCGTCCATGACCGATGATCTGCCACCCTTGCCCGAGGGCGTGCTGGATGCGGCCGAACTTGCCTACGACATGGCATACCGCAAGGAGCCCACGGCGTTCGTGCGCGCCGCGCAGGCTGCCGGCGCAAAACAGGCCGCCGATGGTTTGGGCATGGTGGTGGAGCAGGGGGCCGAGTGCTTCTTCCTGTGGCGTGGCATCCGGCCGGATACCGCGCCGGTGATCACGGCATTGCGTATCGCCTGAAGTTTTGCCCCGCGCTGATGCCAGGCACGGGTTCCCCTGATTCCTTGGCCGTCGTCAGGCGGCTACGCTGCCGTCTGCTTCGCCTTCCCACTGCATCGTGTCCCACGAATTACTGATTCTGCTGCCCGTTTCCTTCATCGCCGGAGCCATCAACGCGGCGGTGGGCGGCGGCGGGCTGATCGGCATCCCCGCGCTATACAACGTGCTCACCACCTACACGCCGGCACAGATCATGGGCGTGGACAAGTTTTCCTCGGTGATGGGGCATGCGATGTCGATCCGTCAGTACGCCACGCGTATTCCGCTGCCCTGGCGTCTGATCCTGCCGACTGCCGTCACTGCCTTCCTCGGCTCCTACCTTGGCGTGCGCATGCTGGATCTGATGCCCAGCCACTGGATGCGTCCGATCATCCTCATCGTGCTGGCGGCGATGCTGGTCTACACATGGCTCAGGCCGGAATTCGGCCGCCAGGACACAAGCCGCGCGCCCACCCGCGCGGATCTTTTCAAGGGCGCAGCGCTGGGGATGGCGCTGGGCTTCTACGATGGTTTCATCGGCCCGGGCACCGGCAGCTTCCTGCTGTTCCTGTTCGTGCGTTTCTTCCACTTCGACTTCCTGCGCGCCAGTGCCTGCGCCAAGGTCGGGTCGTCAATTGCGGCACCAACGCCGCCACGCTGGTCTTCCTGGTGCCGGCGGGCCTGGTCAATTACAAGCTTGCCGTGCCGCTGGGCGTGGCTGCGATCTTGGGGGCCATCGTCGGTTCGCAGCTGGCCATGCGCGGTGGCAACAAGTGGATCCGCTGCCTGTTCCTCACGCTGGCGATCATCCTGCTGGCCAAACTGGGCTGGGAGAGCCTGCGCCCGGCCCTGGGGCTTTAAGGCCACTCGGATGCCCTTTTTGCCGGCAATGCAATCAGCTTGCCGGACTAGACTCAGTGTCTGTTCATTTATGCCGTGTGACTTGCGCCGCCAGGCCGCATGAAACCGTGCGACTCTAGAGGCGCCAGCGCTGCTGCGCGCCATGCTCTGCCCGGCTCCTTGCCTTGATCCACAAATCCGCCTGCGTCCCGTTCGGGATGAGGACGGGGATTTCCTTTTGCGTGTCCATGCCAGTACCCGGGAAGCCGAACGTGCGCTTGGCGGTTGGACTGACGAGGCATGGATCGAATTTATCGCTGAGCAGCAGGCGCGACAGCAGGCCGGCTACCTCGCGCAGTGTGCGCGTCCGGCGTTCAATCTGATCCTGTTGGGGGATGAGCCCGTCGGCCGCTTCTATCGAGATGACGGCAAACAGGAAATTCGTCTTCTCGATCTTGCCTTGTTGCCCGGACACCGGGGGCTGGGAATCGGTACCTGCCTGATACGTGATGTGCTTGCCGAGGCGCAGGCTACGAAACGTTGCGTGGGGTTGCATGTGGGCATCACCAATCCGGCACTGGCGCTGTATCTGCGCCTGGGTCTTCGCGTGGTGGACGTGCTGGGCCCGCATCTGTATCTCCGCAGTCAAGCAGGTGCTCAGCCGGAAGGGCAGCCCGGCTAGGTGCCGATATCCAACCAGCTGCCTGGTTAAGGAGACGATATGGATCCGTTCATTGGTCAGATCATTCTGTGGCCCGTACCCTGGGTTCCTGAGGGTTGGCATCTGTGCGATGGTACCGAGCTACCCATTCAGCAATATCAGGCACTGTATTCATTGATCGGTACTCGCTATGGTGGCAACGGGCAAAGCACATTCAAGCTGCCTGATCTACGCAACAAATTTGCGCAGGGAACCATGGCGATGACTCAGCCAGGGCAGAGCGGGGGGAGTGCCAGTACGCCGGTCAACCTCACCGGGCAGACCTCGCTGAGCCTAGCCAATCTGCCGGCGCATACGCATGCCGCACATTTCACCGGTTCGGCGGGCGGGAGCGCCAGTCTCGAATTCGATGTCACCATCCCAGCCAGTACGAGCGCGGCGACGGCTTCTACGCCGGGGAGCACGCTCAATCTCGCGGCGACAGCGGGCCCGTCGAGCAAAATCTTCAACGACGTCACACCCAATGCGAGCCTGAAACCTTTCAAAGTGACGACTACTGCCAGTCTGCCCACACCGACCGGTACGATCACGGTGGATCCAGCAGGGCAGGTTTCACCAACGCCATTGCCGATCAGCGTACAGGGTAATGTGGCCACCCAGCCGCCCTTCCTGACGCTGAACTACATCATTGCCTTGCAGGGTATCTATCCACCTCGTCCCTGAGCGAGTTCACCTCCCGCAGCACACCCTGTGGGAGGTGTTGTTGATCATTTCTTGATTCGTTTGGAGAAAGGCACCATGTTTTTGCGAGTCTTACGCGCCTTTGCATTTCATCTGCTCATGCTGTTGTTGCTGTCTTGGGCCGCGGGTACATGGGCGCAGACGAGCGGGACCATGACTTTTTCTGCTTCTGACGCTGACCTCGATTACTCACAGACAACGATTAATCGAATCGTGGGAGGGCAGACATTTTCGGTAGGTGGAGGAATTCAGTCTGGAGGGCTGGGGTTTGATGCTCCTGGCATATATGCGAATGAATCAGGCAACAGCGTCAAACTGACCATCACCGCGCCAAGTGGCTACCTGTTCAATCTGGTTTCTTTGCAGGCAAAGGCTGAATCGCCCCCGGTTCACTAGACACTTCGAAGCCTTAAGCTGGCAACCAAGTGG
>NZ_MDUX01000110.1 GCF_014736495.1 Candidatus Dactylopiibacterium carminicum
GCTCCAGCGTGTTCATGATGATGCCGATCAGATGCTTGCGCGCTTTCTGGTTGGCAGTCGGCACCAACTGAGCCAGATAGTCCGCACGGCAGATACACCACAGGCTGCCCAACTGCGTTTCGTAGGTGGATTTGGCCTCGCCACGCGGGGCCTCATGCACTTCACGGCCATCGGCCCCGCCATCGATCACCGCCGGGAAACGTTCGAAGATGAACTTCTGAAACAGCGAGAAGTGCGGCGTCGGCACGTAGTGCGGGAAGTAGGTCTGGCAGAAAAACTGATAATCCACCACGGCCCGCTCACGCCGCGCCTGGCTTGCCGCAGCATCCATCGGAAAGGCCTCGCATTCCAGCTCGATGGTCTGGCGCAGCTCTTCGGCAAAAGACTCCATGCGGCGCTGGAAGTCGCCGAGGTTTTTCACCTCGGTGAGGTCTTCGTAGTCGTCACCCCAGTCGAACTCACGCATCGCCTTCATCCTCGTCTTCCGGCGGCGCTGGAATAGTTGCAATCAAGGCTTTGACGGCTTGCACGATGTCGTCGATCTCGAACTCATGACGCATGTCGCCAAGTGCATCCCGGATGCGGCGAATGCCGGTTTCCCAACGATCCACGCGGACGACCTTCCCGTCATCCCTAAATTCGAGCTCTTCAAGCTTGGCATCGCGGAATTCCGGCATGCGGATATCGCGTTCGGTGACTTCACGCATGCCGCTTCCCCAGCACCGCGCCGATATCCTCCACGTGCGGCTGCAGCGCCCGCAGTGCGGTCGGATCGTGCTTCTTCAGGTATTCGGCGATCACTTTCAAGGTGTCGAGGGCCACGGAAAGCCCTGAAAACTGCGGATTGAGCCTGGCAAATGCCTTGCTGAACTTGGCGTTCGCATCGGCCAACTGCGCAATGATCACGGCCTTGTCTGACGGGGGAATGGTGCTGTTCTCCAGCTCGCGCGTGGTCGTGATTACCTGGCGCGTGAAGTCCTCCACCAACTGTTTGTTCAGCTCGTCGACGCCCTGGTCGCTGATGCGGTAGGCCGCCCGCGCCGTATCCCAGTCATCTCCCTTGGCCTTGGCGCGGCTCTTCCAGTCACGCGCTGTGTCGTAGCTCACGCCACAGGTCACGGCGGCTCCGTTGAGGGGCATTCCCTCGATGTAGAGCTGCCGCACCTTGTCTCGCGTGTTCTGAGAATGGGCCATCAGTCACATCCGCTTGATGAGTTCGACCGCAGCAGCGGCCAGTGCGCCACCGACACCGCCCCCAAGAGCGCCGAGCTTGGCCGTCTTCTCGATCAGCTTTTTGTCTTCGGCTTCCAGGTTCGTCACGCGAGAGCCGAGGATGTCGATGCGCTTGTTGACATCGTCGCGCACCTGGCCGATCTGCGCGGTCAGCCGACGCCCGACCGCGTGGATGTGGCTGCAGGCTGCATCACGACGCTGACCGATGGGGTGGTGGATGACTTCGCCCTGGAACCCATGAGCGCTGACGGGATGACTGCATTCCTCGCCGCCGTGCAGCAGCGCTTGGAAGTGCTGCGTAAGGCAATCTCTCTAGCCACGCTGCCGCTGACGTGGGCCAGCCAGATCCAGAACCTGATCGCCGGCATCAAGAACGATCTGGCGATGCCTGCGGCCTATGCGTCAGCGCTGCGCGGGCTGACCGATCTGGTGGGCGGTGGCGCGGACGATTACGAACTGAGCGACACGGCGCGCCCTCGGGTGGTGTCTCGCATCACGAGCGCGGCCAGATCCAGCGACACCGAATTGACCGGCGTGGCCACGACCGAAGGCGCGGTGCGGCGCAATCTGGGTCAGGAGGACGCCTTGCGCAGCCGGCTGCTGGTGACTGCGGCTGCACAGGTGGCGTTGACTGATTACCGGGCCGAGGTTGATAGGGATGCGGCACTGGACAGCACGGTGACGGCCATTGATGCGCTGCTGCCGGGCATGCCTGATGCCACGTTTCAGGCGGCAGTAACGGCACGGGCCGCGTTGATCGATGCACTGCTGGCTCAGGATCTGCGGCCTGCGGCCTCGCGGGATGTTTCTGCCGCGCTGCCGGCGGTAGTGCTGGCCTACCGGCTGGGGGTGGATGAATCGGTGTTTCTCGCGCGCAATGCCGTGCGCCATCCGCTGTTTGTGAAGGGGCGTGTCCATGGATGATGCACACGCGGAGATCCGTTTCAATGGTCAGCGCTACGGGCACTGGCAGAAGGTGGATGTCAGGGAGTCAGTGGATGATCTGTGCGCCTCTGTCCGCCTCGCGGTGACGCGGCCAGGGGTGGGCAATTCACTGGGCGTGAGCGAGAACACCGTGGCTGACGTACTGGTCGGCGGCGAGCTGGTCACTAGGGTGCGGCCGGATATGCTGAATCGCACCGTGGGCGCTGAGGAACACGCGATCTACATCGAGGCGCGATCACTCGGGCGTGAGCTTGTGGATTGTCAGTACTCGAAAACCCTCTCGGGCTTGAAGCTGGGCGAGATCGTGAAGCGCATTTGCAGCACGTTTGCGGTGCCAGTGAAGATCGCGGTAGACACGGCGGTGGTGCCTGAATTCTCGATGCAGTGCGAGCTGCCTGCCAATGCCCTGATCAACGCCGTGCGCGCGGCTAATCTGCTGCTCTACCGTGGCTGGAGCCTAGCTGATTATCAGGATGTCGCCGATACAGCGGTTGGCATGGGCGTCGCATTGATCGATGCCGAAATCGCACCGCTGCGCGCTGGAGTGAGCCGTGTTGGCGCACGCACCTGGAGTGAGCGCAGCCGCTACATCCTGCGCGTGCGCTACAGCGGCGGTGCCTCGGTGCTGGCCGCCTTGCGGGCGGCGCTGGAACCATTCAAACAAGGCCATATCTGGCTGCTGTACGTCGAGGGGTACGCATATCAGCGCGCGGTGCTCTTTGGTGCGTCGACCAGGATCTGGAGTCGTCAGTGCTCAAGCAATGTATGGGGAAACTGGCAGGAGCACGGACGTCCAGCGCGCCAGCCGTTTCTACTACCTGCAGAAGTGCGGGTTTGGCGGCAAGCTGGAAGGTCAGAGCTTCGGCACTGCCACCACATCGGCGCCACGCATGAATTTCATGCGTCTGGAAGAAGATCTATCCGCCGCCCATCTTCGCCTGGCTCACGCCTATATCGAAAACTTGCCGTGGGCCGAGTGCGTCCGTCGCTACGACCGTGAGCACACTTTGTTCTATTGCGACCCGCTGTACTGGGGCACAGAGGGCTACGGCGTCGAGTTCGGCCTCGGTGAGTATGACCGCCTCGCCGAGCTGGCCAGATCAATCAACGGGCGCATGGTCATCTCAGTTAATGACATTCCAGAGATGCGTCAGGCCTTCGCCGGACTGCATATGGATCGCGTAGAAATCAACTACCAG
>NZ_MDUX01000033.1 GCF_014736495.1 Candidatus Dactylopiibacterium carminicum
CCACTTGGTTGCCAGCTTAAGGCTTCGAAGTGTCTAGTGAACCGGGGGCGATTCATTCATCAAGCTCGCTGGCGACTCATCATATTGATCGGCACGCTCGCAGCAGTAAGCCCATTCCACCCACAGCCAGGGATCTTCCGGCTTCAGGGTGCGGGCTTGTTCCGAAAGATTCCGAGCCACATCGAAATCTCGAAACAAAGCCATCAGAAAACCACGCAGCGACAAGTAATCAGCCTTTGCCGCGATAGATGCATCGTCTGGTAACGGATATCGTGCGAAAGCCAGCCAGCCGGCATACGGGCCATGCCGGTAAATGCGGGTACGGATCAATGCATTCACTGCATCGGCATTTCCTCGATGGCGCCGCCCCAGACGCAAACCGATCAGATCGCCACGACGGTCTTCACCCAGGAAGCGCAAAGCCCGCATGGCAAGGCAGGCAGCACGCACACCGTGTTCCGACAGCAGGTTTTCAATATGGGGATGAACTCTCAGATACAGACCGGCATCGATCCAGGCCTCAATTTCATCGAGAGAGACTGCTGCACAGACGGAAGACTCACTCATCACAATCCCTTAAGTTTGCGAAAACGCGACGCCTCGTGCTGCAAAGGGTCGGTATACGCCACAGCTTAAGAGGGCGGATAGATCATGTCCATGAAATATGCAAAAAGGAAAACAGGCACATTCAAGAACACCTGGTGCGAGGCTTTTTCTGTTCCAAAACCAGTCAGGACGGGATCTACACCGACCCCTTTGACGCACGGATCACCGGGCGCCGGCGCCACAGCGGACGCAGCGCGTGGCTGAGGTCGTCCACCACGGGCACGATGGCCAGGGGCACGGTGAGCGCATAACCCGCGTGCTTGAAACCGATGGCCCCGAGGATGCCACCGGTGAAGAAGGCCAGCGCCAGCCCGCCGAGCACGCGCAGGCGCGCATGGTTCGCACCGACATCGGTGTGCACCTCGCGGCTGCGGTTCCAGTAACACAGCTTGCCCAGCTCGATACCGATGTCGGTGATCACGCCGGTGATGTGAGTGGTACGGATCTGCGCATTCGAGAGCTTGGTCACCAGTGCGTTCTGCAAGCCCATCATGAAGCACAGCAACATCACCGTGGCCGGCACGAACAGACCGTCGATGGTGGAGAGCTGCGCACCGAGCAGGCCGAAACACAGCATCAGCACGGCTTCGAGCAACAGCGGACCGGCGTATTCGCTGTGCAGGCGCCGCCGCCGCGCGTAGTGCACCAGCATCGCACTGAGTGCCGCGCCCCCCAGGAAAGAGATCAGCGCGCCGACTCCGGCAAGCACGAGGCCGAATTCGCCGGTCGCCAGGTTGTCGGCCATGGAGGAAACCACGCCGGTCATGTGCGAGGTGTACTGGCGTACGGCCAGGAAAGCGCCGGCGTTGGTGGCGCCAGCGATGAATGCCAGGGTGAAACCGAGATGCAGGTTGCTGTCGCGGTTGCGTTTTCTGCCCGTCAGGCGGCGGGCGTAGCGAATGGGCATGAGATGACGGGGCTCGCGGATACTGCCTCGCGATACCGGACTTGACGCAGGGGGAGCTGAAGCCGGAACGATGACGCAGGAAATGCTGAACACACACGCGACGCCGTGGATCAGGCCGGTCAGGCGGCGGCGGGGAGAACCTCGTCGGAGTCAGGCCGGCCGGGGCACTGAAGCCGCAGCCGTTCCGCCACCCAGGCGGCGGAATGCTGGGAACATACGCCCGCTCACCGCTGAAAGGAAGGCGGTGCGATCAAATCTTGCAGACTTCTGCTTCAGTCGTCAGACGCCTCGCACTGGATCGGCACCATGCGTCCGATCTCCAGCGTGAGTTGCTGCCCCTTGCCCCGCAGCGAGGTCGGCCCGTTGCTGTACCAGAAACCGGAAGCGGACACCTGCTGCTGCAGCTCCAGCGTGCGCCCTTCGCGCACCAGCACTGCCACGCCCTGCAACGGGAAGTAACGCACCTCGATCTGCTCGCCACTGGCACAACGGTAGTGCACACGGTTCATCGGCGTTTCCTTCTGCATGCCCTCGGGGACGCTGGCACAGGCAGCTAGCGCAAACGCCAGCAGCGACAGAACGGTTTTCTTCATATCGAGCACCTTCCGGTGATGACGGCAGGGGGTACATCACCAGATTAGCCCGCACGCCAGCGAATAGGTTCAGTCCGGATGGTCGCAGCCGCAGGCTGGCTTCAGCCCGAGCAACTCGCTGAATTCACCACGCCGTGCGCAGGAGGCCGCCGTGCGCAGCACACCGGGCCGGCCGCGCGGGATGAATTCGCCGCTGCCGCGTGCGGCCAGCAGCTCGCCGTCGCGTACCACGTAGCGGCCACGGCTGAAGACCATTGTTGGCCAGCCGGTGATACGCCGGCCTTCGTAGGGTGTATAGCCCACGTTGTCATGCAGCAGCCCGGCGCTGACTTCCACCACGCGTTGCGGATCCCAGAGTGCGATGTCGGCATCCGCCCCCACGGCAATGCTGCCCTTGCGCGGTGCGAGGCCGTAGAGGCGGGCATGGTTGGTGGCGGTGAGTGCGACGAACTGCTCGATGCTCATGCGCCCACTCATCACGCCTTCGGAAAACAGCAGCGGCAGGCGCAGCTCGATGCCCGGCACGCCGTTGGCCATTTCCTTGAACGTGGTGGCCTCGCCCTTGGGCAGCTTGCCCGAAGCGTCGAAACGGTAGGGTGCGTGATCCGACGAAAACACGCCCAGCGTGCCATCCAGCAGCCCCTGCCATACGGCCTGTTGCGAATCCGCGTCGCGCGGCGGCGGGCTGCAGCAGAATTTGGCGCCTTCCATCCCGGCGAGATCACTGTTCCGGGCTTCCAGGAACAGATACTGCGGGCAGCTCTCGGCCAGCACCGGGGCCCCCAGCTTCTGCGCGGCACGGATCACGTCCACGGTCTCGCGGCCTGCCACATGCACGATCAACACCGGCACGTCGATCAGGCGCGCCAGCGCGATGGCGCGGTGCGTCGCTTCCGTCTCGGCCAACGCGTCATGCGCCACGGCATGGAAGCGCGGCGCGGTGTGACCACGCTCCAGCAGACGATGCGCCACCCAGCGGATCATGTCGTGATTCTCGGCATGCATCATCACCAGCGCCCCCAGCTCGCCCGCAGTGTCCATCACGTCGAGCAACTGGTAATCGTCGAGCTTGAGCCTGTCGTAGGTCATGTAGACCTTGAGCGAGCTGATGCCGTCGCGCACGGCCCGGGGCAGGTGCTCGCGCAAGGCTTGCTCATCCGGATGGGTAAGGATGAGGTGGAAGCCATAGTCGATGACGGCCTTCTCGGCAGCACGCCGATGGTAATCGGCGAGCACTTCGGGGATGCTGTCGTTACGGTGCTGGGCCGCGAACGAAAGGATGGTGGTCGTGCCACCAAAAGCGGCGGATACCGTGCCGCTGTAGAAATCGTCCGCGCACATCACGCCCATGCCTGAAAGCTGCTCGATGTGACAGTGGCTGTCGATCCCGCCCGGCAACACCCAGCGGCCAGTGGCATCCACATCTTCGCGACCGGGCGGCAGACCGGGTGCGATGGCGGTGATCCGCCCCTGCTGGATACCGATGTCGGCCTCGAAAGTCGCGTCCGCATTGCTGATGCGGCCATTGCGGATGGTGAGATCGAATGCCATGGAGTGTTTTTCTTTTCCGGGGGCTCAGAATGTACCGGGATAATGCCCGCCGTCGAGCAGCAGGTTCTGCCCGGTGATGAAGCCGGCCTGCGCGCTGCACAGGTAAGCACAGGCATCACCGAATTCTGCAGGGTCGCCCAGACGGTGTGCCGGATTGCCCGCGCGGCGCTCGGCGATCACTTCGTCGATGCTCTTGCCGCGCTTGGCCGCCCATTGTGCGGCAGTCTCCTTGAGGCGGTCGGTCTCGAAAGGGCCAGGCAGCAGGTTGTTGATGGTCACATTGTGGACGACGGTCGTACGTGCCAGTCCGGCCACGAAGCCTGTGAGGCCAGCGCGCGCGCCATTGGACAGGCCGAGGATGTCTATCGGCGCTTTCACAGCTGCAGAGGTGATGTTGATGATGCGGCCGAAACGGCGCGCAATCATGCCATCCACCGTGGCCTGGATCAGCGCGATCGGGGTCAGCATGTTGGCGTCCAGGGCGGCGATCCAGGTATCGCGATCCCAGTTCCGGAAATCCCCAGGCTTGGGGCCACCGGCATTGGTGACCAGGATGTCTGGCTGCGGACAGGCCGCCAGCACGGCGCTGCGGCCCTCCCCGGTGGTCACGTCGGCGATGACGGTCGCCACCTCGACGCCCGCGCTGGCACGGATCTCCGCAGCGGTCTGCTCCAGTGCCTCGGCGCCACGCGCCACCAGGGTCAGGCTGACGCCTTCCCGCGCCAACGAGATCGCACAGGCGCGCCCCAGCCCCTTGCTGGAAGCACAGACAAGGGCTTTGCGCCCCGAAATACCAAGATCCATGGAAAAGCTTCGATATGCAGAAACAGGGCACGAAGTGCTTGAAGCAAGGATTCACCACACTGGTGCAGCGCCCCTGCCTGACTCCATCTTGCCCGGCGCCACGGAAGCTGTCCCATACCTTTTTATCCGGCAGCCTTAACCGTTTGTTATTCACCTGAACCGGCTGGCGTTCCCCGCCATGACTCGGAACCGGAGCAGTTGCCGCTTCATGCCATGGCGCTAAACAGCACACGTAAGCCGGCGTGCGGCACAGGCCTTGCTAATCAGGAAGAAAGCATTAACCCCCCGTTATGGGTGGTCTTTCCCTGCTGCCGGAGCCCAACCATGTCCCTGAACCTGCGCCAGATCGAAGTATTCCGCGCCGTGATGATCACCGGCTCCATCAGCGGCGCCTCGCAGTTGCTCTTCGTCTCCCAGCCGGCGGTGAGCCGTCTGCTGTCGCACACGGAGTCCCGCATCGGGTTCGCGCTCTTCGAGCGCATCAAGGGGCGTCTATACGCGACGCCCGAAGCGAAAAAGCTGTTCCGCGAAGTCGAGCAGGTCTATGCCGGCGTTCAGCGGGTCAACGAGCTGGCACGCGAGCTGGAGGAGCACAGCGAAGGCATCCTGAACGTGATATCCAGCCCGAGCCTGGGCCAGATGGTGATTCCGCAGGCCATGGCCGCCTTCCGGGAGCATCATCCGCAGATCAAGCTGGGTTTCCAGTATCTGGGCCTGTCGCCCCTGGTGGAGCGCCTGCTGAACCATCAGGCCGACCTCGGCGTAACCATCGTGCCGGTCGATCATCCCAACCTGGAATGCTCGCCACTGGGTAGCGGCCGGCTGGTGTGCATCTGCCCGCCCGGCCATGCACTGGCTCGGCATGCCCTGCTGGGCGCCACCGATCTGCTGGCGCATCCGCTGATCGCCTATGACCGCAGTTCGCCTTTCGGTCTGCTGGTCACTGGCTTGTTCGAACAGGTGGGCGAGAGTTACCGCACTGCCATCGAGGTGGGTTCTCCACAGAATGCCTGTGCGCTGGTGATGGCGGGCGCCGGTATCGCCGTGGTGGATGAGTTCTCGGTGCGCAGCTGGCCGGAAAACCAGTTGGTGGTGCGCCCGCTGCAGGACGCTCCCAGCCTGCAGGCCAACCTGGTGCACACCCGCTTCGAGCCGCTGTCGCAGACGGCGCAGACTTTCGTCACCGTGCTGCGCAGGTTCATGCAGGGCACGGAATGCCCGGCGCAACGCCAGCCAGACTTGCCCGAGATGGCTTAACACGCCGTTATGGATGCCCTCCATAAAAGCAAACGACACACGCGGAAGCGTTCTGAATAATGGATTGCAACGCCACAGCAACCCAGAAATCCGCTCATGACCGCCCTGCTCCACACCCCCGACAGCCTCGCCACCACCCAAGGCGTATTCACCATCTGCCCCACACCCTTCGCGGCCGACGGCGCACTCGATCTGGCCAGCATCGCTTCACTGGTCGATTTCCAGATCGAGGCGGGCGTCAGCGGTCTGGCGATCCTGGGTTTCCTGGGGGAATCGCACAAGCTGTCGCAGGAGGAGCGCAGCCAGGTGATCCGCGCCTTCATCGCCCGCGCCGGGGGCCGTGTGCCGGTCTGGGTCGGTGTGCGTGCGCTGGGCATTGCCGGCGCCATCGAGCAGGCCCGCGAAGCCGAGGCACTGGGTGCCGAGGCCGTGTTCGTCGCACCGCTGGATACCACCTCGGATGCCGTGCAGTTCGACTATTACCCCGCGGTGGCCGAAGCCATCGGCATCCCGGTGGTGATTCATGACTTCCCGGATTCCTTCGGCACCGAGCTCAGCGCCGATCTGGTCGCCCGCCTGGGCCGCGAAGGCGGCGTGGGCATGATCAAGATGGAGGAGCCGCCGGTGGGCCAGAAGATCACCCGCATCCTCGATCTGGCCGAGGGCAGCATGCGCGTATTCGGCGGCCTGGGCGGCGTGTACTTCCTGGAAGAGCTGCAGCGCGGCGCCGTCGGCACGATGACCGGCTTTGCTTTCCCCGAGATCCTGGTGCGCATCCACCAGCATCACGCGGCCGGTGATCTGGCGGCGGCGGCAGCCACCTTCGACCGTTACTGTCCGCTGATCCGCTATGAATTCCAGCCCAAGATCGGCCTAGCGCTGCGCAAGGCGATCTACATGCGCCGCGGCGTGATCGCCTGTGATGCGATCCGCAGCCCCGGCATGCGCATCGATCCGATCACGTTGCGCGAGCTGGAAGCCACCGTGGCACGCGTGGGCCTGTCATTGGCCCATCGCGGCATCTACGCCATCGACTGAACCGCGCAACGCCTTCTGTTCCCGAGAGAAAAGACCATGTCCATCGAAATCCACAAACTGAGTGTCCGCGAAATCGGTGAGCGCCTGCGCAGCCGGGAATTGACGGCCCTGCAGGTCGTCGACCATTTCCTGGCCCGCATCGCGGCGCTGCAGCTAGTGCTGAATGCGTTCATCCATGTCGATGCCGAAGGCGCGCGCGCAGCCGCCAGGGTCAGCGACGGACTGCTCGCCAAGCGTGCGCCGCGCAGCTGGCTGGAAGGCATTCCGGTTTCGATCAAGGACAACATCTTCGTCAAGGACATGCCCTTCGTCTTCGGCTCGCCGCTGTTCAAGGACAACATCGCCGATCACGACGAACTGCCCATCGAACTGCTGCGCAAGGCGGGTGCGATCATCATCGGCAAGACCAACCTGCCCGAATTCGCCAGCCGGGGCTCGACCTACAACCCGGTTTTCGGCGCCACCGGCAACCCCTGGAACCCGGCCCTGACCGTCGGTGGCTCCAGCGGCGGCTCCGTCGCCTCGGTGGCAGCCGGCATGGTGCCGCTGTCGCTGGGTACCGATGGCGGTGGCTCGATCCGCCGGCCGGCCGGCTACACCGGGCTGGTCGGGCTGAAGCCGACCCTGTCGCGCATTCCCCGCGCGGACGGATTCTCCTCGGTGCTCTACGACTGCGAAGTGGTAGGCCCGATCGGCCGCACGGTGGACGACGTGCGTCTGATGCTCGCCGCCATCGCCCGGCCGGATCGCCGCGATCAGCGCTCGCGCGGTTTCGCGCCCATTGACCAGACTGCCGCCACGCCGCGGAAGCTGAAGATCCTCTACGTGCCGAAGCTGGGCAACAACCCGGTCGATCCGGAAATCGCCCGCAGTTGCAAGGCCGCTGCACAGCAGCTGGCAGCGCTGGGGCACGAAGTGGTCGAAGGCGCGTTGCCTTTCGACATCCAGCCGGTGACGGATCACTGGGCCAAGATCGGCAACGTCTGCATGTCGCTGATGGCACTCGACCATCCCCAGTTCAAGGACAAGGTGACGCCGGATTATCGCGATCGCGCGATTGCCGGCGATGCAATCAGCGGCGGCGAGTACCAGGGCGTCATCGAACTGCTGTTGCAGTTGCGTTCGGCGGTCGGTCAGGCTTTCGAGACCTGGGACATCATCATGACGCCGACCTCGGCTGCCAATCCCTGGCCGAAGGATGAACCCTTCCCGCCCGTGATCGATTGTGAAAAGGTAGGCCCGCGCGGCCATGCGGTATTCACCAGCTGGGTGAACGCCTGCAGCCACCCCGGCATCGCCCTGCCTGCCGCGCCGACGGCATCCGGCCTGCCCGTGGGCTTCCAGCTGGTGGCGGATTTCGGTGCCGATGAATTGCTGCTGGACCTGGCCGCGCAGTTCGAACGGCAGCATGAATGGAAGGACCTCTGGCCAGCCTGCTGAGCCCGGATGCCGCGACCATGAAAGTCCTGCTCATCAATCCCAACACCAATACCAGCACTACCGAGCTGATGCTGATGGTCGCCCGCGCCCAGGCGCCGGCGGGCTGGGATTGGCTCTCCCTCACTGCGGCCCGGGGTGCGGCGCTGATCGACAATCCGGAGAGCCTGGCGCTGGCGGCCGACGAGGTAGCGGCCATGGCGCCACGTATCAAGGCGCTGGCGGTGGATGCCGTGATCGTTGCCGCCTTTGGCGACCCTGGCCTGCAAGCGCTGCGCGAGGCGCTGGAAATCCCGGTGGTCGGCATCGGCGAGGCCGCGATGAAAGCGGCCGACGCGCTCGGCCTGCCGTTCTCGGTGCTCACCATCACGCCGCGACTGCGCGAATCCACCCTGCGCCAGATCCGTCGTTACGGCTGCGAGACGCACTTCAACACACTGGTCATCACGGCCGAGGATGCCGCGACGACATCGCGGGATCACGACACGCTGGTAGCGAAGATCCGGCAATCGATTCACCGGGCCATCGTTGAAGACGGTTCCCGGGTGCTGGTGATCGGTGGCGGGCCCGTCGCGGCGGCCGCGCAGACACTCAGCCAGCGCGAAGACCTCGTCACCATCCAGCTGCTGGTGGCGGCCATCCACCAACTGCAGCACCTCCCGGCCTCCTGCCGCCTCCCCCTTGTTTGAAGGAAGAAGCCATGCGTCCCTGTCTCAAGCTGTCTGCCACGCTCCTCGCCACCCTGCTTGCCAGCTCGCTGGCGCAGGCCTCACCCGACAACCTGCTCTCGCCGGCGGACTCCTCCCTGCCGCCATTCTCGATGTCCGATCTCGGGGGCGGCCTGAAAGGGCTCACCATCGATCTGGCTGCCGAGCTTTCCAAGCAGATCGGGCAGAAGATCTCCATCGACAGCGGGCAGTGGAGCGCCGCGCTGCCGGGTCTGAACTCGGGCAAGTACGACCTGCTGCTCTCACCGGTGAACGTGACGCCGGAGCGGGCCGCCATGCTGCTCTTCAGTGAGCCTTACCTGGAAAACGACTTCCTTTTCCTCACCAAGAAGGATGCGCCGGCAGTCACCGATCCAGCCCAACTCAAGGGCAAGACCATCGCGGTGAACAAAGGCTCCTCGTTCGAAGCCTGGGCCAAGAGCAAGGCGGACGAACTGCAGCTCAAGGTGGATGTGTACGGTTCCGGCGCGGATGCGATCCAGGCCGTGCAGTCTGGCCGCGCCTTCGCCACGCTTTCCAGCCTGCAGACCGCTTCCTGGATCGGTGCCAATAACCCGATGCTGAAGACGAGCTACCGCGTTCGCACCGGCAACGTGGCGGCGATCGCCTTCCGCAAGGACAACGCCGAGCTGCAACTGAAAATCTCCAACGCGCTGAAATGCCTGAAGAAGAATGGCGTGCTGCCGGCGCTCTACGAGAAGTGGACCGGTGTCAAACCCGATGCCAGCTCGCCGACCGTGGTGGTCTATGAAGGCATCGGCGTGAAGGGCTTCGAAGGCTACCAGCCCGACGCTCCGAAACCGGTCTGCAAGTAAGCGAAGACAGCCGACGTGTCCGAGCCGAGATCCGTTCGCACTGAGGTATCGAAGTGCGGGCGGATTTCGCCACAGACCTTTGTCAGCCGTCCGCCCCCTCTCCTGAAGAAGGCGGGTCATGACGATCGCCAGCACATGAACAGGCACTCGATCCTCCGCTCCTCTGAAGCCAGAACCATGCAGAAACGAATCATTCTTGAAGCCGTCGGGATCCGGAAAGACTATGGCGCGCTCCAGGTCCTGAAAGGGGTCGACTTCAGGGTGCGCGAGGGCGAACTGGTCTCCATCATCGGCCCGTCCGGCTCCGGCAAGAGCAGCATGCTGCGTTGCTGCAACCTGCTGGAGCGCCCCACGGCAGGCCAGATCGTCTTCGACGGCATCGACATCACCCGCGAAGGCGTGAACATCAACCATGTCCGTCAGAACATCGGCATGGTTTTCCAGCAGTTCAACCTCTACCCGCACCTCACGGTGCTGGGCAACGTGACGCTGGCACTGCGCTGCGTCAAGAAGCTCTCCAGGGCTGAAGCCAGCGAGATCGGCATGGCGGCACTCGCCCAGGTCGACATGGCCGGCAAGCGCGACGCCTATCCCAACCAGCTCTCGGGCGGCCAGAAGCAGCGCGTGGGCATCGCGCGGGCCGTGGCGCTGCATCCGCAGATCATCCTGTTCGACGAACCGACCAGCGCGCTGGATCCGGAGCTGGTCTCCAGCGTGCTCGGCGTGATGCGCAAGCTGCGCGAGGCCGGCATGACGATGCTGGTGGTCACGCACGAGATGGGTTTCGCCAAGGAAGTATCGGACCGGGTGATCTTCATGGATGGCGGCGTGGTGGCTGCCAACGACACGCCCGAAAGGATCTTCGCGGCGCAGGACAACGAGCGGATGCAGTCCTTCCTCTCCCGTTTCCTGAACGAGAAATGATCATGGATGCCACGCCCTCGCTCATCCATACCTTTTTCAACCCGGACATCCTCGCCAAAACCGCACCCATAGTGCTCGCCTCGGCGGGGCAGACCGTGCTGCTGGGCTTCCTGATCATCGTCTGCGGCATTGGCCTGGGCATCCTGCTGGCCTCGCTGCGCTACTACACCCGGCGTCGCACCGTCACCGCGCTGATCGTCGGCTATGTCGACGTCCTGCGCGCACTGCCGCCGCTGGTGCTGCTGATCGTGGTGTATTTCGCACTGCCCTACGTGAATGTCTCCATCGATGCGACGCTGGCGACCTTCCTGTGTCTGAGTGCGATCCTGTCCGCCTTCATCGAGGAATGCGTCTGGTCCGGCATCGCCGCGCTGGCGCAAGGGCAGATGGAAGCCGCACGCTCCACCGGCATGACCTGGTCTGCCGCCATGCGCCACGTGGTGTTGCCGCAGGCGCTGAAAATCGCGCTGCCGCAGATCACCAACCGCTGCATCGCCACCATCAAGAACACCGCCCTGGGCTCGGTCATCGGCTTCAACGAAGTGCTGGGCAGCGCACAGGCGGCCAGCAGCGATTTCGCCAACCCGACGCCGCTCACGCTCAGCGCCCTCGTCTATATCGCGATGATCCTGCCCTTCGTACTGTTCTCCCGCTACCTCGAACACCGTACCGGGAGCCATTGATGTCTGAAATTCTCACAACCTTCTTCAATCTGGACATCGCACGGCAGGTTTTCCCCTTCCTGCTCGAAGGCCTGCTCACCACCTTCAAGCTCTCGCTCCTGATC
This sequence comes from Candidatus Dactylopiibacterium carminicum, assembly GCF_014736495.1. Classification (GTDB taxonomy): domain Bacteria; phylum Pseudomonadota; class Gammaproteobacteria; order Burkholderiales; family Rhodocyclaceae; genus Uliginosibacterium; species Uliginosibacterium carminicum. The sequence continues at coordinate 11,448 of NZ_MDUX01000033.1, forward strand.
ATCCCCCTGGGGCTGGCCGGCGGCCTGCTGCTGGCATTGCTGCATACCCAGAGCCACTACCGGGCGGTGCGCATCCTGGTGAACTGCTATGTGGATTTCTTCCGCTCCTTCCCGCAACTGGTGCTGCTGATCTTCGTCTCCTTCGCCACGCCTTTCCTGGGCCTCGATTTGCCGCCCATCCTTTCCCTGGCGATCAGCTTCACGCTCTCAACGTCGGCGTACTACTGCGAAATCTTCCGCGCCGGCATCGGCAGCATTCCGCCTGCCCAGACCGAGGCGGCACGCTCCACCGGCATGAGTGCGGCGCAGACGCTGGCGCATGTCGTGCTGCCCCAGGCCGTCCGCAACGTGACGCCGGATCTGCTGGGCAACAGCCTGGAGATCGTGAAAGGCACCTCGATTGCCAGCGTGCTGGGCATGTCCGAACTGCTGCACAACGCCCAGTCGGCGCAATCCGTGCTTTTCAGCCCCACACCGCTGATGCTGGCCGCACTGATCTACCTGTTGCTGCTCTGGCCTGCCGTACGGCTGGTGAGCAATCTGGAGGCCGCCATGCGCTTGCGCAGCCGGCACTGAAATCAGCCGGTTGCACGCGCCTTCCCGGGCAGTACGCTCATGGCCTTGCGCATGATGTCGACGAACGCACGCAGCCTGGCGGGATAGAACGGCGCATAGGGATAGACCAGATATACAGGCAACGGCACGGCTTGCCATTCCGGCAGCAGGCGCAGGAGACGGCCTGCCGCGACATTCTCCTTCACCACCCATTCCGAAGCGGCGGCAATGCCGGTACCAAGCAACACGCTGCTGCGCAATGCATACAGAGAATCAGTGACCACGCGCGGTCGAAATGCCAGCAGGTGCTCTTCGCCGGTATTGCCGAGAAGGCGCAGTTCGTTGCGATAGAACGGCTGCAGTGCCAACCAGGAGAGGTCGGCCAGATCCGCCGGCCGTTGTGGCAGGCGCCTTGTCGCAAACAACTGCGGCGAGGCGATGAGGATGCGGTGTACCTCCCCCAGAGGAACCGCCACCGCGGACGGGTCCGGCTCGCCGCCGACACGGATGGCGCAATCGATACCTTGGGTAATGAAATCGGGCGGCGTGTCGTGCAGCAACCATTCCACCGAAACCCGCGGGTAACGCGCCAGATACTCGCTCATGGGTCCGACCAGCTGATGCTGGCCAAAGGCATGCGGCACCACCACACGCAGCAGCCCCTGTGGCTCATCGACGCTACCGCGCAGATCCGACTCGAACTCGCTCCAGCGCTCGATCAGCTCCTTGGCATGGGTGTAGTAGCGCGTTCCCGCCTCGGTGAGCTTCATCGCGTGCGTGGAACGCTGCATGAGCTGCAGCCCCAGCGAACGCTCCAGCGTTTGCAGGCGCCGGCTGACCGTGGGCTGGGTGGAATTCATCTGCGCCGCAGCGGCTGAAAGATTGCCGGCCTCCACGATACGGATGAAGGTCTGCATGAGCGTCAGGCGGTCAGCGGGCTGTTTCATACGTCAAATGTATAACAGTTCTTCGCTACATACGTCTTCCAACAGATCTACGTGCCACGCACACTGCGCACACCTTCCCCTGACAAAAAAAGGACCCCCCTCCATGAGCACCCCTGCAGCCATCACGGCAGAACAGGCCTCTGCCAGAACGGAACCCGCCGTACTCGGCAATGGTCTGGTCTTCCTGCTCGCCGCAGGCGCCGGCCTGGCCGTCTCCTCGATCTATTACAACCAACCCATGCTGAGTACGCTGGCGCACGAGTTCGGCGCGTCAGCTGCAGCTATAGGCCGCATCCCGACGCTGACCCAGGTCGGCTACGCACTGGGCATCCTGCTGCTGGCGCCCTTCGGCGACCGTTACGACCGCCGCAAGGTGATCCTCGCCAAGACGGTGCTTCTGGCACTGGCGCTGCTTGCCATGGCCGGCGCACAATCGCTGGCACAGCTGTGCTTGCTGAGCGTTGTGGTAGGGGCGGCGGCCTCCCTGGCGCAGGATTTCGTGCCTGCCGCCGCCACGCTGGCCCCCGAGGCCCGGCGCGGCAAGATCGTCGGCAGCGTGATGACCGGCCTGCTGCTGGGCATCCTGCTGTCACGGGTGGTCAGCGGTGGCGTCACGGAATGGCTGGGCTGGCGGGTGATGTTCGGCCTTGGCGCGCTGGGCATTGCGGCCCTGGGGGTGATCGCCGCACGCCGCCTGCCAAGCTTTGCGCCGACCACCGACCTTCCCTATGCCGCCCTGCTCGGCTCGCTTGCCACCCTGTGGCGCCGACATGCCGGCCTGCGCCGTGCCGCTCTGGCGCAAGCCTTCCTGAGCGCCGCATTCAGCGCCTTCTGGTCCACGCTGGCGGTGATGCTGGCTCAACCGCCCTTCGGTTACGGCGCCACGGTTGCCGGCGCCTTTGGCCTGGCCGGCGCCATCGGCGCGCTCGCGGCCCCAGTGGCTGGCGGCATTGCGGATCGCAAAGGCCCGGAACTCGTCACCCGCATCGGTGCGCTGCTGGTTTTCGTGAGTTTCGCTGGTTTCTTCCTGGCGCCGGGCAACCTGTGGCTGCTGATCGCCGGCACATTGATTTTCGACCTGGGCGTGCAGGCCTCGCTGATCGCTCACCAGAGCATAATCTACGGCCTCGAACCAGCCGCGCGCAGCCGCCTCAACGCGGTACTGATCGGCGCCATGTTCGTCGGCATGGCTGGAGGTTCAGCACTTGGCAGCCTTGCGCTGGATGGAGCCGGATGGCGCGGTGTGAGCCTGATGGCAGCGGCCTTCGCACTGGCTGCGCTACTGGTGCGGGTGTGGCCGGCTAAGACCAAACATTGAGCCTTCAGGCTTTGCCCTTCCTTGCCCGTCCTGCCGGCTTTACCGGTAAATCGGGCAAGGGCGCGAGCAGGCCGGCGAGGTCTTCCTCGGTGAATTTGGCCAACCCGGCCGAATCGCCTTCGAGCACTCCGGCGGCGAGTGCGGCTTTCTTCTCCTGCAGCGAAAGGATGCGTTCCTCGATGCTGCCGGCAGCGATCAGCTTGTAGACGAATACCGGTTTGTGCTGACCGATGCGGTGGGCGCGGTCGGTGGCCTGGTCTTCGGCGGCGGGATTCCACCAGGGGTCGAAATGGATCACGGTATCCGCCGCCGTGAGATTCAAACCCACGCCGCCGGCTTTCAGGCTGATCAGGAAGAGCGGCACCTCGCCGGCCTGGAAACGCTGCACGACGGCTTCGCGGTCACGCGTCTGGCCGGTGAGCAGCAGGTGGGGAATGCGTGCGCGCGCCAGTTCGAGCTGGATCAGGTCGAGCATGCTGGTGAACTGCGAGAAGAGCAGGATGCGGCGGCCCTCGTCGATGAGCTCGGGCAGCATTTCCAGCAACAGTTCGAGTTTGGCTCGCTCCTTGATGCGCACGGCGCTGGGCAGATCGAGCAGACGCGGGTCGCAGCAGACTTGCGCAGCTTGAGCAAGGCTTCGAGGATCACGATCTGGCTGCGGCGAAACCCCTTTTCGGCAACTTCCTCACGGACCTTGTCATCCATCGCGGCGCGCACGGTCTCGTAGAGATCACGCTGCCCGCCATCCAGTTGCACGCTGCGCACGACGATGGTCTTGGGCGGCAGTTCCGTGGCCACATCCTGCTTGCGCCGACGCAGGATGAAGGGCGCGACACGGCGTGCCAGCAAATCGCGACGCAGCGCATCGCCCTGTTTCTCGATAGGGTTGCGCCAGCGCCGTGTGAAATCGCGCTGGCCGCCGAGAAACCCCGGCAGCAGGAAATCGAACTGCGTCCACAATTCGCCCAAGTGGTTTTCCAGCGGTGTGCCGGTGAGGCACAGGCGATGCCGCACGCGCAGGCTGCGCACCGCGGCGGCGGCCTTGCTGGTGACGTTCTTGACGGTCTGCGCCTCGTCGAGGATCAACAGATGGTAGTCGTACTGCTGGAGATGCTCCAGATCCCGCCAGAGCAAGGGATAGGTGGTGAGTACCACGTCATGCGCGGGGATGGTACTGAAATCGCGCTGCGGACCATGCAGGGCCAGCACGGAAAGTGCCGGTGCGATGCTCGCGGCCTCGCGTTTCCAGTTGAATACCAGCGAAGTGGGCAGAACGACCAGACAGGGCCGATCCATCCGGCCAGCCTGCTTCTCGATGAGCAGGTGGGCCAAGGTCTGCGCGGTCTTGCCCAGGCCCATGTCGTCGGCCAGGATTCCGGCCAGATCGTTCGCGCGCAAGTGTTGCAACCAGGCCAGGCCTTCGCGCTGGTAGGGCCTCAATTCAACGCCAAGCCCGGGCGGCACCGCTACCGGCGGAATACCGGCCGCGCCTTGCAGACGGGCCAGCGCCGCGTGCACGGCCTGTAATCCCGTGGTGACGGCCAGATTGTCGAGCCCAGCCAGACGTGGCGCATCCAGGCGGGAAACACGCAGACGCTCGCCTGCGTCATCGAACAGATCAATGAAGATGCGCAGCACCGGGCGCAGGCGACCAAGGCGGAAACGCAGTTGCTGACCATCCTCGAGCAGGATGCGCAGCGGTGTTTCGTCGGGCAGGCTGGCCAGCGTGGCGCCATCGGCAAGTTCGGGCCGCTCGCGCAACAGGCCGGCCAGCAGTGGTGCCAGCGCGATGCGCTGACCATCCAGCTCGAAGCCCAGCGAAACGTCAAACCAGCCGTTGTCACGCTCTTCGAGGTCAGCGAACAGTTCGTCGATCTCGATGACCTGATGGCGAAACCCCTCGCCGAACAGCAGTTCCCAGCCCGCTGCGCGCAAGGCTGGCGCCAGTTGCGTCATCCAGATATCCCACGCGGCCTCGCCGCCCAGGCTGTAAGGCTCATCGCCAGGCGGTGTCCAGAAGAGATCGGCCGGCATGAGTTGGAAGCCACAATCCGCCAGTGCCTTGAGCGCCCTCTGCTCGAAGGCCGCATCGCGTGCCAGCAGTACGGTTTCACCGCCACGTACATGGAATTCGCCGGTATTGCCCGGTGTGATCAGAATTCCGTCATAGTCGAATTCCGGCCGCGCCAGATCGATGAGCTGGCGTGCGAAAGGCGGGTAGCCATGCCAGGCACGCTGCAAACTGTGGACTTCGCTGCTCAGACGCAAGCGGGCTACCGGTTTGACGCGCAGTGTGCGCACCCGGCGGGCAAGCGCACGATCCGGGCGCGGCAGCGCCGGCGCCAGTTCCCCCAGCTCGCGCGCAACCAGCGCCGCATCAACCGGCCGCAAACGCGGCGCACGCATCAGTGCCAACGCCATCACGGACGGCATTTCCAGCTGCACGGGGCCACAGGCGCCACTGGCAGGATCCACATACCAGGGCGGATCGGTAGGCAGCAATTGCGCCTCGGACAGGCCTTCGAGCGTGAAACGGGCTTGGGCACTGCCCTCGTCCGTACCCTGCCACGTGAAACGCGCCGGCTGCGCCGGGCCGGCGTGCAATGGCAGCCAGCGGCGATCATCGTAAAGCGCGCGGCCCGTAGCCAGTAAACGTGGCAGCAACTCACCCACCTGCGCGCCCTGAAGCTGCAGGCTGGTGTAGTAACCGCTGTGATCGGCATGCAGCCAGAGCTGGCGCAGGGCGAGCAGGTCGTCGCTGTCGACGAAGGCCGGCGCCTGCTGCAGGGCACGTTCGATGTTGTGCCATTGCGCAGCATCTGGTGGCAGGCTGCCGTCCGCACGCGGCCGTGCCTTGCGCAAGGTGACGTCCACACGCCCGACAGTGGGATGGAAGTCGAGCACGTAGAACAGCTGTTCGGCACTCCGTTTCACCGCAACGGGGCGGACGCGTTCGCGCAGATCCTGCAGCCAGCTCACCACACGTGGATCGGGCCCTTGTGCGGCGGGTACGTCGCGCTCGCGCAGCGCGCGCAGCAAGGTAGCCGCGCAATGCTTGCAGTAACCGCCGACGGGACAGGTGCAATGGCAGTGCACGCCGTGACTGCGCTTTTCCTGACGGAAGGAGATACGCACGGTGTAGGGCCTGCGCGCCGTCCCCTGGACCAAGGCGCTGATCTCGCCATCGCTGACATGCAGCTGGCTCACCGCGTCCACATAGGACTCGCCCTTGCTCACCGTGGGCAGGCCGAGCCAGCGGGTGATGTCGTCTACCTTGAAGCTGCGGGCGGGAGAGACGGGCATGCGCGTGCAGGAAGATGCCAAAGCTCCCGATTCTACCGGCAGCCCTCACACATCGCAGCAAGGCTGCCGGGCAGTCTGTGCGGCATCAGCCGAATCCCGGCTCCCCTGCCGCGCGGCCGCGTGGCATGATCCGCCGGGAACGATTCGTGGCTTCATGCGTCGCACGCAGCACTCCAACAAACCTTCATCCCCGGAGATTCCATGATCAACCTGCTTCGCAACCAGCGCCTGGTACTGCTGGCGCTGGCCATTCTCTGTTTCGGTGCCACCGGCCTGGCCGTATTGCTAGGGCACGTTTTCGAACTCGAAGCCTGCTCGATGTGCTGGTTCCAGCGCATCGCCTTCCTACTCGCTGGCGCAGGTTTCCTGCTCGCAGCAGCCTGGCCCCCTGGCGGCATCCTGACTCGCCGCTTCGGTGAGGCCGGCTTGCTGCTGGCACTGGCCAGCTCGGCCCGGCAGAGTTATGTGATCGCCTTCCCTGAAAGCGCCGATACCAGCTGTGGTGCGGGGCTTTCGTATTACGCGCAGATCGGGGCCTGGGACAAATTCTTCCGCGCGGGCCTGATGGGTGGTAGCGACTGCGCCCAGGATCAGCCTCAGTTCCTCGGCTTGTATCTGCCGAACTGGAGTCTGATCGCCGTGCTGGGTGTGATCACCCTCTACGTGGCGTGGATGATCTGGCGGCGGCGTCAGGCATGATGCAGATGGATGAACAATCCTGGCAGACGCGCGATTACCGCGCGGAGGATGCTCCTGCATTGGCAGCCCTCTCCCGGGCTGCGATCCTTGGCCTTGGTCCGCAAGCCTATCCGGCCGAGCAATGCGCCGCCTGGGCCGCCGTGCTGGTGGATGACGAGGCCTGGACGCAACGTTTGCAAGAGGCCTGGGTACGTGTCGCTCATGATGACGATGGCAATATCGTGGGGTTTGGCGCCATCGCCCTGCCAGGGCAGATCGATCTGCTGTTCACGGAGCCGGACAGAAGCCGCCAGGGTGTTGCCAGCCTGATCCTCGATGATCTGCTGGCAATTGCCGCAGCCATGGGCGCACGCAGTCTTACCGTGAAAGTTAGTGCGCTCTCCCGCGGCCTGTTTGAACGGCATGATTTCGTAGCGGATGGCCCTCCTGCAGAACGCCCAGGACTGCCGGCAGGCCAGCCGATGCGCCGCGCCAAGGTCTGACCATTCGGGCTTTCCCGGGCTGCATCATGCCCACGTGATAGCCATCATCGTCGTGAATGCGCGTTGGCATGGAACATCTGGCCGCAGCGCTTGCCGAACCTTTGCATTTCGCATTGGAAAGGAGACCACGCCATAAAATTCATCAGCACCCTGCTCGTCGCCACCGACCTCTCGGCCCCTTCGCGTTTCGCGACAGCCCGCGCCGCCAGCATCGCGAGTGCCAGCAAGGCCCGGCTGGAATTGCTTCACGTGATCGAGAACCGCGGCATGGCGGCCCTGCGCGACCTGTTCGGCGACGCTGTCACCAGCGTCACGGCGCGGCTGGAAGAAGACTTCCGTGCCGAGCTTGCCGGTCTGGCTGCGGAGATCTGCGAACCGCTTGGCCTGAGCGTCGGCCAACACCTACGTCATGGCAAGGTGCTCGACGAGATCACCGATCTGGGCGATGCGCTGGATGCGAGCCTGGTGGTACTGGGCGCGCATGGTGCCGGCTTCGTGCGCCAGATTCTCGTGGGCACAACGGCAGAGCGGCTCTTGCGACGCGCGCTGCGGCCTTTGCTGGTGGTCCGCAGACCCGTGGAGTCTGTCTATCGGCGTGTGCTGGTCGCGGTGGACTTCTCGCCTGGATCACTCACCGCGGTGAAATACGCGCGTGCGGTAGCCCCTGACGCCACGCTGACACTGTTCCATGCATTCGAGATCCCTTTCGAAGGGCGTCTGCGTGCAGCGTCCGTAGAGGAATCCCTGCTCGATCACTACCGTGCCCAAGCACGTCAGCAGGCCATGCAGGGGCTTCATCGTCTCGCGGACGAGGCCGGCCTGACGACGGACAGCTATCAGGTTATCGTCACGCACGGTACACCGGGCTTCCGGGTGATGGATGCCGCCGGGCAGGTCTCGGCGGATCTCATCGTCATGTGCAAGCACGGTGTCTCGATGACGAACGAGTTGCTACTGGGCAGTGTCACCCGCTATGTCCTGACCGAAACGGATCGCGACGTGCTGGTGGTGCGCTGACGCCCAGACCGGGCTCGGCGCAAGCGGAAGATCATTTGCGCCGGGTCCACACATCGGTCTGCCGGCCTTCGGGATGGCTGTATTCGTCGCGGACGCGGTTATTGTCCAGCAGCGTCAGCCGGCTTTCCGTGCGCCATTTGGTGGATGGCAGCAGGAAGCTGGCAGCCAGCGTCTTGCCATCCCAATCCAGACCGCTGATCTGGAACCATTCATTGGCCGAGGCATCCCGCGCGTACAGGCAGATCTGGTTGCCTTGCTGGCGGATCGAATACCGCACCTGCCATTGCGCGATTTCCCAGTTGCCCACGAAACGGGCATCAAACTTCTGCTTCGGCTCGAAACAGGCGGGTGCCTGTGCCTGGGCCAGCGGAATCGCGGAGGCCAGCATGGCGGCGATCAGGATTCTGCGGATCATCCTTGTCTCCCGGTGGCACCCATGAGGAAGGATGCCGGCTGTGTTGGTCTTCTCCTTGCTGCAGCAGATGGCGACAGCCGCAGCATGCTAACCCATTTCCCCGCAAACAAACCTCAAGACGCAGGAACGAAGAGCGCCAGCCATACGGTGCGCGGACCGGTATGCATCACACGGTGCCTGAGCCCGGCCGGGATCAACAGGGAATCACCACTCGTCAAGGCGTAGATAATGCCGTCCGAATACTCCAGCGTGGCGTTACCCTGCAGCAGCAGAACCCATTCATCCTCTGCCTGCTCGTACCAGAAGCCCGGCGGACTCGCCTGACCATCCGAGACGATGCGCTCCATGCGCACGCCGGGGCGGCTCAGCAAGGTCTGGAAATGCTCTTCCGCGCCGGCAGCCGGCAGGGGGTGCAACAGATTCATCAGGCCTGCAGACGGCCGATCAGCCCATCGAGCTGATCCAGGCTGGCGAACTCGATGGTCAGGGCGCCAGCGCCCTTCCGGTTGGCCTTGATCTTCACGACGGCCCCCAGCTTGTCCGCCAGTTCCTCCTGCAGACGCAGGACATCACGATCTGCCTCGGGACGCGCCTTGAGGCTGTCTTCCTTGGGCTTGAACTGCGCATTGACGAGCTTCTCGGTCTCGCGCACAGAAAGCCGCCTGGCAACGACTTCATTGGCCAGCAGGATCTGCTTGGCAGGCTCCAGCGCAAGCAGACTACGCGCGTGCCCCATCTCGACGTCGCCAGCCATCAGCAGTTCCTGCACCGGCTTGGGCAGTTGCAGCAGGCGCAGCAGGTTGGAGGTTGCTGGCCGCGAGCGGCCGACCGCATCGGCCGCCTGCTGATGCGTCATGCCGAATTCATCGATCAGACGCTGGATGCCGGTGGCTTCTTCGAGCGGATTCAGATCCTCGCGCTGAATGTTCTCGATCAGCGACATGGCCAGTGCAGCCTCGTCGGGGATCTCACGGATGATCACCGGCACTTCGGTCAGTTCGGCGATCTGCGCAGCGCGCCAGCGACGCTCACCCGCAATGATTTCATAACGTGCATCGCCCACGCTGCGCACGGTGATCGGCTGCATCAGGCCCTGGGCACGGATGGAGGCCGCCAGCTCCTCCAACGAGCCGGCATCCATGCGTGTACGGGGCTGGTAGCGTCCCGGCTGCAGTTTGCCTACGGCGAGCGTGGTGAGATTGCCGGCATCACTGGCAGGGAGGTCGTCGCCGCCCAGCAGGGCTTCGAGGCCGCGACCGAGGCCTTTGGTCTTGGGTTTCATGAATCCGGATTTCCGTCGTTCAAATCGTCTTGATGCGCCCGATCATCTCTGCGGCGAAGGCAATATAGGCTTGGGCTCCCTTGGAGCCGCGGTCGAATACCACGCCGGGCAGGCCGTGGCTGGGCGCTTCGGCCAAACGCACGTTGCGCGGGATGATGGCCTTGAACACCTTATCGCCGAAATGGGCTTCCAGCTGGGCAGAGACCTGCTGCGACAGTGTGCTGCGCGGATCGAACATCACGCGCAACAGACCGATGATCTTCAGATCGCGATTGAGCTTGGCGTGCACCTGCTTGATGGTGTTGACCAGGTCGGACAGGCCTTCCAGCGCGTAATACTCACATTGCATGGGAATGATCACGCCATTGGCAGCACACAGACCATTGAGCGTGAGCATGGAAAGACTCGGCGGGCAGTCGACAAGGATGAAGTCATATTCGCCATCCACGACAGCCAGCGCCTGCTTCAGACGCTTCTCGCGGTTTTCCAGCTCGACCAGTTCGATCTCGGCCCCGGCCAGTTCACGGTTGGAAGCCAGCACATCGTAATTGCCCGTTTCGGAGCGGACACGCGCAGTCGCTACATCCTGTTCGCCGATCAGCACCTGATAGACCGTGCTGGGCACCGTGCGCTTGTCTACGCCTGAACCCATCGTGGCATTGCCCTGTGGATCGAGGTCGACGAGCAGTACGCGCTGCTCCAGCAATGCGAGCGCAGCCGCAAGATTCACGGTGCTGGTGGTTTTTCCGACGCCACCCTTCTGGTTGGCGACTGCGAAGATGCGGGCCATGGTCAGTTCCGGGAGAGGATGAGGAGATGTCTTTCCGCCGCTACCGCAGGCACTTCGAGGCGATGTACGGCACGCAGCTCGATACTCGAAGGCAGCGCCGCGAGTTCATCGTCAGGATACACGCCCTTCATGGCAAGCCATACGCCTTCCGGGGCCAGTAGCTGGCCGGTGAGCGCAGTGAAATCCCGCAGGCTGGAAAAGGCCCGGGAGATGACAGCTGGAAACGGGAGGGATGGCTGCAACTGCTCCACACGGCAGTTGTGCACAGTGACATTCTCAAGCCCCAGCTCGGCCTTGGCCTGTTGCAGGAAACTTGCCTTCTTGCCTACGGTTTCGACCAGCGTAACAGCCATCCCGGGCCGACAGATCGCCAGCGGAATACCTGGCAACCCGCCGCCGGTACCGACATCGGCAATCGCACTGAAGTCCTTCACCCAGGGCAACATGGTCAGAGAATCCAGCAGATGCAGATCGATCAGACCGGCCTCGTCACGGATCGCCGTGAGGTTGTAAACCTTGTTCCATTTCGTCAGTAACGCGCCATAGGCCAGCAGGCGCTCCTGAGTCCGCTCATCCAGATCCAGACCGAGCTTTGCGACCCCGGCCGCAAGACGCTGCGCAACGCTCATGCGCGGACCTCACGACTGGCTGCGCCGCGCTGCATGTCGCGCTTCTTCAGGTGGATCATCAGCAGGGCAACGGCTGCTGGCGTCACGCCAGGAATACGCGAGGCCTGCCCCAGCGTCTGCGGGCGTTGCTGAGTCAGCTTCTGCTGGATCTCGCGCGACAGGCCGGGCACGCCGGTGTAATCCATGTCGGCCGGCAGTTCGGCATTTTCCTGCCCAGCCAGACGCTGCACTTCTTCCTGCTGGCGCTCGATATAGCCCTGGTAGCGTGCCGTAATCTCGATCTGCTCGACCACCTGAGGATCCGTTTCGGCCGCCGGTGCGGTGGAAAGCCGCATCAGACGCGCGTAATCCATATTCGGCCGACGCAGCAGGTCGAAAAACCGGTATTCGCGCTCCAGCGGCTGGCCGAAGATTTCCTCAGCTTCACCATCCTGCAATTTGTGTGGCACGGCCCAACTGGCGTGCAAGCTAGCCAGCCCCCGTTCGATGGCTTCCCGCTTGGCAGAGAATGCAGTCCAACGGGTGTCATCCACCAGCCCCAGAGCCCTGCCCTGCTCGGTCAGGCGCAGGTCGGCATTGTCTTCGCGCAGAGACAGACGATACTCGGCACGCGAGGTGAACATCCGGTAAGGCTCGGTCACACCGCGCGTGATCAGATCATCCACCATCACGCCCAGGTAGCTTTCGCTACGTGCCGGGCACCAGGCGGATCGGCCCTGCGCCTGCAGCGCAGCATTGGTGCCCGCCAGCAGGCCCTGCGCTGCGGCTTCCTCATAGCCCGTGGTGCCATTGATCTGGCCGGCAAAGAAGAGACCGCTGATCGTCTTGGTCTCGAAGCTGGACTTCAGGTTGCACGGGTCGAAATAATCGTATTCGATGGCGTAGCCGGGACGCAGGATATGCGCGTTCTCCATCCCGTGGATGGAGCGCACCAAGGCCAGCTGAACATCGAAAGGCAGCGACGTTGAAATGCCGTTCGGATACAGCTCATGCGAGCTGAGGCTTTCCGGTTCAAGAAAGACGTGATGGCTGTCCTTGTCGGCAAAGCGGTGAATCTTGTCCTCGATCGAGGGGCAATAGCGTGGCCCGACACCTTCGATCACGCCGGTATACATGGGGGAACGATCCAGACCACCCCGGATGATTTCGTGGGTGCGTTCATTGGTACGCGTGACCCAGCAAGGCATCTGACGCGGATGCTGGGCCACGTTGCCGAGAAACGAGAATACGGGCAAGGGATTGTCGCTGTGCTGCTCCTGCATCACAGAGAAGTCCACCGTTTTGCCGTCGATACGCGGCGGAGTCCCTGTTTTCAGACGACCGACCGGCAGGGCCAGTTCGCGCAACCGCTGGGACAAGGCAATCGCCGGAGGATCTCCAGCACGTCCGCCAGAATGGTTCTCCAGACCAACGTGGATGCGGCCATTGAGGAATGTGCCTGCGGTCAAAACCACCGTCGGTGCTTCAAAGCGAATGCCGATCTGCGTAAGTACACCGGTTACCCGGTCCCCCTGCACCGTGATGTCATCAACAGCCTGCTGAAACAGAGTCAGATTAGGTTGATTTTCCAGCCGACGACGAATAGCCGCTTTGTACAGAATGCGATCCGCCTGGGCACGTGTGGCACGTACGGCTGGGCCTTTGGAGGCATTCAGAATGCGGAACTGGATCCCGCCTTCGTCGGTGGCAGCCGCCATGGCGCCTCCCAACGCATCGACCTCCTTCACCAGATGGCTCTTGCCGATCCCGCCAATGGAGGGATTGCAGCTCATCTGCCCCAGGGTTTCGATATTGTGGGTCAACAACAAAGTCTTGCTGCCCATGCGTGCGGCGGCAAGTGCAGCTTCGGTGCCGGCATGTCCGCCGCCCACCACGATGACATCGAAACGTTCCGGATACAGCATGTCGATACAGAAAATGGCACAAGGCTGGCAATGATACGCCGGCTGGTTACGACGACCAATGATGTTTCACGTGAAACATCATGCAAAGAAATACGTCCAGGCAAGACGAACAAAAAGCACCGAAACCATGATCAGTAACAAAACCCGCACGAAGCCATTACCACGATTCAATGCAATATGACTTCCAGTTTGAGCACCAGCAATATTGGCAACAGCCATCGTGAGACCAAGCTGCCAGAGTACGCCTTCGTGCGAGAAGAAATAGATCAACGCAGCAAGATTGGTTGCCAGATTCACAAACTTGGCACTCGCGGACGCTTGCAACATATTTATGCCAAACCAACGCACGAAGCAAAAGATCAGAAAGCTGCCCGTTCCTGGTCCAAAAAATCCATCATAAAACCCAATGCAGAAACCAGCCAGAGATGCCAGTTTGCGTGTGTGTCTGTCAGGTGCTTTCCCAGCCTGTTTACCGAAATCTGGTTTGAGCCAGACATAGAGACCAACCGCCAACAGCAATACAAGCACCAGCGGTCGCATAGCCTCCGGTGGAAGGAACGAAACGACCGCAGCACCACTGGCTGCACCAGCGAGCGCTGCCACGCTGGCCGGCCTTACGATATGCCAAGGGATCTCAATCCTGCGCGCGTAACGGAACGCCGCACTCGCTGTCCCTGCAATGGCCGCCAGCTTGTTTGTGCCGAACAAGACAGGAATGCTGACTTCTGGCATCACACTGAGCAGCAGCGGAACCAGTATCAAGCCGCCGCCCCCGACTACCGCGTCAACCAATCCCGCAAGAAAGGCCCCACAAACCAGCAATCCCCAATCCAGCATGATGTTCCACGTGAAACAAATTGTTCAGTCCGGGCTTTTCTCTGCCCACAACGCTTTTGCCACAGCCTTCCATACATCTGAGCCATGGATAAGTTCGCCTTCTTGTGCGCCCTCTTCCATCGTTCGTAACATCAATCCAACAAGACCGAAGAATTTGATCCGCGCAAGATCCACAGGTGTCGTTGAAGGCAAACCAACCGTGCCCTTCTCACCGAGAGCCAGCGCTTCACGCGCCAGCACACGCAACGCACGTTCATCATTCCAATCGATCCCCATTGCCACCAACGTCGCTGCCAGTTGCCGGGAAATCTGCTCTGCTTCGCGCCTTTGATCCTCGAATTGCGACATGAACCCTCCCTACTTTCCGATACAGAACCGAGAGAAAATCACACCCAATAAATCATCGGCACCGAACTCGCCGGTGATGCTATTAACTTTTTCCTGCGCCAGACGCAACTCTTCTGCCATCAGATCGAGCGCTTCAAATTGCCCATGCGCCAAGGCCACATGTCCGAGCGCCGAGCGCAAGGCTTCCAGATGACGCTCCCGCGCAAGATAGACATCCTCGCCATGAGCTTCCCAACCGGCAATTTTCAACAAAGCCTGCTGCAACAGTTCGATGCCCTGCCCGGTTTTGGCCGACAACCAGATGTGCAGTCCATCCTCTCGCTGCTCTCGTCTGGCTGGAGCATCAAGCAGATCCAGCTTGTTGAACACCCAGATAACCGGAACACCTTCAGGTAATCTGGAATCGATGACGTGATCTTCAGACGTGATTCCCTGCCGGGCACTCACCAGGCGCAACACCACATCCGCACTGGCGATTTCACGCCAAGTCCGTTCGATACCGATCTTCTCCACCACATCCTCGGTATCACGCAGACCAGCAGTATCGATGATGTGCAGTGGAATGCCTTCTATCTGGATAGCCTCGCGCAGGACATCCCGCGTCGTACCCGCTACCTCGGTGACAATGGCACGCTCTTCCCCGGATAGCCGGTTCAACAGACTGGATTTGCCGACATTAGGCTGACCCGCCAGTACTACCTGCAATCCTCGCCTCAGCAGACTTCCCTGCTGAGCCTTTGCCAGCAAAGTCTGAAGCGCTTCTTCCAGTGAAGCCAGTCGGGCCAGCGCACGCGCAGCTTCAAGAAAATCAACTTCCTCATCGGGAAAATCCAGCGTCGCTTCCACCAGCATGCGCAGATCCACGAGTTGATCACGCCAAGCATGAATGGCATCGGAAAAACCGCCACGCAGCGAACGCAGAGCCGACCGTGCTGCCGCCGTGGTGGACGCATCGATGAGATCGGCCACGCCTTCCGCCTGCGCAAGATCCAAACGATCATTGAGAAAGGCCCGGCGAGTGAACTCACCAGGTTCGGCAAACCTGGCACCAAGCTCCAGACAACGTGACAGCAGCATCTGCATCACCACCGGACCACCATGGCCCTGCAGCTCAATCACGTCTTCGCCGGTATAGGAATGCGGTGCAGGAAAATACAGCAACAGCCCTTGATCGATGGGCTCGCTGTTTGCGTCGAGAAAATTCGCCAGGCTGGCGTGACGCGGCTTTGGGGAACGTCCGGTGAGTTCCTGCGCAAAACCGGCGAGATCCGGGCCGGACACCCGGACCACACCGATGCCGCCGCGACCGGGTGCGGTCGCAACGGCAGCGATCACATCATCTTGCAGCCTTGGCTTCGCCACGCTCGATCATCCGCGTCACGTACCATTGCTGAGCAATGGAAAGAATGTTGTTCACCACCCAGTACAGCACCAGACCAGAGGGGAACCACAGGAACATGAAGGTGAACATGATCGGCATGATCATCATCACCTTGGCCTGCATCGGATCAGGCGGTGTGGGGTTGAGCTTGGTCTGGATGAACATGGTGGCGCCCATGATCAATGGCAGGATGAAATACGGATCCTTCACCGACAGATCGGTGATCCAGAACATCCACGGAGCCTGGCGCATTTCAACCACCGACAACAGTACCCAATACAACGCGATGAATACCGGCATCTGCACCAGGATCGGCAGACAGCCACCCATCGGATTGACCTTCTCGGTCTTGTAGAGCTCCATCATGGCCTGATTGAGCTTCATCTTGTCGTCCTTGTAACGCTCCTGCAGCGCCTTCATACGCGGCATCAGCGTCTTCATCTTGGCCATGGACTTGTAGCTGGCGGCCGACAACGGGAAGAACAAGGCCTTGATCAGGATCGTCACCAGAATGATCGACCAGCCCCAGTTGCCGACGATCTTGTGGATCATATTCAGTACCCAGAACAGGGGCTCGGCAAAGATGGTCACCAGACCGTAGTCCACCACCTTGTTGAAACCGGTAGCCAGCTTGGCAAGCTTATCCTGCTCCTGAGGACCAACATACAAGGGCACATCGATGCTCTGCTTGGCTCCAGCAGCTACTTGCACCGGCAGCTTCACACCAGCACCATAGAAATCGTTGCTGATCTTGTGGGTATAGAACTCGCGCTGCACGTCGCCATTCGGCAGCCATGCACTCACGAAGTAGTGCTGCACCATCGCCACCCAGCCATCCTTGGCGGACTTGACGAAGCTGGTTTCGTTGTTTTCGATCTTCTTGAATTCAACCTTCTGGAACTTGCCTTCCTGAGTAAAGAAAGCCGGTCCGGTGAAAGTTGATACACCGCCGAAGAAGCCCTTGGTATGTTCAGCAGGCTGACCATCACGTGCCAGCTGAAAATATGCCGTTGCGTTCAACGGCTTGTCACTGGTGTTGTTGATTTCATAAGCCACATCGACAACATAGGAGCCACGATAGAAAGTCAACAGCTTGGTGACTTCGATCCCCGCCGATGCCGGCGCCTTCAGACGCACCACCAGGGAATTCTCACCATCCTTGAGTACATACCCAGTCTGCTCGGGTTCAAGGATGGTCTTGTGGGTGGGCAAACCTTCCGCACCGAGCAAGCCGGTATTGGCAATGTACTGATGCTTACCGCTTTCCTGCAGCACCACGAAATTCTTGGAGTGATCCTCTGAATCCTTGTGATGGGTAAGTTCCACATGGATCAGATCGCCGCCGACCGCGGAGACCACGGCTTCCATCATGTCGGTACGCACAGTCACGCGCGGCGCTTCGGCGTAGGCGGAAAGTGTTGCCGCAGTTCCCGCCGGCACGGTAGTTCCAGGCTCGGTGGAAGCCATAGGCGCGGGAATGGAACTATCTGCGGCTGCAGCAGATTGAGCCGTTTCAGGCACTGCCGCCGGGGTGTTGTGTTGCACCCAGCGTTCCCACAGCAGGATTATTGAGAAGGCAAATACCACTGCCAGGATCAAACGCTTGAAATCCATCTGCATGATAGAAACTCTAGGTGGAATATCGGAGGATCAGAAAAAACCAGACTGTTGCGATGCGATGATCAGGGCACAGGATCATGCCCGCCGTCGTTCCATGGGTGACAGCGCATTACCCGCCATACAGCCAGCCGGAAACCTCTGATGATGCCATGTTTTTCAATGGCTTCGATGGCATAAGCGGAACAGCTCGGATGAAAACGGCAACGGTTGCCCAGCCAGGGACTGATCGCAAAACGATAGAACTTCAACAAACCGATGAACAGCGTCTTCATCTGGGCAATCGCTGCAGCAAGGTGACGATGTCTTCACGCAACTGGGCCTTTGATGCACCCTTCACGCTTGCGTTCAGTCGCAGGATCAGATCACAACCCGGAAGGTCGTCACGACGCAGCCGGAACGTCTCTCGGCCAAGGCGTTTGAGCAGATTGCGCTGCACCGCGCGCTTGGCCAGCCGTTTGGCGATCACGGCACCAAAGCGCGCACTGCTACCGCCATTCGGGCGGTAATGCAGCATGAAGTAGCGCCCCCGGATCGCCTTCCGAAAAGCAAAAACGGATGAATAATCATCCGTTTTGCATAACCTGTACGTTCGCGGGTACGCGTACGACACAACCGCTGCCTGCTCTGCCTGATGCACTCTTGACATCGTGCAACAAAGCCGCAGCCGGCCGGTCAGACAGCCAGACGATGGCGGCCCTTGGCACGACGCGCAGCGATGACCTTGCGACCACCCTTGGTAGCCATGCGAACCAGGAAACCGTGCGTGCGCTTGCGACGAACCACGGAGGGTTGATAGGTGCGTTTCATGATCAGATTCCTAAATCGACCGACTTGGCGAACTCGCGATTAGACAGTCTAGCTACCTGTTTGTCAAGAGAATTCCCGGAAGTCTTCAACAGCTGCCTGTGGATAAATCTGTTCGAAAACGCTAGAATTCGTCCTCGCAGTTCCCAGCCCTCGGTCAATCCAGAAGGGAGTGGACTGTCCCCCCGCCTAAATCAGTCGACAGCGCCAAGCCATCGGCTCATGTATTTCCAATCCCGGCACGCCGGGGCCTTTGCGTGCCCTGCGTGGCATGCGATATTGAACATCAAGTCTGAAAACATCGTGAGTCACGCCTTCTGGTCCGCCTGCCTTGTCCGTCTGGAAAGTGAACTGCCGCCCCAACAGTTCAACACCTGGATCCGCACGCTCGAAATCGGTGAAAGCGAAGCAGGGGGTATCTGTCTCCTTGCTCCGAACCGCTTCGTGCTGCAATGGGTGCGCGAGCGCTACCAGCAACGCCTGGAACAATTGGCCGAAGAATTCTTCGGCGCCGTCACTCCTCTGAGCTTCCAGCTCGGCAGCCCGAAGAAACCTGCAGCCCCTCGCGCAGCTTCTCCTGCCAGCGCCCCCGTTGTGTCTGCTACATCCACTGCAGCAGCAACCGCTTCGAACAAGGGAAAGCCTGCAACCAGCGAAGCGCCCGCCGTCATTTCCAGCAGCAACGCGAATGGCAGCACCTACGAAAAGACAAGGCTCAACCCCTCATTCACCTTCGACACCCTGGTCACCGGTCGCGCCAACGACTTGGCACGTGCAGCGGCTATCTCGGTCGCCAACAATCCCGGCGGCACCTACAACCCGCTGTTTGTCTATGGGGGCGTCGGCCTCGGCAAGACCCACTTGATCCATGCTATCGGCAACGAGGTGCTGCGCCACAATCCGAAGGCCGTGGTGCGCTACGTCCACGTCGAGGATTACTTCTCCGATGTGCTTCGCGCTTACCAGCAAAAGAATTTCGACGCCTTCCAGCGTTACTACCGCGGACTGGATCTGCTGCTGATCGACGATATCCAGTTCCTCGGCGTCGGCAATAAGGAACGTACTCGCGACGAGTTTTTCTACGCTTTCAACGCACTCACCGAAGCCAAGAAACAGATCGTGATCACCTGCGATACCTATCCCAAGGATATCCAGGGCCTGGAAGACCGCCTCATCTCCCGCTTCGACTGGGGTCTCACGGTGCAGATCGAGCCGCCCGAACTGGAGATGCGCATCGCCATCCTCAAGAAAAAGGCCGCGCTGGACAACGTACCGTTACCGGACGACGTCGCCTTCCTGATTGCCAAGAACCTGCGCTCCAACGTGCGCGAGCTTGAAGGCGCCCTGAAGAAGGTAGTGGCCTACGCACGCTTCAACAGCCGGGAAATCAGCCTGGAACTGGCTCGCGAAGCCCTGCGCGATCTGCTGGCTGCCCACAACCGCCAGATCACCATCGAACTGATCCAGAAGACTGTTGCCGACTTCTTCAAGCTCAAGCTGGCCGAGCTGCTGTCCAAGAAACGCACACGCAACATCGCACGGCCACGCCAGATCGCCATGTACCTGGCACGCGAACTTACCCCGGCCTCATTGCCGATGATCGGCGAAGCCTTCGGTGGCCGCGACCACACCACCGTTCTGCATGCCTGCGGCACCATCGCCGAACTGCGACTGAACGATCAACAGCTCAATCACGATCTGTATGTACTCACCCAGACACTGAAAGGATAAGTACCCAGACTGTGGACAAGCCTGGGGAATGAGGCTTGATCAAATGTGGGAAAGCCGGCCCGAACAACTGACGACGAAAACAGTCCACAACTGCCCACAGGCTTCAACCCCCACTTGCCAACAAGCTGATGAACAGCCTCAAGCAATTGTTTTACAAAGACTTTAAAAGGTTTTCCACAGAAAACAGCTCGCTATATAAGTATTAGGAAGTTATATAAATACTTCTGTTAACAACAAGTACCTTCATGATTGCCGCGCACGTGGCTGACAATCTGGACCTTGATGATCTTCTTGCCGGAGAGTTCATCCAGGCTCTGAAGACAACAACCGGATCCGATACGAATCTTCTGTTGCCGGCAGTCAGCTTGTCAGGCCATTGAAGGCCGGCAGCACGGACAATGTTGTGAACAAGTCTGCGTGGAAGCCGTGAGCGGAATGTGAGTAAACAAGTCTTCAAGGTGATCCCGATAAATCATCCCCAATTCCCCACAGACTTCACCCCCCGCTTGCAAACAACGTGATGCACAAGCCCTGAATATTGTTTCATAAGCAGAAAACCCAGTTATCCACAGAAACCTGGCCGCTATATAAGTATTAGGAGGTTTATATAAATGCTTCTGTTAACTACAACTCGTGATGCTCTGCTGGCTCCATTGCAGTCCGTCTCCGGCATCGTCGAGAAGCGTCATACCCTCCCCATCCTCTCCAATGTTCTGATCGAGAAGCAGGCTGAAGCACTCACACTGCTGGCCACGGACATCGAGATCCAGATCACGACACACCAGAGCACGCCAGGGGGTGGCGAAAGCGCATCCATCACCGTTTCCGCACGCAAGCTGCAAGACATCCTGCGCGCGCTGCCAGACGGCGAGATCAGTCTGGTGCTGGACGACAAGCGTCTCACGCTGAAAGCCGGCAAGAGCCGCTATGCGCTGCAGACCCTGCCCGCGGCCGATTACCCGCGCATGCAGCTCAATTCCGGTGAGAGCCTCAACCTGCGCATGTCGCAGAAGGATTTCCGCCGTCAGCTTGCGCAAGTGGCCTACGCCATGGCCGCACAGGACATCCGTTACTACCTCAACGGCCTGCTGATGCAGGTGCTGGGCAACGAACTGCGTCTGGTCGCCACCGACGGTCACCGCCTCGCGCTGTCGTCCAACATGCTGGAACAGGAATACGCCCGCACCGAAGTGATCTTGCCGCGCAAGACCGTGCTTGAACTCAACCGCCAGCTGGCTGACAGCGACGACCCCGTCGACATCACCATCACCGGCAATCAGGCTGCTTTCCGCTTCGGCCCCATCGAGTTGATCACCAAGCTCATCGATGGCAAGTTCCCGGACTACGATCGCGTGATCCCGCAAGGCAATCCGCGTTTGGTCATTGCCCACCGCGCCAGCCTGCTGGCTGCGCTGCAGCGCGCCGCGATCCTCACCAACGAGAAGTTCCGGGGCCTGCGTGTGGTGCTCGAGCCCGGTCTGTTGCGCGTGATCAGCTCCAACGCCGAGCAGGAAGAGGCGCAGGAAGAACTTGAAGTCGCCTATTCCGGCGAACCATTGGAACTGGGCTTCAACGTTACCTACCTGCTCGACATGCTCAACAATGTGGGCACCGAAAGCGTCGAGATCCACCTCAACGAACCGATGTCCTCAGCGCTCTTCACCTTGCCGGAAAACGATCAGTTCAAGGCTGTGGTGATGCCGATGCGCATCTGATCCGGGAGACTGTCGTGAGACTCAAGCTGCTGCTCAGCCTGCTGGCCCTCAACATCCTGATGATTCCCTCGCTCGTCCAGGCCACGCCGGGTGAGCGCCAGATCATCGGCAAGGATTCCGTGCATGGCCTCGTCATTGGCGAGATCATTCCTGGAAGCCGGTTTGCTGCCCTGCAGATCGGTATGTTGCGTGGCGAGGTCGAGCAGCTGCTGGGAAAGCCGGATGAACTGCAGATCCTCGATACCGGCCTCGCCTCGCTCTATTTCGGCAGTTTCAAGTGGCAGACCGAACAAAGCTATGCCGGCGAAGGCCGCCTGCTTTTCGATCGCACCGGCCGCCTGATCCAGATCGACGCCAGCCAGCCAGAAAGTGACTGAGCAGTCAGCCCGTCCCCAACAGCCCCTCGAATCCGAACTGATTGAACACAATGTCCGAGCAAAACAAACCGCAACAAGCCGATTACGACGAATCCTCCATCCGGCAGCTCGAAGGCCTGGAAGCCGTGCGCAAGCGGCCCGGCATGTATATCGGAGACACCTCCGATGGCACCGGTCTGCACCACATGGTGTTCGAAGTCGTCGACAACGCGATCGACGAAGCGCTTGCGGGCCATTGCGATGACATCGTGGTTACCATCCACACTGACAATTCCATCTCGGTGACCGACAATGGTCGCGGTATTCCGGTGGGCATCAAGTTCGATGATAAGCACGAGCCCAAGCGCTCGGCTGCCGAGATCGTGATGTGCGTGCTGCATGCCGGTGGCAAGTTCAACCAGAACAGCTACAAGGTGTCCGGCGGCCTGCACGGCGTGGGCGTTTCCTGCGTGAATGCACTGTCCAAGTGGCTGCGGCTCACCATCGCGCGCGATGGCAAGCGCCACTTCATCGAATTCAACCAGGGCAAGCCGATCAATCGAGAGATCGAGGTACAGAACGGCGTTGAAGTCTCGCCTCTGAAAGTCCTGGGCGATACCGACAAGCGCGGTACGCGCGTGCATTACCTCGCTGACGAAGAGATCTTCGGCAAGATCGAGTACCACTACGAGATCCTCGCCAAGCGTCTGCGCGAGCTTTCATTCCTCAACAACGGCGTCAAGATCAAGCTCGTCGACCAGCGCAACGGCAAGGAAGAGGATTTCGCCTTCTCAGGTGGCGTGAAAGGCTTCGTCGACTACATCAATCGTGCCAAGACCGTGCTGCATCCCACGGTATTCAATGCCGTGGGCACCACCACCGTCACCACCGGTCACGTGCAGGATGTCGAGCTTTCCGTCGAAGTCGCCATGCAGTGGAACGACAGCTACCAGGAGCAGGTGCTGTGCTTCACCAACAACATTCCGCAGTCCGACGGCGGCACCCACCTCACCGGCCTGCGTGCCGCGATGACGCGCATCATCAACAAGTACATCGAGGAAAACGAGATCGCCAAGAAGGCCAAGGTCGACATCTCCGGCGATGACATGCGCGAAGGGCTTGCCTGTGTGCTGTCGGTGAAGATGCCGGACCCCAAATTCGCCTCGCAGACCAAGATGAAGCTGGTATCCAGCGAAGCCCGGCCGGCGGTGGAAGAAGTCGTGGCCGCTAAACTCAGCGAATTCCTGCTCGAAAATCCCATCGACGCCAAGACTATCTGCGGCAAGATCGTCGAAGCTGC
Source organism: Candidatus Dactylopiibacterium carminicum (assembly GCF_014736495.1). Taxonomy (GTDB): domain Bacteria; phylum Pseudomonadota; class Gammaproteobacteria; order Burkholderiales; family Rhodocyclaceae; genus Uliginosibacterium; species Uliginosibacterium carminicum. The sequence continues at coordinate 34,881 of NZ_MDUX01000033.1, forward strand.
TCGTGCTCGCGAAGCCGCCCGCAAAGCGCGTGAAATGACACGCCGCAAGGGCGTGCTGGACGGCATCGGCCTGCCTGGCAAGCTTGCCGATTGCCAGGAGAAGGATCCTTCCCAGTGCGAGATCTACATCGTCGAAGGTGACTCCGCCGGCGGTTCTGCCAAACAGGGGCGCGACCGCAAATTCCAGGCAATCCTCCCGCTGCGCGGCAAGGTGCTCAACGTCGAGCGCGCGCGGTTCGACAAACTGATCTCCTCCGACCAGATCGCCACGCTGATCACAGCACTCGGCACCGGTATCGGCAAGGACGATTACAAGCCCGAAAAACTGCGCTACCACCGCATCATCATCATGACCGACGCGGACGTCGATGGCGCACACATCCGCACGCTGCTGCTCACCTTCTTCTATCGCCAGATGCCCGAACTGGTCGAAGGCGGCCACATCTACATCGCCCAGCCACCGCTGTACAGGATCAAGCACGGCCGCACAGAGCTCTACATCAAGGATGACCACGAGCTCTCCGCCCACCTGCTCAAGCTCGCACTCGATGGCGCCGCCCTGCTGCCGGGCAAGGATGCCGCCCCCATCGAAGGCGAGGCATTGGCCGAGATGGCTCGTTCCTATCTGCTGGCCGAAGCCGTCATCAATCGCCTCACCAGCTGGATTGATCCCGATGTACTGCATGCTGTGCTCGCCCACGGTGTAGAACTTGATCTTGCCGATGAAGCCGCTGCCCAGGCGTCAGCACAACGTCTGCAGCCCGTGCTGCCTGCCGGGATCCAGGTCAAGCCCTATTACAACGATCTCAAGGAAGGCTGGCACCTTGCGCTCGAACGCCTGCACCACGGCAATATCAAGCGCACCGAGATAGATCCGGAATTCCTCGCTTCCGGCGACTATCCCGCCATCCGCCGGGCCAGCCAGATCATCACCGGTCTCATCGGTGAAGGCGCCAGTGTGCGCCGTGGTGAAAAGGGCAGCGCCGTGAAGAGCTTCTCCGAGGCCATTGTCTGGCTGCTCAACGAAGTCGAACGCAACCTCGGCAAGCAACGCTACAAGGGTCTCGGCGAAATGAACCCCGAGCAACTCTGGGAAACCACCATGGACCCGGGTGTGCGCCGCCTGCTCAAAGTGCAGATCGACGACGCCATCGCCGCTGACGAGATCTTCACCACACTGATGGGTGACCAGGTCGAACCGCGTCGCGAGTTCATCGAACGTAACGCCCTGAATGCGCGGAATATCGATGTCTGAGTTGTCTCTCGACGACAATGACCGCAAGATCCTCGATCTGCTGCGTGATAACGGGCGCCTCACCAATCAGGAGCTGGCGGAGCTGATCGGGCTTTCGGCTTCGCAGTGCTCGCGCCGGCGCATTGCACTGGAGCAGGCGGGGATGATCCTTGGCTATCACGCGCAGCTTTCGCCTCAGGCGGATGGCACGCCGGTGATGGGGGTGATCGAGGTGCGTATGCAGAGCCAGGTGCCCGAGGTGGTGGAGGCTTTTCATACCTTCGTGGCTCGGCAGCCGGCGATCCGCGATGCCTTCAAGCTCACGGGCGACTACGACTATCTCTTGAAGGTGGCGGTGGGCAATCTGGCCGAGCTGAGCCAGCTGATCCAGCAATTGGCTGGATTGCGCGACTGCGTGGGCCATCTGCGCACGGCCGTGGTGCTGGAGCGCCTGAAAGAGGCAGGCAACGCCCTGCCAGACAGCGAATTGTCCTGAGTATTAACGTATTGGCATTCCAGTGGCGCCTGGATATCTGCCGGAACAGATAAGCTATCTGCTGGATGGTGCATGACCCGAGATCAAGAATGAAAATTTTGCTTGATCTGTGCAAATTGTTTCCTAGAATCGCACGGTTCAATCATCTTGCCGCGTTTTCATGAGCACTACTGCAAGCATTTCCGAGCGCATTCCGCACAGTCTGGTCGAAGACGTCCTGGCGCTGATCCTGGGTACCCTGGTGGTGTCCTTCGGTGCGAACCTGCTCAAGCAGGCCGGTGCCGTGACGGGCGGCACCGCCGGCATGGCCTTCCTGATCCACTACGCCACGGGCATCAAGTTTGGCGTGGCTTTCTTTGTGCTCAACCTGCCCTTTTACTGGCTGGCATTCCGGCGCATGGGCAAGGGCTTCGTGGTGAAAACCTTCTGCGCGGTGGCGCTGGTATCGGTGTTTACCGAGCTGCACGGCCAGTTCATGGATTTCTCGCATCTGGACCCGCTCTACGCCACCGTGTTGGCCAGCGTGGTGATGGGCCTGGGTTTTCTCGTGCTGTTCCGTCATAAGGCCAGCTTGGGCGGGGTGAACATCCTCGCGCTTTACCTGCAGGACCGCTACGGCGTCCGCGCAGGCAAGGTGATGATGGGCGTGGATGTGTGCGTGGTGCTGACTTCCCTGTTCCTGGTGGATCTGAGGCTGTTGCTGGCCTCTATCTGCGGCGCGGTGATCCTGAACCTGATCATCGCCATGAATCACCGTCCGGGGCGTTATCAGGCCTGAGCAACCGTCTTGGCCGTCAAGCGCTATGCATAGTCGAATCCCACATCGAGC
>NZ_MDUX01000111.1 GCF_014736495.1 Candidatus Dactylopiibacterium carminicum
CAGGCCAGGGTGATTTACTCGCTTGTAGAAGGCGCCGCCAATATTGAGCGCCTTGGCTTTCTTCGGTGTGATCACATGGGCGCGAGATCCGTCCTGGTGGAACTTAGCCTTGAAGCCATCGCCGTCATCGAAGCCAAGCCGCAGATCATCACCGATCACTTGGTAGTGGAAGCTGGCCAGCATCCGGCCAGTCTTGTTCAGCGGCCCACCTTTGCGCTTGCCCTCTGCCAGTGTCGAGGCCGCCAACTCCTTCCATGGCTGACCATCAGGGTCGAGCCCTTGCCTGTGGCGTTCCTCATTCACGAACTGCAGTGATTCGCCGAAACTGCCGAGCATCTCTTGCGGCGTAGCGATCTCCTGACGGATGGCTTCCAGGGCGCGGGTCAGATGGTCAGCTTGAAACTCGATGGTGAATTGCATATCCTGTAACCGTGGTGACGAGGCTGTGGCTCTGCAAAGCCCTCAAATCCGATCCACCGACGCGGCCTTGCAGGGGCCGCGTTTTCATTTCTTGAATACCAAACGCCCCATGCGTTGCTTGTCGAAATAAGCCGCGCGATCCTCTGGGCTCTTCTGGGTGCCCATGAAAGTGGTGGCACCTGTCCAACCAGTCGAGCCCCACTCAAACACGGCATAGCCGTATTCGTCAGTACCCTCGATCTGAAACGCCTTCAGATAACGACGCTTCAAACGCCAGTCCCCCTTTTCCTGGTGGTCTGGCACCCAAGCCCACCAGATCTCGTCCGGCTCAATCAGTGTCATGGCCAGCAGATTGATCGACTCCAGCCGCCTTACTTTGCCAGGTGCTGCCAACCACTTGAAATCGCCAGCGCCATCCTGGAACAGCGCCTTCGTGATCGCCAGAGTGCTGCCGGTCGCATCCGTGAATGCCGCGCCCTGATCCATCGTCGCGCCAAAAACGTCGAGGAAGTCCGTGACGGCCACTTCCGGCGGCGTGCCGGCGGGTAGCAATGCTGCACGTGGCACTACGGTTGGCGCCGGCAGCGCTGGTGGTGTAAAGCTCGTCGGCCACGGTGTTTTGCGCTCTTTCAGTACCGCGTCGTAACCTTGCAATGGCGGCAACGTATTCGGTTCCAGCCATGCCTTTCCAGGGCTATAGGCAAAGCCTGGATCAACTCCCTTGGGAACACGTACCGTGCGGGGATTGCTGCCATTCTTGCCGACTACACGCTCTTCCCACTCAATCGCAGGTGCTTCATCCGGGCCGGATCGACCTTTTTTCTTCCACTCGCGTTCTGCCTCCACGCGAGAAAGCGAGTACTTCTTGCATTTGCAGCGCCAGCCATTCTGAGGGGAGTGCGTATCCCACCAGGGATCGTCCAGTGGCAGGATCAGACCATTCCAGGCCAGATGGTGCAGACGGGGATGCTCGGTGCTGGTGTGGCGATAGAGGCCGTAAGGGCGCAGATGTTTTACCGCCTGCATCTGCTTTTCGCGTCCGGCGTGGTAGGCCTGAGTTACATTGGTGTCATAGATGATCTTGCTGCGCCAGCCGGGTGTGCCGTTGTGCGCCCAGCCATACTTTCCGACGATCTGCGGAAAAGCCTTCTGGAATTCAGCGAAGCCGCCTGCTTCCTTGGCTTGGCGGATGGCGTTGTACAGATCCTCCACCAAGGCATCCTTTGCCGCACCGGCCACCACGAACGCCTGGCTGTGCTGCTCCTGCCAGATATCAGTCCAGCCGGAAGAAGGCAGGCGGATCTTCTGCCGGTAGAAGTCGATGGCCTCAGAGAATGTCAGGCTGTCAGGAGATGTAGCCACGTTATTCCCCGGTAAGTTGCGCCTTTTCAAGCGCTGTCTTCACGTCTTGCGGCCACTCTTCAACCCGAACAGTGAGGCCCCCATCCAGATGAATTTCCGTGCCGTACCGGCCATTGAAGTCGATCTGTGAAAAGGACAGAACGCGTTCAGCAACAATCGTGACAGCAGAAGCCTGAACACCATATCCACGAAACGTCAGCAGGGTCATTTCCCATCCCCCACATCCGCACGCCCTGCCAGATGCGCAGCGGCCATTCCCAGCGCTACGGCCTCTGCCCACTTCGCACCATCCGCCTGCAAAGCCTCGATGCCGGCCAATGCATCATCAAAGCTGCCAGCCTCAGCTACTACAGCAGCAATCTGCTGGGCCAACGCCTGCTCGTGCGGTGCGCACAGCGCAGCGAGCTGCGTAGCATAGGCCCCGGTGACATCCGACTCCGTTCCGGCCCTGGCCAGCGCTGCCAGACGCGAGAGTGCCGCACCGGCATCATCTGTTTGCGCAGCATTGGCATTTCCCGGCGTGAGCAGCTTGGCGCCTTTCTTCGCACGCGGGATCTGGGCGATCTTGTGCGCATAGTCGACATCGATCTCCATGCCCATGGATGCCCCCTTATCCAGCACCTCCACCATCTTGGCTTGGTCCGGGGTTTCCTCCGTCAGGTAGGTGTATTGCGGGATACGATCAGTTGGGAACATGCCATTGATCAGTGCCAGAGGGCGCACCAGTTGGCCCTGCATCGTTGGCTTGATCTGCGCCACGTCGTGCAGCAGGATCTTGCGCAACTCACGCTCGTGCACTTCACCCAGGGCGTTTGTGCTCGTTTTGCCGTCCGCCTGGCTTGTCAGCGTGCCACCCAAGATCGCTATCGACTGCTTGCGCTCCCAGTAGGCAATCGCGCTCAGAAAGTCATCGACGGTACCGGCCTTGGTGGCCTGGATGAAATCGATAGTCATGGTGCTGGGCACCACGCCAGCGCCATCGTTGCCGATATTCCGCACCGCCCTCAACAACTGGTCGCGCTGCTTGTCACCGATACCGGCAGGATATTTGCCGAGCCGCAAGGGCAACCGACCACGCCAGGCATTGGTATTCCCGCTGCAAATCCACCGCGCGGGCGATGATCAAATCAGGCACACGCCGGGCGATATCAGCCTCCACCACATCCAGCGTCATCTTTTCGCGGTGCAGGCCACCCACCAGAATCGCCGAGGGGTCATTGCGCTTCTTCTTCTTACCCATCGAAGGGTCGAGCGCACCGAAGAACAGCCAGTCATTACGCCGATCCACCCAGAACTGGATGTTCTTGAACGGGGCCGTATCGTCGTTCCCAGCTTCGTTCTGCTGTTCCTGATTGAACGCATCGTGATCGGTCGCCCGCATGCACATCAGGCGGTATAGCGGACGTACCTGCGACCATGACACCACTGCACCGGCATCCATTAGCGCCTTGTTGGCCTGGTAAAAGGCCAGCGCTTCCGCTTCGGCGGCTTCCTGCG
>NZ_MDUX01000112.1 GCF_014736495.1 Candidatus Dactylopiibacterium carminicum
GAAAAACAGTATTTCATGAAGCTCGGGGCTGTCTAGGAAACCCGGGGCGATTCAGTTTAGAAACAAGCCCGCCTAGTGCGGGCTTTTTTGTGCCCTCTGAGAGCGCTCCATCGTTGGGTGCCTCTTTGTGCGCCCATTTTTTAAACAAAATGTTTGACTTTTTATTACACTCCATGTTTAATTCACTCCAACGCAGCACGAAACGCCGCTGCGGCAACCGGGAAAGAGATCGACATGAACACGTTCGACAAGCTGATGGAGGTCTTTTTCGAGATTAGCCTTCTGCTGGCCTTCGGCGCGATTCAGGCGGCGCTCTTTCTGCGGTTGGTCTGACACAAGCCACGGAGCCGGAGCCAAGCCAGCAAGACGCCCTTGGGATGAGCTGGGGAAGGCCAGAAAAGCAACGGCAGACGTACCCGCACAAAGCGGGAAGGCAAGCAGCACATGGGCGCGGATTGAGCGCCACGGCAGTACCGAAGAACCGAATTCGCAGCACGCTCTTTTACATGACAGGCAAGTAAGCAGCGCGGCGCCCGGACGCATGAGCCGGAGCGCGAAAGAAGCGAAACGCGCTCGGGGCTTGAGGTGGCCGCCCCCGGATGGATAGACGGCCAAAGACTGCACGCAGGAACGCGAACGCCACAACCGAAGGGCGTTTGCCTGCGGCGCAGGGGGCCTACATTGGCCGCGCCTGAACGTACAACTGAATCCAGGGCGCAGAAATCATGGATCAACCGCATGGCGGCCGGAGGCCGCACTTACATTGCCATCGCAGCCGGGAGGCGCGCCGTCGGCAAGCTGGACGCTGTAACCAGCGGCAAACATCGCCTGCGTTGCAGGCATTACATCCGGTATGTCGATGATTTCGTGCTGCTGCACGAATCTCCACAGTGGCTCAACGACGCGAAGAACGAGATTGAGTCATTCCTTTCTGATCGGCTCGGCGCGCGGCTGAATCCCAAAAAAACGATCTTGCAGCCAGTGGCGCGAGGCATCGACTTCGTTGGTCAGGTCATCAAGCCATGGCATCGCACTTTGCGCCGCAAGACATACAGCGATGCGCTACAGCGATGCCGAACCGTACCGCGCGACGAGCTTTTCGAAACGGCCAACAGCTACCTAGGCCTGCTTCGACACACAGCCGGCCATCACGACAGCGCACGCATTGCGAATGCGGCCCGGAAGCGCGGGTACAGCGTCAAAGCGGACCTGACAAAAACCTATAGGAGAACAGCATGAGCACCGAAACCAACGTCGGCGAAGCCCCCGTTGCATTTGACCTGATCGCACATCTGCAGCGTCAGCAGCTGTTCTCGCTGAACACATTCGGCCCAGGCATTCGTACCGCTGGCGTATCCGACCACATCCGCAAAGAACTGTTGGAAATCGAAAAGGCACCTGCGGACGTGACGGAATGGGTCGATGTGATTTTGCTGGCCTTCGACGGCGCATGGCGCTGCGGAGCATCACCCGAACAAATCGCATCTGCGATTGCTGCCAAACAAACGAAGAACGAATGTCGCAACTGGCCGGACTGGCGCACAGCAGATCCGAACAAGGCAATTGAACACGTAAAGGCGATTCCAGGCGAACAGGAGCGCGTCGAGACGGAGCGCGAAACCGTAGTGCTGGGCGATCCGCAGGAGGAAGACGAATCCTGGCCCGACGACGATCCACGCCGGCACAACTGCGATGCGATGGGCTGCGGGCGTAGCCATGTGCTGGCCCGCATCAAAAAAGGGGCGACCGCGCCTGCGGCCGTGACCGATGAACCGGTGTTCTGGTATCGGCCGCGCTCCGACGGCGGTTACGAGGGTCCGATTCACAACGCCAGCATTGAAAACGTGCGCAAGCGTTCCAGCGCATGGGTGCCGCTCTACACCCGCCCTGCCGCTGACGTTCTGGCGGATGCGGAGCGAATCCAAGCAATACCACTGCCCAAGCATGAGACGACGATTGCGATCGAAGAAATACTGGCGGAGTACAGCGACGACGATCGTCGGGAAGAAGTGTGGGAGTCGATTACGGCCTACGCAGATATTCATGCTCGCGCCGCAATCGACGCAGCCCGAGCCAAGGAAGGCGGTGCAGCATGAGCGAACTCACAGACCGCGAGATCCTGGAGCTTTGCGCGATAGCGTGCGGAATCGAATATCAGTGGGATACGTGGGCCAGCGCGCCGATGATGCTGACCCCCGACAAATTTGATACGCAGACGTGGAACCCGCTCACTGATGGCAACGACGACGCCAGCATGGAGAACAAGTGCGGGGTCATTGCCGGCTGCCGTTACGGCAAGTCAATCATCCCGCTGTCGTCAGGGACGATTGGGGAAACCTTCACCCCCGGAAACGACGCAGAGCGCCGCCGCGCAAGCTGCCTTGTTGTTGCACGCATGCAGCAGGCAAAGGAAGGGGCGAGCCATGGCTAAGGTCAGAGCATTGCCGCACCTGGCCGGCGACTCGATGTTCAAGCCTCTTTTCACCGAGGACCAGATGCGCGAGCTTCTGGCAGCAGAGCGGGAACGCTGCGCGCGGATTTCGTCGTTGCCGCCAACCCCGCCGTTGTGCTTGAGCTGATCGCAGAGAACGAGCGGCTGCGCGACAAGGCCGCCACGGCAGAGGCATGCGCGCGGGCTATCGAGAACCGAAGCCCGCCCCGTGGTTGTCCTGGCATTGCAGCTTTGGAGGCCGAATGATGAACAAACCACACCTGACACTGCGCACGCACGACGACCCGCCTGCCCCGCCGCCTTGGGCGCAGCACTTCCGGGCATTCGTGGTCGGCGCTGAAGACGAGCAGCCGCTGACGCTGACCATCGACAAAGTTGAAGGTTTCTTCTGGAACCGTCGCAATGGCATCCGCGCCGTGGAGTGGCTTCCCTGATGTCCAGCAAATCAATCCGCCCCACGCCATCAAGCAACAAGACCGAAAAACGAGGGTGCAATGAGTCTCTCAAATCAATCCGACGCAAATATCACAGCGCTACTATCCCCACTGGTAAGCCAGCTTGCCGAATCCATCAAGCTCGCGGCCAGCATCCCGGAAGAGCGCCGACTAGGGCGTGTTCACAGTAGCCAGATATAGGCGCATGCGAGATGCAAGAAGGCGC
>NZ_MDUX01000113.1 GCF_014736495.1 Candidatus Dactylopiibacterium carminicum
GCGCAAGCGCAGGACGCATTGTCCGGGGTGCTCAAGAGCAAGACGCTCAAGATCGGGATACCGACGGACTACCCGCCCTACGGTTTCGCGGGTCTGGACATGAAGCCGCAAGGTCTGGACATCGACATGGCCAACCTGGTCGCCGAGAAGCTGGGCGTGAAGGCCGAGCTGATCCCGGTGGTCAGCGCCAACCGCATCCCCTACCTTCAGACCAAGAAGGTCGATGTGATCATCTCCACGCTGGGCAAGAACGAAGAGCGTGCCAAGGTCATCGACTTCAGCCACGCCTACGCCCCGTTCTATTAAGGGGTGTTCGCACGCAAGGAAGTCGTGATCAAGAGCTTCGACGACCTCGCGGGCAAGAGCGTGGCAGTCACCCGCGGCGCCATGGAAGACGAGATGCTCGCCAAGATGGCCCCGCCGACGGTGATCGTCAAACGCTTCGAAAACCAGGCCGCCACCACCGCCGCGTTCGCCGCCGGCCAGACGCAAGCCATCGGCACCAGCGTCTCCAACATCGGCGTGCTCATGCAGCGCCAGCCGCAACTGGGCGCCGAGTACAAGCTGCTGCTGCGCGACAGCCCCTGCTTCATGGGCTTCAACAAGGGCGAGGACGCACTGCGCAACAAGATCAACGAGATCATCCTCGCGGCCAAGGCCGACGGCACCATCAACGAGCTCTCCAAGAAGTGGCTCAAGCGTGAAGCCGGCGAACTGCCGCTGTAAGACCCGACTCAAGTCTTACGCAGACACCTGACCTCTCTTGCCGGGGCCGCGAGGCCCCGGAACATTCCTTGGCCGCGCAAGCGTCCCCTGCCAGGTGGAATCCCATGATCGAACTGCAATTCCTGCCCATCCTCGAGCAATGGCCCATGCTGCTCAAGGGCGCGGCCCTCACCGTCGGGCTGACCGCGCTGACCACGCTCGCCGGCATCACGCTCGCCATCGCCTGCGCCTGGACGCGCGCACACGGCCCGCTCGCCCTGCGCTGGATCGTCGGCACCTACGTGGAACTCATCCGCAACACCCCCTTCATCGTCCAGCTCTTCTTCATCTTCTTCGGCCTGCCCGCCGCCGGCGTCAAGCTCAGCCCGCTCACTGCCTCGCTCATCACCCTGATCGTCAATCTCGGCGCCTACGCCACCGAGATCATCCGCGCCGGCATCGAAGCCACCCCGCGCGGCCAGGTCGAAGCCGCGCAAAGCCTCGCGCTCTCGCGCCTGCAGATCTTCCTGCACGTCGTGCTCCCGCCCGCTTTCAAGAAAGTCTGGCCCGCGCTGGTCAGCCAGATCACCATCGTCATGCTCGGCTCGGCCGTGTGCGGCCAGATCTCCACCGAAGAACTCAGCTTCGCCACCAACCTCATCCAGAGCCGCAACTTCCGCGCCTTCGAGGCCTACATCATCGGCACCCTGATGTACCTCGCACTCGCCATCGCACTGCGCCGCCTGCTCAACTGGGCCGGCCCGCGCTTCCTGTTCGGCCGGTAACGCCCCCCCCCCCGAGGAGACAGACCCCCATGATCGAATTCACCCTCTGGGACATCGTCCGCAACCTGCTGCTCGCCGGGCGCTGGACCGTCGCCCTCTCGCTCACCGCCTTCCTCGGCGGCGGCCTGGTCGGCGCCCTGCTGCTCGTGCTGCGCCTGAGCAACCGGCCCCTGCCCAACCGGCTCATCGGCGGCTACGTCCAGCTCTTCCAGGGCACCCCGCTGCTCATGCAGCTCTTCCTGCTCTACTTCGGGCTGGCGCTGCTGGGCTTCAACACCTCCGCCTGGGTCTCGGCCGGGCTCGCCCTCACCCTCTACGCCTCGGCCTACCTCACCGAGATCTGGCGCGGCTGCGTTGAAGCCATCCCGCGCGGCCAATGGGAAGCGGCCAAGAGCCTCGCGCTCTCCTTCCCGCAGACGCTCACCCACGTCGTGCTGCCGCAAGCGCTCAAGATCTCCGTGCCCCCCACCGTGGGCTTCCTCGTGCAACTGATCAAGGGCACGGCACTGGCCTCCGTGGTCGGCTTCGTCGAACTCACCAAGGCCGGCGGCATGATCGCCAACGTCACCTACGCCCCGCTGCTCGTGTATGGCTGTGTCGCGCTGATCTACTTCGCGCTGTGCTTCCCCATCTCCCTGTACGCCCGCTCGCTTGAAAGGAAACTCAATGTCGGCCACCGCTGAAACCACCCCCGTGGCGCAAGCCGAGCTCGCCCCGGCCCACACTCACAAGGGCGCGCCCATCGTGCGCATCACCGCGCTGCGCAAATCCTACGGCGACAACGAAGTGCTCAAGGGCATCGACCTGGACGTCAAGCGCGGCGAAGTGATCGCCATCATCGGCAAGAGCGGCTCGGGCAAGAGCACGCTGCTGCGCTGTATCAACGGGCTGGAAGTGTTCCAGGAAGGGTCGCTGACGGTCGATGGCAAGCCGCTGCTCTACGACAGTGCGATGGCCATGCGCGAGCTGCGTCAGCGGGTGGGCATGATCTTCCAGAGCTTCAACCTGTTCCCGCACCTCACGGTGGGCAAGAACGTCATGCTCGCCCCGCACTTGGTGAAGCAGAAGGGCGAGCGCGAGAACGAAGCGCGTGCGCGCCAGCTGCTCGATCGTGTGGGTCTGGCGGAGAAGTTCGACGCCATGCCGGACCAGCTCTCGGGCGGTCAGCAGCAGCGGGTGGCGATTGCGCGTGCGCTGGCGATGGAGCCGGCGGTGCTGTTGTGTGACGAGATCACCAGTGCGCTGGACCCGGAGCTGGTCGGAGAGGTGCTGCGGGTGGTGGAGTCGCTGGCCAACGAGGGGATGACCTTGTTGATGGTGACGCACGAGATGAACTTCGCGCGCAAGGTGAGTGACCGGGTGATCTTCATGCACCAGGGCCGGGTGCATGAGATGGGGGCGCCCGAGGCGTT
>NZ_MDUX01000114.1 GCF_014736495.1 Candidatus Dactylopiibacterium carminicum
CCACTTGGTTGCCAGCTTAAGGCTTCGAAGTGTCTAGTGAACCGGGGGCGATTCAGTGGGATCAGGGGGCTGGCATTCCAGAGTCGGAGCTCGAATCCGTGTTCGCCAAATTCGTGCAGGGCAGTGCGGTAAGTCATCGCACGGAGGGCGCGGGACTGGGGCTGGCGATCTGCAGGGAGATCGTGGTGGCGCATCAAGGTCGCATTTATGCGTTCAATCGCGTTGGCGGCGGAGCGGAATTCGTGGTCAGCCTGCCGCTGCGGGACGGATCAGTCGGGCGGGACGCTGCGACTACACAGGAGAAGAATGGATGAGTGCCTCATTGCTGGTACTCGATGATGAGCCGCTAAACCTTGAGATCATTGGCGAATACCTTGCGGACTCAGGATTCCAGCTGAGCTTCTTCGAGGATCCCGAACGTGCCTGGGCACAGCTGGATAGCCGCCCCTATGATTTCGATCTAGTGCTCATGGACCGAATGATGCCCAAGATCGATGGCCTGACCTTGCTGCGTCGGATCAAGGCGGATCCTCGCATGAAACATCTGCCGGTCATCATGCAGACAGCTGCGGCAGGGCCGGAGCAGGTCAGCGAGGGCTTGGCTGCCGGGGCGCATTACTACCTGACCAAACCGTTCCGCTCGGAGGCGCTGCTGATCATCGTGCGTGCGGCGCTGCATGATCGTGCGCGCTGGGCCGATGTATCGCAGCGCATGGCGAATCATTCGCGCGCAGTCCTATTGCTGCGTGAGGCAGAGTTTCAGTTGCGCACGCTGGAGGAGGCCGAGGAGCTGGCCGGGCTGCTGGCACTGGCTGCCGGTGACGGGGAGGCTGTGGCGATGGGGCTGGCAGAGCTGCTGATCAATGGCATCGAGCATGGCAATCTGGGTATCGATTTCCTGACCAAGTCCCGCCTTAAGAGTGAGGACCGGTGGCTGGATGAGGTTCATCGCAGACAGGCCCTGCCGGAGAATCAGCACAAGCAGGTGTGCGTGAAGGTGTGGCAGGAGGCAGATGCGATTGTCGTGCGCATCAGTGACGAGGGACCAGGTTTTGAATGGGAGCCCTATCTGACCATCGCACCTGAGCGTGCCTTTGCACCCAACGGGCGCGGGATTGCCGTCTCGCGGCAGATGGCTTTCAACGATCTACGCTACCTCGGCACCGGCAATACCGTCGAGATCCGTTTTACGGGGGGCTGCGATGAATCAAGGTGAGCTCGCGTCACAAGGCGCTGCCGACATCGTTCCGATGGGTAGCGTGTTCCGTGTGCTGATCGTCGATGACACGCAGGCTAACCGTGCGTTGCTGCGCGCCTACTTGGCACGGTTGGGGTTCGAGACCCTCATGGCCGAGGACGGAGAACAGGCGCTGGACGTCTATTTCTGTGAAAAACCGGATCTGGTGCTGATGGATCTGATGATGCCGCGTATGGACGGCTTCGAAGCCATCGCGCGCATGCTTGAATTCACCGAGAAACGCTGGGTTCCGATCGTCATCGTTTCAGCCATGGATGCGGAGTATGACGTGGTGCGTGGCCTGGAAGCCGGTGCCGACGATTACCTGACGAAGCCTCTGTCCTTCCAGCTTTTTGCGGCCAAGATGCGCAATCTGCGTCGTGCGCTGGAATTGCAACAGAGCCGGGAAGAGGCTCGCCAACGAGAGGCCGCGATCGCCGATGCCGTGGTAGACGGCATCCTGACCTTCGATACGGATTTCCGCGTCGTCGGAGCCAATCGTGCTGCGACGGCAATCTTCTCGATGCCAGGCGTTTCCCTGATCGGTCAGGACGTTCGCCACCTGCTGTGCGAAGTGACGGGGCAGACTCGCTGGGAAGATTCCTTCCGGGCCTATCTGGCAGGCAAGGATCCGTCCTTTATCGGCAGTCTGTGCGAACTCATGGGGTGGCGTCTGGACGGGCGTAGCTTTCCGGCAGAGTTGTGTGTCACTGAGCTGCCTGTGATGGAGCGGCGTTTGTTCATTGCTGTGGCGCGGGATATTTCCGAGCGACGGCGGGTCGGGCGGCAACTAGCGGAGAACGCGGCCCGACTGCAGCAGTATCACGACGAGGCTGAAGCGGAGGCCGAGCTGGCCAAGGAGATCATGGAGCGGCATGTCCGCCGAGATGCGTTGGAGCAGAGCGGTGTCCTGCATTGCGTGATTCCTACGCAACGTTTTTCAGGTGACATCGTACTGGCTGCGCGTTCGCAAAACGGCCTACTTTACGCGATGCTTGCCGATGCGACTGGTCACGGCCTGGCTGCTGCGATGAGTGGGCTGACCATCGTCACCGACTTCTACCACGCAGTAGAAACCGAGAAGCCGTTGGCGGACATGGTGGTGGCACTCAACAATGCTTTGGCCGACCTGTTGCCCATTGGCCGCTTCGTTTCTGCTGCCGTGGTCGTCATCGATTAGCAGGCACGTCGCGGTGAGCTCTGGCTGGGCGGCGTTCCCGACATTCTGGAAATCGATGCCTTGGGCCAGGTGGTGCATCGCTATCCCTCAAACCACCTGTCGCTGGGGGTCGATAGCCTGGTGGCTGGCGCAATCAGTATTACCGAGCTGCATTGGCCGCAGATGGGAGGGCAGCTGTTGCTCTCCTCCGACGGGGTGATTGAGGCCGTGAGCGATGATGGACGGACGTTTGGCTACGAAGGCGTCATCGGTGCGCTGGCTGGTAGCCATCCGCGGGAACGCCTAGCTGTGCTGCAGCAGGCCTTGCGGCGCCATCTGGATGCCCAGGCCGGGCATGACGATATTTCAATGCTGCTGCTCGACTTGCCCGGCTGAGCAAATGCCTCAATGAGGGGCTTTTGAGGCCCCTTCGGCGCTTTCGTCCATGCTAGAGCCTGTTCACAGTATCCGGAATGTGTTTACATTCTGGAATTTGGG
>NZ_MDUX01000115.1 GCF_014736495.1 Candidatus Dactylopiibacterium carminicum
TCACACCCAAATTCCAGAATGTAAACACATTCCGGATACTGTGAACAGGCTCTAGATGAAATCCACTGGCGGTTGATCCGCCTGTCCAGGGAGCTTGGGCAGCTGGCTTCCGCGATGTCGGGCGCTGATTGCCTTCCACTGTTGCAGCTGGCTGCTCGACTGGCCGGCCGGACAACCTAGGGGCTGCGGCAGGGTTTGCTCTTGCCCCTGCTTTCAACGCGGTCGAAAGCCGAGCCAAAGCCGTTAGAATCCGCCCCCTGATGTCCGATTCCATCCTCCCCCTTTCCAGCTGGCCGCGCCACCGCCCAGATCTTCAGCCCGCGCCATTCCTGCCCATGCGCCGGCAGGAGATGGAGGCGCTAGGCTGGGACGCCTGTGACATCATTCTCGTGACCGGGGATGCGTACATCGACCATCCCAGCTTCGGCATGGCCATCATCGGGCGCTTGCTTGAAGCCCAGGGCTTTCGCGTGGGCATCATCGCCCAGCCAGACTGGCATTCCGCCGAGGATTTCCGTGCTCTGGGTCGCCCCCTGCTCTATTACGGGGTCACGGCGGGCAACATGGATTCGCTCATCAATCATTACACGGCGGACCGCAAGCCACGTTCGGACGATGCCTATACAGCCGGTGGCGTGGCCGGCAAACGGCCGGATCGTGCCGTGACCGTGTATGCGCAGCGCGCCCGCGAAGCCTTTGCCGGTGTGCCGGTGGTGATCGGCAGTATCGAGGCCAGCCTGCGCCGTATCGCGCACTATGACTACTGGAGCGAAAAGGTGCGTCGCTCCGTGCTGCCAGACTCCAAGGCGGACATGCTGATCTTCGGCAACGCCGAACGGGCTCTGGTCGAGCTGTCGCACCGGCTTGCCGCCGGTGAGCGCATCCAGGACATCCGCGATCTGCGCGGCACCGCTTTCATGGTCCGGCGTGACTGGCTGCCCGATGCGGACTGGCAGGAGATCGATTCGCTGACGCTGGATCGCCCCGGGCGCATCGAGCCTCATACGGATCCCTATGCCACGGAGCCACAGATCGCCACCGGGGCGCCCTCTGCCGAGGGCGGCACGCCAGTGCAGATCGTCCCTCTCGCAGCCAGAGTGGCTGCGCGCCGTGCCCAGCGCGCCAGAACGGTGATCCGCCTGCAAGCCTACGAGGCGGTGGTCGAGGACAGAGTCTTGTATGCCCATAACTCGCGGGTGTTTCATCTGGAGTCGAATCCGGGCAATGCGCGAGCCTTGCGTCAGGCGCATGGAGAGCGGGATGTCTGGCTCAATCCGCCGCCGACTCCATTGGATACGGCAGAAATGGATCACGTCTTCGACCGCCCCTATGCGCGCGCGCCACACCCGAGTTACGGCGATGCGCGTATTCCGGCCTGGGAGATGATCCGTTTCTCGGTAAACATCATGCGGGGCTGTTTCGGCGGCTGCACTTTCTGTTCGATCACCGAGCACGAGGGGCGCATCATTCAGAGCCGCTCGCACGAATCCATCCTCAAGGAGATTGAGGAGATCCGTGACCGGATTCCCGAGTTCAAGGGCCACATCTCGGATCTTGGTGGCCCGACTGCCAACATGTATCGCCTGGGCTGCAAGAGCCCTAAGATCGAATCCTCCTGCCGCAAGCTTTCCTGCGTCTATCCGGACATCTGTGAAAACCTGAATACCGATCACGCCTCGCTGATCGGGCTCTATCGCAAGGCGCGCGCCATTCCCGGCGTCAAGCGAATCACCATCGGCTCGGGGTTGCGTTATGACCTGGCCGTGCACTCGCCTGAGTACGTGAAGGAACTGGTGACCCACCATGTCTCCGGCCTGCTCAAGATTGCGCCGGAGCATACGGAGGAAGGTCCGCTTTCGAAGATGATGAAGCCGGGTATCGGCAGCTTCGAGCGATTCCGCAAGCTGTTCGAGAAATTTTCGAAAGAGGCCGGCAAGGTCCAGCATTTGGTGCCCTACTTCATTGCTGCGCATCCGGGTACCACGGATGAAGACATGCTGAATCTGGCGCTCTGGCTCAAGGCCAACAATTTCCGCCCGGATCAGGTGCAGACCTTCACGCCCACACCTCTGGCCATGGCCACCGCGATGTACCACTCGCGCAAGAATCCGTTACGCCGTGTCAGCCGCGATTCAGAGGAAGTCGAGACGCCGAGACTGGCCAGACAACGTCGCTTGCACAAGGCTTTGTTGCGTTATCACGATCCGGCCAATTTCGATCTGATCCGCGACTTCCTCATCGAGATCGGGCGGCGTGACCTGATCGGCAACGGCCCGCAGCATCTGGTGCCGCGTGGGCATGTGAGCCGGCAATCCGTCGCGGCCAAGCCGGTATGGGGTAATGATTTCGTGCACGCCATTCCCGCGCGCACCTCGCAAAAACCGCCCAAGCCCGGCAAGCGCCGCTGAATCTCCGCTGCCAGTTTGCCCGTGGCTGCCCATCCGTGCAGACACGGGCTATCATCGCGCCTCGCCTATAAGAACATTGCCGCTGGAGGAGACCCATGCCGCATCGCCGTCGCATCTCACTGGTCATCCCTTTCTACAACGAGGAAGAGAACGTCGACAACACTTTGGCCGCGATCAGCGGCATCGTCGACTCAACCCGTTATGACTGGGAGCTGATCGCTATCAACGATGGCAGTCGCGATGCGACACTGGCGAAATTGCAGGCCGCTCGTCCGACAAGTTTTGAATTGGTCGTCGTGGACCTATCCCGAAACTTCGGCAAGGAAGCGGCCCTGTCCGCCGGCCTTTCTCGGGCTACCGGCGATGCGGTGATCCCCTTGGATGCCGATCTGCAGGACCCGCCCGAACTGATCGCTGAATCGCCCCGGGTTTCCTAGACAGCCCCGAGCTTCATGAAATACTGTTTTTC
>NZ_MDUX01000116.1 GCF_014736495.1 Candidatus Dactylopiibacterium carminicum
ATGCTCACATCCAGTCGCCCGGCAACGTCCGCAACGCTATGTCCGCGATCGGTCACTTGCTTGACCGCTTCAATCTTGAACTCTTCCGTGTATCGCTTGCTACTCATAGACACCTCCACTTGGTTGCCAGCTTAAGGCTTCGAAGTGTCTAGTGAACCGGGGGCGATTCAGTGGCGGCGCGGGGCAGTTCGGTGAAGTTTTCCTGCGTGTGCAACCTTTGGCGCGTGGTGAAGGTTTTCGATTCCGGGATGAGGTCAAGGGCGGCGCCATTCCAGGTGTATTCATCCCGGCAGTTGAAAAGGGCGTGCGCGAAGTGCTGCTCAACGGTGCGTTGGCCGGTTTTCCCGTACAGGATGTGGAGGTGACGGTCTATGACGGCAAGACGCATCCTGTCGACGGCAAGGAAGTTGCATTCGTGAGTGCGGGGCGAAAAGCCTTCCTCGAGGCCGTGCGGGCGGCCCGCCCGGTGGTGCTTGAGCCCCTGGTGGACCTTGAGATCCTGGCACCGGATGCGAATTTTGGCGACATCTCGGGCGAGATATCTGCGCGGCGCGGCCAATTACGCCGTACCGGAGATGCCCGGGCCGGAATGGTGGCAGTACGAGCCCGCGCCTCCGGGGATACAGAATCGGCTCGCGGCAGAGTTTCAGCCACGAGCCGAGGAATGATGCCGTCTCAGGCTGGGCGCTGAGTGCGCATCAGATAATTCACGCTGGTGTCGGATCCGAGCTTGTAGATACGTGTGAGCGGGTTGTAGCTCAAGCCGATGAGCTCCTCCACATCCAGGCCCGCGTCACGTACGAAACGCGAAAGCTCCGAGGGTTTCAGGAAGCGTGCGTATTCGTGCGTACCGCGCGGCAACAGGCTGAGTATGTACTCGGCACCGATCACAGCGAAGAGATAGGACTTCGGATTGCGGTTGAGCGTTGAAAGGAACACCTGACCGCCAGGTTTGACCAGTGTGGCGCAGGCGCGCACCACACTGGCGGGGTCTGGCACGTGCTCAAGCATTTCCATGCAAGTCACCACATCGAAGCTGCCTGGAGCTTCTTCTGCCAGCGTTTCGACGGCGATCTTGTGATAGTCGACGCGCTGACCACTTTCCAGCAGATGCAGGCGTGCGACAGCCAGTGCCTTGTCTGAAAGATCGATGCCCGTGACCTCCGCGCCACGTTCCGCCAATCCTTCGGCCAGAATGCCGCCACCACACCCGACGTCGAGCACACGCCCCCCGACAAGCCTGGTGTGACTGGCAATCCAGTCCACGCGCAGCGGGTTGATCTCATGCAAAGGGCGGAACTCGGCATGCGGATCCCACCAGCGGTGGGCAAGGTCGCTGAATTTGGCAAGCTCGCGGGCGTCTGCGTTGTCGGTCGTCATGTCCATTCCATCAACGAAAATAAAAAAGCCCGGCAGTGCCGGGCTTTCGATTGGCAACAGGTGCCTATCTTACTTCGTACCGATGGCTTCGATCTCAACGCGACGATCCGGAGCCAGACAATCGACCAGCTTCTTGTTGCGGCCGTTCTCTGCGCCCAGGTTCCGGCAAGCATCACCGGTCACGGGTTGGGTCTCGCCCTTGCCTTCGGTGTACACCTTGTTGGCCGGGATACCTTGGCCAACCAGGAAATTCTTCACCGAAGCCGCACGCTTTTCAGACAGCGGCAGGTTGTAGGAGTCCGAACCGATGCGGTCAGCGTGACCAACGGCGATGATGACTTCCAGTTGAGTCAGTTGCTTGGCCTGATCGGCCAGCTTCGTGAGGTTGGCCTGACCTTCGGCGGAAAGCTCAGCCTTGTCATAGGCGAACAGCGCGTCGCTGGGCAGATTGACCTTTTGGGCTGCCGGTGCGGGTGCAGGAACCGGAACGGGCTTGGCCGCAGGAGCGGGGGCCGGAGCAGCCGGAGCAACTGCTGCAACAGGTGCGGGGGCGGGCTTCTCGCAAACGGCTTTGTCGAAGATTTCCTTTTCGCACAGACAGCCTACTGGCAGATCGGATCCGACGACCTTGACCTTCTGGGCCAGTTCCTTAGTCCAGTTGCTGGTACGCCAGCACCATCCGGTGTTATTGCGCACGACGACTCCATTCGCATCGATGGCGTAAGGAAGATCACTGTTCTTGGAGGCGACGACGATATCGTCCTTGCTTTGCGCCTGAGCACCAGTAATCAGGCCAAGACTCGCGATGGATGCCAACGCAATCAATTGCAGTTTTTTCATGAGTTTTCCTTTTCTGATATGCATACGACCGTGTCGTAAAGGTCTTGGGGGGATCAGGCAGTTGCCTGACCTTCGCTGCTTCATGCGTGCAGTGCAATGACAAGAAATGATCCAACGGGTTCTGCTGATCTTTTTTTATGCATCATTTTTGTGCCATGCGTGCCCACAGATTCTATATGGGTGCCCTGTTTTGGGCCTGTGAATTCTTCCACAGGCATATCTTCTGCAGGAGTTCCGACTCGTCGATTTTGATCAGGCGACTATGATCAAGCATCTTTTCACCAGCCTTCCATACGTGGGATACACCCTCACGGCCGCAAACGTAGACCAACTGCCCGACAGGGTCGTAACAAGGTTGGTGCCGAATGTCATGAAAAGTGACGGCACAGAGGTCTGCCGATTTACCAGGTTCCAGAGAGCCGATTTCCTCATCCAGTCCAAGTGCTTGTGCCCCATTCAGCGTGGCCATGCGAAGTGCCGTATGTGCACTTTGAATCGCCCCGGGTTTCCTAGACAGCCCCGAGCTTCATGAAATACTGTTTTTCA
>NZ_MDUX01000117.1 GCF_014736495.1 Candidatus Dactylopiibacterium carminicum
TGAAAAACAGTATTTCATGAAGCTCGGGGCTGTCTAGGAAACCCGGGGCGATTCACCCGGCTGGCCCTGCCGCCCCACCCAACCAATCCACCACCCTCGCCAGTACCGCATACAGCAGGGCCTCAAAGGCACCAATGGCTGCCGTACAGAGCGCCATGCCCAGGATGTAGCCCCGCAGCCCCTCGGTGCAGCCCCAGACGAACCGCAGAAAATGTCTTGGCGGTGTGGCAAACACGGTAGTCGGGTAAGGGTGGACGAGCTTTTCAAACAATTGGTACACGTGGGAGCTCCATACGGCGAAGGTGACGCAAAGACTGCCAAGGGTAGCGGGCAAGCCGCCAGATGTTCAACCATGGCATTGCGGCATACCAGACGCTGAGTGGCCCCGCACAGAATGTGCGTTGACCGGTAACCACCGCAGATGGAGACTCATCGTGTTGCACAAAAACAACATCTGCTGCCCGCGCTCCTTTTGGACAGGCAACTTTAGTGCGACATCACATCGGCTTTTGCCAGAATCCAACCAACCCCATTTCTGGGGGGCTTGCTGAGTCTTCTGTGGCCAAGCCACGCAAACTTGGCTTTTCCTAAACCGTGAGGAGAATCTTCATGCAGAAAAAAATCATCGCTCTGGCCGTTGCCGGCATGATGTCTGGCGCTGCGTTCGCGCAAGTCACCATCGGCGGTAAGGTTGATGCAGGCTATCAGTTCAAGACCACTCAAGCTGGTGAGAACAACCCTGGCCAAACGACTCAAACCCTGTCCGATGGCGGTGCATCCACCTCGCGTATTACCTTCGGTGCCAAGGAAAAGGTCAATGATGATCTGGAACCTGGGGTCAGCATGGACTTGCGCTTCGGTGACTTCTTCGCGGGCAAGGGTGGCTCCACTGCCAACGCCCAATCGGGTGGCCTGAACTCCAACGACAAGAAGGCCGTCTACCTGCAAAGCAAGACTTTTGGCCGCCTGCAATGGGGCGTGCAGAACATTGCTGACGACTACTATGTCGCCAAGAAGCCGTACATGGTCGACCCGAAGGACCTGGAAATCGTCAAGTACGGTATCGCGACCTATCGCACCACGCTGCTGACCAGCCGCACCACCCAATACTTGACCCCGACTCTGAGCCTGGGTCAATTCAAGCTGGGCGGCGAAGGCTACTATGCGTTTGGTGACAACAGCGTCTCCGGCGCCAACGATGCTGATGGTGTCAGCAGCGGTGATGTCGTCGCTGGCGGCCTGCAGTTCGCCTATGGCAAGTGGGTCAACGGCGGCTTCGCTCGTACGAGCCGTTATTCCCAAGGTACGGCTGCAGCGAATCAAAATGGCTTTAACCATGCCAAGACTTTCGTGAACGTCTACCCGATCGAAAATCTGAAGTTGTCCGCAACCTACATCAACCAATCTGGTCGCGTGGCTGGTGCAGCATGGCAAGACAAAATCACCAACTACGTGATCTCCTACAACTTCAATGGCAAGGCAGCCATCGGTGCCGAGTATTCCGTCGTACGTGACGTGGGTGAAAGCCGTAACAGCGGTAGTGGCTGGATGGTAGGCGGCGCCTACTTCCTGACCAAGACCCTGTACTTCTACGCTGCAGCCCAGAAGAATGACTGGGAACGCCGTGAATCTGTCGGCGCGGGTGGCGGCTATAACGGCACCGCAACGAGCTTCTCCAGCAACCCGACCAAGGCTGACATGAAGTACTACCGTGTTGGTCTGGTCAAGGAATTCTGATCATCGATTGATCAGAGTGGTTTAACTACCACTAAACTACCACTGAAAGTTCACAAAGCCCTCGAAAGAGGGCTTTGTTTTTTAGGGGTCACGCAACAACCGATGGGTAAGCCAAGAATGAAGTCCAGTAAGCAGGCCACCATGCCGAAAGAACCGACACTTCGCTTTCAGCGTGCTCTGCAATATGCCAATCAGGGTCAATTCAGTCTAGGAAACCCGGGGCGATTCAGAATTCAGCTTAATTATTTTTTCAAAGCACTCGATTGCATCACTTGCTCGGTGCATGCGCCAACACAAAATCCCAAGATTATTAAGAGCATCGACATCACCAGGATCAATGGCTAGCGATTTTTTATAGAAGTCAGCGGCCTCTTGCGTTCGCCCTATGCTTGCGAGCAGATTTGCATAGTTGAACAGGAGAGGGGCGTATCCGGGCTCCATTGATATTGCTTCTTCATAACAATGCAACGCATCACTAATGCGCATTTGATGGCGCAAGACAGAGCCTAGATTAAAACGAATACTTGGTTCCGTGGAAGCGACCAGTACAGCCTTCCTTAGGTAGGTTTCGGCCTTATCCAACTTGCCAAGATCATCGTATACAAGTCCTAAGAGATTCAGCGCCTCGCCGCAGTCTGGGTATATCTCCAGTGCATAGAATGCCTTTTTTTCTGCCTCACTCAGGTTGTGTGCGTAATAGGCTGCTATTGCACCTTGCAAAAGACCTTTGAGAACATTTTCAATCAGCATGATCGAATAGGAAGAACCTGAATGCGTTCGAGTGGCGTTTGCTAAATAGTAGTGGAAGTGGCGTTACAAAGTAAAACGCCCTTGTACCTGGGAGGTACAAGGGCGTTTTGTTGGTTAGTC
>NZ_MDUX01000118.1 GCF_014736495.1 Candidatus Dactylopiibacterium carminicum
ATGCTCACATCCAGTCGCCCGGCAACGTCCGCAACGCTATGTCCGCGATCGGTCACTTGCTTGACCGCTTCAATCTTGAACTCTTCCGTGTATCGCTTGCTACTCATAGACACCTCCACTTGGTTGCCAGCTTAAGGCTTCGAAGTGTCTAGTGAACCGGGGGCGATTCAGGGCGTCTTCCTATCGGTGATGCCAAGTCCTCGGCTCAGCGCATGCGTGAAAAACGCGCGCGTGACGCAAAACAGGCTGATGTTGCCTGTAGGGCTACAAAGCGCTGGTCCATCGATCAACTTGTTCGTACCATAGGGGAGGGTGCCAAAGCTGGATCGTCTGACCTCGAGCGCCAACTTGCTCTTGATGCGTGGATTGCGCTTGGTCGGCGTGCTGGCTTTAAAATGCCGTAACTGTTACAGGAATTCAGCCATGCCAAACACTGTATCCATCTCTGACAAGCTCGCGGAACGTCTTGAGGCGGCTGCTGGTAGCTTCAATCGCACGCCTGACTCTGTAGTTAGTGAAGCGCTTCAGGCGTGGCTTGATCGCGAAGACCGTCGCATGCGCGAAACGATTGAGGCTATTGAGGATGCAGCGGCAGGAAATGTGGTTTCTCATGAGGCAGTGTCCGCTTGGATAGATTCGTGGGATACCGATCATGAGTTGCCTTGTCCGGGAAGTCCTCAGCAGTGACGGTCGTCTGGTCACACAAAGCACTGGCCGATGTTCGTCGTCTTCGTGCCTTCCTCAACCGCGTAGCTCCTCGCGCAGCACATGCAGCGGCTCAGGCCCTATCGACGGAAGTCTTGATCCTCTCAAGGAACCCGCGCATCGGTGAGTTGATCCAGCCGCCTGGATACGATGCTCTTGAGGTCCGTCGCATCCTCGTTGGTGATTATGAGGTGCGCTATCAGGTCTTCCCGGATCACGTCCTGATTCTTCGTGCTTGGCATCAGCGAGAAGACCGATAAGTGTCACGTGACGCGCGGCCCTTCGCCTCAAGCCCAAACCCCATTCCGCTTTACAAGCCAGCTCCGTCCGGCTCCTATCGTCAGCAAAGGCGATTTGAGTCCGTAGGCGAAGCCGGAACGGATCGACGCGTCCAGCGGCGACCTTTGCCCCTCCACGGCGGTTGCCGGGCGTCCGGCAATCCGTCCGCCGACTGCTGGCGCTTCTCAACACACCCACAATCCCTGCCGCACCGGGCCGCGATAGCGCCCCACGGCCGAAGCGCCGCGCAGCGGCGCTAGATTTATACATACGGACACATCAGAACAGGACGGGGCCAAGGGGCCAGCTGTCAGCGCTCGGACGGAACAGAAAACCTCACGGTCGAACCTGCTGGCGTATCGATTCCTAGGGGGCCGGTCTGGCAGAAAAGTCTTCGAGGGAATGGGCAGGCCTATCGAAACCCGCCAGCGTGGCCAGCGGTCGCCTCGATGTGCCTAGATTGCCGCCAGACGCGTTAGCATCAGTCCTAGGCGCGATTCCGCGCGTAGTTGCTGCCGGTAGTACTCGGCGCGAGCTTCAGCGGCGTGTAATGCCTCGGTTGCGGCTTCCAGTTCACGTTTCGCTCGATCGCGTTCGTGTTGTACTTGAGCCAGACGCTGGATGTCGTAAAACATCTGCTGTAGGTCTTTGACGTTGAAGGCGCGTCTCCAGCTCGGATGCTGGAACAGGTAGATTGCTTGCGGGTAGTCGTCGATACAGGGTCCGCCTGGTGCGGGCATGAAGGCCCATCCGTCCCATTCGCTTCCTAGTAGCGGTCTTAGCTCTAGTCGTGTTCGTTGTAGCGTTCCGGGCGTTGGCGGCTTCTCGTTTTTCTTGGTGGCCATCAGTGCATCTCCAATGCAGGGGCCAAAAAAAACGCCCCTATGGTAGGGGCGTTGCGACCTTTGTTGGTCTGGTCTAAACCTGCCTTCATGGGCAGGCCGCATTCTTCTATTCCACCTTCTTCGACTTCCCATAATCTTTATTATGTTAAGTTGCAAAATCATCAAATACACTTTGCGTTAAGTACTGCGCCACCTGTAACAGGCGCTTATTGTCTCAACTAATTGTTTTTACTTTGAAAAACTGAATTCTGTCGCAGCCTCAAGCCCAAGGGGCTTGGACAAGAGGTAGCCCTGCGCACAATCCACCCCTAGCCGCTGGAGTTGCTCAAGTTCTGAAATATGCTCAACCCCCTCGGCGATCACCAGGCTGCCGATTTCGTGCGCGAAGCTTGTGAGCCCTCTCGCCAGAGCACGGCGCTTGTCATCCGTATCGACATGCCGGGTGAGACTCATGTCCAGTTTGATGATTTCCGGCGCCAGATTGAGTATGTGACGCATGCTGGAATAGCCAGCGCCGGCATCGTCGACCGCCAGGCGAGCCCCACGCTGCCGGAATGAATCGCCCCGGGTTTCCTAGACAGCCCCGAGCTTCATGAAATACTGTTTTTCA
>NZ_MDUX01000010.1 GCF_014736495.1 Candidatus Dactylopiibacterium carminicum
TGAAAAACAGTATTTCATGAAGCTCGGGGCTGTCTAGGAAACCCGGGGCGATTCAGTACTTGTGTTCGCCGTGACGCAGTTTGCGGCCGAATTTCTGTGCCATTGCGTCGTCTGAGAGATAGGTAATGTGGCCGACCATGCGTGCCAGGCGCAGGCCACGCACGGGGACCACGCCATGCGCGTAATAGTTGCCACCGTGGAAATCCGGGTCGGTAAGGATGGCCTGGCGGGCGACCTCGTTGAAGGCGATGTTCCCGGCAGAAAGCTTGGGGGCCGCGGCGATCACCATTCCGTGGCGTACACGCTCGGGGTAGCGCAGTGTCCAGGCCAGAGCCTGCATGCCACCCAGGCTACCGCCGAGGGTTGCGGCGAGCGTATCGATGCCCAGGTAGTCCATCAGCCGTGCCTGGGAGTCGACCCAGTCTTCCACGGTCACGAAGGGAAAGGCCGAGCCCCAGGGCGTGCCTGTGGCTGGATTGAGTGTCTTCGGCCCGGTGGAACCGAAACAGCCGCCCAGGTTGTTTACACCGATGACGAAGAATTTGTCGGTATCCAGCGGCTTGCCCGGACCGACGAGGTTGTCCCACCAGCCGGTGCTCTTGGGTTTGTCTGCATAGTGGCCGGCTACGTGATGGGAGCCGGAAAGCGCGTGACAGACCAATACGGCGTTGGATTTTTCGGCATTCAGCGTGCCATAGGTCTCATAGACCAGATCGTAGGCGGGAAGCGTGCTGCCGCTACGCAGCGGCAAGGGCTCGGAGAAATGGGCCGTCTGTGGGGAGACGATACCGACACTGCCAGGATTGTGTTCGCTCATGACATCCAGAAACCGGACAACAAAAAACCCGGACGGCTAATGCGCGACCGGGTTGGTGATTGCCCCATCGCTTTAGCCGCATTTGTTTGACGCGCCCGCAAGCTGAGATCAAATCGGCGCGATGGAGGCGAAAACTTACTCCCGGGGCGGGCAGAAGTCAAACCTGCTGGAAAGCCGTGCAGCGTATTGATGAGTGCGTGTGAATGGACGTCAGCATAGGTCTTACCTGCCGAGCCAGGGGGCCTCGGGGATCCGGATCAGCTGGTCACACAATCCTGTCAGCACTCAGCACTCAGCACTCAGCACTCAGCCTCAGAGTTTTTCCATCGCTTCGCGGATCTTCTCCGGCTCGTCCAGCTTGAGCAGCTTGGCAACCTTGGCGGCGAGGTCCGTGGCGTTGGCGCGTAGGATCTCCTGCTTGATTTCGAGTATCTGTGATGGGTGCATGGAGAACTGCTGCAGGCCCATGCCCAGCAGCAGGCGCGTGAAGGCTTTGTCACCCGCCATTTCGCCGCAGACCGAGACCGGCAGGCCGGCCTTGGCACCTGTCTGGATGGTCAGCGCGATCAGGCGCAGGATCGCCGGGTGCAAGGGGTCGTAGAGGTGAGCGACGGCTTCGTCGGTACGATCGATGGCCAGCGTGTACTGGATCAGATCGTTGGTACCGATGGAGAGGAATTGCAGACGCCTCACGAAAGCGCCTAGTGATAAGGCCGCAGCCGGGATCTCGATCATCCCACCCACAGGGATGTGCTCGTCGAACTTCACCTTTTCCGCACGCAACTGGGCCTTGGCCTGCTCGATGGCGGCAAGCGCGGAATCCACTTCGTGGGCATGCGCGATCATCGGAATCAGGATGCGGATCTTCCCGTACAGCGAGGCGCGCAGGATGGCGCGCAGCTGGGTGAGGAACATCTGGGGCTCGGCCAGGCAGTAGCGGATGGCACGCAGGCCCAGTGCGGGATTGGTCTCCGGGCGGGGGCCGCCGGTGTTCAAGGTCTTGTCGGCGCCGATGTCCAGCGTGCGGATCGTCACGGGCTTTCCGCCCATGGCGCGTGCCACGGCACGATAGGCCTCGTACTGCTCGTTTTCGTTGGGTAGCGTGTCACGGTTCATGAACAGGAATTCGGTACGGAACAGGCCGACTCCGTCCGCATAGATTTCCTTCACGCCGGTGACGTCGCGTGGTAGCTCGATATTGGCCTGCAGGCTGATTTCGATGCCGTCGATGGTGGCCGCGCGGTTGGCCTTGAGCCGTTTGAGCTTGTTGCGTTCGAGCTCGATCGCATTCTGGCGCAGGCGATACTCTTCGAGCACGCGGTCGTCCGGATCGACGATGACCACGCCCCGGATGCCGTCGACGATGATGATGTCGCCATCGTGGCAGATATGGCGTACATGACGCAGGCCGACGACCGCCGGGATGGCCAGGCTGCGCGCAACGATGGCCGTGTGCGAGGTTGCACCGCCGACATCGGTGACGAAGCCGGCAATCTGGCTGTCGCGGAAGTGGATGGTGTCGGCGGGCGACAGATCGTGGGCAACGACGATCGCCTCCAGGTTGTCCTTGTCGCGCCGGCTGGGCATTTTCGCCGGGTGGCCGAGCAGGGCCTTGAGCAGCCGCTCTACGACCTGTACCACATCGGCCTTGCGTTCGCGCAGATAGGGGTCGTCGATGTTGTCGAAGTCACCGACGATCACTTCCATCTGTTGTACCAGTGCCCATTCAGCATTGTTGCGGCGCTCGCGTACGATGCGGATGGCGCTGTCGACCAGCATGGGGTCTTCGACCAGCATGGTATGCAGATCGACAAAGGCGGAGACTTCCGACTGGGCCGCGCTGGAGCTTTCCTTGAGGGCACGCAGTTCGAAACGGACCTTTGCTGCGGCATCCTCCAGTCGCGTGACTTCGGCCTCCACGTGACGCGGGGGGATCACCAGATGGGCGACTTCCAGCAGAGCATGCGAAATCAGATGCGCACGCCCGATGGCGATGCCTTGGGAGACAGGCAGGCCGTGGATGGCAAAGGTCATGATGGCGGCCTTATTCGCTTTCGCCGAAACGGCTGGCGATCAGCTCTAGAATGGCTTGCAGGGCGGCTTCGGCATCCTCGCCCTCGGTTTCAACGGTCAGCTTGGTGCCGTGGGACGCGGCCAGCATCATGACCCCCATGATGCTTTTTGCGTTAACACGACGGCCTTCGCGTTCGAGCCAGACTTCGGCGCGGAACTGGGTGGCCAGTTGGGTCAGCTTGGCGGAAGGGCGGGCATGCAGCCCGAGGCGGTTGGCGATCTCTGTTGTCGCTCGTGGCATTTCAGATACTCCCTTTGAAGTGGTGAACACCCTCACAGCCACCGCTGACAGCCTTGCGGCAGAGGGCATCGATATCGTGCTTCTCGCAATAGGTCAAGACGCGCAGCAGCATCGGCACGTTGACACCGGCCACGCATTCCACGTGCCCGGGGCGCAATAGCCGCATTGCGATATTGGCCGGCGTGGCGCCATAGATGTCGGTCATCACGAGCACACCCTCGCCTTCATCCAGCGATACCAGCAAGTGTTGTGCCTCGTGCAGCACTGCAGCGGGATCCTCGTCTGCAGCCACTGCCAACGCCTTCAGGTTCACAGGACGACGGTTGAGCACATGGATCGCGCAATCGATCAGTGCGTCGCCAAGGCTGCCGTGGGTGATGAGAAGGATGCCGATCATGATGCAGGTGCGGATGCGGAGGAAAACGGGTCGATTATCGTGGCGGCCGGAATGTCCTTGGTCCAGCGCAGACGTTGGCGCAGGTCCGGGGTCAGCTGGATGTGGCCGGTATCATCGACACGCAGGACATCCCGGAGTTCGAGCCGCCGGGCCATTGCCGGCCAATCGCCGGCAGCCAGGAACAGCGGCTTGCTGACTACGTCGGAAAGCAGACCGGCGTTTTCACGTGACGGGATCAGTACGGTAACGGCCTGGGTATGCGTGGCCGGGCGTGCTGTACGCGGATCGAGCAGATGACTGTAGCGCTGGCCATCGACTTCGAAGAATCGCTGGTAATCGCCAGAAGTGCCGATAGCCTCGCCGTCGTATAGCGCGAGGCTGGCCAGTGCGCCACTGCCACGTGGATCCTGAATGCCGACCGACCAGTGCTGTTTGCCTTTGGCGCCCAGCGCCATGATGTTGCCGCCGATATTGATCAGCGCATTACGGATGCCCGCTTCGCGCAACAGGGTGGCAGCACGGTCCAGGGCATAGCCTTTGGCGATGCCGCCCAGATCGATTCGGACGGCCCGGTTGGCGCTGCTGACGGTCAGACCCTCGATATGCACATCCTGCATGCCCGGATGCGCGGCCAGCCAGGTCTGCAGATCGGCCGGTGCAGGCAGGCGCGGAACGTAGGTATCGCTATGGAACCCCCAGAGTTCGATCAGACCACCGATAGCCGGATCGAACAGCCCATCGCTGCGTTGCGCGAAGTCTTGCGAAACCGTCAGCAGCCCGGCCATTTCGGCACTCACTTGCAGCTGTTCGCCGCGCGCCAGGGCCGTATTGAGCTCGGTCAGCGGAGAGGGCTGCCAGGCGTGAAGCGTGCGGTGCAGGCGGTCGAATTCGCGCAGTACCGTGCTGATGGCGGCCTGTGCTTCTGGTTCTGGTGTGCCGAAAGTAAGCACCTCGACCCGGGTGCCAAAGACGTACGATTCCTGCCGGACCAGCGGCCCTTCACCGCAAGCGCCCAGCAGGAGCAGGCACAGGCAGGCGGACAGGAGGCGCAGGCAGGATCGGGAAGGCATGTCCCGATGATAAGGGAGCAATCGCACGCCGGTCACGTGCTACGTGTCGGTGCGTTCAACGGGAGGCTGCCGGTGCGGATCTGGTTGGCGCGCCGAAAGCAGCGGGCGTGGTGTCTTGTGGAGAGAGACGCATGGCCTGGGCGTGCAAGCTTGCCGCCATGTCATTGGCGCGCAGGATGGTACGTGCGTAGACGGTGGCCTCCTGGATCTGCTCGGGGCTGTAACGGACGGCCGCCAGTCCGTGGGTCAGGGCGCGTACGGCACTGTCGGCATTGCCGAAGAGCGCCGCGCCGGCCAGCCAGACCAGGTTGTATTCGACGGCATTGCGCAAAGCGTGCCGCTGTTGCAGATGCCCCAGTTCGTGGCAGAGCAACGCCAGGCGCACGCCAGGATCCTGGACACGCTCGAAGAAGCGATCGGTGATCACGATGTCGCCACTGGGTAGGGTGAACAGCAACACTTCTGGATGGCCGCTGCGGCGGAATACCAGGCGATAGGGCGGAGCGCCGCTGGCAGGGGCTGTCAGTGTGGAGAACTGCGCGCGCAGCATCTGCTGCTCCGCGTCGGACGCGAGGCTGGGGGCAAGGTGCCGGCCATCCAGCCGCTTGAGGAGATCCTCCGAGCTCTGTCTGATCCAGCTCGCAGGCAGGCTGTCCGCCAGATTGCGCGCCAGCGTCGGCGCAGCCAGGCTCGCGCCCAAGCACAACGCGCCCAGGCAGGCGATGAAGATCAGCAGCAGGCCGAGTCTGGTTCGCGGCCGCCGTCGGTGCGTTCTGAGCGCAGACGGGGGCTCACCTGCGTGCTCGGAGAGTCCGAAGACGTGGGGCATTTTCTGATGTGGAATGGGGGAGGACAGATGCCTTGATTATGTGAAACCGCCTCGTGCGATCTGCCGCCGCGCCCGTAGGTCTGTAACAGAATTAAGGGCAGCCGCGGGCAGAAAGGTCGTCGTTCAGCCTTGCCCGTCCAGTGCCTGGATCACGCATAGCGCGGGGTCGCAATCCGTTTCGTGCGCGATCTCTACCATGCAGGTCGGGCTGGTGACGTTGATCTCGGTGAGCTGGCCGCCGATGAGGTCCAGTCCTACGATCAAGAGGCCGCGCTCCCAGAGTCTCGGGGCCAGTGCTTCAGCCACTTCACGTTCGCGCGTACTCAGTGGCATCACCACGCCGCGCCCACCTGCAGCCAGGTTGCCACGTGTTTCGCCTGCTTTCGGGATGCGTGCCAGCGCGTAGGGGATCACTGCTCCGCCAATCACCAGCACGCGTTTGTCGCCTTCACTGATTGCAGGGATGAAGCGCTGCGCCATGATGCTGCGGGTACCGTTCGCGGTCAGCGTTTCGATGATGGTGTTGCGGTTCGGATCATCGTGGCGTACGCGGAAGATTCCGCTGCCCCCCATGCCGTCCAGCGGCTTGAGGATCACGTCTTCCAGTTCGTCGATGAAGGCGTTCAGATCCCCGGCTGCGCGGGCAACCAGCGTTGTCGGTGTGAATTCCGGGAATTCGGTGATCGAGACCTTTTCCGAGTGGTCACGGATCGCGCGTGGATCGTTGAATACCCGTGCGCCCTGAGCCACGGCGCGCTCCAGGATCCAGGTGGCGGCCACGTATTCGGCATCGAAAGGCGGATCCTGGCGCATCAGCACTGCGTCGAGTGCATTCAGCGGCAGACTCTGTGCAGCCCCTGCCTCGTACCAGGTCTTATCGTCGGCAGATACGCGCAACGGCGTGGCGCGCGCGCCGACCAGTCCATCGCGCACGGACAGGTCTTCGCGACCGACGGCGAACACCTGATGGCCGCGTGCCTGTGCGGCACGCATCATGGCGACGCTGGAATCCTTGTAGGCTTTGAGCTTGTCGAGCGGGTCGACGATGAACGCGATCTTCATGCCGCAACCACCTCCGCCGGTGCCGTTTGCTCCAGCTCCAGGGCGCCGGCCAGCAGCGCCAGGCAGGCAACCACGCCATAGGCGTAGAAGCGGTTGGGGGCCGCATCAGGCCCCTTGCGACAGTCCGGGATGTTGCAGCAGGTCTCGAAGGCCAGCGGCTCGAAGTGCATGCCCGGCGCGTTGAGATTTTCGTCGCGCCCACGTTCGCCGTGCACACGGTAGAAACCACCGATCACGTAGTGGTCCATCATGTACACCACGGGTTCGGCAACGCCACCGTTTACGGTTTCCAGCGTATGTACGCCTTCCTGGATGATGACCTCGGAGACCTGCAGGCCTTCCTTGACCACGCTCATCTTGTTGCGTTGGCGGCGGTTAAGCCCGATGACTTCTGACGCGTCGTGTACCGTCATCACGCCCATGCCGTAGGTGCCAGCGTCCGCCTTGACGACCACGAAAGGCGTCTCAGTGACGCCGTATTCGGCGTATTTCACGCGGATACGGGCGAGCAAGCCATCGATCTTGGCGGCCAGGCAGTCTTCACCGGTGCGCTCGTGGAAATTGATCTGGCCGCAGCGGCCGAAGTAGGGATTCAGTAGCCAGGGGTCAAGCCCCAGCAGGCTCGCGAACTCTGCAACCACCTGATCGTAGGCGGCGAAATGCAGCGATTTGCGTCGTGTGGCCCAGCCCGCATGCAGTGGCGGCAGCAGACGCTGGCCTTCTAACCCTTGCAGGATATCGGGTGCTCCCGCAGAGAGATCGTTGTTGAGCAGGATCGCACAGGGATCGAAGCCCGCCAGCCCTAGCCGGTTGCCGTGGCGTTGCAGCGGCTCCAGCAGCAGGCTGCCACCCTCAGGCAGTTCGATGCGCATCGGCTCGGTCAGATCCGGGAGCAGGGAGCCGATACGGACTTCCATGCCGGTGAGTCCCAGGATGCTGGCGATCCTGGCAACGTTCTGCAGGTAGAACAGATTGCGAGTGTAATTTTCGGGGATCAGCAACAGCTTGCTGGCCTTCGGGCACAGACGCTCCACGGCGGCATTGGCTGCCTGTACACAGAGTGGCAGCAGTTCTTCACCGAGGTTGTTGAAGCCGCCGGGGAACAGGTTCATGTCCACCGGGGCCAGTTTGAAGCCACTGTTGCGCAGGTCAACGGAGCCGTAGAAAGGCGGTGTGTGGGCGATCCACTGGTTGCGGAACCATTGTTCGATGCGGGTGGCGTTGTCGAGCAGCGTCTGTTCGAGCGCTAGCAGTGGGCCGGAGAGGGCGGTGGTCAGATGCGGCACCATGGGGGATCTCTTTCCTCTATGCAGGCACAGGCCGGGCGGGCATCTTACTCCATTCGTCAGGGTGGCGTTCCCGGTGAAATGGCAGCAAGTGTCAATCACCGGTTCCGTTAAAATGGCTGGAATACCGGGCTTCGATGCAGGCAGCGCCGGTAGGTTTCCAACATGGGGTTGAAGGCATGCAATACAAGGATCTGCGCGAATTCATCGTGCGACTCGAAGCCATGGGCGAGTTGCGGCGCATCCGCGTTCCGGTGGACACCCACCTGGAGATGACCGAGATCGCCGACCGTGTACTGCGTGCGGGTGGCCCGGCCCTTCTGTTCGAGAAGCCGACTACACGTGGTGCGCCGCAGGCCATGCCGGTGCTGGCCAACCTTTTCGGTACCCCGCGGCGTGTGGCGTTGGGCATGGGCATCGATGAAGCGGCGTCGCGCGATTGGCAGACGCCCTTGCGCGAAGTCGGCAAGCTGCTGGCCTACCTGAAGGAGCCCGAGCCGCCGAAGGGGTTGCGCGATGCCTGGGAGAAGTGGCCTGTGCTCAAGCAGGTGTTGAACATGGCCCCGAAAACCGTGAGCCGTCCTGCCTGCCAGGAGATCGTGCTGGAAGGCGATGCGGTCGATCTGGCGCAGCTGCCGGTGCAGCATTGCTGGCCGGGGGATGTCGCGCCGCTGATTACCTGGGGCCTGGTGGTCACGCGTGGGCCGCACAAGAAGCGTCAGAATCTGGGTATCTATCGCCAGCAGGTGATCGGCCGCAACCGCGTGATCATGCGCTGGCTGGCACATCGCGGTGGCGCGCTGGACCTGCGTGAGTTCCAGCAGGCCGATCCCGGCAAGCCTTTTCCCGTGAGTGTCGTGCTGGGTTGCGATCCGGCGACCATTCTCGGTGCGGTGACTCCGGTCCCGGACACGCTTTCCGAATACCAGTTCGCGGGCCTGCTGCGTGGTGCGCGAACCGAACTGGCGCAGTGCCTCGGCAATGACCTGCAGGTGCCGGCGCACGCCGAGATCGTGCTCGAAGGCGTGATCCACCCCGACGACTTCGCCGCCGAAGGCCCCTACGGCGATCACACCGGTTACTACAACGAAGTGGCCGAGTTTCCTGTGTTTACCGTCGAGCGCATCACGATGCGGCGTGAGCCGATCTATCACAGCACCTACACCGGCAAACCGCCGGACGAGCCCGCCATGCTCGGCGTGGCACTCAACGAGGTTTTCGTGCCGCTGTTGCAGAAACAGTTTCCGGAGATCACGGATTTCTACCTGCCGCCCGAAGGTTGCTCCTACCGCATGGCCGTGGTGAGCATCCGCAAGGCTTATCCGGGGCACGCCAAGCGCGTGATGTTTGGCATCTGGAGCTTCCTGCGCCAGTTCATGTACACCAAGTTCATCATCGTGGTGGATGAGGATGTCGACGTGCGGGATTGGAAGGAAGTGATCTGGGCGATCACCACCCGCATGGACGCCACGCGGGATACCACGCTGGTCGACAACACCCCCATCGACTATCTCGACTTCGCCTCGCCGGTGGCTGGCCTGGGCAGCAAGATGGGGCTGGACGCCACCAACAAGTGGCCGGGCGAGACACCGCGTGAGTGGGGGCGGCCGATCGTAATGGACGACGCGGTGAAGCGGCGGGTGGATGCCTTGTGGTCTGAACTCGAACTTTGACGGAGCTTGCCCTATGGCGCAGCAGAACACGCTCGATGTGATCGATGGCAAAACCTGGCGATCGATGGCAAAACCTGGCGCCCCGCGACGGACAGCGAACGCCAGCTGGTGACCTTGCTCTACCTGCTGCACGCGATCGGCTTGGCCATCGGTGCCTTTTCACAGGCCGTGACCATGGTGGGTGCCTTCGTCTTCGGTTGGACTTCCATCGTGGCCATCATCATCAACTACATCAAACGTGAAGACCTGCGCGACACGATCCTTGCCAGTCACCTGCAATGGCAGTCCGATACTTTCTGGCGCAGCCTGCTGGCCATGATCATCGCCTTTGCCCTGTACTTCGTGCTGCTGGGGTTTCTCATCAACTGGCTGCTCTACGGGCTGATCGGGCTGTGGGCGACCTGGCGCATCGTCAAGGGCTGGCTGGTTTTACGGGATGGCCGGCCCGTGGGTGAGGGGCCTCATCCGTAGACGTTCAGCCAGGCAGGGTGGCCAGGGCCGCCAATACTTCGGCGACGGTGACGTCACCGACATCTTCCGTCGCAGGTTGCAGCAGGCGATGCGGTACGCCCCAGGGATGCCAGCGAGCTGCATCTGATTTGCCGAACAGGCAGACGATGGGTTTTCCCAGCGCGGCGGCCAGATGCATGTGACCGCCATCGGAGCATACGACACGTGAGCAGGCCGCCAGGCCGGCGATCAATTCGGCCAGGCTTTGCGTGGGCATGGGCGTTAGTGGTAGCCCTGCACAGGCGGCCATGATCTGTTGCGCCTTGGCGTCATCACCAGGATGCAGCGGGTTGTCATTGGTGCCAGGTGCCCAGAACAGCGCGAAGCGCAAGGTCGGATCGGCCGCGTGCAGACTTTGGATCAAGGTTATGAAGCGCTCTGCAGGCCAGCGCTGCGTGGGTTTGCGGGCGCTGATATGCAGGCCCAGGGCCGCGCCCTGTGCCATCCGGTTTTCATCGGGTACCAGTTTCGCCTGCGCTTGGGCAAGCAAATCCGTGCGCGGCTGGATACGTGCTGGTGGCATGTCGGCGGATTGAAATCCAAGCGCCTGCAATAGCCCGGCGACACGTTCGACTTCGTGCCGCGCGGCAGGATCGGCAGGCAGATCATCCTGCGCGATCACGCGTCTGGCGCCCACCAGTCTTGCCATCCGGCGCGCGCTGGATTGCGCACCACCCGCTGGCAGCAGCACCAGATCGATGTGTTTTCGGCGTAATTGCCACAACTGTCGTAGCCGGGACCACATCGCACCGAGTGCGCTCTCGCCGGCGCCCAGATGCTTGGCCTTGGTGTAGGTGAACACGGCATCCAGATCCGGATTGCCCTGCAACACCTCGACGTTGTAGCTGGTCACCAGCGCGCCGATCCAGGCCTCTGGGAAAAGCTCGCGCAGACGATGGATCAGAGGCAGTGTGCACACCAGGTCGCCGATGTTGTCTCGGCGGATGACGAGGATGTGGCGTTTGTCGCTCATGTTGGAGTCTTTCCTCTCATCGCACCGGCCATCAGTCCGGCATAGGCCCAGAACATCGCGGGCAAGGCGATATCGTAAAAGTCGTCAGTCAGATTCTTGAAGAACAGCATGGCAATCGTCATGCCGAGTGCCAGTGCAGCATGCCTTGCTGGAGTGTCGCGACGCGCATGGGCGGCGGCCAGACTTGCAAGGGATGCCATCAGGCATAGAAAGGCAAGCAAGCCTGGCAGTCCGGTCTGGATCCACAAGCTCAGCAACAGGTTGTGCGGATGGGATTTTCCTGCCTGATCCATCATTTCTGCTGTGATAGGCGCAAAGTGGTCTGCATGAACTTGGCGCGCTACTTCCTTACCGTACCCGGTTCCCAGCAGAGGGCGCTGCATGCTGCTATCCAGCCATTGGCTCCAGATCGACCAACGAGGGTCCTTGGCCAGCGCATGCGATGCCTGCACGATGCTCTGGCCGCTTAAAGAGCCGCTTTGCCTGACCACGGTGGTGGATAACAGCGCAAGCGTGACCAATGCGCACAGGCAAATCAGTAGCAGCCCTGAGCGACCTTTGGTAGGGGCATATCGTCCGGAGCGGTAGCTAACCATCCAGATGACGATCAGGACGACCAGCCCCAGCCAGTACATGCGGTTGAAGCTCAGCAAGCCGATGAGCAGTGCCGCCAGGACGAGAGCCCCCCCCCACGGTAGCAGGCGCTCACGCCAGATCCACCAGCTCAATGGCAGGCCGATCAGCGCGAAGGTCGATGCCAGTCCGGGGCCTGGATACCAGCGGGCGATGAGGTCAGAGGCGAGTACGGCATTGGCCCCCTGGCTGACCAAGGGGATTCCCCCTTTCAGCAGCCCGCCGATCGTGGTCAGGCAGAGCAATGCGATGCCTGCCGAGCCACCCACCAGAACTCGTCGCAGCATGCGGGGATTACGTCCAGCAGCCAGCGCTGCAAGGAAGATTCCCGTGGGCGCCACGGCACTCTGGATGGCTCCGAGCAGTGAGCGCCCCGGATCGGCCGACCAGAGCGCGGACAGCAACGCGACGCCCGGCCACATGGCGAGCACCCACCATAAGACACCAGGCAGCGAATCCGAGAAGTGCGTTTGGGGGCGGCAGAATGCAGGCAGGAACAGCAACAGGCTGCAAGCGATCATGATAGATTGCGCAGCCCGCGCGTGTGCCAGAGGCAGTACTGCCAGAAGCAGGCAGAGGCTGCCCGTCTGAAGGCGTTCAAGGGGCGTCAATGCGGATCGGACTTCGGGTGAGGCGTGCTGCATTCCGTTGGGGATCGGCAGGTTGGGAGAGCGCGCATTCTATATGGACTGATGCACTTGATCCTCAGTCCTCAGGCCCGGGTGGCCAGCAAGATCATAGGGAAAACATGCGAATCTTGATCCTGAAGAGAGACAAACTGGGCGACATGCTGCTCACGACTCCGATGTTGCGTTGGTTGAGGCAACAACTGCCTGATGCACGCATCGACGTCCTTGCCAATACCTACAATGCTTGGGTGCTCGACGGCAATCCCGATGTAGACCGCGTGCTGACCTACCAGCGCGCCACCGAGGGGGGGCGAATACACTGGAAAGCTGTCGTGGCACAGCTGCAGCAGGTCTTCTCTCTGAGGCGGGAGCACTACGATTGGGTGATTGCCGCCAATGGCGAGTATTCGCATCGGGCCCTCAAGCGGGCCCGCTGGGTCGGTGGGCGCAACCTGGTTTCCTATCACGAGGGTGCCGCGCCTTCCTGGCTCTCTCATCCGCTCACGGTTCCTGCGGGTCTGCACGAAACCCAGAGGCTGACACACCTGCTTTCAGCGCTCACCGTACCGCTGCCGGAGTCTCCTCTGCCCTTGCGTTTTTCGCTGCCGGAGGAGAGCAGGCGTTTCGCCCGGGCGTGGCTTGACGAGCGCGGTTTGGCCCCGGGAGGGTATATAACGTTGGGGCTTGGTGCCCGGCGTGCCAAGCGCCAGCCGACCGCCGATCAGGTCAAGCGCTGGACCCGATATTTCCATGAGCAATGGGGCCTGCAGACCGTGTTCATGTGGACTCCGGGAAAGAGTGACAACCCCCTGTATCCAGGGGATGACGATATTGCTCAGCCTGTACTGGACGCAGGCATGCCCTGGCTGCATCCATTCCGGGGGCCGCTCAAGCCAGCGTTGGGCCTGATCTGGCACGGACGTACCAGTCTTTTCCCCGACAGTGGGTTGATGCATTTCGCTGCGGCTTCACCGGGAGGCGTCCTGGGATTCTTCGCTGAGGTGGAGGCGTCTCCTCCGCCTTCGCAATGGGCGCCCGTTGGCCCGCGGGCGCGTTGGCTCGAAGCCCCGAAGACCTTGTCCGACCTTGATGACGGCACGGTCTTTGCGGCACTGACGTCATTAGTGGAGCCGCATACGGATGAAATTCCTCCTCTTTGCACCTCGGGTGCCTGATGCGCTGGCATATCCATTTCTACAGCCGTAAGCGTTTCGGCGCCTGGCCGGACCTGCCGAACCTTACAGGTGAAGACATCTCACGGATTCAGGCCCGGTTTCGGACTGGGGTCGATGTCTGGATCATCCAGACCTGCCTGCAGCTCGCACCGGCATTGCGTCAGATGGGGCACAAGGTGACGGCTGGCCCTGAAGTCCCGGCCGGTAGTCTGCTGATTGCGCACCGCGACGACTTGGGGACCCTGTTCAGTGGCCTGCATCGCTGCTTCATCGTCTGCGTGCGCGCAGATCGAGCGCCTGCACCGGTAGCGCATGTCGAAATTCTGCAGAATGGCCTCGACCTGGCGCGAGAGCATGAAATATTCCTTCCCTCCTGGCCTCAGCCTGGATTGATTCCGCGTGATGCTGCGCGTGAAGGGCAGATGCTGCGCATGGCCTATTTCGGCCGCCAGGATTCTCTGCCACATTGGTTTTCCGATACCGAGTTCCTCGAGCAACTCGTCGCCCGGCAGATCTCTTTCGAGATCCGCCACAAAGCGTGGCATGACTATCACGACATCGATCTGGTCCTCGCTCACCGTACGGAAGCTCCCACCATGTTGCGGCAGAAACCTGGAACCAAGCTCTGCAATGCCTGGTTGGCGGGAGTGCCAGCACTCCTTTCTCCCGAACCGGAATATCAGCGGTTGCGCGAGCATCCGGACGACTTCATCGAAATCGAAAGCCCGGCTGATGTGCTGGCGGCCATCGATATGTTGAGAGTCGACCCGAGGCGTTATGCCGCCATGCGGGCGCGTTGTGCCGTACGGGCTCCTGCATTCCGCGCTGAAGCTGTTGCCGAGCGCTGGCTTGAGGCGCTCACCGGTTTTGTCGGTGAGCAATATATGCATTGGCAGGCCTGTGGTACCCGCAGCTGGTTTGCCCATGCATGGCGTCTGCGGGCACAGAAAGCTGCTTCCGCAGTATTTCGGGCGCAGATTGCCGAGGAGCTCAAGCGTATGAATGCGCCTGCGCCAGTGCGTTTACGCGAGCCGGCGGTCGTCAGCCAGAAGCACTGACCGGGCACGGATATCGCAGAGGATTGGCAAAAGCCCATCCTCCCTGTCGGAGGAGACGGATTTCTCAGGCTTCAGCCCTGCTTCGCACCGTACAGATAGGGGTTCAAGGTCGGGTCGTTGTACATCTTGAACTGGCGATAGACCTTGTAATGCGCGCGGCCGGCCGCGCAATCGTCCAGCAATTGCGCCAGACAGGCCGCCAGGTCGGCACGCTGCTCGCGCAGGCGGGCGAGTTTGGCCTGACAGGTGGCGATGTGCTCGGCAGAGGCGTCGGAACGGCGGGTCTGTTCGCCCATGTGAAAGATCTTCAAGGCCAGGATGGATATGCGGTCGATCATGCTGCCCGCGGTTTCGGAATTCAGCCGGCTGCCTTCCACGGCAGGAGGCAGCGCCGACAGGAAGACTTCGTCCATGCGTTCGATGGCGTCGTTCCGTTTCTGGTTGTAACCGTCGATGGCGCGCTTGTTGGCGGCGATCTCCGCATCCGCCACGTCCTTGCGGCGGGCCAGGTCTTCCTCGTCCCACAGCAGGTTGTTGAAGCGATGATTCAGTTCGAGGAACTGCCACAGGCCTTCACTAAAGCGTGCGGGGATGTTCTTGGCCCAGCTGCGGTTGGTCACGCATTCGTCGTGAAAGGCAATGATGTCGGTGGAGTCGATCAGCTTGGTCATGAGCAACGGTGTCCAGCATGGGAGAGGCGGCATTCTACGCTGAGTCCCTTCGCAGCATAGTAAGCTCGCTGCAACAGTCCTGACATATGCTTGCCGGCCCCGTCCGGAGAACCCGCGAGATGGAAAGTCCCTTCAAAGGCAAGACCGGCCTGGCCCGTATCTGGAATGCCTTCAACTATTCGCGTGCCGGTCTGTGCGAGGCTTTCCGCCACGAGGACGCCTTCCGCCAGGAAGTGCTGCTGGCCTGCGTGCTGATTCCGTTCGCGTTGCTCTCATCCCGCAGCGGCGCAGAGAAAGCCCTGCTCATAGCCTGCGTGCTGCTGGTGCTGATCGTGGAGCTGCTGAACTCGGCCGTGGAGGCCGTGGTGGACCGCGTCTCGCTGGAGCGGCACGAACTTGCCAAACGCGCCAAGGACATTGGCAGCGCCGCCGTGCTGATCACGCTGCTCAACTTGTTGGCGGTCTGGCTGCTGGTGTTCTTGGGGTGAACGTCATCGGTCTGTCACGCGTGGCGGCCATCATCGGCGGTATCCCCGTCCGGCTTTCGGCGGGAATTCCGCCGAGGTCCGCCGATGGAAACCGCCCGCCTGCACCTGCAGACCCTAGCGCCGTCGCGTCGCCAGCTGCGTCTGGCCGTGGTTACCGAGACCTATCCGCCCGAGGTCAACGGCGTGGCAATGAGTACCGGGCGCGTGGTCGAGGGGCTGCTCGCGCGTGGTCATGAGGTGCAGTTGATCCGTCCGCGCCAGACGCCGGCCGATCGGCCCGTGAATGCGCCTGGATTCGACGAGATGCTGTCGGCTGGCATTCCCCTGCCCCGTTACAACCACCTGAAACTGGGGTTGCCAGCGCGCCAGGCCTTGCTGCGCGCCTGGAACCTGCGCCGGCCGGACGTGGTGCAGATCGTCACCGAAGGGCCGCTGGGCTGGTCAGCAGTAGCCGCCGCGCGCAAATTGCGGCTGCCGGTGGTCACCGAGTTCCATACCAACTTCCACAGCTACAGCCGCTATTACGGTGTGGGCTGGCTCAAGCAGCCGTTGGCTGCCTGGCTGCGCCGTTTCCACAACAAGGGTGATCTTTGCCTGGTGCCTACCGACGCCTTGCGCGCCGAGCTGGTTGCTGGCGGTTATGCGCGGCTGGCGGTGCTGGCGCGCGGCGTGGATACACAGTTGTTCTCTCCTGCGCGGCGCAGCGAGGCCCTGCGCGCGCAGTGGGGCGTGACGCCAGGCACGCCGGTGTGCGCCATCGTCAGCCGTCTGGCCCCGGAAAAGAACCTGGCCCTGGGGCTGCGGGCCTTCGAGGCCTTCCGTGCACAGCGCCCCGACGCGCGCCTGCTCGTCGTCGGCGACGGTCCGGCGCGGGTGGCGCTGCAGGCCAGCCATCCGCAGCATCTGTATGCCGGCATGCGCACGGGCGAGGATCTGGCCGCGCACTATGCGTCGGCGGAGCTTTTCCTCTTCCCCAGCCTCACCGAGACCTTCGGCAACGTGATCACCGAGGCGCTTGCCAGTGGCCTGCCGGTGCTGGGCTTCGATTACGCCGCCGCGGCCGAGATGTTGCGCGATGGCGTGAACGGCTTGCTCGCCCCCTTTGGCGATGAACAGGCTTTCGTGGCCGCAGCCGCCCGCCTGGGGGCGGACAGTCCACTGCGCGCAGCGATGGCCACGCGAGCGCCTGAAAGTGTGCAGCATCGCGACTGGCAGGGCGTGATCCTGCGGCTGGAGCAGCATCTGGAAGAGGTGATCGGGGAGCACCAGCGGCGCCAGGTGGAGAAGAGCGGGTTGGGCGTGGTGATCGAATAGCGGCCGGTGTTTGGCAACGGCGCGTGTCGCAAGAGGTGACGGTGCGCCCGCCATGCGCACCATCGGTCACGGCCAGGCGCGGGCGCCCCAGATCATGCGCCGGGCGAGGAAGCGGCGCAGTGGCGGCAGGGCCTGCAGGCCGCGCAGGCCGATGTCGCGCAGGGGCGAGGCCAGCGGCAGCTGGCTGCCGAAGCCGCGTACCAGCAGGTCAGTGAAGCTGGCTGTGGTTTGGCGGTCCAGGCTGCGGCTGCGCGCGTAGCGTGCGAGCAGCGCGGCGGTGCCCGGGTCGGGCGCATCGGTCAGCTGTTCGGCCAGTTGCCAGGCATCGCGCAGCGCCAGATTGAAGCCCTGGCCGGCCACCGGGTGCAGGGTCTGTGCAGCATTGCCCAGCCAGACCTGGCGTGCAGCGACGGGGCGTTCGCGCAGGCTCATCGTCAACGGGTAATGCGCGCGGCCGCGCAGTGCAGTCAGTTTCACGTCTGTCGGCAGGGCCGCGTTCAGTGTCGCCAGCCATTCGTTGTCGGGGGCCGCAAGCAAGGCTTCGGCGCGCGTGCTGGGCACGGTCCACACCACGGCATAGCCCTCGCCTTCGGGGAGCAGCGCGATCGGCCCCTGCGGCGTGAAGCGCTCGTGGGCGAGGCCCGCGTGCGGCGTTGCAGGTGTGGCGTGGCAGATCAGCGCGACCTGGGCATAGTCGTGGCGGCGATCCGCTTCCGTGGATTCGATGCGGCCCTCGCAGCGCACCGCAAGGCGTGCCGTGAAATCGGCTCCGCCGGCACCATGCACGCGCACGTGGCTTCCTTCCGCCTGTAGCCGGATGATGCGTTGTTGCCAGCGCACGTCGAGGCCCGC
Source organism: Candidatus Dactylopiibacterium carminicum (assembly GCF_014736495.1). Lineage (GTDB taxonomy): Bacteria > Pseudomonadota > Gammaproteobacteria > Burkholderiales > Rhodocyclaceae > Uliginosibacterium > Uliginosibacterium carminicum. The sequence continues at coordinate 17,752 of NZ_MDUX01000010.1, forward strand.
TGCTTGGGCGCGTGCCCATAACGCGGCTTCCAGCGCTTCGGCGGAAACTACATAACCCAGCGCGGGCAGCGCCAGCTCGGTGGCGTCGAGCCAGGTTTCGCCGCAGCCCTCAGCCTGCGTCACGCGGATGCGGGTGATCGGTGTGGCAGCATCAATGGGCCAGGCGTCGAGCAGCTCCAGCAATTCGCGGCTGCCATGGGAGAGCGCCAGGCTACGCGCATCGCGCTGCACACCGGGGCCAGGGCGGGCGTCCACCAGCTGTACGCACTGGTGGCCGCGCCGCTGCAGCGCCAGGGCTGTGGTCAGGCCGAGCGGGCCGGCGCCGATCAGGGTGATGTCGCTCATCTGCATTCCTGAGGAAACCTCCCGGATTCCGGCTTTTGGCCTGCATCCGGGCTACACGGTGGGCGCCCGTTCATGTTTCGATACCTCGGCACGAACGGATCGGGCGTGGCAGGCGATGGTGCGCATGGCGCACCCTACGCGACTGGATCCCGGCCTGCGCCGGGATGAGAGCGTATATGTCAGGCCGAAACCGGGCCTGCATCAATCGCCCTCCATCAGTGCTTCCACGTCCTTGATGCATTTGGGGGCGGCGCTGGTGAGGATTTCCGGCCCGGCGGCGCTGACGTGTACGTCGTCTTCGATGCGTACGCCGATGTTCCAGAAGGCTTCGGGCACGTCGTCGGCGGGGCGGATGTAGCAGCCGGGCTCGATGGTGAGCACCATGCCCTCCTCCAGCGGGCGCCATTCGCCGCTCAGCTTGTATTCGCCGGCGTCATGCACGTCCAGCCCCAGCCAGTGGCTGGTACGGTGCATGTAGAAACGGCGGTACGCGGTGGTTTCCAGCACTTCGTCAAGGCTGCCCTTGAGCACGCCCAGGTCGATCAGGCCTTGCGAAAGGATGCGCACCACGGTGTCGTGCGGCGTGGCAAAGGTGTTGCCCAGCCGGCATTCGGCAAGTGCGGCCTTCTGCGAGGCGAGTACCAGTGCATAGATGTCGCGCGCGGCCCCCTCGAAGCGGCCATTGACCGGGAAGGTGCGCGTGATGTCGCCAGCGTAGCTGTCGAATTCGCAGCCAGCGTCGATCAGCAACAGTTCGCCGTCCTGCATCCGGCGGTCGTTGGAGACGTAGTGCAGCACGCAGGCGTTGGGGCCGCTGGCGACGATGGAGGGGTAGGCCGGGTACTGGCTGCCGCTGCGGCGGAATTCGTGCAGCAGTTCGGCTTCGACTTCGTATTCGTACATGCCCGGGCGGGCGTGGCGCATGGCGCAGATGTGCGCGGCGGCCGTGATTTCGGCGGCGCGGCGCAGCAGCTCCAGCTCGGCGCCATCCTTGATCAGGCGCATCTCGTCGAGTTCGGCGTGTGGATCACGCAGGGTGCCAGGCGCCTTCACGCCGTTGCGTACGCCGGCGCGCACGGCATTCAGCGCCTGCATCACCTGTTTGTCGTGCGTATCGTCGTGGCCCAGCGCGTACCACAGCGCGGGTTGGTCGCCCAGTAGCGCAGGCAGTTGCTCGCCCAGGGTATCGACGGTGTGGGCTTCATCGAGGCCGAATTGCTCGCACGCCGCTGCGGGGCCGAAACGGTAGCCATCCCAGATTTCCCGCTCTTCATGCTTGGCACGACAGAAAAGGATGCTGCGCGTGTTGTCGGCGTCCACCACCAGTGCCAGCCAGGCTTCGGGCTCGGTGAAGCCGGTGAGGTAATGGAAGTAGCTGTCGTGGCGGTAGGGGAAGTCGCTGTCGCGGTTACGAGGCCGTTCCGGTGCGGTGGGAATCAGGGCGATGCCGCCGCCTGCGGCACGCAGGCGTTCGGCCAGCCGCGCACGGCGGGCGGCGAAAGGGGCGGGATTGAAGCTCATCGGGGTCACTACGCATGTTGTCGGGCCGCAGCATCCAGCATCACGCTGGCGCGCCCCCACAACAGGGGCCGGCCCTCGGTTTCGATCCGGAAACTGTACATCAGGTGGTTGCCGCTGTCCGAAAGACATTCGGCGTACACCCGGAGTGCGCCGGGGATGTCGTCCAGCCGCGAGGCCAGGCATTCGACTTCGCGCACGCTGGTGAGAAAGCCTGCGCGCGGGGCTTCGTCCGTACCGGCGCGCAGCGCGCCATGTATGGCCATGGCCTGGGCGGCGTATTCGATGCCGTTGAGGATGTCCAGGCCATCTGCGCCACGCAGGGGATTGGCCGGATCACGGTGGCTGCCGGCGTGGCAGCTGATGGCTTCGGGTGTCCAGGCAAGCACGCCGTCCAGCAGGCACATGTTGCCGGCGTGAGGGATGCGTGCGGCGATGCCGGCGCGGTCCAGGATCGTCACGCAGCCACCTCGATGGCGAGCGACAGGTCGTCGAAATAGTCGATCACGCAACGGCCTTGCTCGCTGCGCGCCAGGCGTTGCAGCAGCGGCAGGGCACGGGCGGCCGGCACGCTGCGGCGCAGGTTTTCCAGGCCTGTGTCGGCGAGCGGGTCCGGGGCGTCCTGTCCCAGCGAGAGGGTCAGGCGTGCAAAGTGCGTGGCGGCCGGCTGGGCGGTGAACAGCAGTGCGACACCGAAGGCGTGCGGGATCGGCCGGCAGGCATAGAGCGGTTGCGGATAGGCCGTGTCGTAGGCCAGCAGCAGACAGGGGCGGCCATTCGTGGCGACTTGGCTGGCGGCTTCGAGCAGGCCGGCGGCGAAGGTGGCGTCATATGCGCACAGGCTGGTGGAGGGTGCCATGCAGTGCGTGGCGATGCTCCAGTAGCCCGAGGGCGCGTTGTGCACCGAATTGTGGAAGCGTGTGGGCGAGACTGCGCGGTCGTCGGTGGCCAGGGTTTCCAGGATGGCGTGGCAGTTGTCGCAATCGCCGCCGGTGGAGGAGAACACGTTGGCGAGCTGGCTGGCATCTGCGCCGGCCTGGCTCACGGCGTCGAAGCCGATGGCCATCGACAGCTTCACGGGCAGACCGACACGGCGGCGTTCGGCCGGTGGCAGCGCCTGGGCCGGCGGCAATGCAAGTTCGCCCGGGGCGAAGGGGGCGTCGTCGGCCAGCGTGGCGCGTGCCTGCAGCCAGCCGTTGAGACCGGGGCCGTACAGGCGGACGGCAGAAACGCAGACCTGCAGTTGGCTCATGCCGCCACCTTCGAGAAAAGCAGGCTGGCGTTGCTGCCGCCGAAGCCGAAGGAATTGGAGAGGACGTGGCGCATGGGTTGCTCACGATTGGCCAGAAGGTAGTTGCAGTGCAGGCGCGAATCCCGCTGCGTGGTGCCGGCACCGCCCGGCATGAAATCGTGTTGCAGGGCCAGTGCCGAAGAGCGCGGTCACGCCCTTGTCTTCGGCGGCGTCATTGCTGGGCGTGGAGGTACCGTGCAGGTTGATGTAATCGATGTCGGCAGGCTGCAAACCGGCCATGTCCAGCGCGGCCTGCATTGCGGCGCGTGCGCCGAGGCCCTCGGGGTGCGGGGCAGACATGTGATGTGCATCGCTTGATTCGCCGATGCCCGCCACCACGATCTCGCCCGCCGCCGGTGCGCCCCCTTCGAGCAATACGAAGGCTCCGCCTTCGCCGATGGAGATGCCGTCGCGGAATTCGTCGTAGGGCTTGCAGGCGTTGCGCGAGACCAGCTGCAGCGAGTTGAAGCCGTACAGCGTGGTCAGGCACAGCGAATCGATGCCGCCGACGATGGCTGCGTCGATGAGGCCGCAGGCCATCATGCGCTGTGCGTCGCCGAATACCTTGGCGGAGGACGAACAGGCAGTGGAAACCACCCAGGCAGGGCCGTGCAGGCCGAAATAGCTGCGCACGAAGTCGCCCACGGAGTAGCTGTTGTGGGTGCGCCGGTAATCCAGGTCGCCGGGCCAGGTGCCGGTGGCCGTGTCGCGCTGGCGGAAGGCGATCTTGGAGCTGAGGATGCCGGCGGTGCTGGTGCCGAGGAAGACGCCGATGCGTGTGTCGCCATAGCGCGCGATGGCTTCGCGCACGCGTGCCGAGAAATCGTCGCATTCCAGCGCGCGCTGGGCGAGGCGGTTGTTGCGGCAATCGAAGGCCGCCAGATCGTCGCGCAGGCGGAAATCGTCCAGCCCGGCCACTTCGCCGATGCAGGTGTCCAGCGTGGTGGTTTCCCACTGCTTGCGCACGAGGCCGCTGCGTTGCGCGCGCAGGGCGTCGAGATTGGCGGCAAGGCCGGCGCCGAGTGCGCTGGCAAGGGTATAAGCGGTCAGGCGAAGCGGCACGCTGTCTCCTGGAGCGGGCAGAAAGGAGGCGATTCTACCCCGCGGCCTGCGGCACACGTGCGATCAGCATTACGTTGGCAAAGGGCTGATGGCCGTTCATGGGCCGGGTTTCAACCTTGAAGCCGCGCGCTTCGAGTATGCGCACCCACTCGGCCAGCGGTCGGCACCACATGCGCGACAGGCGATGCCCCTGGATGAAAGAGATGCCGCGATCCACCCACTGGCTGATGCGGAAGCGCAGACCGCCGTTGGCGTCACCCACGCGGGTGAGGAACAGGCCGCCCGGAGGCAAGGCCGCGCGGATGCGGTCGAGCAGGAGATCCTGGGCGGCGTGGTCCACGTAGTGCAGTACGTCGAGGATGGCAACCACGTCGAAGCCTTCCAGCGCCACTTCACGCATGTCGCCACCGGAGAGCGCCACGCGTCCCGGATAGTGCGGCAGCAGCGCCCGCATGCCGGCCTCGGCTTCGCGCGCCATCAGCTCCACGCCCGTGAAATGCAGGTCTCGTGGAGGGCGATGGGTATCCGCGGGCCATTCCCCACGCGCGGCGAGCGCTTCGGCGGCCAGATGCCAGGCCGCGAGCAGGCCCCGGCCACAGCCCAGATCGAGCACACGGGCTTGATCCGGGAAGACCGCGCCGTCGACCAGTGCGGTGAAGATGGCGTCCCCGCCAAGCTTGCCGCGCGCCCAGCGGTGATGCACCACGCCCACTGCACGGTAAGGGGCGCTGGCGGCATCCAGCAGACGGCGGCGGAAAATGGGGCTCATGGCGGAATTCATGGCAATACGTCTCGCAGTGTGACCGGGCGCAGCCCGCGTGATTTCAGCGTCTGCAGCAAGCGTGGCAACACCTCCAGGATCAGGGGCTCACGGCCTTCGCGCGCGCCGGCATTGCCGTCGTGCAGCAGCAGGATGTCGCCCGCCAGCAACTCGTCGGTCAGGGCGGCGAAAACCGCGTCGGCGCTACGTGCGCGGGTATCGAATTCGCGCCGTGTCCAGCTCGCGAGGTGTAGTCCCTGCGCGTGCAGCACGGGGTCGAGGAAGGGATTGCGCAGCCCGGCCAGCGCCCGGTAGAAGCGCGGCGGTACGCCGGTGATCGCCGTCAGCGTGTCCTGCGCCGTGGCGATCTCGCGTCGCCAGCCCGCCGGGCCGGAGAAGGCGAGGGGGTGGCGCTGGCCGTGGTTTTCCACGGCGTGACCGCCGGCACGCATCAGGCGCACCAGCTCCGGATGCTCGGCGGCACGCTCGCCGATGCAGAAGAAAGTGGCACGCACGCTGTGCGCGGCGAGGATGTCCAGCACGTGCGGCGTCACGTCCGGGTCCGGTCCGTCATCGATGGTGATCGCCACTTCGCCACGCGCGGCGGCATCCGCCGGCAGGCGCGTGATGTTGGGGCCGAGCAGGCTGCTGCGCGGCCACAGGCCGGCGAGCGCGATCAGCCCATGGTCGAGCAGGAACAGGCTCAGCCACACCTGCCAGTGCTGCGGCCACGCCAGTGCGGCTGCGAGCAACAGGGCGTGCAGTACGAGGGAGAACAGCAGGAAGGGGGCGGGGCGCCAGGCGCGTCGCGGCGGATTCATGCGGCCGCATGTTCTGGGAGGTGCGCCGGGGCGTCAACGCTCGCCGTGGTCCGCCCGGCTCATCTGCCGCCTGTGCGGGGCAGGGTGGCGAGATAGCGATAGATGGCCTGCAGGGCCTGCTCGTTGTTGACGCCGGGCAGCAGCTTTTTCGTACCGGGGATCCGTTTGGCCGGTGCGCGCAGATAGCTCATGAATTCCGCCTCGCTCCAGACGATGCCGGAGGTCTTCAGCGCGTCGGAGTAGGCATAGCCCGGTGTGGTGCCGGCTTTCTGGCCGGGCACGCCGTTCAGGGCCGGCCCCAGGCGGCTGCCCTTGCCGGGCGTGAGCGAGTGGCAGGCCTTGCAGTATTGCCTGAATCCGCGTTCGCCCCCATTGGCGGCTGAGGTCTGGGCCAGGCTCGTGCTTGCCGTGCCCAGCAGCATCAGCGCCAGGCAGCAGGAGGGGATTGCCCGCAGGGGGGTGTTCACGAGGCGTTCCGTGCCGCCTCGGCAAACACGGCTTCCAGCCGTTCGGGGGGCGGTGCGCCGACGAAACTCTGGCGCAGGACGCCATCCGCGCCGATGACGAAGGAGGTCGGCGTGCCCACCACCTTGTAGCGTTCGCGCGTCATGCCGAGGGAATCCCGGATCACCGGAAAGGTGAGCCCCTGTTTGCTCAGGGTCTCCTGGAGGGAGACGTCTTCTGGGTCGACATTGATCGCCACCACTTCCACCCGGTCGCGGTATTCGCGGCTCAGCGCTTCCAGGTGGGGCATCTCGGCCAGGCAGGCGCCGCAGGTGGTCGACCAGAAATTCAGGTAGATGCTGCGCCCTTGCCATTGCGCCAGCTTGACCGGCTCGCCCTGCAGGTCGACGGCTGCGATTTCGGGCGCGGCTGCGCCCGTCTGTGCGGATTCTTCCTTGCAGGCGGGCAGCAGGGCGATCAGGGAAATCAAGGCGGGGGCAAGCCAGCGTTTCATTGCATGATCCTTCCGTGTTGCAGGCGCACGACCCGCTGGGCGTAGGCGCCCAGCGCGGGGTTGTGCGTCACCATGACGATGGTGCGGCCTTCGCTGTGCAGACCTTGCAGGATCTCCAGCACGCGTGCTTCGTTTTCCGCATCCAGATTGCCGGTCGGTTCGTCCGCAAACAGCAGCGGCGGTTCGTTGATCAGCGCGCGCGCGATGCAGACCCGCTGCTGCTCGCCACCGGAAAGCTCGCTCGGCAGGTGGTCCACCCGGTGTGCCAGCCCCACTTCCTCCAGCGCCCGGCGGGCCGAAGCCTCGTCGGTCACACTGTGGTAGTGCTGCGCCAGCATGACGTTTTCCAGCGCGTTCAGATACGGGATCAGGTGGAACTGCTGGAACACCAGGCCGATGTGGCGGGCGCGGAACTGGCGCCGGGCCTCTTCGTCGAAGCCGGCGGCATTCACGCCATCCAGCCACAGCTCGCCTGCCGTAGGCGTGTCCAGACAGGTGAGCAGATTCATCAGCGTGGTCTTGCCTGAGCCGGAGGAGCCCATCAGGGCGACGAATTCGCCCTTGGCAACGGAGAAGCTGACGTCATCGAGCGCGGCTACGTTGCCGAAGTGCTTGCTCAGATGACGGGCTTCGATGGCGCTCGTGGCGGTCACGCGGGATTCTTCGGGCATTGCGTCATTCACCTTTCAGCACTCTGGCGGGCTGGATATACATGATGCGGCGCAGCGGCAGCACGGCTGCACCGAGTGCTGCCGACAGGGACAGGGCGACCGTGATCGGCAGCACCCAGGCGCGCAGGCCGATGCTTGCGGAAAACACCGTCTGCCCCAGCACCTGCGCCAGCACGAAGCCGGCCAGGCAGCCCACCACGGTGGCCGCCAGGGAGATGGCCAGGGTTTCCAGCAGCACCTGCCGCACGATGGTGCGGTTGGCCGCGCCCAGCGCCTTCTGCAAGGCGAATTCGCGCTGACGCTCGCTGACGATGGCAGTCAGCGAGGTATTCACGCACAGCGTGGACAGCAACAGGATGACGATGGATACCAGCCCCATCAGCCCCTGGATCTTGACCAGCACGTTCCCCTCGTTGGCCGACACCTTGCGGATCGGGCGCACGGCCCAGTCGGCATGGCCGGTGCGCAGGGCCGCGGCGAACTGCTCCACGTTGCCCGCGCTGTTCATCATGCTGAACAGCGCGTGAGACATGAGTCCCGGCTTCTCGAGCCAGTCCTGCGCCAGTTCGAGGCTGATGAAGAGCAGGCTGTCGCTGGCATCTCCAGCATCGACGATGCCCTTGATCCGCAGAGCCTTCTTCTGCCCGTCCTTGACCAGCGAGAGCGTGTCGCCCACGGCGAGATTCAGCCGTGAGGCCAGTGTGCGGCCGATCATGGCGTTGCGGTCGTCGAAATCCACGCCGATCCAGGCGCCTTCCACCTGCCAGTAGGGCACCAGCGCGGGCAGCGCGGAAAAACGAACGCCGGCGAGCGCCACGTTTTCCAGCTCGCTGCGCGCGGTGCCGTACAGATAGGGGCTGCCGGCGGCGACCAGGCCCGGCGGTGCGGCGCTGACCAGACGGTCAAAATCCGCCTCGGGCAGGGTGTGGCCGTGGGCCGGGCCGAGATAGAAGTTGGCGCCGAAGGTGCGCAGCTCCCGGCTCATCTTGATGTCGATGTCGAAATACACCGAGACCAGCGCATTGACGATCGCCGTGCTTACCATCAAGGCGAAGAACACCACCCAGACGCGCTGGTTGCGCACCGAGAGGGCGCGCCACAGCAGCCGTCTGGTTATCTGTCTACTGGCGGCCATACAGCACCTCGGCGGGGTAGAGCCGGACGATGCGCCGGGCGGGGAACCAGGTGCCCGCCAGCGCGATGAGCAACGACACCAGCAGCACGGCGGGCACCACGATCCAGGAGAATGCCAGCGCTTCGCCGAACAGTTGCCAGCCGATGGCACGCGCCAGCCCCCAGCCCGCCAGGCAGCCCAGCACCCCGCCGGCCAGGCTGCTCATCGCCGCCTCGGCGTAGAACAGCAGGGCGATGCGCCAGTCGTGCGCACCCATGGCCTTCATCAGGCCGATTTCCTTGGCACGCTCGATCAGTGTGCTGGTCATCAGCGAGGCGATACCCATCGCCGCCGCGATCAGCGCCGCGCCGGTGGCCATGATCAGCAGCCACTGGATCTTGTCGATGATGACGCCTTCGGAAGCTGCGACCTGCCAGATCGGTCGGGCGATGCTGCCTGACACCACCTCTTCCAGCTGGTGCGCGATGGAGGATACGTAGGCGGTGCAGTACCACTGATCGTAGGTCTCCGCATCGAGCGCGTCCGGATTCCGGAGCGCGCGGCGGGAAAGTTCGTTTTCAGGCACGGTCAGCGCCGACACACGGATCGAGCCGATCCGCCCCGGCTGGCCGAGCCAGGTCTGTACCCGCGCCAGCGGGGCCACCAGCGCAGCTTCCTCGTCGCCCCCGGAATGCAGGATGCCGGTGATGAGCAGGGGCTCGCCACCCACGTTCAGCTGCGTGCCGGGCGTCCAGCCGTGGCGGGCGGCCAGTTCCGCGCCAGCCAGCGCTTCCGCGCGGGCGTCATCCGGCCAGCGGCCGTCGATCTGCCAGTACGGGCTGATGATCTTCTGCCCGGTGTGATAGCCAGGGTCGTCCGGTACCGCCAGCGGTTGGTCGAAGAAGGTGCCGATGACGCGCACGTTGGCACCTTCCACCGCGATCTCTCCACCCAGCAGCGGCGCGAAGCCGACGAGGTCGTTGCGCCAGAAGATCTCCATCAGGTTGGGCAGCTCGGCTTCTGGCAGCGTGCTCTGCTCCGTCAGCGGATTGTCTTCTCCCTCGCCGAGCAGCGAGGGCAGCACGGCCTGCCCGGCGGGTTCGAGCAGGATGTTGGCGCCGTAGGATTTCATCTCCTTCGCCATCTGGTCGCCGATGTCGATGGAGACCAGCATCAGCGCGGAGAGCAGGCTGGCCGCGAGGAACACGGTCGCCACGGCCAGCAGCTTGCGTCTGGGATTGCGGCGCCAAGACTGACGCAGCATGCGCAGGATCATGGTGCCGCTCCCTGCGCGGCCGGCTCGGCGGCCTTGTCTTCCGGCAGGTATTTCTCCGGATCGTCGCGGAAGGCTTCAAGCGCGGCTTCGTCGGCGAAGAAATAGGTCTTGCCGGCGTAGACGTAGTGGAATGCCGCAGAAGTGTTGGTGAGCTTCCTGCCGGAGACAGGATCGGTCACCTCGATGGTCAGGACGGTGCTGAACAAGGGCAATCCGGCCTCCAGCGAGGCTTTCGGGATCACGATCTCGCCCCCTTCGACCCGCCAGTTCTCCACCGGTACCGGATTGCAGCCGCCAGGCTTGCCGATGCTGGGCTTGAACAGATGCACACCGCAGCCGACGCAGACGATCTGGTCACCCTGCTGCACGTAGCCTTTGTCGCCACACAGCAGGCAGGCATCCATCACCACACTGGGCGAGGCGCGGTCTTCCAGACGGTTGATGACGAAGAAGCGCACCACCTTGCCGTCGTCGGCGACCCAGGCGAAACGGTGCAGGTTGCCATCCATCATCGGTGCGAGTGCGAGCCGTAGTTCGTCGTCCGCCGGGATTTCCACCCGTGTGGCAGCGGACAGGGCTGGCGGCCGTGAAGCCACCAGATCCCAGTAGGCATGTACGCCCCCCATCGTCACCAGCACGAGAGCCAGCGCGCCGAGCAGGCGTTGTGTCTGCCGGTAGGTGGCTTGCGCGATGCGGCGCGCAATCAGCGGCTGGGCTGCCTGCCAGGCCTGGCGGCGTGGCAGGGCCAGGCGGACAACCGCCACCGCCACCAGCAAGCCGACCAGCAACAGCGCGCCATACGCTGCGCCGGTTTCCAGATCGATGGTCCTTGCCGCGAAGGACAGGCGCGCGCGGGTCAGCTCCAGCGCCTGCAGCTTCATCAGCGAGAGCAGGATGTTGCCGCTCAGCGGCACCAGCAGCAGGGCGCCCGCTGCCAGCAGCAGCGGCCAGCGCCCACGTGGCAGTTCGCGCAGCAGGCGGGAAGTCAGCCAGCCCAGCAGCAGGCAGGCGGCGAATGCCGTGACGATGCTGGCCAGATTGACGATGAAATCGGTATTGATGACCGCAGTGGAAAGCGAAGCCAGCACCGGCGATCTGCCCCACAGGAGGCCGGCGAGAAGAATCAGTGCAATCTGCCAGAAGAACTCGCGCCGTGCGGTGAATTGCCAGAGCAGGAATCCGGCGAGCAGGACGAACTGCGCGATGCCCAGGCCAAGCGCGGCGAACTGGCTGGCGGGCAAGGCGAAACTCAGGCCGATGCCTGCGAGCAGGGCGCCCATGCTGGTCAGCAACAGGGACCAGGGGCCGCAAGAGGGCCGTGCCGCCCAGTGCGCCGCCAGCAGCAAGGCTGTCGGCAGGAAGGCTGGCAGGATCGAGGCCCAGTAGTAGCTCATGATTTCGATTGACCGAATGAAACCGGGTGGAACACGAAAGGCATTCCACCCGTGAGACTGCGCTTACTTTTTCTTCTTCAGGCCAGCGTACTTGAAGGAGAACGATACGTCGAACGGCCTCCACCAGCGGGCGACACCGGTTTCGGAATCGGTGTGGCGGTGCAGACCACCAGCCGAGGGGGGCTGGATGTGATAGGTCAGCTTGTAGTTGCCGACGCCGGGCATCTTGATGTTCTGACCGTAGTGGGGGCCATCGGCGGCCACCATCGGCATGAAGGTGCCGGTCTGCTTGGCGCCGGTATCGGTATTCGCCAGGGTGTACTCGATCACCAGGTTGGGCATCCATTCGCCGGCACCGAAGCCGTTCTTGTTGCCTTCGACGGCATGGATATCCGCTTCGAGGTGGATGTCCGACTGCGCTGCGGACAGGCCCATGCCGCGCGGCTCCATGTCGATCGGGGCCAGATAGACCGCCGCGATTTCCATTTCATTGAGGGTCACCGGCTCGCCGATGGGGAATTCCTCGAACGCCTGCGCGCTGAGGGTGAAAGCGCCGGCACAGACGGCGGCAAACAGCAAACGGGACTTCATGGTGCGACTCTCCTTGTGAGTGACAGGTAAGACGAGCGGAACGCTTGGGCCTCAGTGCGATGTTTCGCCGGAGACGGAAGCGGGCGCAGGCGGGGCGGAAGCTGGCGAACGCTGGCGTTTGAGCACCCACAGCGCGAACAGCGCTGCGAGCAGCAATAGCAATTGGGGGATGAGCGTTTCCCGGTAGGGATGTACGCCGAGCAGTGGAATTTCGGGCGCCCAGGCCCACAGCGTGGGCTGGAACAGCTTGCCTTCGATCAGTTCCATCATGCTCTTGCCGGCGAACACGAAGGCCATCAGGTACATGAAGCCGCCGGTGAACAGGAAGAACGGCCGCAGCGGCAGGCGTACCACCGACAGGCGCATGACCAGATAGGCGATACCCAGCAGCACGCAGCCGACAAGGAAGCCACCCAACAGGGCAAGGTTGTCGGCCGTGCCCGCCGAGTCGGCGATCAGTGCCTGGTAGAACAGCACGGTTTCCGCGCCCTCGCGATACACCGCCAGGAAGCTGGCGAACCACAGGCCGAACATCGAGCCTCTGGTCAGCGAGGCGGAGATCTTGCCTTCCAGATAGGCCTTCCAGTGCTCGGCCTCGGCCTTGGAAAGCAGCCAGTAGCTCATGCTGAACAGCACGAACACCGCGATGATCATGGTGAAGCCTTCCAGCAGCTCGCGTTGCGCACCGGCATTGGCGAAGAGCCAGTAGAAAGCTGCCGCGGTGACGACGCTGGCGACCAGCGCCACCACTACCGACTGGCGAATCAGCGGAAGCTTGTCGCGATGCCCGTTCTTCACCAGATAGGCGACGATGGCTGCCACGATCAGCAGCGCCTCCAGCCCTTCGCGCAGAATGATGATCAAGCTCATCAGTGCCAGCGACCACCCGGTCTGCCCCGCGCTGCCCAGTTGTGTAGCCGCCTGTGCCAGACCGGCCGAGAGAGCCTGCGCCTCCGCCTGCAGCTCGGCCATCGGCCGGCCAGCCTTCATCAGGCTCGTCAGGCGGGTGAAATGCCCTTCCAGCGCCAGCTTCGCGCTGGAGTCCCGCGCGCCGACGCGGCTTTCCATGCCGGTGGCCTCGAACAGATCGAAATAGCTGTCCTGCACTGCGGCGATGGCCTGCTTTGCGTCGCCCGCTTCGTAATGACCCAGGGCCTGAGCGATGGCTGCATCGATGTCGGTGGCGACATTCGCCCAGTTGGCTGTGCCGGTGCTGCCCTCATCCGCCATGACGTTGACTGTGGCGCTGGCGGGAATCGGCAGCGCTTCCAGTTGCTCCTCGATGTCCTGCAGCAGTGTGGTGATGCCGTAGCCGAGTCTGGTGATCTGCCCGGGTTCGGCGGCCAGCGCCAGCAGGGCCGAGAATTCCTGATTCAGTTTCTGGGTGTGCTGTGCGGAGCGATTCTGCCGGATCGCGATCTCCATCTCGGAGTTCTTGAAGCCATCGAACTGCGCTTTCTGGATGCTGGCCCGCGCGTTTTCGAAGTCGCCGCTCTGATAGAGCGAGATGCCGTCGGCCAGCAGATCGTCGATCAGGCGGTAGTAGTCGTGCCAGTACGGATCGATCTTTTCGTTGTCGTAGGTGCCGTGCGTGCCTTGCGCCGCCAGACGATGGCCGGCCTCGATGGCGGGCTGCACTTCCCGCAACTGGGCTTTCAGCCACGCGATGCGCGCATCCACCGCATCGAGCCCCTGCTTCTGCACGATCATCCGGCGGATCTCACCGAAGGCCGCTTCCATCTCGAAGCTCTTGCGGGCCGAGAGATTGATCCGGATCGGGCCTTCGAGATTTTCGAAAACCTCGAAGTACGCGGATTGGACCAGTGTCTTGGCAGCGTCGCCTTGCCCCTCCCGATAGGCTGCCGAAGCCTTGTCCAGGCGTCCTTCGATATCCTGGATAAAGGTCTCGTAGTCGCCCGGATCCGCCATCGCGGGCAAGGCCAGGATGCAGGCGAAGAGCAGGAACAAGATTTTTTTCATCATGGAAGGACGAACGCCCCGAAAAGACCCCGACTCCAGCGGATGCCGACACACATCCGCTACCGGATGCGCAGCTTGCCACAAGCGGCTTAACAATTTAAATAAAAATCATACTCAATTGAGCGTCGTCAGGAGGCGTTCTGCAAAATCGATCGGGAAGCCTCGGTTGCATGCGGATTGCGTAGCGCGTTGTTAACAAGGGATGGGTGGCTGTGGCGTGCGCATCACGCCATGTGGCAAGGGAGCTTGGCTGAATCCGTGTCCGGGGCCGTCGTGTAGGCGCAGCCGGGCGCGTTTACAGTGGCCAGTGATCCAGCCAATGCCCCCACAGCGTCCGCCAGCAGTCCCAGTCATGCCTGCCGGGCTGCCAGCGCACGCGTTCGGGTGGCAGCAGGCTGGCGAGCAGCCGCTGGTTGCGCGCGAAGCGGTCTTCGGCTCCGCAGGCGAACCAGACGGGCAGGGTGAGTTTTGCTTGCTGCTCGACCCCAGCCAGCGCCAGAACACGCGTTCGTCACCCAGCTGCGCGGCGGGTGTCTGCGCCCAGGCCTGCGGCCCGCCAGCGGTGTGGATTTCCTTGAGGATGTCGCCGGTGCCGGGATACGGCGCGAGCAGGCACAGACCGGCGAGCTGCGCGGCGTGCGCACTGGCGCAGAGCAGGCCGTTGAAGGCGCCGAGCGAGATGCCGGCGAGCCAGATCTCGCGGTAGCCGGCGGCCTGCGCGGGCACCAGGACTTCGGCGGCCAGCGTGTCGACCACCGTGCGTGCCATCACATGTGTTTGATCGATGCCTGGCAGCCAGACGTCCGTGGCGATGCCGCGCTGGCGCACGGCGGCGATGAAACCCTGGTCGACGTAATCCTGTGGCCTGGCCTGTGCGGGAGGCAGCAGGATCAGCAGGCGGCCGGCCGGGCTGCCGGCCAGCTCGTCACGCAGCATCTGCATGATCGGCGGGGCGGGCGAGGATGGCCGCGCAGAGCAGGGCCAGCGCGGCGCCGGGGCCGACGGTGCAGCCCAGGTACGACAGCACCGGCACCGAGGAGAAGGCGAGCACGCCGAAGCTGCTCACCGTGGTGAGATTGGCCACCACCATCGACACCTGCACCTGGCGTTGCTGTGCCGGGTCCGCGCTGCGCGCGCCAGAATCGAAGAATAGCGTGTAGTTGCGGCCGATGGCCACCACCAGCAATAGGCCGATAAGGTGCAGGATGGTGAGCTGCACACCGGCAGCGAGCAGACCGGCAGCCACCAGCAGCACGGCGCAGGCGAGCGGCGCGACGGCGCGCAGCGCGCGCGGCAGTGAGCGCAGGGCAGCGAAGAGCAGCAGGAAGATGGCGAGCATGCCGAAGCCCACGAGCCGCTTGGCTTCGCCGAGATAGCTGGCGAACAGGCCGGTGGATTCCTCGAGGATGTCGAGCACGATCACGTCCTGCAGGCCGGCCCCGGCCAGCGCGGCCTCCAGCACCGGGAGGTCGATCTCCTCCTGCCCGGCCGGGGCACGCAGCGGCAGCAGTATCAGCACATCCTGCGCACGCTGCACCACCAGCGAGTCGTAGCCCAGCGCCAGGGCCGTACCCTTGAGGTCGGTGCGGCTCAACAGCGGCTGGGTACGGCTGGTCTGCACATCCTCGACGAAGCCTTCCAGCCGTTCCGGGCGTAGCGGTAAATCCCTGGTGGCCGCAGCCAGGTGCGCGCGCAGGTCATCCGCATCCGGCAACGCAGCCTGGCGCGCGGCCTGCAACTGACGGCTGGGCAGGAACTGCGCGGGCGAGGTGAAGCCGCCCAGATGCCCACGGACGACTTCTTCGCGCAGTACCCGGCCCACGGCTTCGGCTGCCTGCAGTGCGGCCTCGGTGTCCGGCGCGGTGAGCGCGGCGATGTAGCGCATGTCCGGCGCGCCCAGTTCGTTGCGCAGGCTCATGTCCAGATCCTGTTCGGCGCGGGTCACCGGGCTCAGCGCATTGAGCTGGCGGTTCCACACGGCGTCGCCCTTGTGCCACAGGAAGCCGGCGGACAGCGCCACGAGCAGCAGTAACAGCGGACGCAGACGGCGACCCTGGGCGAACAGGCCATCGATCAGGCGGGCGAAGCGCCCGAGATCGCGTAGCGTGAGGTGTTGCGGTGCCAGTTGCGGCAGCAGGAAGCGTGCGGTGAGCGCGGCGGCGACCAGGCCGGCCATGGAGAACACGCCCAGTTGCGCCAGCCCCGGGAAGCCGGACACCAGCAGCACGGCGAAGCCGGCCAGCGAGCTTGCCACGCCGAGCGTCACGGTGCGCCAGAAGCGTTTCTCCGGCACGCCGGCGCCGCGCTGGATGAAGAAATAGATGGAGTAGTCGACCGACTCGCCGATCAGCGTGCAGCCGAAGGCCAGCGTGAAGCCGTGCACATTGCCGAAGGCCAGGCTCACGGCGGCGATGCCGGCGAGGATGCCGGTGCCCACGGGCAGCAGGCCCAGGCCCAGCAGGCGCGGCGAGCGGTAGATGGAGAGCAGCAGCAGGATCACCAGCAAGGCGCTGGCGGTGGCCAGCCTGTGGATGTCGCCCTGGATGCGGTCGCGCGAGGCGACGGTGAATACCGCCGTGCCGCTCATCACCAGGCGGCTGTCGGCGGCGCGGTCGGGCAATGTGGCGAAAACCCGTTCGATGCGCGCCAGTGTGTCGGCCACGGCATCGGTATTGGCGCCGTCGGCGGCGAGCTGGATCAGCAGCAGCGCGCGCGTTTCATCGCGCGAGGCCCACACGCCGCCAGCCTGATGCGGCTGGCCCTGGCCGGTGAACTGGTCGAGCAGGGCCAGGGTTTCGCCGCTGGGGTCGCGCGGCAGCAGCCGCTTCAACAGCATGCCGCCGCTGCCGGCCAGCCCTTCCAGACTCTGGCCGATGGCATCGCTCAGCCCCTCGGCGGTGAAACGCTCCGGTGTGACGGCCGGACTGAGCAGATAGCGGTTGTCGAAAGCGTAGGCACGGTCGCGCGCTTCCATGCTGGTCTCGCCATTCAGGACGCCGACGAAGGCCGGGTCCTCGCGCAGCCGCGCCGCCAGGGCACGTGAAAGCTCGCCGCGCTCGGCGACGTCACCGCCTTCGATGCCGACCATCACCAGGCGGGCGATGATGCCGTCGCGCAGCTGTTCGATGAGCATCTGCTGGCGGGCATTCGGTGCCTGCGGCATGAAAGCCGAGAGATCGGCGGCGAAGCGCGTCTGCGTGATCACCGCGATGCACGCGGCGAGCATGCACAGCCACAGCAGCAAGGGGTTGAGCAGGCGCTTCATGGCAGGGGCGTGATCAGCATCTCGGTGCGGTCGCCGTCGGCCATCTCGAATTCGATGCGTTGTACCGCGCCCTGCTCGCCGCTGATGGCTACGCGGGTCAGCAGGCGGTCCATGTCTTCGCTGCGGGGCTGCAGCTCCAGCCGCCATTGCTTGCGCTCGCCACTGAGCTTGACCCAGTAGCTGCGCTCCAGCGCGCGCAGATCGCCGGCCAGCGTGCCGCGGATGCTGTCGACGAAGGCTGCGGCTTCCGGATAGCTGGAAATGCGCACGGTGGTGGCCGGCTTGCCTTCGCGCTCGACGGTGAGCCGGTCGCTGGCCAGCAGCAGGGCCTCGGGCTTCGGTTTGAGCGTGCGCTTTTCCAGGCGATCGGGGGCGGTGAAGGCCAGCGTGCCGGAGGACTCGACCGGCTTGTCCACGATGCCGAGATACTTCTTCTCGACAAAGCTGGCACGACCGGACTTCTGCTGCGCGAGCAGTTGCATCAGTTCGGTCGGTGACCAGGCCTGCGCTGGCAGTGCGAGTACCAGCAGGACGGTGAGCAGGGCGGATCTAAGCGGACGCATCAGGGGAAGACTCCCAGAAATCGAAGAAGTTGAACCAGTTCCAGGGGTTGGCGCGGCAATGACGCTCCAGCGTGGCGACGTAGGCGTGCAGTGCGGCCTCGATGGCGGCTTCACGCGTGGCGCGCGTCACCTGGCTGAAGTCGGCCAGCGGCTCGAAGTGTACGGCGTAACGGTTGCCGCCCTCATGGATGCCGGCCATGAAGAACACCGGCCGGCGCAGCATCGCGGCCATGCGGAACGGGCCGGTGGGAAACTGTGCCGGCGCGCCGAGGAAAGGCAGCGTGAGATGGCGGTCCTGGCCGCTGGCGCGATCGGCGAGGACGCTGATGAGGCCACCTTGCTCCAGCCGGTGGCTGACCTCCAGCATGGTGTCGAGTTGCCCCAGCGGAATGATGTCGGCCATTGCCTGCGGGTTGATCGCGGCCAGTGTGGCGTTGATCTGGCGTGCATTGTCCGGATACATCAGCAGGCTGACCTGGCCTGGGAGGTTTTCGCGCCCGAGTGCGCGCAGGGCTTCGAAACTGCCGAAATGGGCGCCGAAGAGCAAGACGCCGCCCTGCGCGTGCGCGGCATGCAGCGCCGCCGTGCCGGCATGCCGCAGGCGCAGGGCACGCGTGCGGCCGTTGAGCAGGTAGAGGCGGTCGTGGATGCTGCCGGCGAAGCACAGCACATGGCGGTAGAGCTCGAACCCGCGCGCAGGGCGCCCCAGGGCACGGCCGAGATAGGTGCGTGAGGCGCGGCGCGCGGTGCGGGCCGTGAGCAGGAAATACAGCGCGATGAAATACACCACGGGCCGGGTGAGTCTGCGCCCCAGGCGCAGCGACAGCCAGACCATCACGCGCAGCCAGAACAGGCTGCCGCGTTCCTGGTGCTGCATCCAGGCGGGGGGGCCGTTTTCTCCGCTCATACCAGGGTGAAACGCCCGCTGGCGATGCGCCGTTCGCCTGACAGGATCTCGAAACGGGCGCTGTCTTCGCCGAGCTGGAAATCGAGTTGCAGCGCATCCTGCGGCCCTGCCGGGCTGAGGAACTTGGCGGTGGGCAGGCCATTCATCCGGCGCCTGCTGGCGGCTTCGATGGCCTGGCGGGCCAGGGTCAGCAGCACCACGCCGGGCACGATGGGCTGGCCCGGGAAATGGCCGGGCAGGGCGGGGTGCCCGTGCAGCGCGGGCAGGTCTAGGCGCGGCATCAGCCGGCATCCTCGATGTGGGCGCTGATCAGGCCGGCCAGCGCGGTGGCCGTGAGCTTGCCGGTGGCGTTGCGCGGTAGCGCGTCGAGCAGCACGACGGGGCGGGGCAGGAACACCGCATCCACGCGCTGGCGCAAGGCTGTGCGGATTGCCTCGGCCTTCATCCCGGGCGCGACGACGAAGGCTGCCAGGCGCTGCGGCGCGAGCGCGTCGGCATCGTTGCCGGGGAGGCAGAAGGCGCCGTCACGCACGCCGGGAATGGCGCACAGGATGTGATTGAGGTAAGCCAGCGAGCTGCGCTTGCCCGCGATGTTGATCATGTCGGCGTGGCGCCCGACGAGGCGGAAGCGTGCGTCGGGCAAGCGTTCGATCAGGTCGCCCAGCGCAATGCGGCCTTCGACGTGCGCGCCGCTGGCGAAGGTGAAATCGCCTTCCTGCTCCAGATGGATGCCGGCAAAGGGCAACCAGTCGGTTTCCTGTGCCGGCGCCCGCGTGGCGACTTGGCCGGTTTCCGTGGAGCCGTAGATCTCCAGCATCGGCGCAGCCAATGCCTGCTCGGCGCGGATGGCCAGCTCGGCAGGCAGCGGCGCGGTAGCCGAGAGGAGGGCGCCCAGCTTCGGCATCGGCAGCCCGGCATCGAGCAGCGTGCGCAGATGGAAGGGGGTGGTGACCAGCAGGCGCGGTGCGGGCAGGGCGTCCAGCGCGGTGGCCACGTCGGCCGGGAAGAAAGGGCGCTCGCCACACAGGATGCCGCCGCCGAAGAGTGGCAGCAGCACGGTGGATTCCAGCCCGTACATGTGCTGGAAAGGCACCGTGCCGAGCACGGCACAGGCGCCGCCCGCCGTCTGCCAGAGGCGTTGCGCACCGGTCCGGGCGTTGCGGAAGAGCGGCCCGAAATGCTTGGCATGAGGTTGTGGGCGACCTGTGGAGCCGGACGTGAACACACAGGCCACGCGCTGTGTGGCGGGAATCACGGGCAGCGGGGCAGGCGCATCGACGGGGAGCGCTTCCGTGCGGACCTGCAGCCAGGGCAGGCCGAAAGGTGCGTCGGCGTCATCCGAGAGGCAGAGCAGCTCGGGCCAGTCGGCATGTAGCGCGGCGATGTTTTCGGGTGCGGTGGCGTTGGGCAGCAGGCTGGTCGCGCCCCGGCTGATGGCGGCGAGCAGGCCGATGGCGAACAGGTAGCGATCGTTGCAGAGGTTCAGCAGCGGCCGCCCGGCCGGCAGGCGGGTCGCCAGCGCGGCAACCTGTGCCAGCAGCTCGCGGCGCGTGATCGCACGCCCGCGATGGATGGCGCAGACCGTTTCGGGGGCGGCTTCGGGCAGCAGTGGCAGCAGGTCGGGGGCGCTCATGGATCTTGGCGGCCGGCGCGTCCGTGCGCGGACTGCTCGGCGGAGAAGCGTTGCCAAGCACGCACGGTGTCGGCGATGTTGAAGTGGGATTCGCCGGGCAGTGCCCGCAGGCGGATCAGGTATTCACCGGCGAACATCAGCCCCAGCAGCGGTGGCGTGAGCAGGTTGGCGAAAACCGACCAGACTGCTGGTGGAGCAAGCACGAAGAGCAGGATGGAGAGCAGTGCGCTGGCGGCGAAGAACAGCGTCCAGGCCCAGGTGACGAGCCAGGTATAGCGCAGGTAGGCGGGGCTCATCGGCTGGGTGTGCAGCAGGGCTGCGATGCGTGTGCACAGGGCGTCTTCATGTCTGCCGCTGCGTAGCGTACGGCCGAACATCAGGCCGAGCAGACTCATGCTGCCCGCGTGCTGGATGAAATAGACCCAGGCGGCGTTGCTGCGCAGGAATTCGGCCTGCCAGGCAATGGCTGCGAACGCCAGCCCGCACAGGGTGAGCCACAGCACGCGTGGCGGTGTGTGCCAGGCAAGCACGCAGGCGCCTGTGCCGAGCGGGATCAACCCCACGAACAGGCCCAGCAGCGAAGGATTCGCGGAGGCGCTGGTGATGTGCCCCAGCCACAGGTAGGCGGCGCCGAGCACCCCGGCGACGCCCAGGCGCAGCGCCTGCCCCGCTTTCATCAGGTGGTCCGGTGGGCCTGGATGTAGGCTGCGAGGCTGCGCAGCGAGGAGAAGATGCTGAAATTGTCCTCGCTGTCGGCCTTGAGCTGGAAGCCATACCGCTTGGACACCACCAGCGCGACTTCGAGGATGTCGATGGAGTCCAGCCCCAGGCCTTCGCCGAACAGGGCGTCTTCGGGCTGGATCTCGTCGGCGCTGACTTCCAGGTTCAGCGCTTCCACGATCAGGGCGGCGACTTCACGTTCGAGCGCGAGGTCGGGGGTGGCGGAATCGGTCATGACGATAGCGGAAGGTAGGTGGGAAAAGCGCGCGATTATAGCCAACTGTCCTGTCCGGCGGCCCGCCTGGATCTTGTCTGGCGGGCCGCCGGATGGCGTCTGCGTAATGCGCGTAATGGATTACTGGCAGTCGGGGAGCACGCGCACCATGATCACACCCTCGACGGCGCCGAGCTTGGCGACGAGGTCGTCAGAGACTTCGCCGGAGACGTCGATGATGTTGTAGGCGTAGTCACCGCGGTTCTTGTTGATCATGTCGTCGATGTTCAGGCCCGAAGCGCCGATGGCGGCGGTAAGGCTGCTGATCACGTTCGGCACGTTCTTGTTGGCCACGGTGATGCGGGTCTTGCCGGAGGGGGCCAGTTCGCAGGCCGGGAAGTTCACCGAGTTGCGGATGTTGCCGCGCTCCAGGTATTCGCGGATCTGGTCGGCGGCCATCACCGCGCAGTTGTCTTCGGATTCCGGCGTGGAAGCGCCCAGGTGAGGCACGCAGAGGATCTTGTCGACGCCCAGCAGTTCTTCTTCCGGCAGGTCGATCACGTAGCCGGCGATGTGGCCGGAGGCGATGGCAGCCTTGATGGCGGCGTTGTCGACGAGGCCGTTGCGCGAGAAGTTCAGCAGGCGCGCGCCCTTCTTCATGCGGGCGATGCGCTCCTCGTTGAACATGTTCTTGGTGTCTTTGGTGGCCGGCACGTGGATGGTGATGTAGTCCGACTCGGCGATCAGCACATCCAGGCTGGGGGCCTTCTTCACGTCGCGCGACAGGCTCCAGGCTGCGTCCACACTCACGAACGGATCGTAGCCCAGCACGGTCATGCCCAGCGCGGTGGCGGCGTTGGCCACCTTCACGCCAATGGCGCCCAGGCCGATCACACCCAGCGTTTTGCCCTGGATCTCGGGGCCGACGAACTGAGCCTTGCCCTTCTCCACGAGCGGCGGCACGTCCGCGCCCTTGCCCTTGAGCGTGTTGGTCCAGGCGATGCCTTCATACAGGTTGCGCGAGGACATCAGCATCGCGGCAATGACGATTTCCTTCACGCCGTTGGCGTTCGCCCCCGGGGTGTTGAACACCACGATGCCGCGCTCGGAACACTTGTCCAGCGGGATGTTGTTGACGCCGGCGCCAGCACGCGCAATGGCCTTCACGGAGGTCGGGATGTCCATGCTGTGCATGTCGGCCGAGCGCAGCAGGATGCCGTCCGGATTGACGATCTCGGTGGCAGATTCGTAGTTGTCGCGCGGCAGGCGGTTCAGGCCGCAGGCTGCGATCTTGTTGAGCGTCTGGATCTTGAACATCTGGGAGGTTCCTCGAGCTTGGGGTTACGAATGCACCGCCTTGGGGCGCCGCAAAAAACGTCATTGTACGGCCTTGGCCACGCTTGTACTTGAAGGCGCTCAATTTCCGGACGTGGCCGGCAGCTTCCGCCCACTGGCGGTGCCGCCGGCCACGCCGGAGCAGATGCCCACGCGGCGTCAGGGCGCCGTGTGGTGCGTGTGCGAGGCTGCGTGGGCGTGCTGATGGTGGTGCGGGCGATTGCCTTCCGCCACGCTTTCCGGCGTGGGGATCGGCGGGGTGCGCACGAACTGGGGCAGCAGCGAGAACAGGATGAAGCTGCTCAGGCTGACGAGGAAACCCACGAAGTGCGGCAGCCAGAATTCCGTCCAGGCGGGGGCGTTGTCGCCAGCCGTGATGAGTTCCAGCGTGAGCCACACGGCCACGCCCAGCAGCATCGAGACCACGGCACCCTGCGTGGTGGATTTCTTCCAGTACACGCCCAGCGCCAGCGGCACGAAGGCCATCACCAGGGTGACCTTGTAGGCATTCTCGACCAGCCCGTAGATGGAAAGCTCGGTATTCATCGCGATGTAGGTCACCACGGCGGTGAACACCAGCACTACGCCCTGCATGCAGCGCAGGAACTGCTTGTCGCTCAGGTCAGGATTCCAGGCCTTGAGGATGGGGCGCAGCAGATTTTCGGAGAAGGTTACCGAGGGGGCCAGCAGCGTGGCCGAGGCACAACTCTTGATGGCCGAGAGCAGGGCACCGAAGAACATGATCTGCGCGATCAGCGGCACCTGTTCGGAGAGCACCAGCATCGGCAGGATCAGTTGCGGGTCGGTATCCAGATACCGGGCGACGAGATCCGGCGCGATCAGCGTGGCGCAGTAGGCCAGGAACATCGGGATGAAGGCGAACAGGAAGTACAGCGAGCCACCCAGGACCGAGCCCCACATGGCGATATTGGCGCTCTTGGACGATTGCACATGCTGGAATACGTCCTGCTGCGGGATCGAGCCCAGCATCATGGTGATGAGCGTGCCTATGAAGAGCACGATGGCATCCAGGCGGAACTCGGGCAGGAAACCGAACTTGCCCGCCGCCTGCGCATGCTGGATCACCTCGCCGACACCACCCGCGGCACCGCCGATATCCCAGCCGATGTAGAGCAGGCCGATCACGATCACGATCATCTGGATGAAATCGGTGATCGCCACCGACCACATGCCGCCGAACAGCGTGTAGACCAGCACCGAGGCGGCGCCGAGCACCATGCCCAGTTCCTGCGATAGGGCGCCATTGGAGAGGACGAAGAACACCAGCCCCAATGCCTTGATCTGGGCGGCCACCCAGCCCAGGTATGAAATCACGATGGCCACGGTGGTCAGCAGCTCGACGGTTCGTCCGAAGCGCAGTCGGTAATAGTCACCGATAGTGAGCAGGTTCAGCTTGTAGAGCGGCTTGGCGAAGAACAGGCCGACGAGGATCAGGCACAGCGAAGACCCGAAAGGATCCGCCACCACGCCACCCAGGCCCTCCTGCAGGAACGTGGCCGGGATACCCAGCACCGTTTCGGAACCGAACCAGGTGGCAAACACCGTCGCCGTGACCACATGGAAGGGCAAGGCGCGGCCGGCGACCGCATAGTCCGTGGTGTTCTTCACACGCATGGCTGCGTACAGCCCGATGGCGATCGAAATCAGCCAATAAACGATGACGAAGGTGAGCAGCATGATCTCAGGCGGATGGAAAGGCGTGCTGGGCCAAAAAAAACGCGAAATTATATCTGCGCCGCTTTGCTCCGAGGCACCGTCATGGCGATGTAAGACGCAGATTCTTAGGTCTTTTTGTGCATTGTCGGATTGCCCGCTCGATCGGGGGGCGGGAGGCTGGCCATGGCGAGGTGGTAAAGCGCATTCTCCTGTCCGGAAAAGGGACCGCTAAGGATGCGCCCGCGATGCTCCGTGGATCTTCCGAACTATGCTTTTGTATTGAATAGCGCGTGTTGCATGGGCCAGGTTTTCCAGGCGGACGAACGTTCCGATCGGAGGCCTGTCCAGAAAGTCGCCGGCATGGTCGGCTGGTTACCAGGCGCGCAAGGGAATCCGTTTGTGTTTTTGCAATAGCTTTGTTTTATGTTTTGTCTTGTTTTGATAGTTGTTGGGTATTGGGGCCATGGAGGCAATTCAATAGAAAGCCGGCGCCTGTCTCTCTAAGCTGTACGTCAGCCACTCACTTCCAATCCACTAAAAGGAGAAAACCATGAGCAGCGAATCGAAATGCCCGTTCCATGGCGCACGTACCACCGTGAGCGTGCAGTCCAACCAGGACTGGTGGCCCAAACAGCTCAATCTCAACATCCTTCATCAGCATTCGGCGCTATCCAACCCCCTGGGCGAGGACTTCGACTATGCAGAGGAATTCAAGAAGCTCGACTTGGCTGCGGTGAAGAAGGATCTGCAGGCACTGATGACCACGTCGCAGGACTGGTGGCCAGCCGATTTCGGGCATTACGGCCCCTTGTTCATCCGCATGGCCTGGCACAGTGCCGGCACCTATCGCATCGGTGACGGCCGTGGAGGGGCCGGGCGCGGTCAGCAGCGTTTCGCGCCGCTCAACAGCTGGCCCGATAACGTCAGCCTCGACAAGGCGCGCCGCCTGATCTGGCCGATCAAGCAGAAATACGGCAACCGGATTTCCTGGGCCGATCTGATGATTCTCGCCGGCAATGTCGCGCTTGAATCCATGGGCTTCAAGACCTTCGGCTTCGGCGGTGGCCGCGCGGATGTGTGGGAACCGGATCAGGACGTCTACTGGGGCTCCGAGCAGGAATGGCTTGCCACCAGCGACAAGGCCAACAGCCGCTACTCGGGTGACCGCGACCTCGAAGACCCGCTCGCTGCCGTGCAGATGGGGCTCATCTATGTGAACCCGGAAGGGCCGGACGGTAATCCGGACCCCATCGCCGCGGCCCGCGACATCCGCGAGACCTTCGCCCGCATAGCGATGGACGATGAGGAAACCGTCGCCCTGATCGCCGGCGGCCATACCTTCGGCAAGACTCACGGTGCCGGCCCGGCATCCCATGTCGGCGCCGAGCCCGAGGCGAATGGTCTTGAAGCCCAGGGGCTCGGCTGGGCCAACAGTTTCGGTACCGGCAAGGGCGCCGATACGATCACCAGTGGCCTGGAAGTCACCTGGACCACCACGCCTACCAAGTGGAGCAACAACTTCTTCTGGAACCTCTTCGGCTACGAATGGGAACTCACCAAGAGCCCGGCAGGTGCGCATCAATGGATCGCCAAGGGCGCCGGCGCCACCATTCCGCATGCCCACGACCCGTCCAAGCGGCTGGTGCCGACCATGCTCACCACGGACCTCTCGCTGCGCTTCGACCCGGCCTACGAGAAGATCGCCCGTCGTTTCATGGAGAATCCGGACGAGTTCGCCGATGCGTTCGCCCGCGCCTGGTTCAAGCTCACGCACCGTGACCTCGGGCCGAAGAGCCGCTACCTCGGCCCTGAAGTACCTGCTGAAGACCTGATCTGGCAGGATCCTCTCCCCGCACTTGATCATCCGCCGGTGTCCGCCGTCGAAATTGCCGCGCTGAAGGCCAGGGTGCTCGCCTCCGGGCTGTCGGTTTCCGAGCTGGTGTTCACCGCCTGGTCCTCGGCCTCCACCTTCCGTGGCTCCGACAAGCGTGGTGGCGCCAATGGTGCACGCATCCGCCTCGCACCGCAGAAGGATTGGGACGCCAATCAGCCGGAGCAGCTTGCCCGTGTGCTGGGCGTGCTCGAAGGCATCCAGAAGAGTTTCAACGCCGCGCAGACCAATGGCCAGAAAGTCTCGTTGGCCGATCTCATCGTGCTTGCGGGTAACGCCGCGGTGGAAGTGGCAGCCAAGGCTGCAGGGGTCAGTGTGGAAGTCCCCTTCACCCCTGGTCGCACGGATGCCACGCAGGAACTCACCGACGTCGCCTCCTTCGCGCCGCTGGAGCCGCTGGCCGATGGCTTCCGCAACTACCAAAAAGCGGCCTACCGGATCCCTGCCGAGGAGATGCTGGTCGACAAGGCACAGCTGCTCACCCTCACAGCGCCCGAAATGACCGTGCTGATCGGCGGCCTGCGTGTGCTGGGCGCCAATCACGGCGGCTCCAAGGATGGTGTATTCACCGAACGTGTCGGCCAACTGACGAACGACTTCTTCGTCAATCTGCTCGACATGGGCGCCGTATGGCGTCCGGTGGACGACAAGGCGCGGCGCTACGAGGGGCACGGCCGCAATGACGGCAAGCTGAAATGGACCGCCACCCGCGTGGATCTCGTCTTCGGCTCCAACTCGCAGTTGCGTGCGCTGGCTGAGGTCTATGCGCAGGAAGATGCCAGGGAAAAATTCGTGCGTGACTTCGTCGCTGCCTGGACCAAGGTCATGAACCTCGATCGCTTCGATCTGAAGTAATCCGTCGGCGCAAGGCAGGTGTTGCAGGAAACCGGTGATCCGTGTGCGAGCATGGATCACCGGTTTTCATTCCGGCTTTTTGCACGGCGTGATCTGCGAATTCCTGAATCCGGGGAGGGGCGGTTGTGCTAGTCGCCGCGCAGCACGGCCTCGGCGAGGCTTGCACCGAAAGCCGGGGCTGCCGCCGGATTCTTGCCGGTGATGACGCGCCCTTCGATCAC
Source organism: Candidatus Dactylopiibacterium carminicum (assembly GCF_014736495.1). GTDB lineage: Bacteria > Pseudomonadota > Gammaproteobacteria > Burkholderiales > Rhodocyclaceae > Uliginosibacterium > Uliginosibacterium carminicum. Next base: position 44,814 of record NZ_MDUX01000010.1, read on the forward strand.
TATCGGTGCGTCGAGGTAGCGGGCGCCGCCGGCTTCCAGTGTGGCGATCCATTGCGGATCGGGCCACATTGTGGCCTTGAGTCCTTTGAGCAGGCCGGCATTGGCCAGCACTGGCGGTGCCGCGCACAGGGCCGCGACGATCCGGCCTTGCACGTGAGCCCGCTGGAGCAATGTACGCAGACCGGCGTGCTCCCATAGCAGCTCCTTCGCGCCGGTGCCGCCGATTACCGCGATGGCGGCGTAATCGGCCGCATTGGCCTGTCCGATCAGCAGATCCGCTCTGATTGCGCCGAAGGAATAGCCGGTGGCGGTGGCGGCGTCGCTGGCGACTTCGACCGAGATGCCGGCGGTTTCGAGGGCACGGCGGGTGTTCAGGTATTCGCTTTCCAGATAATTTCGCGAGGCGACCACGAGCAAGACTTTCTTGGTCGGCATGGCTGCGTTGAGCGGCGCGACGAGTCCGCTCCAGCAGACGAGGACGATGAAAAAGCGGATGAGGACCGATTTCATGCTGTGGTTCCTTTCAGAGAGGTGGCATGCATGGGGCATTCACGGGTTCATGCCGATGGCCCGGAGCCAGGTTTCGAAGCTGGCGGGCCAGCTGCGAACGGACTCACTGGCGTTTTCCAGCAGGCCGAAGCCGTGACCGCCACGCAGGGCGACGTGCAGCTCGGCCGCCACCCCCGCCTGATGCAGTGCCTGCCATAGGGCCACATTGCTTTCCGGTGGAACGCGGGCATCGTCGCCCGCGATGAGGATGAAAGTGGGCGGTGCGTTGCGCGAGACCCGGTCGAGAGTGCCCGACGCGCTGTAGGCCAGGCTGGATTCGGGGCGCCCGCCAGCGTCTGCCGGCTGTGCGCGGAAGGCTGCTGCGGCATAGATCAGGGCCACGAAATCGGGCCGGGCACTGAGACCATCGATGGCATCCACCGGGGCGTAGCTGGGGCGGGCGAAGTCCAGCCCTGTCGCTGCGGCGAGATGGCCGCCGGCCGAAAAGCCCATGATGCCGATCCGCTGCGGATCGATGTGCCACTTCTCCGCCTGGCTGCGCAGCAGGCGAACGGCCCGCTGCCCATCCTGCAGGGGCACCAGGCGGCCAGCGCGATGCCCCTCGTCGGGCAGGCGATACTTCAGCACGAATACCGAGAAACCTTTCGCGGTGAGCCACTGCGCCACCGCGACGCCCTCCTTGTCAAAAGCCAGCCTGGTATAGCCGCCCCCGGGCGCCACGATCAGGGCCACCCCGTTGGGTTTGGCGGGCAGAAAGGCGCTCAGGCTAGGGCGGGTGATGCCACTGAACACGCGCTCTGGCCGTTGCGGATCGCCACTGCGATTGACGAGCTGTTCGGTGACGGTGAGCGCTTCGGAGCCCGGTGGTACAGCGGCGCCCCATAAGGGGATTTCTTCATGCGCGAGCAGCGGTGTGGCCATCGCCACGCCGGACAATAGCCAGCTGGCGAGCGCGCAGCCGAGCAGACAACGTGTGCGAAGGAAAGACATGGCCGACTCCTGCCGGGAAGGAAGAAGTCCGTAATGTGCGGCCTTCGCGACGCGGAGACTTGATCGAAACTTGCGTCCTGTCAGTCTTGCCGGCGGCCGAGCGGGCTGACCGGAAGGTACAGGGCGATGCGTCGTTCCTGCGGCGGGTGGAAGTCGCGGACCTGAAGATCCTGTTCCAGCGATGGCCCTTCGCCGAGTGTGCAGTGCAGCTCCGTGCGCAGCCGGGTGGCTAGTGTGGCCATGCATTGATCTCGCTTGGCAGGGTTTATCTCGGCCACGACGTAAAGCCCGCCAGCGTGTGTCACCAGGTCTGCTTCGGCAAGTCGCTGGGGATGCAGCGCCAGGGGCACGAAGTGGCAGAGATCTACGCGCTGGGCAGCATGCTCGGCGAACGGGTGCTCCGGATCATTGCGACGCCAGCCACGCCAGCGGCGGCTGCCTGCGGCAAGACACAGCCAGGCCAGACGCGCCTTGTAGTAGGCGTTATCGCCGTAGGCGCCGGTATAATGGAATTGCCAGACCTTGCGTTCGGCGAGGCGCGTCAGCCACAAGGGCGGGGGCGTTGCGACGTTTGTCTGCAGCAGGCGGAACTGACTTGGAGCGATGCCGAACTGGCGTCTGAAGGCGTGGGAAAACGCTGCATTCGAGTCGTAAGCGGCGGCGAAGGCGATCTGGGTGACGGAGAGCTGCCGCTCGTGGCAGAGCTGTTCGCGTGCGCGCAGCAGGCGCAGACGGCGCACGGTCTGCATCGGGCCTTCGCCGGTACGCGCGCGGTACAGGCGCATGAGATGGGCGGGCGAGAGACAGGCAATGTCGGCCAGATCCTGAACGCGCAGCATGTCTTCGTCCAGGCTGGCACCGATGAAATCCGTGAGGCGCCGGAAACGCGCCTGGCGTTGGCAGAAGGCAGCGAAGTTGAGGGTCATGCTGGCTCCTTGTTGGTGGCGGATCTTGCCGGGGTGTGCAGCCTGCGTCGTTCAGAGCCCCGGATCGCTTTCGTTGTCGCCGCCGAGCGCGGCGTCCACCACGCGCCGGCTCAGGTGCGGGGCGAACATTTCGATGAAGGCGTAGGCGTAGCCACGTAGCCAGGTGTTGCGGGGCAGGCCGATGCGGGTGGTGGATGATTCGAACAGGTGGCTGGCGTCCAGTGCGGCAAGGTCCCGGTCCACGAGCGGATCGAAAGCCATGCTGGCGATGATGCCGATGCCCAGGTCCATATTGACGTAAGTCTTGATCACGTCCGAATCGATGGCCGTGAGCACCACGTTGGGCTTGAGCCCGCGGGCGAGGAAGGCCTTGTTGATGAGGCTGCGGCCGGCGAAGGCGGCATCGTAGGTGATCACCGGGAAGCGGTTGATGGCTTCCAGCGTGAGCGGGCTTTCGCGCAGGATGGGGTGGCCGCGTTTGGCGATCACGCTGCGGTTCCACTGGTGGCAGGGCAGCAGCACGAGGTCGGGCATGTCGGCAGCCGCTTCTGTGGCGATGGCAATGTCTGCCTCTCCGGCGAGTACTTGTTCGCAGATCTGGCGCGGGTTGCCCTGGTGGATGTGTAGTTGCACGCGGGGGTAGCGGCGCATGAAGTCCGCTACGACGCGCGGCAGTGCATAGCGTGCCTGGGTGTGCGTGGTAGCTACGATGAGGCGGCCGCTGTCTTCGTTGCGGAAGTCCGCGCCGACCTGCCGCAGGTTGTCTGCTTCCCGCAGCATGCGCTCGGCAATGGCCATGACCTGCAGCCCCGGCTCGGTGATCGCAACCAGACGCTTGCCGTGGCGCACGAAGATGTCGATGCCGAGTTCCTCTTCCAGCAGGCGGATCTGCTTGGAAACGCCGGGTTGGGAGGTATACAGCGCCTCGGCTGCTTCCGAGACGGAAAGCTTGCGTTTGGAGACTTCCAGGATGTAACGCAGTTGTTGGAGGTTCATGGTGGAATCTGTGTTTTTTTGGATTCTATATCACTAATAGTTTTAAGCAAGCATGCCTTCCCTGGGATGTCTGACTGAAGCAAGGTCTTAAGATGCGGGCATCTTTTCGTATCCCATCCCACCTGACAGGCAGGAAGAAGCTTCATGGATCTGATGTACCCGGTTGCCGGCTTTGCCGTGGGCGCCATCGTCGGTCTGACCGGTGTTGGCGGCGGCTCCCTGATGACTCCCTTGCTGGTGCTGCTGTTCGGTGTGAATCCGGCCGTGGCGGTAGGCACCGATCTCCTCTACGCGGCGGTCACCAAGGCTGGCGGTACGCTGGCACACAGCCTCAGGGGCACGGTGGACTGGCAAATCACGCGCGCGTTGGCGTATGGTTCTATCCCCGGCGCCATCCTGACCCTGCTGACCGTTCATACTTTCTTCCCCGGCGGCCTGGAAGGGGCGAGTAAACTGATCTCCTTTGCCCTGGGAATCGCGCTGTTATTGACCGCGATCTCCCTGGTGCTGCGTCGTCATGTTCAGGCATTCGCGCAGCGTCACGGATTCGGGGCAGACCCGCGCCACACCTTCCGCCTGACGGTGGTGACAGGCGCGGTGCTGGGGATTCTGGTATCCATCTCATCAGTCGGCGCGGGCGCCCTCGGGGTGACCGTGCTGTTCCTGCTGTATCCAGCCTTGCCGGCACACCGCATCGTGGGCTCGGACATCGCGCATGCGGTGCCGCTGACCCTGGTGGCCGGGGCCGGGCACTGGTTGCTGGGCAGCATCGACTGGGTGCTCCTGGGCAGTCTGCTGGTGGGATCCTTGCCGGGAATCTGGCTGGGTAGCCTCGTGGCCGCCCGGGTGCCGGAGCGTGTGTTACGGCCGCTGTTGGCGGTCATGCTGGTGCTGGTGGGTGCCAAACTGATAATGGCGCGCTGATTCAATAGGGAATTTGTAAATGTACCGATACGACGAATACGACCAGCGGATTGTGGATGAGCGCGTTGCGCAGTTCCGCGATCAGACCCGCCGTTATCTGGCGGGCGAGCTCAGTGAAGATGAATTCAAGCCCCTGCGTCTGCAGAACGGCCTCTACATCCAGCGTTATGCCCCGATGCTGCGCGTGGCCGTTCCCTACGGCCTGCTGAACTCGACGCAGGTGCGCAAGCTGGCCTATGTGGCCCGTACCTGGGACAAGGGCTATGCCCACGTCTCCACGCGTCAGAATTTCCAGTACAACTGGCCCGCGCTGAAGGACGTGCCGGACATCCTCGCCGCGCTGGCTTCGGCACAGATGCACGCCATCCAGACTTCCGGCAACTGCATCCGCAACGTGACGACCGACCAGTTCGCCGGTATCGCGCCCGATGAAGTGGTCGATCCGCGGCCGATTTCCGAAATCATCCGTCAGTGCAGCACCTTCCACCCCGAGTTCGCGCTGTTGCCCCGCAAGTTCAAGATCGCCGTGACCGGGGCTCTGGAAGACCGTGCCGTGCTGCAGATGCATGACATCGGCCTGCAGTTGTTCCGGGATGCCGCTGGCGAGTTGCGGATCAAGGTCTGGGTCGGTGGTGGCATGGGGCGTACCCCGGTATTGGGCAGCGTGCTGCATGAAGCACTCCCCTGGCAGCACATCCTGACTTATATCGAGGCCATCGTTCGTGTCTATAACCTGCACGGTCGCCGCGACAATATCTACAAGGCGCGCATCAAGATCCTTGTGAAGGCGCTCGGCATCGAGGAATTTAAACGGCAGGTCGAGGCGGAATGGGCATTCCAGAAGGATGGTCCGAATACGGTCACCCAGGCTGAGCTTGAGCGTGTGGCGAAGAGCTTCACGGCACCCGACTACGAGGCGCTGACTGACAGCGACGCCAGCTTCGACGCCAGGCTCGCCGAAGAGAAGGCCTTCGCCAATTGGGTGAAGCGCTGCGTGCACGCGCACAAGCAGCCGGGCTATCGTGCCGTGACGCTGTCGTTGAAAACCATCGGCATCGCACCCGGCGACATCAGCGACAAGCAACTGGATGCGCTGGCCGATCTGGCCGACAAGTACAGTTTCGGTGAGCTGCGTACCACCCACGAGCAGAACGTGGTGCTCTCCGACGTGAAGCTGGGCGAACTCTTCGCCCTGTGGCAGGACGCGAAGGCGGCCGGGCTGGCGACGCCGAACATTGGCCTCATCACCGACGTCATCTGCTGCCCCGGGGGCGACTTCTGCGATCTGGCCAACGCCAAGAGCATTCCGATTGCGGAGTCCGTGCAGCGGCAGTTCGAAAGCCTGGACTACCAGCACGACATCGGCGATCTGGAGCTGAACATTTCCGGCTGCATGAATTCCTGCGGTCACCATCACGTAGGCCACATCGGTGTGCTCGGCGTCGACAAGAACGACAGCGAGTGGTACCAGGTCAGCATCGGTGGCAAGCAGGGCAATGATGCGAGCATCGGTGAGGTCATCGGTCCGTCCTTTGCTGCGGACGAGGTGGCTGGCGTGGTTCAGCGTCTGATCGATGTCTATGTCGAAAACCGGGAGCCCGAAGAGCGATTCATCGATACGGTGCGCCGCCTGGGCGTGGCTCCGTTCAAGGAACGTGTGTACGCCGATCGCCAGCCGGGCAAGAAGAAAGTGGAGGCCTGAGCATGTCCAACCTGATCAAGCTGAATGCGGGCGTTGCCGCCATCGTGGCGGATGACGCATGGCAGATCGTGCATCTGCCAGCGGCTGAGGCCGAAGTGAAGAAACAGGCCGGCAAGGTCGTGCTGTTCAAGCTCACCGGCGCGGAAAGCGCGACGGCGGAGCAGATCGCCGCCACCGAAGTACCGGCAGGCAAGGTGGTATTGCCGCTGAGTGTTTGGCTAGCACGCAAGGCGGAGTTTGCGGCGCGCGTGGCGGCCGGTGAGGTCGGCGTGTGGCTGGAAACCCACGAACTGGTCGAAACCCTGGCCGCCGACCAGCCGGACTTGAACGTTTTCCCGCTGATTGCCGTTTTCATCGAGCGCTTTGCCGATGGCCGCGCCTATTCCATGGCGGCACTGTTGCGGACACGTTATGGCTTCAAGGGCGAATTGCGCGCCCTCGGGGATGTGCTGCGTGATCAGCTCTTCTTCATGAAGCGCTGCGGCTTCGATGCCTACCAGATCCGCGCCGATCGCTCCGCGCAGGACGCACTGGCGTCACTGAACGATTTCTCCGAGCCCTATCAGGCCGCTGTGGTGGTGGATCAGCCTGTCTGGCGGCGTCATGCGCGAAGCTGAAATGGTGGAAAGCGTTTCGCTGTTGCAACCGCGTTTCGTCAATCCGGCGACCAACCCGATGATCGATGAAGTGCTGCGCGCCAATCTCGCCGTCAAGCGGGCGAATGCCGTGGAGTTGCTGCACGCCGCCGTCGAGGAATTCGGCAAGGTCGGTGGTGAAGTGACCTTTGCCAACAGTTTTGGCGCCGAAGACATGGTGCTCACCGACCTGATCCTCAAGGAAGGTCTGCCGATCGAGATCTTCTCGCTGGATACCGGGCGCCTGCCCGCCGAAACCTATACGTTGATCGGTGAGGTGGAACAGCACTACGGTACGCGGCTGAAGGTGTTCTTCCCCGAAAGTGGTGCGGTCGAGCAGTACGTGCGTACGCACGGCATCAACGCCTTTTACGACTCCGTTGAGTTGCGCAAGGCTTGCTGCGCGGTGCGCAAAGTTGAACCGCTGCGGCGCGCGCTGGCCGGCAAGAAGGCCTGGATCACCGGCATGCGTGCGGCACAGAGCGCCACTCGTACCGATCTGCCGACGCGCCAGTTCGACGAGGGCAACGGCCTCGAGAAGTACAACCCGCTGGCCGACTGGAGCGAGAAAGAAGTGTGGGCCTACATCCGCATCCACGGCGTGCCCTACAACGCCCTGCACGACCAGTTCTATCCCAGCATCGGCTGCGCACCCTGCACCCGCGCCATCACTATCGGTGAAGACATCCGCGCTGGCCGCTGGTGGTGGGAGAACCCGGACAGCAAGGAATGCGGGCTGCATAAAAAGTGACTAGGGGATATTTTGATATATCGAAGGGCGTGGGTGTTGCGGATTTTCTTCCCTGAGATAAATGGAAGGACACTCCAAAGTAAAGAAATTCTACGGAAAAGCTTGATCACTGGATCGTCGACGATACTCGTTGCTGCCGTTTTGTCCTTGTGTCTTGCTCCAGTGACGGCTGTGATAGGTGGTAAAAATCTTGATTCAATCTTTGAGTCCATTGTTTCTCCTGGATTTTCGTCGGTCTTCCTTGTGCTATTTACATTTGCGATGTTGGTTAGCCGGCTGTTTCGCTCTGCCGGGCTGGCTTTAATTGATGAAGTTGAGACGGAGAGAGCCTTTCAGGCCTTTCGGGTCAAACATAAAAGAAGACGCTGAGAATGTCTGCATTCACAAAACAAACCCTTTCCCACCTCGACTGGCTGGAAGCCGAGGCGATCCACATCATGCGCGAGGTCGCTGGCCAGTGCGAACGCCCGGTGCTGCTGTTCTCCGGCGGCAAGGATTCCATCTGCATGCTGAGGATTGCCGAGAAGGCCTTTCGCCCGGGCAAGTTCCCCTTCCCGCTGATGCACATCGATACCGGCCACAACTACAGGGAAGTGGTCGACTTCCGTGACCGCCGCGCCGCTGAACTGGGCGAACGCCTGATCGTGCGCTCGGTGGAGGACTCCATGAAGCGTGGCACCGTGGTGCTGAAGTCCGCGGACGAATCGCGCAATAAGCATCAGGCCGTGACGCTACTCGAAGCGATCGCCGAATTCGAATTCGACTGCTGTATCGGTGGGGCACGCCGGGATGAGGAAAAGGCCCGTGCCAAGGAACGCGTGATGAGCTTCCGCGACGAATTCGGCCAGTGGGATCCGAAGAACCAGCGTCCCGAGCTGTGGAGCCTGTACAACGCCCGCGTGCACAAGGGCGAGAACATCCGCGCCTTCCCGATCAGCAACTGGACCGAGATGGACGTCTGGCAGTACATCGAGCGCGAGCAGCTCGAACTGCCGTCGATCTACTTCGCCCACCAGCGTCCGGTGGTCATGCGTGGCGGCGCCATCATGCCGGTCAACGTCACGCTGGCCAGTGGTGAAGTGCTGAACCAGCCCAAGGCCGGTGAAGAGATCATCGACCTGCAGGTTCGCTTCCGTACCGTCGGTGACATCCCCTGCACGGCACCGGTGCCCTCGGACGCCGATACGGTCGAGAAGATCGTCGTCGAGACGGCCAGTACCACGATCACCGAACGCGGCGCCACCCGTCTGGATGACCAGACTTCGGAAGCCTCGATGGAACAGCGCAAGAAGGAAGGCTACTTCTGATCGGCTGGCCGACAGAATGTACAGAACGGAATCAGAACATGTCTGCACACGAAAACATCACCGACAACGGCCTCCTCCGCTTCATGACCTGCGGCAGCGTGGATGACGGCAAGAGCACGCTGATCGGCCGCCTGCTGTACGACACCAAGACCATTCTGGTCGACACGCTCTCGGCCATCGAGAAAACCTCGAAGAAGCGTGGCATGGAAGCTGTGGATCTCTCACTGCTCACCGACGGCCTGCAGGCCGAGCGCGAGCAGGGCATCACCATCGACGTGGCCTATCGTTACTTCTCCACCGGCACGCGCAAGTACATCATCGCCGACGCGCCAGGCCACGAGCAGTACACCCGCAACATGGTGACGGCAGCCTCCACGGCCAACCTCGCCATCATCCTCATCGATGCGCGCAAGAGCGTGCTGACGCAAACCCGACGTCATAGCTACCTGGCGCATCTGGTGGGCATCCCGCATATCGTGGTGGCGGTCAACAAGATGGATCTGATCGACCATGATCAGGCCCGCTTCGATGCCATCGTCGCCGAGTACAAGGCCTTCGTCGAAAAGATGGGGCTTTTCAGCGATGGTCGCGCGCTGCGGTTCATCCCGATGTCCGCACTGAAGGGCGACAACATCGTCGACAAGTCCGATGTCATGGATTGGTATCAAGGGCCGACACTGCTGGAACTCCTTGAAACCGTGCCCGGTTCGCACGCGGAACGTCCGGAAGCCTTCCGCTTCCCGGTGCAGTTCGTGTGCCGCCCGCAGGATTCCGCCAACCCCGAGCTGCACGACTATCGTGGCTTCCAGGGGCGCATCGAATCCGGCTCCGTGAAGGTCGGCGATCTGCTGACCGCGCTGCCCGGTGGTCGTGAGAGCCGCGTGAAAGCCGTACAGATCGGCGGAGTGGATATCGCCGAAGGCATTACCGAACAATCCGTGACCATTCTGCTGGAAGACGAGATCGACATCTCGCGCGGTGACATGCTGGTGAAGGCCGGCGAAGTGCCCGAACAGAAGAAGGAAATCGAAGCGATGCTGTGCTGGCTCTCCGAGACGCCGTTGTCTCCCGCCCGCACCTACCTGATCCGCCACACCACGCGCACCACCAAAGCCAAGCTCACGGGCGTGGCCTTCAAGGTCGACGTCAATTCGCAGGAGCATGTGGATGCCACGCAACTGGCGATGAACGATATCGCCAGGGTCGGCTTCAAGCTTGCCCAGCCTGTGTTTGCCGACGCCTATACCGCGAACCGCGCCACGGGGGCTTTCATCGTCATCGATGAGAGCAACAACAACACCGTCGGCGCCGGCATGATTCTCTGATCGTGACACATGCATGCTGCGCAGCGGCTGACGGGAAACGCCAGGCCTGCGCTGCATCGACATGACCGGGGAATGCCCGTGCTGGAGATTCTGGTACGAAAGGCGTAAGGTGCCGCCCAGTTTTCTTCGCAACAAGGGATCACGATGAAGATCGTCAAAGGATGGACGCTGGGCGGGTTTGCGTTTGCAGGTTTCATGCTGGGCGCCTGCGCGATACAGCCGCAGGCAAGTGGTACTCAAACCGCCGATATGAGCAGCCAGGTGATCGTGGATGCTGCACATGCCGGCCCGGCAGGTGCCAATGTCGGTGGCATCAAAACCTACAAGACCATTCAGTCCGCGCTGGATGCCGCACCTGCCAGGAGCAAGCAGCCGTATGTCGTCAGGATCAAGGCTGGCCGCTACTACGAGAAGCTTGAAATCACCCGGCCGAACGTCACCTTCATCGGTGAAGGCCAGGACAAGACCGTGCTGACCTACGATGCCTTTTCCGGTCTGGACAGGCCGGGGGGCAAGGCTTGGGGAACCTGGGGGTGCGAGACGCTGATCGTGAAGGCACCGGACTTCCGCGCCGAAAGTCTGACGATCGAGAACGGCTATGACTATAACGCCAACGACGTGCTCGACAAGAGCGATCCCAAGTACACCAATGCACCGCAGGCCGTGGCGCTGATGACGGATACGGGGAGCGACCGTGCCGTCTTCTACAAGGTCAAGGTTACCGGCTTCCAGGACACGCTGTTCGTCAACGCCGGCCGCGCTTACTTCTATCAGAGCTATGTTTCCGGCCACGTCGATTTCATCTTTGGTGCTGGCCAGGCGGTGTTTGAGGACAGCGACATCATCACCCGCCCGCGCCTGCGTCCGGATCTGAAGACGATCGGCTATGTCACCGCACCGAGCACCAAGATCGCCGATCCGTATGGGCTGGTGTTCATCAACAGCCGTCTGAAGAAGGAAAACGACAAGGTTCCGGCCAATTCCAGTCCGCTGGGCCGCCCCTGGCACCCGACCGCCTCTCTGCCGGATGGCCGCTATGCTGATCCGGATGCGATCGGAGCCAGCACGTTCATCGATTGCTGGATGGATGACCACATCGCGATTGATGGCTGGGCTTCGATGACCGGCACCGGTCGTGCCGCCGGCACCAAGGACACGTTCCTGCCGGACAATCCCAAGCACGCCCGTTTTCTGGAGCATGGCAGCAAGGGCCCCGGCGCACCGCGCAAGGATGCCAGCAAGATGCGTGATCAGCTGACGGGTTCTGCCGAACAGGCCAAGGCCTTTACCGCAGCAAAGGTGTTTGGCGACTGGGCTCCGCAGATCTGAGCCCCGGTTTCCTGGTTGTGCATCGCAGGCCGCCGTTGGCGGCCTTTTTGTGGGCCGATATCGTATTGGGGGACATGCCTGACGGGTTGTTGGCGCCTATCGCCAATTTTTCTACAGGCGCCTATCTGCTGTAGGCAGTCTGCCTGCCGCCGGTGTTCTGTCGGCGGCGCAGGTCTCCCAAATCCCGTATCCTTGCGCCTCGCGCCGGCATCTGTCCGGCGTTCATTGCAAAGGACACAAGATGAAGAAATTCGCCCTCGTGGCCGCCCTGCTGGTGCTGTTGCCGGCAGCCCAGGCCAAGGAGATGACCGAAGACGAGAAGACCTTCTACGCGCTGGGGCTGGTGCTGGGCAAGCAGGTCGCTAGTTCGTTCAATGCCACACCGGCCGAACTGGAGATGATCACGCGCGCCATGAGTGACGTGGTGGCTGGCCGTAAGCCGGCCGTGGAGCTGGATGCCTACGGGCCGAAGATCCAGCCGCTGGCTGAGGCCCGTGGTGCCGTGTTGACCGAAAAGCGCCTGGCCGAAGGCAAGTCCTTCGCCGAGAAGGCCGCCAAGGAAAAGGGTGCCACAAAGACCGCTTCCGGCCTCGTCTACCGTTCGCTCAAGGAGGGCAAGGGCGCCAGCCCTGCTGCGACCGACATCGTCAAGGTGCATTACCGTGGCACGCTGACCGATGGCACCGAGTTCGACAGTTCCTACGCCCGTGGCGAACCGGCCGAATTCCCGCTCAATGGCGTGATTCCTTGCTGGACCGAGGGTGTGGCGAAGATGAAGCCAGGTGGCAAGGCCCAGCTGACCTGCCCGGCCGGCATCGCCTACGGTGAGCGTAGTACCGGCGCGATTCCGCCCCAGGCCACGCTGGTGTTCGAGGTCGAGCTGTTGGGCGTGACCAAGCCGGACGCGAAGAAGTAATCGCGGCGGACAGCTGTTCGTTAGGCCCCCGTCGGGTTCGTCCTGCGGGGGCTTTGTTTTGGGGATCGCACGCAGCATTTTCGCACCGGCAGCATGGTGGAGGGTTATGGGGCGTGAACGGGGGGCGGCCATCCGCGGTAAGCTATATGCCTGAATAGGCAGAATATTTTTGGGAGGATGCGTGACGGTTAAATGGCTGCTCGAAGGAGGTGCCCTGCTGCTCGGGCTGATGGCCGGAGTTGCCTGGTGGCGTGCCCGACGGGCGTTGTTGCAGGCGCGCGATGCCGTACTGGAGCAGGAAAAGGCAGTTTGCGCCTTTACCCAGGCGCTGATCGACGTGATGCCGCATCCGGTCTACGTGCGGGATGCCCAGGGGCATTTCGTGCTCATCAACACCGCCTACGCCGAGTCTCAGGATCTGCCTGCCGAGAAGATCGTCGGCCATACTTCCGCGCAGATCCTGCCTGATGCGGATCATGCGGCCGACATCGCGCGTGAGGATGCCGAAGTGCTGGCCGGCCGGCAGATCTACAAGGAGGTCGTCAGCCGATTCGGCTTCGCGGGTGTGCCGCGCAATCTGGTGGTTGCCAAGCGCGCCTGCCGGGGAACCCATGGCGAGCCGCTGATCGTCGGGACTTATGTCGATGTCACCCCCTGGCGCGAGGCCGAGCAGGCCTTGCAGGCTTCGCTGGCGCGCGAGGTGGCACGTCGCGAACGCACTCAGGCCTTCGTGCAGCGCATGATCGACCTGATTCCCCAGCCTTTCTATGTGAAGGATGCGCAAAGCCGCTTTCTGATGGTCAACGATGCCCAGATGCGCGAGATGGGGGTTTCGCGCGAGCAGATCATTGGCCTGCGTTCCTACGAGTGGATGCTTGGGCGTGAGCCCGAACTGGTACGCGTGGTGCAGGAGAAGACACCGAGGTGCTGGCGGGCCGCGTGATCCACAAGGAGGAGCATCAGCCCGGCCCCCTCAATGGCGAGGAACGGCACCGGCTGGTAACCAAGGCGTCCTGCCTGGATGCGGATGGCAATCCGGTGATCGTGGTGGCCAATTTCAATGTCACGCGATGGCACCAGGCCGAACGCGAGCTGACCGAGGCGCTGGCGCGCGAGCAGGCGAACCATGAGCGCACGCAGCAGTACATCCAGCGCCTGATCGACGTGATTCCCTACCCGGTATACGTGAAGAGCGCGGATAGTCGCTTCCTGCTCGCCAACGCGGCCTTCCTGGCCGACCGTGGGATGACGCGGGAGGTTTTGCTGGGCACGGATTCCGTGACGTTGCAGATCAGCAGCCCGGCACAGTGGGGCGAGACTCGCGCGGAAGATCTGAGCGTGCTCAATGGTGAAGCCATCCGCAAGGAAGAGTACAAGCCTCATCCATTGACCGGTGCCGAGCGTTACCGGGTGATCGCCAAGGCGCGTTGCGAGGATGCCGTGGGCAATGCCGTGATCGTCGTGGCGAGCTTCGATGTCACGCGCTGGCGGCTCGCGGAGCGCGAACTGGCCGCGGCGCTGGCCCGTGAGACGGGCCGCAGCGAACGCATCCAGCAGTATGTGCAACGGCTCATCGATGTGATCCCGCAACCGGTCTACGTGAAGGATGCCGCCAGCCGCTACGTGATGGTCAATGAGGCTTTCGAGCGCGAGCGCGGCCGTTCGCGTGCCGAGTTGATCGGCCGTGGACAGATGGAGACCACAGTCGGCCGAGCAGTGCTGGAGGAGGATGCACGGGTGCTGGCCGGCGAGCGGGTGCTCAAGGAGGAATGCAAACCGTCACCCAAAAGCGGTGAACCGCGCTATCGCGTGATTGCCAAGGGCTGTTGCCTGGACGACGAGGGACGGCCGGTGATCGTCGGTGCGAATTTCGACGTTACTTCCTGGCGGCTGGCCGAAACACGTCTGTTCCTCGCCAAAGAGGAGGCCGAGCGGGCGAACGCCGCCAAATCGATGTTCCTCACCAACATGTCGCACGAGCTGCGCACCCCCATGCACGGCATTCTCAGCTTTGCGCGTCTGGGGCTGGAGCGGGCGCCGGCCGTGCAGTCCGAGCGCCTGCAAGGCTATTTCGAGCGCATCCTGACCAGCGGTGAGCGCCTGATGGGCTTGCTGGACGATCTGCTGGACCTGGCCAAGCTGGAATCCGGGCGCATGGAGGTACATCTGCAGCCCAGTCTGCTGGGGCCGGTGGTGTATGAGGTGCTGGCCGAGTTCGAAGCGATGGCCTCGTCGCGGCGGTTGCGTCTGCTGGCCAGCCTGACGGATGTCGGACTGGCGATGGCGGATGCCAAGCTGTGCCGTCAGGTGCTGCGCAATCTGGTGTCGAACGCGATCAAGTTTTCCCCCGAAGGGGGCGAGGTCAGCATCAATCTGAGCGCCGGGCGTTTCGGGGGCGATATCGTGCACGCAGCGGTGGAGTTGCGGATTGCGGATCAGGGGCCGGGAATTCCCGAAGACGAACTCGAACGTGTTTTCGACAAATTCGTGCAGAGCACCAAGACGCACAGTGGCGCGGGAGGGACCGGGCTGGGGCTGGCGATTTGCCGCGAGATCGTCGGCCTGCATCAGGGCGAAGTCTTCGCGCGCAACCGCGCGGGAGGGGGCGCGGAATTCGTGCTGCGCCTGCCCTTGGCTGCCGAGTCCTGAGACTCACCTCTTGCCCTTTCCTTACGGCGCAATTCGCGTTGCTCATTGACTCCCTACGAGGATTGATCAGGAGCCTTCCGACGAGACGGCGATGTCCTCGCGCGTGAAGCTCATGGTGCGCGTGATCACCAGCACGTCGTAATCGCGCCGGATATCCGGTGGGAAGGGCGCATAGGGCGAGGCTAGCTTGATGATGCGCAGCGCGGCTTCGTTGATGCGGGGGTCCTTGTCGGCGCGCACGACCTCGGCCGACAGGATGCGGCCATCGGGCAGGATCTCCACGGCCACCAGCACGCTGCCGTACAGCGAGCCACGTGCGCCGCGCGGAAAGTTCAGCTCGCCCACACGCTGTACCTTGATGCGCCAGTCTTCCCCGTATTGCGCCAGCCGGTATTCGCGCGTGCGCGGTGAAACGAAACCCTTCTTCGGCCGTGCGGCGTAGTCGTTCAAGGCCCTGTCCACGACTGCTGCCTGGCGCGCGATGGCAGCCGCATTCTGCAAGTCCAGTCCGCTGCGTTCGAGGGGCGTCTGCGGCGCTTCCTCGCCGTCCCGCGTCTTCTGTTCGGTATCGATCCGGGCCTTTGCAGCACCTGCGCGGGTCAGCAGCTCGCGCTGCATGGTCTCCAGCTGGCGCACCTTCTGCCGGGCATCGACCAGCGCGTCGCCGTCGCGGTGGGTGTTCTGCGCAGGCAGCGGCGAGCTGGGCATCTGCTTGGCGTCGCGGGCATCGCCACCACCATCGAGATTCGCCTGGGCAAGCGCCTGGGCATCCTGTGGTGCGCGATTATGGCGGGCATTCACCAGTACCACGCGCAGGCCATCGTCCCGTTCGATGCGAGGATTGGTACTGGGAGCAACGAAGCCGAGAAAGGGAATCAGGCTGTGTGCCCAGACGGAAACGCCTACGCCCAGCGCCAGCGCATGCGCGGAGATCCAGCGGCGGATTCTGAGGGCCTTCTTTTTGTCTTCCGCCTGGATTTCCAGCAAGACTTCGGGCAACAGAAAGCGCGGCTTCTCGGGTGCGAGCGCCTTGGTGTTTTTCAGAGGTGGTCGCTTTTCTGTGGCCATCGGTTGGCAATTCTAAGTGAGCGGTCCCGTCTCTTCCTCGCCGTCCGTCCCGTCGGTCGGCGTCGCCAGCGGAGGCAGGCTGGCAAGGTACTTGCCGCGCAGTTCGAGATCGATCAGGTCGATTCGTTCAATGGCCAGCTGCACGCGCTCCCCCGAGGCCACGCTGGCAGGCAATGAGTGCAACTTGAACACCAGGGGCACGGCTTCGCAGCGCAGGATGTTCTCGCGCAGTACGCGTGCCGAGGTTTCGTGCAGCCCGTCCTGACGCAGCCAGCGCAGGCACCAGTAGCGCTCCATGTGGCGCTGGAACTCGTTGTAGGCGTTGTAGGTGACGTCGAAATCGTTCATTGCCGCCCCCAGCTCTGCACCACCTGCAGGGAAGATGGCTTCCTCGCCCCGCAGCAGCGAGATGAGCTGCCACTGGTTGCACAGGTCGACGTAGCGACGCAACGGGCTGGAGCTCCAGGCGTAGTTGTCCACGCCGAGCCCTTCGTGGGGGCCGGCGGCGGTGCTCATGCGTACGCGGCCACCGGCCTGGATGCGATAGATGGCGGGCAGCCCGGCGTCCAGCAGCAGGCGCCCCCAGGTGGAATTCACCAGGATCATCAGTTCGGCCACCAGCTTGTCCAGCGGCGAGCCGCGCCGGCGCTGCTCGATGCAGACCACGCCAGGACCGTCCGGGCTTTGCAGCGTCCAGTCCACACTGAAGTTGAAATCGAGCTGGTTCTGGTTGGCCGACGGTTTCCCACGCCCGGCTTCGAGCACGGTGGCGAATTCCCATAGCGTCTGCAGCTCGCGCATCCAGGGCGCATCGGGCAGGCCGGTTTCCAGGCTGGCTTCGTTGAACAGCGGTTCGATGTCGTGGTGGCGCAGGTTGGCCGCCACGGGCACGCGTTCGATGCGGCTGTAGTGCCCGGCGATGCTGTAATCGGCGTTCACTTCGACGTACAGCGACAGCGCCGGCCGCGCCTGGCCTTCGCCCAGCGTATACGCGGCCACCACGGCATCGGGCAGCATGGTGATCTTGTTGCCCGGCATATACACCGTCGACAGCCGGCGGCGCGCCACTGCGTCGATCGGACAGCCTGGGCGGATACCCAGTCCGGGAGCCGCGATGTGGATGCCGATGGTCCAGCCGCCTGCCGCGCGCGGTGCCAGCGAGAAGGCGTCGTCGATCTCGGTAGTACTGGCGTCGTCGATGGAGAAGGCCCGGACGTTGGCTGTCGGCAGATTTTCGGATAGGGCCGGGATCGGCAACGCCGGGAATTCCGTGCCGTCCGGGAAGTATTCGAACAGGAAGCGGCCCAGATGCAGTTCGTGGCTGGAGCCCAGCGCGCCAGCCTTGAGCAGCAGACGGGCGGCGGAAAGCCCGCTCTCGGCTTCGGCGGCTTCCAGCGCCTTGGCCTCCAGGCGGTTGCGGTCCGGTTTGTAGAGTAGCTGTTGCAGCATTGGCGCAAATTCGGCGGGCAGGGTGCCGGAGACCAGCTCGGTCTTCATGCGCTCCACCTGTTCCTGTTGCAGACGTTTTTTCTCTGCACCGGCCAGGGCTGCGGCGAGGATCTCGGGCGGTGCCTTGCGGAAACGGCCGCGACCCTTGCGATGGAAATGGATGGGCGAGGCGAAGAGCTTGAGCAGCACCGCCGTGGCTTCCATGGCAGAAGGTGCATGGCCGAAATATTCGCTGGCGAAGTCGGTGAAGGCGAATTCGTCCTCGCCGCACATCTCCCACAGGAAGTCGGTTTCCATGCCCTCGGCTTCCGCTTCGGCGCGGGGAATCAGCTCGCCGGCGGCGAGGGCGTTGAAACGCAGCAGTACGTTGGCTGCCTTGAGCTTGACGCGCTTGCCGGTGGAGGTTTCCACCTGCAGGCTGCTGTCGTTGTCGGCGAGGATGCTGCCGGTCTTGAAAGCACCATCCTCTTCAAACAGAACATTCATGGGGGCGCTTTTATCTTGGTTGGCGGGCAGCGGCGAGACTCAGCCGGCGCGGTGGGCGGGGCTGCGCAGATGCCAGTCGGTGGCCTGCTGGAACTGATGGGCGACGTTCAACAGGCGGGCCTCGGCGAAATAGTTGCCGATCAGCTGTAGGCCGACGGGCAGGCCGTTGGCGCCGAAGCCGCAGGGGGCCGACAGGCCGGGCAGACCGGCAAGGTTCACGCCCAGGGTGTAGATGTCGGAGAGGTACATCTGCACAGGATCGTCCGCCATCTGGCCGAGCACGGGCGCGGTGGTTGGGGCGACCGGGCCGGCGATCACGTCGCATTGGGCAAGCGCCTGTTTGAAGTCTTCGGCGATCAGGCGACGCAGCTGCTGGGCCTTGATGTAGTAGGCGTCGTAATAACCGTGCGAGAGCACATAGGTGCCCACCAGGATGCGGCGCTTCACCTCGGCGCCAAACCCTTCCGCGCGGCTGCGGCTGTACATCTCGGCGAGATCCTTGTATTCGCTGGCGCGGTGGCCGTAGCGCACGCCGTCGAAGCGCGAGAGGTTGCTCGAGGCTTCGGCCGGGGCGATCACGTAATAGGCCGGGATCGCCAGATGGGTGTTGGGCAGGCTCACTTCGACGGTGGTGGCACCCAGTTTGCGCAGCTCTGCGAGTGCGGCTTCGATGGCCGTACGCACATCGCCCGCCAGCCCCTCGCCGAAGTATTCCCTGGGCAGACCGATCTTCAGGCCGGCCAGCGGGCGATCAAGTTCGGCAGTCGTTTGCGTGGCAGCGCGTTGCAGGCTGGTGGAGTCACGTTCGTCGAAGCCGCTGATGGCGTCGAGCAGCAGGGCGCAATCTTCGGCGGTATGGGCCAGCGGGCCGCCCTGGTCGAGCGAACTGGCGTAGGCGATCATGCCGTAGCGCGACACCGTGCCGTAGGTGGGTTTGATGCCGGTGATGCCGCAGAAGCTGGCGGGTTGGCGGATCGAGCCGCCGGTGTCGGTACCGGTGGCGGCAGGCACCAGGCCAGCAGCCACGGCTGCGGCCGAGCCACCCGAGGAGCCGCCCGGGACGTGGGCGAGATTCCAGGGGTTCTTCGCGGCGCCGAAGAAGGAACTCTCGTTGGTCGAGCCCATGGCGAACTCGTCGAGGTTGGTCTTGCCCAGGCTTACCGTGCCGGCAGCCTTGAGGCGGGCGACCACGGTAGCGTCGTAGGGGCTGACGAAATTCGACAGGATCTTCGAGCCGCAGGTGGTGAGCACGCCTTCGGTACAGAAGATGTCCTTGTGCGCGATCGGCAGGCCGGCAAGCGGGCCTGCGGTGCCTGCAGCGATGGCCTTGTCGGCAGCTTCGGCGGCGGCCAGGGCGCCATCCCGGTCGAGGGTGATGAAGGCATTCAGCGCGGTGTTGTGTGCTTCCACGCGGGCGAGGTGGTCGGTCACCAGCTCGCGGCTGGAGATCTGCTTGCTGGCGAGCTGCTTTTGCAGCGATTTGAGGGTCTGGAGGCTCATTTTGCTTGCACGTAGCCCAGCCCGATCTCGACGTGGTCGATCAGGGCGTGGATGAACTTGATGTGGATTTCCTGGATTCGGTCGGCGTAGCCGAAGTGCGGCACGATGATCTCTGCATCGGCGAGGCCACGCATCTTGCCGCCGTCCTTGCCCATCAGCAGGATCACCTTCATGCCGCGTGCCTTTGCTGCCTTGGCCGCCGCGAGGATGTTGGCGGAGTTGCCACTGGTGGAGATGCCGAGGAAGACGTCACCGGCACGGCCCAGCGCTTCGACCTGGCGCGAGAAGATGAATTCGAAGCCGTAGTCGTTGCCCACGCAGGTGATGTGCGAAGGGTCCGAGATTGCTACGGCACCCAGCGCCGGGCGGTTGTCGCGGTAGCGGCCGGAGAGTTCCTCGGCGAAGTGCATGGCGTCGCAATGCGAGCCGCCATTGCCGGCAGAGAGGATCTTGCCGTCTGCCTTGACGCAGTCGACGAGAATGTCGCCGGCTTTTTCCACTTCGGCGAGCAGGGCCTGGTCGGCCAGTACTTTGGTCAGCAGTGCGTTGGCTTCTTGAAGGTGATTCAGGAGTCGGCTCATTTGCGTTCCTTGCACAGGATCGGTGCGGGGGATCGATTGCGTGTCTTTGCTCCGCCGAGGCGCGTGCGGAGGCGCTGTCGCGGGCTTATTCGATGACCTTGGGCACGAGGTACAGCCCCGCCTCGGCTTCGGGCGCGATGGCCTGGAAAGCCGCGCGGCGGTCGACCTCGGTGACTTCATCGGCGCGCAGACGCTGCACCACGTCCTGCGGATGCGACATCGGAGCGATACCGGTGGTATCGACGGCCTGCATCTGTTCGATCAGGCCGAAAATCCCGTTGAGTTTGGCCTGGGTGGCCTCGGCTTCGGCGAGTGTGAGTTCGATGCGGGCCAGGCTGGCGATACGGCCCACGGCTTCGAGGGAAAGCGACATGGAAATGGCGTCCTGAAAGGCTGCCCCTTTATCGGGCAGAGATTCGTTGCGAACAAGGGGATAGGGTAACATACGCCGTTTTCCCTTTCCCGGTTTGCTCGGGTCGGCGTCTGAGGCGCGCGGCCTGTCACAGAGAGGTGGCTCCTTCCATGTTCGGACTCCTGCGTTCCTATTTTTCCAACGACCTGGCCATCGACCTCGGCACGGCCAATACCCTGATCTACGTGCGCGGCAAGGGCATCGTGCTCGACGAGCCCTCAGTGGTATCGATCCGTACCGAAGGCGGCCCCAATGCCAAGAAAACCATTCAGGCGGTCGGCCATGCGGCCAAGCAGATGCTCGGCAAGACGCCCGGCAACATCACTGCGATCCGCCCGATGAAGGATGGCGTGATTGCCGACTTCACCGTCACCGAGCAGATGCTCAAGCAATTCATCAAGAAGGTGCATGACTCGCGGATGTTCTCGCCGAGCCCGCGCATCATCATCTGTGTGCCCTGCGGCTCCACCCAGGTCGAGCGCCGCGCGATCCGCGAATCCGCGCTGGGCGCCGGTGCGTCCCAGGTCTATCTGATCGAGGAACCGATGGCGGCCGCGATCGGTGCTGAGTTGCCGGTGGCCGATGCCACAGGCTCGATGGTGGTCGATATCGGCGGCGGTACCACCGAGGTGGGCGTGATCTCGCTGGGCGGCATGGTGTATGCCGGCTCGGTGCGCGTGGGTGGCGACAAGTTCGACGAATCCATCGTCAATTACATCCGCCGCAACTACGGCATGCTGATCGGCGAAACCACCGCCGAGGCGATCAAGAAGGAAATCGGTTCGGCCTTCCCGGGTTCCGAGGTCAAGGAAATGGAAGTCAAGGGCCGCAACCTGGCCGAAGGCATCCCGTGCAGCTTCACGATCTCGTCCAACGAGATCCTGGAGGCGCTGACCGATCCGCTGAATTCCATCGTCTCCGCCGTGAAGATCGCGCTGGAGCAGACACCGCCGGAGCTGGGCGCGGATATCGCCGATCGTGGCATGATGCTCACTGGTGGTGGGGCGTTGCTGCGCGATCTGGACCGCCTGCTGATGGAGGAAACCGGTCTGCCCGTGATCGTCGCCGAAGACCCGCTGACCTGCGTGGTGCGTGGCTCGGGGCTGGCACTGGAAAAGATGGACAAGCTGGGCTCGATCTTCGCGTCCGAATGATGATGAACGGCGCGGATCTCCTTTCCGATCCGCGCCTGGCTGACCGCGCGTTGAGCGCTTATTGATCACCTGGCATGGCCGTCCGCGACCCCGTTCCCCCGATCTTCCGGCGCGGCCTGCCGCGCTCGGCACGGCTCACGATCTTTCTGCTGCTGACCCTGGCCCTGATGGTGTCAGACCTGCAGCTGCGTTATCTCGACGCACTGCGTCAGACCCTGACCGTCATTTCCTATCCGTTGCAGATCGCTGCGGCCTCGCCGGCCGAGTTCTTCCGCAACGCGCGGGCGTATTTCACCAATCTCGCCACGCTCAACCAGGAAAACGCCCGACTGCGGGCCCAGCAACTGGTGACGGCTCGGCAACTGATGGATGTGGGCCAGCTGCGCGAGGAGAACGCCAATATGCGGCGTCTGCTCGAATTGCGCGGTGCATTGCGCGAACGGGTCATCCCGGCCGAGATCATCTTTCCGGCCCGTGATCCCTTCTCGCGCAAGGTCATTCTCGACAAGGGCAGCCTGAACGATATCGAACCTGGCTCGCCGGTGGTCGATGGCGAAGGTGTGATCGGGCAGATCACGCGAGTTTTCCCGTTGCATGCCGAGGTCACCCTGCTGTCCGACAAGAACCAGGCCATCCCGGTCACGGTACAGCCCAGCGGCCTGCGTGCCGTGATGTTCGGCGCTGGCAACGGGCTGATGGAATTGAAGTTCCTGGCGGCCAACGCCGAGGTCAAGCCCGGTGACCGCATCCTCACCTCCGGTCTGGACGGCATTTTCGTGCCTGGCCTGCCTGTGGCGGAAGTGATCAACGTGACGCGCGACAGTGCGGAATCATTTGCGCGCATCCTGTGTCGACCGCTGGGCAAAGTGGAACGCAGCGGTGCCGTGCTGGTGCTGATGCGTACCGAGCCTGCGCAGCAGAGGCCTGCCGACGAGCAGGCACTGGATCCGCGGCGCAGCACCGCCGGGCGCATCCGCAACAAGGCGGCCGCCGAAGCCAGTGAAGCCGCAGAAGAAGGAACGCCCTGAATGCAACCGACCCATCGATCATCGCGTCTGCTGCAGCCCGTACGCATGGGGTTCGTGGTGTTCTCGTTGCTCCTGGCGCTCACCTTGTCCCTGATTCCGGCCGGCCACTTCCTGGCAATGCCCGATTTCGTCGCGCTGGTGCTGGCGTTCTGGTGCGTGCGCGAGCCCTTGCGCGTGGGCATGGCCACGGGCTTTGTGCTCGGACTGGTGGTGGACGTGGCGCATGGTGCGGTGATGGGGCAGCATGCGGCGGCCTACGTGCTGCTGGCCTGGGCATCGCTGCAGAATTCACGCCGCCTGCTGTGGTTCTCGCCGGGCGCACAGGCGCTGCATATGCTGCCGCTGTTCCTCATGGTGCAGGTGGTGATGCTGTTGTTGCGCCTGCTGGCTGGTGACCGCTTCCCCGGCTGGGAATATTTCTTCACCTGCTTCACCACCGCGATCCTGTGGCTGCCCGCACATTACTTGCTGCTGCTGCCTCAGTTGCGTCCGGAGGAGAGGGATGAGAACAGGCCTTTGTAGGGAGTCGGGAGTAATCCCCGTCTGTATCACCCGACTCTCGATTCTCGACTCCCGACACAATGGAACTCAAAGCCCCTGAACAGGAACTCTCGCGATTCCGCACACGCGTGCTGGCGGCGGCGGGCTTCGTGCTGTTCGGCTTCTGCCTGATCCTGGCGCGTTACTTCTACCTGCAGGTGATGCAGCACGAGTATTACGCCACGCGTGCCGAGAACAACCGCATCTCGCTGCTGCCGATTGCGCCCAACCGTGGCCTGATCGTGGATTGCAACGGTGTGGTGCTGGCGCGCAATTATTCGGCCTACACGCTGGAAATCACGCCTTCCAAGGTCATCAATCTCGAGGACACCATCGATGAGCTGGCCGAGATCATCGACATCCAGGTCAAGGACCGGCGGCGTTTCCGCAAGCTGCTCGAAGAGAGCAAGAACTTCGAATCCCTGCCGATCCGCACGCGCCTTTCCGACGAGGAGGTCGCGCGCTTCATCGCCCGCCGCTACCGTTTCCCGGGCGTGGACATCAAGGCGCGGTTGTTCCGCCAGTATCCGCAGGGGGAACTGGCGGCGCATTCTGTGGGCTACATCGGCCGCATCAACCAGCGCGAACTGGCGATGCTGGAAGAGGACCCGCAGGTGCGCGACAACTATCGCGGCACCGAATACATCGGCAAGACCGGGCTGGAGCAGAGCTACGAGAACTGGTTGCACGGGGTCGCAGGCTATGAGCAGCTGGAGGTGGATGCCTCCGGGCGCGCGGTGCGTTCGCTGTCGCGTGTGCCGCCCACGCCAGGTCAGAACCTGCAACTGACGCTGGACGTCGGCCTGCAGCGTGTGGCCGAGGAGGCTTTTGGCGGGCGGCGTGGTGCGCTGGTGGCGATCGAGCCGGGCACGGGGGGCGTGCTGGCGCTGGTGTCCACGCCAAAGTTCGACCCCAATCTGTTCGTCGACGGCATCACGGTGGAAAACTGGGATGCGCTGAACACCTCGCCGAACCGGCCGATGATCAATCGCGCGCTCAATGGCGTCTATCCGCCGGGCTCCACGTTCAAGCCCTTCATGGCGCTGGCCGCGCTGGAGACCGGCAAGCGCACGGCGCAGCAGACCATCTTCGACCCCGGCTACTTCGAGTTCGGCAACAACATCTTCCGCGACTCCCATGCCGGCGGGCGCGGGGCGGTGGACATGGTGCGTTCCCTCGAGATCAGCAGCGATACCTACTACTACATGCTCGCCAACGACATGGGCATCGACATGATCGCGGGCTTCATGAGCAAGTTCGGCTTCGGGGCGGCGACAGGCATCGATGTGAAAGGTGAATCCATCGGTGTGCTGCCTTCGCCGGAGTGGAAGCGCAAACGCTTCCGCAAACCCGAGCAGCAGCGCTGGTATGCCGGCGAGACGATTTCCATCGGCATCGGCCAGGGCTACAACGCCTACACGCCGCTGCAACTGGCGCATGCAACCGCGACGCTGGCGGCCGATGGCGTGATGTACCGGCCCCACCTCGTCAAATACGTGACCGATCCGCAGACGGGTACGCAGCGCAAGATCGAGCCCGAGCCCGTCGCCACGCTGGGGCTCAAGCCGGAAAATCTGGCCGTGGTGCGCAAGGGCATGCAGGCGGTAAACATCAGCGGCACCGGTGCCAATGCCTTCCGCGGTGCGCCATACGCGGTGGCCGGCAAGACCGGCACGGCGCAGGTGTTCTCTCTGCGCGGCGCGGCCTACAAGGATCTCAGCGTGGGCGAGCATCTGCGCGACCATGCGCTCTACATCGCCTACGCGCCGGTGGAGAAACCGGTCATCGCGCTCGCCATCCTGGTCGAGAACGGTGGTTGGGGCGCATCGATCGCGGCACCGCTGGCGCGTCAGGTGCTGGACTATTACCTGCTGGGCATCAAGCCGAAGAGCGCGGCCCAGGTGGATACGGAGGCCGGCGATTGATTGATCCACGCCCCTACCTGAAGCGGCTGGTGCTGCCGCTGGACCCTTTCCTGTTCGGGGTGCTGATGGGCATTCTGGGCCTGGCTGCGCTGATGATGCTGTCCGCTTCGCCTGAGCGCATGGAAGCACAGGCAATCAATACCGGTGTGGCGTTGAGCGCGATGTGGCTGGTGGCCAGCCAGCCACCGCAGCGCCTGCACTCCTTCGCGTTGCCTCTGTATCTACTGGGCGTGGTGCTGCTGATCGCCGTGAAGCTGTTCGGTGAGGTTTCCAAGGGCGCGCAGCGCTGGCTGGATATCGGCATCACACGCATCCAGCCTTCCGAGTTGATGAAGATTGCCATGCCGCTGATGCTGGCCTGGTATTTCCAGAAGCGTGAGGGCAGTCTGCAGGTGCGCGATTTTCTGGTCGCGGCCCTGTTGCTGGCGATGCCCGTGGCCCTGATCCTCAAGCAGCCGGATCTTGGCACCGCGCTGCTGGTGCTCAGCTCTGGCCTTTTCGTGATCTATTTTGCGGGGCTCTCCTGGAAACTGATCGTGCCGGTCGTGATGCTGGCGCTGATCGGAGTCAGTGCGATCCTCGTCTATCAGCAGGATATCTGTGTGCCCGATCTGAAATGGCCCGGGCTGCACGACTATCAGAAGCACCGTGTATGCACGCTGCTGGATCCGAGCAGTGACCCGCGCGGCAAGGGCTTTCACACCATCCAGTCGACCATCGCCATCGGCTCCGGCGGGGTGCTTGGCAAGGGCTGGCGCGATGGCACCCAGACACACCTCGACTTCCTGCCCGAACGCCATACCGACTTCATCCTCGCGGTGATCTCCGAAGAACTCGGTCTGATCGGCGTGATCGGCATCCTGCTGCTCTACTGCCTGCTCATTGCGCGCGGCCTGATGATCGCCGCCAACGCCCCCAATCTCTTCTCGCGCCTGCTTGCAGGCGCGATCACGATGATCTTTTTCACCTATGCCTTCGTGAACATGGGCATGGTCGCGGGCATTCTGCCCATCGTGGGGGTGCCCCTGCCGATGATCAGTTACGGTGGCACCGCCCTGGTGACCTTGTGCCTGGGATGCGGCATCCTCATGAGCATCCAGGGCCAGAGGAGGCGCGCATGAGGCGGGAAATGTGGGGATGGGTATTGCTGACGCTGTTTCTGGCGGCCTGTAGCAGCACGCCGCGTCAGCCTTCGCCGGGCTCGTCGGCGTCCGTGCCGGCGCCGGCCCAGGGGCCGCGCACCGGTGGCGGGTATTACCAGAACGATGGCCCGGCCACGCCACCTGTCGACCTCGCCAGCATTCCTGACGCACAGCCACGTGCGGAGCCCCTGCGCCCGGCCAATGCCAGGCCCTACGTGGTGGCCGGCCGCCGTTACGAGCCTATGCAGCGTCTGCAGCCGTTCAGTCAGGAGGGCGTGGGCAGCTGGTACGGCCGTCAGTTTCACGGCCAACCCACGGCCACCGGCGAGTCCTACGACATGTTCGCCATGAGCGCGGCGCATCCCACTCTGCCGCTGCCCAGCTATGCGCGGGTCACCAACCTCACCAATGGCCGCTCGGTGGTGGTGCGCGTGAATGACCGCGGCCCCTTCCTGCATGGCCGCATCATCGATCTTTCCTATGCCGCGGCCTGGAAGCTGGGTTACGTGGACCAGGGCAGTACCCGGCTGCGCGTGGAACTGGTCGTGCCCGGCCAGGATCTGCCGGCGCAACCAGTGCTTGCCCGCCCCGCCCCGGCGCCCGTGCCAGTGCCCGTCGCATCGCCGGCCTCGGGCGGCGGCCCCTACTATCTGCAACTGGGGGCCTTCGCCTCGCGCGTCAATGCCGACGCCTATCGTGCGGAACTGCTCGCGCGGCTGGACTGGCTGAGTCACGAGATCAGCAGCCAGCAGATCGGTGACATGTACCGCCTGCGTATCGGTCCGTTCGCGGTTGAAGCCGAAGCGCGCAGCATCGGCAGCCGGATCGGCGAGACGCTGGGCACCCAGCCCTTCCTCGTGCAATAGTCCGGCCTGTCGTCTGCATTCCCCGCCGAAAGGTTTCCGCATGCCTCCGGGTCCGTTTTTGCTGCGTCGCCTCCTGTTCCCGATGCTAGCCTGTCTGGTCACCGGGAGTGCCGTGGCGCAGTCCTCCCAGCCTTATTTCCCGCCCTCTCCGATGCTGGAGGCCCGTGCCTGGGTGCTGCTCGATGCCGGCAGCGGTCAGGTTCTGGCGCAGCAGCAGGCGGATTCGCAGCAGGAGCCCGGCGCGCTGGTGCGCCTGATGCAGGCCTGGGTGATCCTCAATGCCCTGCGTGATGGACGTCTGCAGCCTGAGCAGCGGGTTCGTGTCTCGGCTCTGGCGGCGCAGGCCGCATGGGACTGGAGGAAGGAACGGATGCCACGGTGGCGCAGCTGCTCGACGGTCTGCTGACCGTGTCGGCAAACGATGCGGCGGTGGCGCTGGGCGAAACCTTGTCCGGCTCGCGTGAAACCTTCGTCGAGCAGATGAATGCCGAAGCCCGGCGTCTGGGGCTGGAGGCCACCAGCCTGCGCAATCTCACGGGCGAAAGCGCGCTGGGGCAGCGCAGTAGCGCGGCGGACCTCGCACGCCTCACGGCGCGACTGCAGCAGGCATTCCCGGAAGAGAGCCTCCGTTTCCGTCAGCGGGAACTGAACTGGCGCGGCACACGTCAGGAGAATCCCAACCGCCTGTTGTGGCTGGATCCCAGCATCGAGGGGTTGTTCCTCTCCGGGGCCGAATTGCGCGGCGCGGGCTTCATCGGTAGCGCGCAACGCGGTACGCGACGCATGGTGGCCGTGGTGCTGGGGGCACCGAATGCCGTGGCAGCCATGCGCGAGGCGCTGAAACTTCTCAACCATGGATTCCAGGCCTTCGATGGCGTGCGGCTCTATGCGCCCGGCGAATCCGTGGCGCAGGTGCCAGTCACGCGTGGCAACCGGGCACAGGCGCGGCTGGGGTTCAGTCAAGGGCTGCTGCTGTCCCTGCCCGTGGATTTTCAGGGTCGTCTGCAGCCTCGCCTGCATACCCGCCAGCCGCTGCGCGCACCCTTGAGCGCAGGAGACCCGGCCGGCAGCCTGAGTCTGACGCTGGATGACCAGCTGCTGGGCGAGTTCCCGGTGCAGGTGCTGGAAGACGTGCCGGAAGCCGCCCTGCCTGGCCGTGTGTGGGACGATGTGACGGACTGGTTGAAATCCGGCAATCGCCCCCCAGCTAGGGAAGACGCCCGCTGAGAGACACCATGACCGAACCTCGCCAGAGCCTGCTCGAATTCCCCTGCGATTTCCCGCTCAAGATCATGGGCGCGCGTGCCGACGATTTCGCCCAGACCGTCGTCGCCGT
This sequence comes from Candidatus Dactylopiibacterium carminicum, assembly GCF_014736495.1. Taxonomy (GTDB): domain Bacteria; phylum Pseudomonadota; class Gammaproteobacteria; order Burkholderiales; family Rhodocyclaceae; genus Uliginosibacterium; species Uliginosibacterium carminicum. Next base: position 73,261 of record NZ_MDUX01000010.1, read on the forward strand.
GGTGATCAGCCATGCGCCGGACTTCGATCCGGCGACCCTGGAAATGCGTCCCAGCAAGGCCGGCAATTACCTGGCGCTGACCTGCACGATACGCGCCGTCAGCCAGTCGCAGCTGGACGATCTCTATCGCGAACTCTCATCCCACCCGATGGTGAAGGTGGTGTTGTGATGTCGGGAGTCGAGAGTCGGGAGTCGGGGGTGGAAGATATTTCCACACAGCAAGGCTGCGTACCTGATTCTGCCGACGCCCCACTCCGCACTCCCCGCACCCCGATCCAGCGCATGCTCGGTCTCGTCGACTACGCCGAAACCTTCGAGGCGCAGAAACGATTCACCGCTCACCGTACCGCCGACACGCCCGACGAGTTGTGGCTGCTGCAGCATCCTCCCGTCTATACCCTGGGGCTGGCAGGCAAGCCCGAGCATCTGCTGATTCCCAGCGAGGTACCGCTGGTGAAGATCGATCGCGGCGGCCAGATCACTTACCACGGCCCCGGGCAGGCCGTGATCTACCTCCTGGTGGACCTGCACCGGCGCAACCTCAAGGTGCGCGAAATGGTCACGCTGATGGAGCAGGCCATGCTCGACGTACTGGCGAGCCATGGCGTGCAGGCCGAACGGCATGACGGTGCGCCCGGCGTCTACGTGCAGGATGCCAAGATCGGCGCGCTGGGGCTGAAGATCTCGCGCGGCTGCAGTTATCACGGGCTATCGCTGAACGTGGATCTGGATCTCTCGCCCTTCACGCGCATCAACCCCTGTGGCTACGAAGGGCTGCGCAGTACCAGCCTGAAGGAACAAGGGGTTCCTGTCGGGACCGACGCGGTGCTGGCACAATTGGCCTTCCGTCTGAGCGAGCTGCTGGAAAGCAGTCCTCCCGGCGCGAGTGGATAGCCCTGGCCCATCGTTCCCATGTGCCCGGGCCATCCGTTTTTGCGCTAGGCTCGGCGATCACTCACCCGGCGGTCCCACCGACCGGCGTGCAGCCCCCGAAAGAGAAAACCATGAACAACGAGAACCCGAAGAAACTGCGCGGCGCCGACAAGACCGCGCGCATTCCCATCAAGATCGTGCCGGCCGAGAAGCTGAAGAAGCCGGACTGGATCCGCATCAAGATCGGCAATGCGCAGGAAACCGCGCGCTTCAACGAGATCAAGGAAACCCTGCGTGGCCACAAGCTGCACACGGTCTGCGAAGAGGCCTCCTGTCCGAACATTCATGAATGTTTCGGCAAGGGCACGGCCACCTTCATGATCATGGGCGACATCTGCACGCGGCGCTGCCCGTTCTGCGACGTCGGCCACGGCCGTCCGGAGCCGCTCAACCCCGAGGAACCGTCGGAGCTGGCACGCACCATCGCCGCCATGCGCCTGAAGTATGTGGTGATCACCTCGGTCGACCGCGACGATCTGCGTGATGGTGGCGCCAGGCACTTCGTGGAATGCATCCAGGCTACGCGCGAATCCAGCCCGCTCACCCGCATCGAGGTGCTGGTACCGGATTTCCGCGGCCGCATGGATGTGGCGCTGGAGATCTTCGACCAAGGCCCGCCCAATGTGATGAACCACAATCTGGAAACCGTGCCGCGCCTCTACAAGGCGGCTCGCCCCGGTGCCGACTATGCCTGGTCGCTCAAGCTGCTACAGGAATTCAAGAAGCGCCATCCGGAGGTGCCGACCAAGAGCGGCTTGATGGTGGGGTTGGGCGAGACCGACGAAGAGATCCTCGAAGTGATGCGCGATCTGCGCGCGCACGATGTGGAGATGCTGACCATCGGCCAGTATCTGCAACCTTCCGGCGGTCACTTGCCAGTGCTGCGCTACGTGACACCGGAAACCTTCAAGATGTTCGAGACCGAGGCACACAAGATGGGCTTCAAGAACGCAGCCTGCGGCCCGATGGTGCGTAGTTCGTACTGGGCCGACATGCAGGCCCATGGCGCTGGCGTGGTCTGAGCGAGACTGATCCCGTGAAAAGGCCAGCCCTGAAGAGGGCTGGCCTTTTTTGCATCGAATCAGCGCGACTCCTTGATGACCCGGCTGTTGATCGGCTGCGCCGGGCGGGCGTTGTTGTTGTAGAAGCGGCTGAATACTCCGAGCTGCTCGGCCGAGATGCCCACCGGCTGCTTCATTACCAGCCACAGCACGTCTTCGGTGCAGGGCGGCGTGGTGAGCGAGCCCATGTAGGCGTAGTAGCCGGGGCTGGTGGGCAGCAGATCGGCGATCTGGATGGCGGTGGTGGCCGCGTAGTCGTCCTGCTTTTCCAGCGGCAGGTTGTTCCACAACGTCTGGATCAGCGCATTGGGTTCGCCACGTTCGAGCAACACGGCCACCACGGCGAGCCGGCCTTGCAGGTCGCGGTGTATCAACTGGGCGCTCATGTCGAAGCGGCGGCCATCCACCAGCTCTTCGGACGGCATGTGGAACTGGATCTGGTCCAGTTCGTATTCGCGGCCCATGACGGTGATGCGCGAGCCCGCACCATAGCTCACACGGATGGTGTAGCCGTTGTCCATGATGCGGAAGTGCGAAGACTTGTAGTCGAACTGGATCGGGTCCTGATCAACCTTGATACCGTTGCGGATGTCGATAGGCGATTGGCGCTGTCCGGCGGCACAGGCCTGATTTTCCGGCGACAGCCGGGCCCAGTTGTCCGGCCCGCCAGGTCCTTGATAGCCCCACTGAGCGGGCGGTGGCAGAGGCGGGAGCTGCACGGCTGCACTGCTTGCGCTGCTGGCGGCGCGAGGGCGTGCTGGCGTCGGCGGCCGTGGCAGATAGACGGGGGGCGGCAGCGCCTGGAGATTGCGGGTTCCGTTGGCCGGAGGCACCTCGTCGGCCACGGGCTGCACCGGCGCAGCACTGCTGGTGGCCGCGGCACGGCGCCCTGCCTCGAGCGCCAGCGCACGCAGGTTGCGGACCGGCGTCGCTGCGGATGAAGAGGCTTGCGCCTTCTGCTCCTGCGGACAGACATGCATGAAGAAGCGTTCGTCGGCAGTGCCTGGGCGAACCGGCGTGGCGGGCTGGGCGCTGAGATCCTCCTCGCGCAGCACCTGATCCTCCGGGGAGTAGTAAACCCGTTTGACCAGCGTGAAGGCACGATTGGCACAGTCGTAACGGTTGAGCACGCGCACGCTTTTGTAGCCGGCGCGCTCGGCCTGGCTGTCGGACAGCAGAATGCGGCCCCAGGCCACACGGCTGCCGCCGTCCGCGGTGATCACGCTGGCACGGTCCAGCTCCACCGTGCGCAGACGGTCATGCGCCACGCTCACCCAGTCCGGTGAGGCGGCGTACGCGATGCTGCAACCCAGCCCTCCCAGCAGCAAGGCCGTGGCCCCGATCTTGCCCATATGCTGCTCCTGAATTTCCCTGTTACCTGTTCCTTAGCGGCAGCCGGAGCCGGCTTCTTGAGCCGGCATCCGCCGTATGGTTGCCAGCCCCCGGGGTTTTCAGTAAGGTGCTGGACATCGCCGGGGGTCCGCGCAAGCGGTGAGAAATACCCTTGGAACCTGATCTGGATCATGCCGGCGGAGGGAAAGCGACAGGGTGGCCCTCCGTCTGCCCTGCCGGCTTTCTCTCGGCCCCACACAGAGGAAGTCTCATGAACGCCAAGGACCCCAAAGCCTCATTCGCCGCTTCGACCGCGCAGGTCGATCAGGCCGCCATCCAGCCGCTGCCCAACTCCCGCAAGGTCTACCTGCAAGGCTGGCGTGCGGACATCCGCGTGCCGATGCGCGAGATCACGCAGGCCGACACGCCCACCGCCTTTGGTGGCGAGCAGAATCCGCCGATCTTCGTGTATGACTGTTCCGGCCCCTATACCGATCCGGCGGTAAAGATCGACGTGCGTGACGGCCTGGCCGCGCTGCGTGCGCAGTGGATCGAAGCGCGTGGAGATACCGAGCAGCTCGACGGCATGAGTTCCGAATACGGGCGAGCCCGCGAAGCGGACAGAAAGCTCGACGAACTGCGCTTCAATCTGCAGCGCAAGCCGCGCCGCGCCAAGGCTGGCGCGAACGTCACCCAGATGCACTATGCGCGCCGCGGCATCATCACGCCCGAGATGGAATACATCGCCATCCGCGAGAACCTCAACCGCGCCGCCTATCTCGAGTCGCTGAAGGCCACCGGCCCCAATGGCGAGAAGATGGCCGCCTTCATGGGCCGCATCCATAAAGGCCAGAGCTTCGGGGCCCGCATCCCGGACGTGATCACGCCCGAATTCGTGCGCGACGAGGTGGCTGCCGGCCGCGCCATCATCCCCGCCAACATCAATCACCCGGAGAGCGAGCCGATGATCATCGGCCGCAACTTCCTCACCAAGATCAACGCCAACATCGGTAATAGCGCCGTCACCTCCAGCATCCAGGAAGAGGTCGACAAGCTCACCTGGAGCATCCGCTGGGGCGGCGACACGGTGATGGATCTTTCCACCGGCAAGAACATCCACGAGACGCGTGAGTGGATCCTGCGCAACTCGCCCGTGCCCATCGGCACCGTGCCTATCTATCAGGCACTGGAAAAGGTGAACGGAAAAGCTGAAGACCTCACCTGGGAAATCTTCCGTGACACGCTGATCGAACAGGCCGAGCAAGGCGTCGACTACTTCACCATCCACGCTGGCGTGCTGCTGCGCTACGTGCCGATGACCGCCAACCGCATGACCGGCATCGTCTCGCGTGGCGGCTCCATCCTTGCCAAGTGGTGCCTGGCACATCACAGGGAGAATTTCCTCTACACCCACTTCGAGGAAATCTGCGAAATCATGAAGGCCTACGACGTGGCCTTCTCGCTCGGCGACGGCCTGCGCCCTGGCTCCATCTGGGATGCCAACGACGAAGCACAGCTCGGCGAACTGAAGACGCTCGGCGAACTGACCGAGATTGCCTGGCGGCACGATGTGCAGGTCATGATCGAAGGCCCGGGCCACGTGCCGCAGCAGCTGATCAAGGAGAACATGGAGCTCGAGCTCGAATGGTGCAAGGAAGCGCCGTTCTACACACTGGGCCCGCTCACCACCGACATCGCGCCCGGCTACGACCACATCACGTCAGCGATCGGCGCCGCCCAGATCGGCTGGTACGGCTGCGCCATGCTCTGCTACGTGACGCCCAAGGAACACCTTGGCCTGCCGAACAAGGACGACGTCAAGGCCGGCATCATCGCCTACAAGATCGCCGCCCACGCTGCCGACCTCGCCAAGGGCCACCCGGCCAGCCAGATCCGCGACAACGCCATGAGCAAGGCGCGATTCGAATTTCGCTGGGAAGATCAGTTCAACATCGGCCTCGACCCGGATACCGCCCGTTCGTACCACGATGAAACCCTGCCTGCCGAAGGCGCCAAGGTCGCCCACTTCTGCTCCATGTGCGGCCCGCACTTTTGCTCGATGAAGATCACGCAAGACGTACGCGATTTCGCTGCGGCCCAAGGTATTGCCGAGGAAGAAGCCTTGAAGAAAGGTATGGAGACGAAATCGGTGGAATTCGTGAAGACTGGAGCGAAGGTCTATCACAAGGTTTGATCCCGCTTTATCTTCAAGAAGAAAGGCCGCCTTGTGCGGCTTTTCTTCTTTGTCAGGACCGAGGCATAACTTAGGATTGCGTCAAATACCGCTGGAGTGAGACGTGGCTACTGGAGAAGACTGGACGTTATTTGAAGTCGAGTCGACTGTCGCTGACTACATGCACATGCTGACGCTTGAGCTATCAGGCCAGAAATACAATAAAACCGAACATCGGCGAGCCTTGCTGCGACAACTCGATGGTCGTAGTGAGGCCGCTGTCGAGTTGAAGCATCAAAACATCAGCGCAGTGCTTTGTGATCTGGACTGTCACTGGATTTCCGGTTACAAGCCGCGCGGGAACTATCAACGGATGCTTGCCGAGAGCGTCGAGCACTGGATATCCAGCAATCCGCATTTCGATGTTGTTTCACGAGCCGCGGCTGAGCAGCCTGCGGTTATTCCTAGTTCGGTGAATTTTCAGCGCTTGGTCGTTGATCCACCTCGCATGGGAATCAAAATCGCAGAACCTGGCGCGACTTATCGCATTGGGACACGCTCAGCCGTAAAGCGCGATTGAATCGCCCCGGGTTTCCTAGACAGCCCCGAGCTTCATGAAATACTGTTTTTCA